>JBAUHI010000107.1:0-10604 GCA_049680185.1 Gemmatimonadales bacterium | reverse complement strand
CGGATGGGCGAATGGTCGGATGAACTCTCGCGTGGGACGCAGGGTGCCAGCGTGAACACGGAACGTCATCCCGAGGAAGCGAAGCGACCGAGGGATCTTCTCCGAGGGTATCGACGCCGGTCGCGATCTCCCGAGAACCGCTGGAAAGATCCCTCGCTCTGCTCGGGATGACAGTTCAGGTGTATTCATGCGCCCATGCGCCTCATGCGTCTTATGCGCCTTCTACGTCTTATACGCCTATCCGACCATCCGCCCATCCGCCTATTTTCCCCCATGCCTCTCTCCCTCCGCTCTGCCACCTCCGCCGACGTCCCGCTCATCCTGCGACTCATCCAGGGACTCGCCGACTACGAGCGCCTGACCCACGAGTGTGTCGCCACTGAGGAACGCCTGCGCGCCACGCTCTTTGGCCCCACGCCGGAGGCCGAGGTGGTGGTCGCGCTTGAGGATGGTGAGGGCGTCGGGTTCGCGCTCTTCTTCCATAATTACAGCACCTTCCTGGCGCAGCGAGGGCTCTACCTGGAAGATCTATTCGTCTTGCCGGAATACCGCAGCAAGGGGATCGGCAAGGCGCTGCTGCGGCATCTGGCCCAGCTGGCCGTCGAGCGCGGGTGCGGCCGCTTCGAATGGTCGGTGCTCGATTGGAACGAGCCCGCCATCAGGTTCTACGGATCACTCGGCGCGGTACCGATGGCCGATTGGACCGTGTATCGTCTGACGGGAGACGCGCTGCGCCGGATGGCGTCGCGCTGATGGATCGGCAGTGCTAACAGAGAGGGACCAGCCATGGCATTCACCGTGAAGCGCGTCTACGACCCGCCGGCCAGGACCGACGGCACGAGGGTCTTGGTCGATCGTCTCTGGCCGCGAGGACTGACCAAGGCCAAGGCGCAGGTGGACGGCTGGCTCAAGGAGATCGGGCCGTCGACCGCTCTTCGGAAGTGGTTCGATCACGATCCCGCCCGCTGGGCCGAATTCAAGCGCCGGTACCATGCCGAACTCCGGGCCAACAAGGCGCTCGTTGCGCACCTTCGTGCCTTCGGCCGGAAGGGGAAGGTGACGCTGCTCTTCGGCGCCAAGGACACCGAGCACAACCAGGCCGTGGCGCTGCTCAACTACCTGCGCAAGCGGTAAACGCGATCCCGGCACCCGATGGGGTCGGGGTTCGGACCTCGATGCCCATGGTCGCCGGTCTGCGGTGTCTCCTTTCTCCTTTCTCTTTTTCTCTTGCTCCTATGCCCCGACTCTTGCTTCTCGCTTCTCGTTTCTCGCTTCTCGCGCTATTCGGCCCCCTCCTCCCCCTCGGCGCCCACGTGCGCGTGCGGGTCGCGCGCGACCGTGCGTGGCACCAGGGCACCATCGTCCTCAACGACTATGGTTGTCTCACCGTTGTCTATGTCGACTCCGCCGGCCATCCGACCGCGGGGGTCGCCCGATTCCCGCAGGTCATCGCCATGGAACGCGTCGATACCGCCGACCGCTGGGCGCCGGTGCCGATGGATTCGGTGCGGTGGCGCGATCGCAGCTGCGGAACGGTCAAGCACGCCGAATGAGGAGATCCTGATGTCCCTCGAGATGCGCCCCGCCTGTGAACGCTGCCACGCCCCCCTTGCCGCCGACGGCCCGGCCCGGATCTGCAGCCACGAGTGCACCTTTTGTGACCGGTGCGCCGCGGAGATGAAGGATGTCTGCCCCAACTGCGGCGGAGAGCTGGTGCGAAGGCCGAGGAAGAAGGGGTGATCCGCCTTGCCACCACCGGCGATGCTCCGGCCATCACCGTGCTTCTGGCCCAGCTCGGCTATCCCGCCGCTGCAGCCGAGATCGCGGCCCGCCTGACGAAGATGACGGCACTCGGCCCTCCCGACCGGGTGGTGGTCGCGGTCCTGGAGGGACAGGTCGTCGGGGTGATGACGCTGCACCTGACACCCGAACTCCATCGCGCGAATCCGATCGGCAGGGTGACCGCACTCGTGGTCGATGAGCAGACCCGCGGTAGCGGCGTCGGTGCCGAGATGATGGCGGAAGCGGAACGGATCCTCCGGGCCGACGGCGCCGGACTGCTCGAAGTGACCAGCAACATGCGCCGCACCGACGCGCACCGCTTTTATGAGCGACTTGGGTACTTGAAGACGTCGTTCCGGTTCGCGAAGGATCTGTAGGGGCGGCTTGCAGCCGCCCAGGCGCATGGGGCGCATAGGACGCGTGGGGCGCATAAGACGCGTGAATTCACACGGAGCGTCATCCCGAGGGAGCAGAGCGACCGAGGGATCTTCCCAAAGCCGATCGGCGACCCGTGGCCAGCCCCCGACCCACGCGGAAAAGATCCCTCGCTCTGCTCGGGATGACGCTCCCTGATTGGGAAAGCCCTGTGCGCCCGTGCGCCTGGCCGCCTGTCCGCCCGTCCGCCTATTCTTCCCCCATGCCTAAAGACCCCCGCATCGACGCGTACATCGCCAAGGCCCCGGAATTCGCGAGGCCGATCCTTCGTCATCTCCGTGCCGCAGTGCACGCCGGATGCCCCACCATCGACGAGACCATCAAGTGGGGGATGCCGAACTTCGGGCACCACGGGATCGTCTGCGGGATGGCGGCATTCAAGGCGCACTGCATGCTCCATTTCTGGAAGGGTTCCCTGGTCGTCGGTTCCACGCCGGCGGCCAAGCAGGCGATGGGTCAGTTCGGGAAGATCACGTCGGTCGCCGAGCTGCCATCGCGCGCGATGCTGGCGCGCTACGTGAAAAAGGCCGCGAAACTCAATGAGGATGGGGTCAAGTCTCGGCCGCGGAAGCACCCCAAACGGAAGTCGATCCCGATGCAGCGCGATCTCTCCACCGCGCTCGGTCGCAACAAGAAGGCGCAAGCGTTCTGGGCGCGGTCGGCGCCGAGTCATCGGTGGGAGTACCTGGACTGGATCACCGGGGCCAAGGGGGTGGAGACCCGAGCGCGGCGGGTGGCGACGACCGTCGAGTGGCTGGCGGCGGGGAAGCAGCGGAACTGGAAGTATCAGAAGAAGTGAACGCGCGCATAGACGCATGAAAAGGCGGATGGACGGTCGGCCGGATGGTCGAATGAACAGCCGCGCGCGGTGCATGAGGCGCGTGGGCGCGCACGGAACGTCATCCCGAGGAAGCGCAGCGCCCGAGGGATCTTTCCAGCGGTCCTCGGGAAATAGCGATCGGCGTCGATATCCGCGGACAAGATCCCTCGCTCTGCTCGGGATGACGCTCCCTGGTTGGGAAAGCCCCGTGCGCCTGTGCGCCCGTGCGCCCGTGCGCCTCTGCGCCCATCCGCCTATCTTCCCCTATCCACCGTCCCACCTGTCCACCCGCGAGATCCATATGCGAATCCTTGGGTTTCTCCTCATCGTCATCGGCCTGGTCGGCCTCGTGATGGGCATCATCGCGACGCTCCACGCGACCCGCACGGTGCCCTTTGCCTACGAGGCCACGAACCACGTCGGCCAGATCATCGGCGGCATCATACTGATCCCCATCGGCGTCTACCTCACGTCGTTCTTCAAGGAGCAGGAGCGCGGTCAGTAATCGTCGCCCGGACCAGATGATGTCCGATCACGCCACCGCCCGCCCGTTCGGCCGCCCGGCCCTCTGGCTCGCGGTGGCGCTCGTCATCACGGTGGCCGGTTACTGCTACCACCTCGGCGGCCGCAACATCCTCAAGATCGGCGACGAGGACCTGTACATCCAGATCGCCCGGATGACCGGCGAACAGGGCAAGCTCCTCCCCCTCGTCTGCGAACTCGGCATCTGCGACACCAAACCCCCGCTCCTCTTCTGGCAGGGGATCGCCTCCACCGACTGGGGCCATTGGTGGAGCCTCTGGGCGCTCCGCTTCCCCACGGTCCTCTACACCGCCGCCACCGCGTTCCTGGTCGGACTCCTCGCCACCAAGCTCGCCGCTGATCGGCGGAAAGGGTGGCTCGCCGCACTGCTCTTCACCGGTGCCGCCTCGACCTTCCAGTACGGCCGACCCTTCCTCACCAACCAGCCCGAGACCTTCTGGCTCTTCCTGCCGGTGGTCCTCCTCATCGCATTCGGTGAGCTCTCCTGGCCGGTAGTGGTGATGTGCGGCCTCAGCCTCGGCATCGGTGCGCTCTACAAGTCGTTCGTGCTGGTGGTGCCGGTCACCGCGGCATTCGCCCTCATCCAGTGGCGCCGGCGCAATTGGGACCTCGTCGCGACCCTGCGCCAGGACACCGGGCGGCTGGCCGCGATGGCCGGTATCGGGCTCGCACTCTTCGCACTCTGGTTCCTCTTCGATCCCTATCCCGGCACCGTCCTCCACGACTTCGTCCTCAAGGAGAACGTCGGCAAGTTCTCCCACGGCAGTTATCTGTTGGACCTGGTGACGGGACACTACAACGCCATCACCGTCATCTGGCTCGGTGACCTCGTCAACTATGGCGCCCTGGCACCGGCGCTCGCCGGGCTCGTGGGCATCACACTGCTCGACCGATGGCGCCGGTCGGCGGCGCGCGGATCCGACGGCAAGTTCCTGCCGAAACACGATGACGTCGGCGACTACCACGGATCGACGCTGGTAGTCGACCCGAAGGCACCACTCACCGCCGCCGAGCGCGATCTCTGGTGTTATGTGATCGGGTTCCTCATCATCTACACCGCCCCCCACCAGCGGCAGGAGAACTACATCCTGCCCACCGTCGCGGCGCTGGCGGTGCTGATGGCGCTCCGCTGGGACCGGATCCCCGGGTGGCTGCTCCGACTCTCTGGTGTGCTGGCCACAGTGGTGATCGGCGGACTCGCCTGGTTGGTGCTGGGCCTGCCGGCCGCGGTGCCCGATGTGTCGTACGCGCCCTGGCAGCTGGTGGTGTTGGGACTCCTGCTGCTCCTCGCGATCTCCGGCGTCGTGGGTCGTGACGGCGCGATCCGCTGCCGGCTCCCCGCCGCCGTCGCCGGTACCTGGCTCGCGCTCGGCCTGGCACTCGCCCCCTTCGACGGCCCGTTCCTTCCGACGCCGGACAGTCCCGGCCTTTCCGCCCTCCGTGACCGGACGATCCTCTTTCCGTCCACCTTCCTGATGCGGCACGAGCGCTTCCGGTTCGATGTCCCCGGGTCGCAGGTGGCGCCGTATGATCCGCGCGACAGCACCGCCACCGATTCATTGGTGCGACAGGGCCGCCTGATGGCGCTCGCCATCCCACTTGACGGTTCTGCACCCGCGGGACACCGCGAATACGCCCAACGTCTCGACCTGAGCACCCGTATCCCGAGCAACGATGTCCGCCAGATCATCCTCGACCGACGCTTCGACCTGCTGGTCCGACGTCTGGTCATCGTAGAAGGACCGAGCGCACTCACTCCGTGACGAGGACTTACATGTTGCAGGCAATCAGCTATCGGCTATCGGCTATCGGCTATCGGCTTTCAACGACCAGCTATCGGCGGTCGGCGATCCAGTATGCCGGCGCGTTGTTCATTGCGCTCTCCGTCTCTGCGCCCCTCCGTCTCTCCGCCCAAGCCCATAAGGTGGTGTTGGTCTCGCTCGACGGGTTCCGGGCCGACTACCTCGAACGTCCCGAAGCGGTGCACCTGCGCCAGCTCGCCAAGGAAGGGGTCCGGGCGGCATGGATGCAGCCGTCGTTCCCGTCACTCACCTTCCCCAACCACTATGCCATCGTCACCGGGCTGTACCCCGAACACCACGGCATCATCGGCAATGCGATCATCGACTCGGCCCTCGGCCGGTTCTCACTCGGTGACAGCGCCGCCAACGTCGATCCGCGCTGGTGGGGTGGCGAGCCGATCTGGGCCACCGTCGAAAAGCAGGGGAAGCGCGCAGCAGTGTTCTTCTGGCCCGGATCCGAAGCGGGTCAGGGCGGCGCGCGCCCCGAGTTCTGGCGCCACTACGACGGCCGGGTGCCGTTCGACGCCCGTGTCGCCCAGGTCCTTCAATGGCTCGGCATGAAGAACGACTCGGCGCCGCAGTTCATCGCCGTGTATTTCAGCGAGCCCGATCATGCAGGGCATACATACGGACCCGACTCCCCACAGGTGAACAGCGCCATCACCGAAGCAGATGGGGAGGTCGGGAAGTTGATGGCGGGGATCGACTCGATGGGGATGCAGCGCCAGGTCGACCTGATCGTGGTCTCGGACCACGGGATGGCCGCGACCAGCCCCGACCGCGTGGTGTACCTCGATGACTATGTGCCGAGCGAGTGGTACACGTTGACGGAGGGGGGGGCCGGGGCGCGGATCGCACCGAAGCCGGGCTACGCCGACAGTGTGTACCACCGGCTCAAGGACGCCAACCCGCATCTGCAGGTATACTGGAAGGCCGACGTCCCGGCGCGGTTCCACTACAACTCGAGCCCGCGCATCCCTGCGATCGTCGCGATCGCGGACGAGGGCTGGTACGTGACGACGCACGCGTATGTCCAGCGCCGACCCTTCGACCTGAAGGGTGAGCACGGTTACGACAACGCGCTGCCGGATATGCGGGCCATCTTCGTGGCGCGGGGCCCCGATCTCAAGCAGGGCGTGACCGTGGGCGGGTTCCAGAACATCCATGTCTATGACCTGCTCGCTCGGCTCCTGCACGTGGTCCCGGCGCCGAATGACGGATCGGCAGATTCCACGGCGGCGATGCTGCGCTGAGGCGGGCATCGCGACCGGAACAGAACTGCACCGCGGGACACGGAGGCACGGAGGACCGTGGGAGGCGCGGAGAACTGCGGGTGGTGTGGGTGGTCGGGTGAACTCCGGTTCCGGGATCGGGCATCGCGACCGAAACAGGACTGCACCGCGGGACACGGAGGCACGGAGGACCGTGGGAGGCGCGGAGAACTGCGGGTGGTGTGGGTGGTCAGTTGAGCTTCTATGTCGGGATCGTGCATCGCGACCGAAACAGGACTGCACCGCGGGACACGGAGGCACGGAGGACCGTGGGAGGCGCGGAGAACTGCGGGTGGTGTGGGTGGTCGGTCGTGGTCCCATGCTGGGATCAGGCATTGCGGCCAGATGAGGACTGATTCAACCACGAAGGACACGGCGCAACACGGAGAACTGCTCACTAGTGTGGGATCGCACACTGGGCTCCGTGCGCACCGCCACAACAATTGCTCTTCTTCGTGCTCCTTCGTGCCCGGAGCCTGTCCCCAGTGTAACGAGGGATGGTTGAGGTTGGTGTTTCCACAACGGCGATGCTCAAGTAGCGAGCATCGCTAGATCGGAGCGGCTCCCCCTCTCCACGAACGTGGAGAGGGGGTCGGGGGGTGAGGAGAAGCGATCGGGCGAGGTGGCTTGCATGGGGTGGCCGCAGGCCACCCCCTACGTGTTTGGCACGACCTCAGGAAAGGTGATCGTGGGCATGCCTTACTCCGCCCGCTTCACCTCGAGCGCTGACATCCGCGTCGGACCGGGATACGGCACCTTGTCCCCCTTGATCATCTGCCACAGCACGTGGTTGAAGAGCTCCTCGTCGGCGCGATCGGCGTCGGAGAAGTCGAGCCGACGGGAGTCGATCGCCGCCTGGGTGTGGGCGGGGTTCCGCTCGTTCAGGTCGATCCGCGCCGGGACGACCGCGTAGGGCGTCAGATCCGGCGTGTCGCGCCAGACCTCGGTGATCGGCCGGCCGAAGCCGTCGAACTGCGACAGGTGCCCCAACCCCAGCACGTCCTCGATGGTGCGGATGGCGTCGGTGGTGTTGGTGAAGCGGTGGTACACCCCGGGCCGGTTCCACGCCGAGATCAGGAAGAGCGGCGAGCGATGGGAGTCGACGTGATCGGGGCCGTCCTGTGCATCGTCCTCCACCACGACGATGAGCGTGTTCTTCCAGAACTGGGACGATGAGACTGCGGCCACGATCCGGCCGAGCGCCAGGTCGTTGTCGGCGACCATCGCGCGCGGGGTGTTGGCACCCGCCGACCCACCGGCGGTGTGGTCGCGCGGAAGGAGGATCGTCTGCAGCGCCGGCATCGTGTCGGCCAAGACCCACTGCTCGAACTGCGCCAGCCAGAGGTCGGCGCGATGCTGGTCGGGGATCCCAAGATCGAATCCGGGATACGCCGGGTCGGTGTGCTGCGACAGGTACGCGCCGGTCCCGACATACACCTTCTTCCCTTCCTCCTCCTCATCCGCCACCCGTTCGCCGAAATCCCGGAACGACACCCCCGCTCGCTCCGCCAGGTTCCAGATGAACCCTTGCGCCGGTGCGGCGACGTCGTCCTTCGGGATCGAATCGCGGTTGGTCCCTTCGAAGTCGTAGCTCCGCCCGCCATGGCTGGAGTAATTGACCGGCACCGTTTTCTGGGTGTAGTCGGTCGCGTACGCTGCCATCGACCAGTTGTGCCCATCACCGCTCACCTCGGCGTTCACGAAGAACCGATCGAAGACGCCGAACCGCTCCGCCAGGGCGTGGGCGTTGGGGGTCACGTCGTGTCCGAAGAAAACGAGCGCGCTGTCGCCGTCGGCCTTGGGCAGGTCGCCCAGGATCTGGTCGTAGGTGCGATTTTCGCGCAGGACGTAGATCACATGCTTGAAGGGCGGATAGCGGTGTCGTGTGGCGGGATCGTCCCACCCATTCGCGGCGTAGACGCGCTTTGTCAGCCGAGCGAAAGATGCACCGGCCAGTGGTACGATCGAGATCGCGCCATCCAGCTGGCTTAGTGTGTATTGGCGGTCGGCGTTGGGGCCGGTGCGGATCCGGGCCACACCAGGCCGCGGCCCGTCAGGGTCGGGAGCGGTGCCACGCCCCTTACCGCTCGCCACCATCAGCGTGTCGCCAGAGGCCACCAGCGACACCGGATACCACGCCGTCGGGATGCGGCCGACGAGCGCGTCGTTGCCGGTCGCGGCGGCCACGTCAGCGGTGCCACGCGAAAGATCGAAGATCGCCACCGCATTCGCGTCGGCTTCGGCGGCGTAGAGTCGGGCGCCATCGGGTGAGAGCGCCAAGGCGTCGGGGGTCGCACCCTCGAGTACGCCGTGAGGAACGGTGTCACGGAGCGTCGCGACCACCGTGAGCGCCCTGGTGTCGATCACCGTGATCCGGTCGGTGCTTCCTGACGCTGCAAAGAGGCGACTCCCGGAGCGGTTCTGGATCAACACGGACGCGTGACGCCCTGCGGGGATCTTGCCCGCTGGCGTCAAGCGACCCCCAGTGGTGCGGAAGACCGCCATCGAGTTGGCATTCCACGATGTCACGAACACCGAGCCCTCGGGCGTGGCCGCGACCGCATATGGGTACCGATCCACTGCCACCCGCTGGACCACCGCCTTCGTCGCCAGGTCGACAACCGCGAGCGAGTCGGCCAGGTCCTCGACCACATAGAGCGTCCGGCCATCGGGGGAGAGTGCCAATCCTGCCGGATAGTGGGTGGCGTCGCCGTTCTTGTTACGGGCCCCAAGTACGATCGAGTCGGCCAGGATGGCGCTGTCACCGGTCCAGTCGTAGCGATAGACGAGATCGAGGTTGCCGCCGGAAGCGTAGAGCGACCGTCCGTCGGGAGAGAACACCAGCCCGATGAACGCCGCCACCTGCGGAATGTTCTGGGTGACGGTCCCCTCGCGATCGACCACCTGCAATCCCTGCTCCCGGTAGCCGCTCAGAAGGAGTGCCACGTGTCGGCCATCGGGGGCGAGTGCCATGCCGAGCGGCATCTGTCCTACCGTACGGGTGACACCAGCGGGATCGAGCCGCTGACCGGTGGGCAGTCGTCCGATGGCGCCGCTCTCCGGAGGTGTGCCGGTCCGGGGAGTGCAGGCGGCGACAGCAGTCAAAAGTGAAAAGCAAAGAGTGAAAAGGGTGCGATGGGATCGGCCACATATCCCTCCCTTTGTGCTTTTCACTTGTGACTTTTCATTCGCGGTCATTGCGTTCCTCCCGCGCCCATAGCGAGCGCCTATATGGCATTGACGATCGTGACCCGGAGCGTCGCGCAGGCAGCGATGCTGCGCTGACACGAGCATCGCGGCACAGCACAACTGCACAGCGGGACACGGAGGCACGGAGAACAACGGCAGAGACACGGAGAACTGCACAATGGTGTGGGATAGCACCCTGAACCCCGTGTGCACGGCCACAACAATTGCTGTTCTTCGTGCTCCTTCGTGCCCTTCGTGGTTGAGGTTGGTGTTTCCACGGCAGCGATGCTGCGCTGCGCCTGACACTGCGGCCAGGCCAGGACTGAACCGCGGGACACGGAGACACGGAGGGCAAAGGGAGACACGGAGAACCACAGGTGGTGTGGGTGGTCGGATGGGCTCCCATGCCGCGGTCGCACATTGGGATACTCGAGATCAAGGCGTGACTCCACATCCGCCTTCACGAGAGGCGCTCCACTGGCCACCCACATCAATATCTGGGAGTTGGCAGTGGGCACGGGACACATCAGGCCAATGGGTTCTCCGCGTCTCCCTCTGTCCTCCGTGTCTCCGTGTTCCGCTGTGCAGTGCTTTCCCGGCCGCGATGCACGACCTCGACATGGGGGTTCACCCGACCACCCACTTCATCCGCAGTCCTCCGCGCCTCTGCGGTTGTTCTCCGCACCTCCGTGTCCCGCTGTTCAGTCCTATCCTGGCCGCGATGTACGATCCCGGAATAGGGGTTCGATCGGTCACCCACAT
>JBAUHI010000106.1:0-3777 GCA_049680185.1 Gemmatimonadales bacterium | reverse complement strand
GGATGACACCGTCTGGCGTCCCCCCTCTCCACGAACGTGGAGAGGGGGTAGGGGGTGAGGTAGAGCGGTCGGAGGGGGGGAGGGGCGGTGGGGCGGATAGGCGGATGGACTGTCGCGGGGTCGATCTACGCGCGACGTGCACTCACCCCCCACTCCGCCCCTTGATCTCCGCTCCGATCTGGGCGGTCCGTTCCTTCGGCACGCCGGCCTCCTTCGCGAATCCTGCCCACCCACCCAGCGCGTCGACCACCTGCGCGATGATCGGTCGCCCGTTGCCTTTGACACCGTATCGTGCGGCGAGCGCCTGAAGATCGTCCCGGGTGATGGCTTCCCGCTTGCCGTTCAGCGAGAGCTGATGGCGTCGCGTGTACCCGCTACCGTGCGCGTAGGTCACGTCGTACGCCGGTGAGAGCTGCCACCGGCCGGCCGGGTCCATCAGGAAGGCGAAATTCTTCACATGATCGTCCTGGTTGGCGGCCAGGACGTTGAACACCGCGCGCCGATAGCCCTCGTCGACTGCCGCGGGCGGGAGGCCGAGGTCGAGTATGACCTGGAGATACTGCTCGTAGCTGTAGGTGCCGGGCGCGTCGTAATCGGCGTGGTCGAGTCCGCCGAGCGAATGAAGATGGAGCCGCGCTGTGCCGATCCGGTCGAACCGCCGGCTCAGGAGATGCGCCAGCCGCCGTTCCTCGAGGAGCCGCACCTCTGCGGTCTCGATCCCGGCGGCCCGCGCCATCCTGCTGTACGCATACTCGATCCTGTTGTACGGCTGCGGCGCGGGATCCGGATGGGCCAGCTCTCCCACGCCGTCGAACTTGACGATGGACGGCGTCTCGCCGGCGGTCGGCGCCGCGAAGCCGCTCCGTACCGTCCCCCGCGTTTCATCCCACAGGATCACGGCCTTGGGGCGGGCGCCTCCCGCGGATGCGCCGAGCTGCATGATCTCGGGGAGCGCCACCGCCACGTTCCCACTCACGACCTGCCGAGCCTCGGCGACGAGTCGCTGGACCTCGAGCGCCTCTTCCACCGCTGGGGTGACCGGAAGTGCCAGCGCCGGTTCGAACTCCAGCGCCCCCATCGCTCGGCGCCCCACATAGAGCAGCCGCTGCACCGGGCTCAGCGCCTCGTCGGGGCGCCCCGCGCGCGCGAAATACGCCTTGATGACCGCGTTGCCGAACCGGTCGGGCAGGGCATCGGCCAGGACGCCCGGCAATCCCTGGAAGGACTCGATCCGCCGGAGCGCGGGGAAGGCGACCGGTCCCCGCCGCGCCAGCGGAAGGTGCCGCGGCGAGATCTCGAGGCCTCGCGCGATCCATGCCGGGTCATACTCGAAGACCACCATCCCGTCGGCGTCCTCCGCCACCACGCCGACGCGCTCATTCCAGAGCCGCACCTCCGCGGCGACGCGGTAGTCAGCCATTGGGCTTCTTCCGCACCCGCCGCGCAAGCGGCCCCGTCTTCTGATCGAGCAGCCGGAGCGGCGACTGGAGCGGCGGCGGGAGGAAACCGTCCACCAGGTCCAGGCGGCCGAGCGCGCGGAGCACCCGGAGGAGGGTGCGCATCGTGAAGTTCTCGCCGCGCTCTGCTTTCTGGAGCGTGAGCGGAGCGACGCCGGCCCGCGCCGCCAGTTCCTTGAGCGTGAGCCCCTGCTGCGCCCGGTAGGCGCGCAGACGCCCGCCGAGCTGGGCCAGGAGCTGGGGATCGGCGGGGGTAGCTTGGGCCTCAGGCATGACAACTATAATATATCAAAAGCCACAAAAATCAAGATAAGATATAGTATAATATGTTCCTAAACTGGCCGATGAGTGGGCGGATAGGGCGAATAGGCGGATGGGCGGATGGGCGGATAGGCGCATGAGGCGCATGAACAGCCGACCGAGCGCGAAGCCCTTTAGGGCGCATTGCACAGAGGCGCCTTCAGGCGCCGGTAAACGAGCACCGGTGTGCGACCAAATAGGGCGGGCCTTCTGGGCCCGCCACTGAAGGCGCGCGTTGCGATTCGTAGAGGCGGGCCCAGAGGGCCCGCCCTATATGCGCCGCACGCATCCCATGCGCCTACGCGCCCATGCGCCCCCTCCGCCCCCTCCGCCTACAACCGCACCCCGCGCTTGGTGAGCTCGTCCGAGAACTTCAGCCACTCCTTCTTGACGTAGTTGTCTTGCCAGACCGCCTTCGACCAGAGCCCGTGGAATGCCGCGCGAAATTCGTCGTCGTCCGGTGTCAGCGGTTCAGGGGCGAATTTGACGGCGCTCGGTGCCGCCCCGATCCCGTATCGGCGGACTGCGCCGGCGTCGATCCCGTCGAGCCGGACCAATGGCCCGCCGGCGAAGTAGTCAGCGGGGGTGACCTGGAGCCCTTCCAGTCGGAAGGGGCGCGCCAGCTTCCAGCCGGACACTCGCCGCACCACAAAGCCGGAGCGCCCGCGCCAGAGGGAGAGAGGCGGGAGTTGCTTGGTCGTGACCCGGAGCGCGGTATGGATCGCGTGGACCGGACCCACCCGGGATCGACGTCGATGCGCCAGGAGGAGGAGCTCGTCGTGGCTGGGAGCGACGACGCCAGGAGGGATCGGAAATCCCGTATGGGTGTAGAGGAGGAGGAACTGACGCCAGCGGGAAGTGGTGAGGAGGAACATGGGTGGTCGGAGGGTTTGAGGGTCGGAGGGTCGGAATGTCATTCCAAGGGTAGGGAGGGGGTGTGACAGTGGGCGCACAGGCGCACGGGCGGACAGGCGCACGCATCCATCGAAAGCCCTTTAGGGCGCCATGCCGAGAGGCGGCTTTAGCCGCCGGCAGTGAGAGCAAATGCGCGACCAATAGGGCGGGCCCTCCGGGCCCGCCATTGAGGGGCGCGAACATCGTCGTGGAGGCGGGCCCAGAGGACCCGCCATTGAGGGGTGCGAACATCGTCGTGGAGGCGGGCCCAGAGGGCCCGCCCTATATCTCGGCGTCCATGCGCCCCACCCCGCACACAAATGCTTACCGCCGCTCGACCTGCCGATCGCAGATTCGCCCAAGCCCAATGCGGGTCTTGTGTGCGTATATACAGAGGTATATACTATGCCGGTCGAGTTCGAATGGGACGAATGGAAGCGGGAGATCAACCTCACCAAGCACGGAGTGGACTTCGTCCGCGCCGCTCGATGCCTGATCGGGCCGGTCATCTATCGACGAGACACCCGCGATGGGTACGGTGAGGCGCGATTCGTGGCGATCGGTCGGCTCGAGGGATTGATGGTCGCAGTCGTCTTCACGCCTCGAGGTGACACACTCCGGCTCATTTCAGCGAGAAAGGCGAATCGACGTGAGCAAGCCGCGTATCGTGCGCTACGACCCGAAGAAGCATAAGGACCGCACCGACTGGCCCCGGGTCAATGCGCTCACGGACCTGGACATCGCCGCCGCGGTAGCGAGCGATCCCGATGCCGCACCACTCCTCGACGACGAGTGGTTCCGGCACGCCAAGCTCGCGTTCCTCGAGCCGAAGGTCGCCGTGTCCATCCGGCTGGAACGTGGCGTGGTCGATTGGTTCAAGGCCCAAGGGCCGCGCTACCAGACCCGCATCAACGCGGTGCTGCGCGGGTACGTGGAGGCGCATAAGACGCGTGGGGCGCGTAAGGCCCGTGGGCGCATGAGACGCACGGGCGCATGAGACGCATGAACAGCCGCGTGGGCGCGTAAACGGCCGCGTGGGTAGAAAGCCCTTCAGGCGCCGGGGGGACACGAGCGGATGCACGCTATAGGGCGGGCCCTCCGGGCCCGCCATTGAGGGGCGCGAACA
>JBAUHI010000105.1:0-6452 GCA_049680185.1 Gemmatimonadales bacterium | reverse complement strand
GGATGACGCTCCCTACGCCCCCCCTCTCCCGCAGGGAGAGGGGCCGGGGGTGAGGGTCAAGCTGATATGGGGTCGGGACTGAGGGGTGGCGAGGCGCCAGGGTGTCGAGGCACCACCCGCCACCCGCCACCCGTTCACCGTTGACCCTTCACCGTTCACCCGCCGCCCTCTCGCGGCACTAGATTGCCCTCCATGCCCGCCACCATCGGTCGAGTCGTCGCCACCGAACTCAAACCCAGCACGCCGCACCAGTTCTTCTTCTGGACGGCGCGCCTGTCGTCGGTAGGGATCGGTGCCATCGTCCGGGTCGAGGGCGATGACCGCGTCGTGTGGGGCGTGGTGACCGACGCCTTTGCGTACTCGGACCTGGTCACTCCCCTCCACGACGTGATCGGGGCCGATGGCGACCCCGCCCGCACCGGTCTGGCACCCTCGGAGCGGCCCGAGATCCGGCTCTGGCAGGCGGCAGTGCTCCGCCAACAGCCCGAGGAGCCGCTGCAGCCGGTTCCGCTCGGGGCGGTCCACCTCGCCACCGATGCCGACGTGGTCGCAGCCATCCGCATGGACGCCTTCACCCTGGGCGAGGAGCCCACCGGCGTCCCCGTGGGCGTCTACACCGCGGCGGGGCTCGAGGCGCCGGTCTATCTCGACGCCGACTTCCTCCTCGGCCCCGAAGCGGCCCACCTCAACATCACCGGGGTCTCGGGACTCGCCACCAAGACGAGTGCGGTCGAGTTCCTGCTCACATCGATCTTCCAGAAATTCCCGGCGCACAAGGGGTCGGTCGCGGCAGTCTGTTTCAACGTCAAGGGCCCCGATCTCTGCTTCCTCGACCAGCCCGGCGAGCTCACCGACGTCGATCGGCGTCTGTACGCGCGACTCGACCTCACACCGACGCCCTTCGAAGACGTGACGGTGTACGCCCCCTACAAGGCCGATGGCGTCAACCTCAACACCCTCCGCACCAACGAGGCACTCGCCGCCCGCACCGAGCCTTTGGTGTGGGGGCTCCGCGAAGTGCTCGATTACGCCGAGGTCCTGCTCAACAAGGACGACATCGACGCCAAGGCGGATGCGTTCATCGACTTCCTGGCCGATCGCGTGGTGGGGAAGGAGTACGAGGATCGCCAGCTGCGGGACCGGCCGTTCCTCGTGAACACCTTTGCCGATCTCGAGGAGTTCTTCCGCGCCATCTTCGATTACGTCGAGGCGCTCGGACGGGCCGAGGTGTGGCGCACCCACCACATCGCCACGATCCGGAAGGTGCGGAACCGGCTCGGCAACATCAGCACCCGCGCCAAGGGACTCGTCACCGACGACGGCGCGGCGAGCGACCTTCCGTGGGGGCGCTTCCGCGATCGCAGCACCCTGGTGGTGGATGTCGCGGGCGTCGATCCGCTGGCGCAGGACCTCGTGTTTGCACGGGTGGTCTCCAAGCTGCGGGAGCACCTCGAGCGGCGGGACCTGGGCGTCGACCACGTGGTGGTGTTCGTCGACGAGCTCAACAAGTACGCCCCGGGCGACGGGCCCGATACCTACGTGCGCAAGATGCTGCTCGATCTTTCGGAGCGGGGTCGCTATCTGGGGCTCGTGCTCTTCAGCGCCCAGCAATTCCGGAGCCAGGTACAGCGGCGGGTGGTCGGGAACGCCGGGACGGCGGTGTACGGACGGATGGACAGCGATGAGCTGTCGATGCCCGCCTACTCGACGCTCTCGCCCGCGGTCAAGAGCAAGCTGGCGGCGCTCCCCAAGGGCGAGCTGATGCTCCGGCATCCGCACTTCACCCAGCCGATCTTCGTGCGCTTCCCGCGTCCGGCGGTGCTGTCGGGGCGGGACGGAGTCGAACGCTTCCCGCCGGTGCCCGAACTTCCCTTCGCCGATGCGGTGGCGCACCAGCTCAAGGCGCTCGACCGCGCCATCGCGCGCGACGCCGTGGCGGATCTGGTCCACGGCCGCCGTGAAGACGACGTGCGACGCGCGCTCCACGCCACCCGCCGCACTCGACCCGAACGCGTCCTCGCGTATTTCAAGGCCCAGCTCGGCACGGCGGTGGAACGGGAACCCGGTGCGGCTCGTCGGGGCGTGATCCCGGTCAAGGGCGGGAACGACCCGTACGCCTGAACTGAGGGGCCGTATCGCCGGCCAGGCACCCTCCGCGAGCTATCCGACCCGCTTTTCCCCCGCTATTCTTCAAATGTGCGCATCGCCCACCTGGCCGATCTCCACCTGGGCTTCCGGCAGTACCATCGCCAGAACCCCTCCGGCATAAACCAACGTGAAGCCGACGTCGCCAGCGCCTTCCGTGCCACCGTGGACGGGGTCATCGCGGCGGCGCCCGACTGCGTCATCGTCGCCGGTGACCTCTTCCATTCTGTCCGTCCCACCAACGCCGCCATCGTCTTCGCCTTCCGCCAGTTCCAGCGGCTGCGCGAGGCGCTCCCGCGCACGCCGGTCATCGTCGTGGCCGGCAACCACGACACGCCGCGCTCCTCCGAGACGGGATCGATCCTCAAGCTCCTGACCGAGATCGGCGTCGATGTCGCCGCCGACGGGCCCCGCCGCCTGGTGTACCCCGAAGGCGACCTGAGCGTGCTCGCGGTGCCGCACCAGTCCCTGATGACCTCCCCGCGCCCCTCGCTCCGCCCCGAAGGCAACGAGCTCTTCCAGGTCCTGGTGCTCCACGGCGAGGTCGAAGGGATCTTCCCCGCCGACCGCAGCAGTGCCGAATACGGCGGTGCCCGTCTCACGCCCGACGACTACGCCGCCGACGGCTGGACCTACGTCGCGCTCGGCCACTATCACGTCCAGACCCAGGTGACGCCGCGGGTCTGGTATTCCGGTTCCCTGGAATACGTGAGTTCCAATCCCTGGGGCGAGCTGGCCGAGGAGGCCGCGCGACGAAAGGGGCGACAGGGCGGCGGTGGCAAGGGTTGGCTGCTCGTCGATCTCCGGACCGGCCAGGTCCAGCCGCAGGCCATCCCGCTGGCGCGGCGGGTGTTCGACCTTCCGCCGATCGACGCGACCGGTCTCGCCGGTGCCGAGGTCGATCGGCTCATCGCCGAACGGGTCGAAGGGATCGCTGGCGGGATCGATGAACAGGTGGTACGCCTGGTGGTGCGAGAGATCCCGCGCCACGTGGGACGCGATCTCGACCACGCCAAGCTCCGGGAATACCGCGCCCAGGCGCTCCACTTCCAGCTGGACCTCCGGCGGCCGGAGCCGTCGCGCACCACCGGCGTCGGGACCCCAGGCAAGCGTGCGACGTTGGGCGATATCGTCCACGGCTACCTGCACGGGCGACCGCTCCCGGGCGAACTCGACCGCGAGGCGTTCGTCCGCCTGGGCGATGAGCTGGTGGCGGCGGCCGAACGCGATGAGGACGGCGCCTGATGCAGATCGCGCGCCTGCAACTCGTCAACTTCCGGCAACACGCCGATACCGAGATCGTCCTGGGCCCCGGACTCACCGGGATCATCGGACCCAACGGGGCGGGGAAGTCGACACTGCTGGAAGCGATCGCCTTCGCGCTCTACGGAGTGCCGGCGGTGCGCGGCAACAAGGACTCCATCCGGCGGCGTGGCGCCCCGCCGCGCTCCCCCGTCCGCGTGGAGCTCGACTTCGTCCTCGGCGCCCATCAGTACCGAGTGGTCCGGTCGCTGCACAACGCCGAACTCTTCCAGGACGGGGACTCCGCGCCGATCGCCAATTCGGTCGGGGCGGTCACCGAGCGCCTGGAACACCTCCTCGGGATGGTCCGCTCCGAGTTCTTCAACACCTACTTCACGGGACAGAAGGAACTGGCCGTGATGGCGGAACTGACCGGCCCCGGGCGGGCGGAGTTCCTCAATCGTGTCCTCCGGTACGAGAAGCTCCGGGACGCCCAGGACCTGCTGAAGGAAGAGCGCACCAAGCTGAAGGCGACCGTGCTGGCCCTGGAGTCCGGCTTGCCCGACCCGGCCGTGATCGACGCCGACGACAAGCGCGCCGCGGAACGGTTGGAGGGTGCGGTGGCGGAGGCCGCGGCCGCCGAACAGGCGCTCATCGCCGCGGAGAAGAGACTGGCGGAGACTGCACCGGTCGCGGCCGACCTCGCCACCCAGCGTGATCGGGTCACCGCACTCGCGGGCGATCTCAAGCTGGCGGAGCACAAGGTGTCGGAGGCACGGGACCGATTCCAGGGACTCGACCGCCAAATGGCCGAGGCCGTCGGCGCCCGCACCCGGTTGGCGCCGCTCGAGGTGGCGTTGGCGCCGCTCCCCGGGCTCCGCACCGAACTGGAATCGCTGGACCGCCTGGCCGAGGCCGATGTCGTGCGCAGCGGTGCCGTGAACACGCTGGCCGAGGTGCGGAAGGCGCGCGATGGCGTCGTGCGGCGGTTGGACCTGCTTCCGGCGGACACTGCGATCGTGGAGATCCTGGGACGCATCGACGCGATCCGCGTGCTTCTGGACGAGCGGGTCAAGTCGCTCGATGAGCTCCGCAGTGCCTGGGTGCGTGACAAGCAGGACGCCCAGACCAAGTTGCGCGACCTGCTGGAGCAGTACGAGGCCGCGCGCGAGCAGAAGGAGAAGCTGGACGCCGCGGGCGCCGCCGGCATCTGCCCCACCTGCAGTCGTCCGCTCGAAGACCACTACGACGAGGTGCTCGGCATCGTGACGCGGCAGCTCGAGGGCATCACCTCGAATGGCGTGTACTATCGGCAGCGCGAGGCGCAGCTCAAGCAGGAACCGGCGGGGCTGGTGGAGGCGGAGCGGGAGCGGGTCGAGCTGGAGCGGGAGCTTCGGGAGCTCACCGATGAGCAGGTGCGGCTGCAGGCCAGGGCGCAGGAGCGTCCGGGTCTGCTGCGAGAACGCGGAGAGCTCGATCAGCGCATCACTGACCTGGAAGCGGTGATGGCGGGGCCGGCGGTCGCCTACGACGGCACCCGGCACCGCGAGGTGCGCGATCAGGTGCGGTTGCTGGGGCCCATGGAGGTCGAGGCGGCCCAACTTCGGGCGTCGGCCGCGCGCGCGGAGACGCTGGTGGCCGAGGCCGAGTCGGCAGAGCGGGCCTTGAGCGAGTTCGAGGCGCAGGCGACGGCCGTCAAGGCGCAACTCGATGCGTCCGGTTTCAGTGAGGCCGCCTACACCGCTGCCCGCGCGGCGGTGGAGGCGGCGGAGCGTGAGCGGCAGGAGGCCCGACTGCGATCGGAACGGGGGCGTTTTGCCTGGGACAGCGCGATGGACGAGCGGCGCCGGGTGCAACAGCGGCGGGAGGAGCGGGCCGTGCGTGCAGAGGAGGTCAAGTCCCGTCGGCGCGATCAGTTGCTGCGCGAGGAGCTCGACCGTGCCTTCAGCGACCTGCGCACCGACCTGAACGCCCAGCTGCGACCGGAACTCTCCGAGATCGGGTCGCAATTCCTGAGCGACCTGACCCGCGGTCGGTACACCGACCTCGAGCTCGATGAGGACTATGAGGCCACGTTGATGGAGGACGGCGAGGTCAAGCCGGTCATTTCCGGCGGGGAGGAGGACGTCGTCAACCTGGCGCTCCGCCTTGCCATCAGTCAGATGATCGCCGATCGCGCCGGGCAGCCGCTGTCACTCCTGGTGCTGGACGAGGTGTTCGGGTCGCTGGATGAAGAGCATCGCGCGGCCGTGGTCGACCTGCTCCGCGGCCTGGCGGATCGGTTCCCGCAGGTCATCCTCATCACCCATATCGAGTCGCTGCGGGACGGGCTCGATCGGGTGCTCCGCGTCTCGTTCGACGGCGCTGCCGGAACGGCGCAGGTGGCGGAAGACACCGGGGAGGCGGGCGATGGGCTGGCGGCCTGACCACCGGCCCCTCGCCGGGCCCGTGCGGGCGACGCTCGATGACATCGACGCGCTGAATCGCGTCTTTTCCGACGCGTTCACGGATCGCTATCGGCGGGACGGGATGTCGGGAATGCGGGTGCCCTTCCTCAACCCGATGATCTGGCGCTACGCCATCGAGGACAGCGGGGAGGGCGCGCTGCTCTGGCGCGACGACGCAGGAAAGGTCGCCGCCTTCAACATGGTGCATCGATCCGGCATGGAAGGGTGGATGGGACCGCTGGCGGTGCGGCCGGACCGCCAAGCGCGGGGTGAGGGGCGGCGGATCGTCCAGGCGGGGATCGACTGGCTCCAGCACCACCAGGTCCGCACCCTCGGCCTGGAGACGATGCCGCGCACCGCCGACAACATCGGTTTCTACAGCACCCTCGGGTTCGAGCCCGGGCGCCTGACGGTGACGCTGCTCAAGGATGTTGGCCGCCGATCGGCGGAGCCCCTTTGCCTCTCCCTGGCAGGCCCGCGGCGTTCAGCGCTGATCGGAGGGTGCCGCACGCTCACTGACGCGCTCGCGGGCGGCGTCGATTTCAGCCGCGAGATCGAGCTCACCGAGCAACTCGGCCTGGGCGACACCGTGATCATCGAGGGGGCCGCCGGCATCGA
>JBAUHI010000104.1:0-7239 GCA_049680185.1 Gemmatimonadales bacterium | reverse complement strand
GCCGCCGCCGAGGCGAAGGCGCGGGCCCGCCAGGACGCCGCGGCTGCCGGCGAGGCCCGCCTCGAAGCGACGCGGGCGCTTGAAGAGCGCTCGGTGCGATTGCAGGAGGCGGCGGGCCGCGCGCGGTTCGATCGCGATTCACTCTACCCCGCGGCGCATCGACTCCGCCAACGGGCCCTCACCGCCTACAGCGCAGGCGCGACCAGCGTGCTCCCGGTCTTCGATGCGATGCGCGGTGAACGCGATGCGGCGCTGATCCTGGTACGCGACCTCGTGGCGTACCAGGACGCCCTCGCTCAATGGAATGCCCTCGTAGGCCGGACGGACTGATGCGCACACACCTTCGCGTGCTGACTCCACTCCTAGGGATCCTCGTCGTGACGTCCTGCTCCGGGAAGTCGGGTGGGGACGACGAAGCGACTGGCGGTGCCGTGAGCAATTCGGCGGTCGCGGTGACTCTCTCCCAGGTCCGTCGGGACACTGTGTCGGATGTGCTGCAACTGGTCGGGCGACTTGACCCGGCGCCGGGCTCGAGCGCCACCCTCGCGGCGCCGACCGCGGCGGTGGTCGGACGGGTGCTGATCCAGGTCGGCGCCGAAGTGCACGCCGGCCAGGCGATGATCGAGCTCGAGGCACCCGAGCTCAGCGCCCAGGCCCACTCCGATTCCGCTGCCGCCGCCGTCGCCACCCGGGAATCCGACCGCCAGCAGGCGCTGCTGGCGCAGGGGATCGCCTCGGCCAAGCAGGCCGATGAAGCGGCCAATGCAGCCACGTCTGCGCGCGCCGCGGCCGTAGCGAGCGCCAGGCTCCTGGCCCGCGCCACCGTCCGGAGCCCGATCGAAGGAAGCGTGAACGACGTGCGGGTACAGCCGGGCGAACGCGTCGATGCCGGCGCACCGCTCGCCACCGTGATGGATGCCGATACCCTCGACCTCGTGGTCCCGGTGCCCGCGGCCCAGCTGGCCCGCGTGCACCCCGGCCAGGTGGCATGGGTGGTGGCCGAGGGCGACGTGATCCGGCACCGGGCGATCATCATCGGGGTGGCACCCGGGGTCGATTCGATCACCAATGCCGGCCGCATCGTTATCCGGATGCCGAATCCCGGCGAGCGCGCCCACCCCGGTTCGGGCGCCACGGCCAGCATCGTCCTTGGCGTGGTCCGGGACGCGCTGGTCGTGCCTGTGAGCGCCCTGGTGCTGGTCGGGGATCAGCAGACGCTCTACGTGGTCGGGAAGGACTCGATCGCGCACGCCCGGACCGTCACCGTCGGTGTCAGGACCGGCGAACGGGTGGCGGTGGTCGGGCCCGTCAAGAGCGGAGAGCTCGTGGTGACGCGTGGTGGCGCGGGCCTGGCCGACGGGATGAAGGTGGCGCCGGTCACGGAGCATCCGTGAGCATCGCTGGGCTGGTCGAGCGGCATCGGTCCGCGGTCTATCTCTCGCTGGCGCTCCTGACGCTCGGCGGCCTGTTGGCGCTCTTCACGCTGCCAGCTGGCATCTACCCTGAGGTCACCTACCCGCGCGTCGTGGTGGTGGCCAAGCAGGGAACATTCGAAGTGCAGGACATGACCGTGGCCGTCACCCGGCCGATCGAGGAAGCGATGAGCGGGATCATCGCCCTCCAGCGGATCCGCTCCCGCACCGTGCGCGGGGCCACCGAGATCTCGCTCGACTTCGCACCCAACGCCGATATGCAGTACTCCCTCACTCAGGTGCAGGGACGCCTCGCGCAGCTGGAGCCCTCCCTCCCCGCTGACCTCGACATCACCACCGAGCGCCTCACACCGTCGGTCTTCCCGATCATCCAGTACGAACTTCGCGGCACCGATCCGGTCCAGTTGCGCGACATCGCGCAATACCAGATCCGCCCGCGGTTGGCCCGCTTGCCGGAGGTCGGTGGGGTCGAGATCCAGGGCGGACTCGTCCGCGAAGTGTCGGTCGTGCTCGACCCGGAACGACTCGTGAGTTCGCACATCGGCGTCGATCAGGTGGCGCGGGCCATCGAACGCTCGGACGTGGTCACCGCGGCGGGTCGGGTGGATCGGGAATACCGACAGCTGAGCATCCTGGTGTCGGGACTCGCCTCGAATGCCGCGGCGGTGGCCGCGATCGTGGTGCAGCAGTCGGGGCCGCGTTCCATCCGCGTCGGTGACTTGGGCACGGTCCGCTACGGCGCGGAGGACCAGTTCCAGCTCATCACCGGCGACGGCCAGCCCGCCGCACTCATCAACATCGCCCGTCAGCCCAACGGCAACGCCCTCCGCATCGATGACGAGGTACGCGCGGCGCTCGACTCGGTGCGGCCGCTCCTCCCCGCAGGCGCCGAGCTCAAGCAGGTGTACAACCAGGCCACGCTGGTGCGGGAGTCGATGAAGAGCGTGCGCGATGCGATGCTGGTGGGCGGTGCGTTGGCGGTGCTCATCCTCTTCCTCTTTTTGGGGCGTTGGAACACCACCTTCGCCGCGGCCCTCAGCCTGCCGCTCGCGGTGATCGGCACCTTTGCGGCGCTCTCGCTCACCGGCCAGTCGCTCAACCTGATGTCGCTCGGCGGACTGGCGGTCGCGATCGGACTCATCATCGACGACGCGGTGGTGGTGGTCGAGAACATCGAACGACGCCTGGCCCTTCACCCCGACGAGCCCGCCGACGAGGTGATCCGCCGCGGCACCGATGAGATCTTCGGTCCGGTCGCCGGGTCGACGCTCACGACGGTGGTGGTCTTTGCGCCGTTGGGTCTCCTGCAAGGGGTCGTCGGTTCCTTCTTCCAGTCGTTCTCGATCGCACTCGCGGCGTCGGTGCTCCTCTCGCTCGCCATCGCGATGACGCTCATTCCTGCCCTGGTGAGCCAGATGGTCCGCCGCGCCCGGGCGCGCGGCACGCCATCCACCACCCACCACGCCGTCATCGACCTGCGCCGGATCGAGGTCTGGTACACCGCCCTCGCCGACCGGCTGATCGGCCACCGGCGAGTGGTGCTGGGTGTTGTCGCGGTGCTTCTCGTCGGCGGTGTCGCGATGATGAAGCTGGTCGACACCGACTTCCTGCCGCAGATGGACGAGGGCGGATTCATCCTCGACTACTGGACGGCCACGGGGAGCTCGCTGGCCGAGACCGACCGCGAGGTGCATGTCATCGAGGGGATCCTGGGGAAAGATCCTGATATTCAGGCATTCTCGCGGCGGACCGGGTCCGAGCTCGGATTCGCGGCCACCGCGCCCAACCGCGGCGACTTCACCGTCCTGCTCAAACCGCTGAGCCAGCGAAGCGGCTCGGTATATCAGGTGATGGACCGGGTGCGCGCCCAGATCGACGTGCAGATGCCTACGGTCCGGGTCGAATTCGCCCAGCTGATGCAGGATGCGCTCGACGACCTGGCCGGCGCGCCATCACCCATCGAGATCAAGCTCTTCAGCCCTGATCGTGCGGCGTCGGAGGAAGCGGCGCGACGAGTGGCCACGGCGATCGACTCGACCCCCGGGATGGTGGACCTGTTCAACGGTGTGGTCGGTCCGAGCCCCGTGGTGCTGGTCCAACTCGACCCGGTGCGCGTGGCACGGTTGGGACTCACTCCTGCGGATGTCCTCGACCAGGCGCGCGGCGCGCTCTTCGGGATGTCGGCAGGCTCTGTGCGCGAACCCGATCGGCTGGTGCCGATCCGGGTGCGGCTCCCCGACTCGGTGCGCTACCGCACTGATATTGCCGCCACGCTGCCGGTGGTGGGTCCCGACCGTTGGGCACCGTTGGGTGCACTCGGCTCCGTGCGCGATACCACCGGCGCCAGCGAACAGCTGCGTGAGAACCTGCGCTCCCTGACCGAGGTCACCGCACGCGTGGAAGGCGCCGGACTCGGCTCCGTCGTCGCGGCGATCCAGCGGAAGATCAAGGGACTCGAGCTTCCGGCCGGGGTATCGCTCGAGATCGGTGGCCAGTATGCCAGTCAGCAGGAATCGTTCAAGCAGCTGCTGCTCGTGTTCGCGTTGGCCGCTGGGGCTGTGCTGTTGGTGCTGGTGGTCCAGTTCCGCGGGGTCCGCGGACCGGCGACGATCTTGGCGCTCACCCCTCTCGGACTCACCGGGGCGTTTGCGGCGCTGATCGCGAGCGGCGTCCCGTTCAATGTCTCGAGTTTCATGGGGCTCATCCTCCTCATCGGACTCGTCGTCAAGAACGGCATCATCCTGTTCGACGCGGCACAGCACTTTGCCGCCGAAGGCGCGACGCCCCGTGAAGCGCTCGCCCACGCCGGCCGGATCCGACTCCGTCCGATCCTGATGACCACGCTCTGCACCCTCGCAGGACTGCTGCCGTTGGCGTTGGGGTGGGGCGCTGGCGCCGAATTGCAGAAGCCATTGGCCATCGCCGTCATCGGCGGCCTGACGGTGTCGACCTTGGTGACCCTCCTTCTGCTGCCAGCGGCGCTGGAGGTCACGGGGGCGCTCACAGAGGGGCACTAGGTGCTAGGTGTTCGGGGTGGCGGGTGAGAAGCAACAGGTGGCGGGTGGCGAGCGTACTGGAGACGCCTCGGGCAAGTGTAGACGATGGGAGCTGCGCCGGAAGCAGCCATCCTGCGCTTCCGGTGGGGGGATGGTATAGTAAGTAATGCCCTTCAAGCGCCTGTTGCCCCTGCTCCTCGCGGCCGCGGCCGCCTGCGGCCCCGACTACAGCGTCGTGCCCTCGCAGAGCGCATCGGTCAGCATCATCTCGGGAAATACCCAGGTCGGGTCCGCCGGGACGACACTCGCCGCACCGGTCGTCATCCTCGTCACTGACAGCACCGGTGCGCCCGCGGTCGGCGTGGCGATGACATGGACGCCCTCGGCCGGGAACGGCTCAGTCTCCGCCAGCGCCGTCACCGACGCGGCTGGCCACGCCTCCGCGACATGGACCCTCGGATCCGTCATCGGCGACCAGCACCTCACCGCCCGCGCGACCGGTATCGGCACCGCCGTGGCTCTGGCCATCCTGCCCGCGTTCGCCGCGACTCAGGTGACGGTGGGGACCGGATTCGCATGCGGGATCGATGCGGCCGGTGCCGCGCACTGTTGGGGGAATAATCCCAGCGGCGTCTTTGGCAACGCGGCCCTCCCGCCGAGCCTGATCCCGGTGCTGGTGCCGGGCGGACTTGTCTTTGCCCAGATCCATGCCGGCGCCGACTTCGTGTGCGGGCTCACCACCACCCCGCAGGAGGTCTGGTGCTGGGGCTCCAACGCGCACGGCCAGCGCGGCGTGAGTGGTTCGCCCGCAGCCGCCCCTGTGCTGGTGAGCGGCGGCCACACGTGGCTCGGCCTCGCGGCCGGGGGCCAGAGCGCCTGCGGCATCGCGAGCGACTCGACCGCCTGGTGCTGGGGCGTCAACGGCTACGGCCAGTTGGGAGACGGGACCCTCGGCACCGACCGGTTCGCGCCTGTGGCGGTCAAGGACTCGATCAAATTCACGACCCTCTCGGTGAGCAGCACGCACAGTTGCGGCATCTCTGCGTCGCGGCGGCTCTGGTGCTGGGGCCGGAACGCCGACCGTGAGCTCGGCGCCGATTCCACCGGAACCGAGTACATGGTCCCCGTGCCGGTGGCCTCTGCCGCCACCACCGGATTCCTGGCGGACGCCGTCGCGACCGGTGCGTTCCACACCTGTGCGGTCGGTGTCGGCAGGACCTACTGCTGGGGCGCTGATCTTTTCGGTCAGATCGGCAACAAGACCATCAGTGCCACCGACGTGGCACTTCCCACCGTCATCGACTCCACCCTGGGCATGGTGACCCTCGGCGCTGACTCCGCCAGCACCGTGGCGCTCGGCACCGGCACGAAGGAATACTGGTGGGGGTCCCGCGGCCCGAACCTCAGCGCGCCCGCGGCGGCGGACCGGTCGGTGCAACCCGAACTCGTCCTGCCGTACCTGTTCTCGTCGTTCGCCACCGGCCAGAGTGTGAGCTGCGGCATCTATTCCAGGAACTACGTCTTCTGTTGGGGGTCCTCCGCCGACCCGAACTTCCCGGCCGCCGACCTGCCGGCAGGAGTGCCGGCGCCGTAAGTCGGAGCCATCGTCACGGTGTGCAACATGTTCGTACTGCGGCGTCACGGCAGGGTATCCACTTCTAACATCCAGGATCGACCCTCGGGCTTGGGCCCGAGGCTGCTGTGTTTGGAGGTATCCATGTTGATCCGCACTTGGACCGTTCTGCTCATTGGTACGACCTTCCTTGCCGCCTGTTCCGCCGATCCGAGCAGTCCACTGGCCGTCGGTTCCGTGCAGCTGGTCTCCGGCGATGGCCAATCGGGCACCCCCGGCCTGCCGCTCAATGACACGCTCACTGTCAAGGTGCTGGACCAGACCGGACGCTCCCCGATGAGCGGCGTCGCAGTGCAATGGGGGGTGCAGTACGGTGGCGGCACCTTCGATCACGGTGTCGATACCACGGACGTCGAAGGCATAGCACGCGCGGTGTGGACGTTGGGTGGAATGCCCGGCGCCAATCAGGCGGCGGCCACCGTGGCCGACCTGTCGGGAGTGGAGTTCAATGCGAGTGGCGCCGGGCTCCAAGCGCGGCAAGTGACGCTCGGAGTGGACTTCGCGTGCGCGATCGACATTGCCCAGAAAGGGTGGTGTTGGGGATCCGGATGGGACGGTGAACTTGGCAACGGCGTGACCGGCCAGATCGTGTCGAAGACCTATCATCCGCAGGCCATCGCCGGCGGACACACCTTCGTCGACATCGCCGCCGAATTCTCGACCGCCTGCGCCTTGGACACCGCCGGGACCGCCTGGTGCTGGGGGCTGAACAACTACGGCCAGCTCGGGAACCC
Source organism: Gemmatimonadales bacterium (assembly GCA_049680185.1). Lineage (GTDB taxonomy): Bacteria > Gemmatimonadota > Gemmatimonadetes > Gemmatimonadales > GWC2-71-9 > CAMLHU01. The sequence continues at coordinate 443 of JBAUHI010000104.1, read as the reverse complement.
GTCACCCGCCAACACCGGAACGCCGGTGGCGGTCTCGGGCGCCCCACCGTTCCGCACGCTGGCGCAAGGCGGGAACAGCAATACGACCTGTGCAATCGCCTCGGATAGCACCGGGTACTGCTGGGGTGACAACGCAATGGGCAGCGTCGGGGCCGGCTCGGTCGGCGGGATCGTGACCACACCCCAGGCGGTGGCCGGCGGGCTCAGATTCCGTTCCATGACCCTCGGCAGTGGCTGGGGCTGCGGGATCGTGAGCGACGGAACGGCGTGGTGCTGGGGATCGAACTACAGCGGTGCGCTCGGCAACGGAGCGCCGGGCAACAGCGCCGTACCGGTGCCCGTGGCGGGCAGCTACCACTTCACCAGCCTGTCCGCGGGCAGCAGCTATACCTGCGGCATGACGATCGAGACCGGTTGGGTCTGCTGGGGACTGATCTCGACAG
>JBAUHI010000103.1:0-1532 GCA_049680185.1 Gemmatimonadales bacterium | reverse complement strand
GTATCACCGCCTGGGAAATCCTGTACGACCGCTTCGGCATCGTGCGTGGAGCGGCGGAGAATGGCCGTGCGCTACTGGTGATCGGCGGCGCCGGCGGCGTCGGCTCGATCATGATCCAGCTTGCACGCCAGCTGACAGGTCTCACCGTGATCGCAACCGCCTCGCGGACGCAGACGCGTGATTGGTGCGTGAAGCTCGGCGCGCATCACGTCATCGACCATACCAAGCCGCTGGCGGAACAGCTCAAAGCCGAGGGTCATCCGACCGTCGCCCTGATCGCCAGCCTCACCGGCACGGAGCAGTATTTTCCGCAAGTACCGGACATCATCGCGCCATTCGGCAAATTCGCGCTGATCGACGATCCGAAAACAATGGATGCGGCGCCGCTCAAGCGCAAGGCGGTGTCGCTGCATTGGGAATCGATGTTCACGCGCTCGCTGTTTTCCACGCCCGATATGATCGAGCAGCATCGCCTGCTCACCGAGATCGCGGTGTTGGTCGATGCCGGCAAGATCATCAGCACGGCGACGCAGGAAATCACGCCGATCAACGCCGCCAACCTGATCCGCGCGCAAACGCAGGTCGAAAGCGGCACCACCATCGGCAAGGTGGTGGTGCACGGGTGGTAGCAATTCTCCGTTCGTCCCCGCGAAAGCGGGGACCCAGGGACCAGCGTTAAAAGCCTTGCAATATTACCCTGGATTCCCGCTTACGCGGGAATGAACGGAGTATGTCGCTAATCCGCTACTCCTTCGCCGGCACCGTGCGCAGATAGGCCACGACCGCGTCGAGATCCTCGGGGCTGACCGTGGCGTAATACTGAAAGCCCATCGGCGGCTTGAGCTTGCTGCCGTCCCGGCTGACGCCCGTGGTGATGGCGCGCTTGATCTCGTCGTCGGTCCAAGCGCCGATGCCTTTGGTCTTGCTCGAGGTGATGTTGCGCGAGGTCGAGACGCCCCACGGTCCGGGGAAGTCGAAACCGCCCGCACCCAAACGCGCGCTCCATTGACGCACACCCTTTTCCATCGGCGTATGGCACTCCATACAATGCGCGATGCTCGCGAGGTAGAAACCCTTCTTCACTTTGTCGCTCATCATCGCTTCGGTGTAGGGCTTCTCAGCCCCCGGCAAGACATGCTCGGCTTGCGGCATCTTATAGATCGGGTCCGCCACCTTGTTGCCGACGGGTTTGAGCGTGTGCAGATAGGCAACGACCGCGTTGACGTCGCGCTCGGTCATGATGTGGTAAAAGCCGGTCGGCATCACCATCGCGATGTGCACGCCGTTCGGCTGCTCGCCGGTGCGCAGCACCTTCTTGATGTCGGCGTCGGTCCATTTGCCGATGCCGGTGTCCTTGTCCGGCGTGATGTTCGGCGCCGTCACCTTGAATGGCGGCTCGTCCCATGAGAGACCGCCGGAAAAATCCTTGCCTGCGGTCGCCGCCGGCGGGCCTTTCGGCGAATGGCAGTTGCCGCAGGTCATGATGCCGTTGACCAGATAGCCGCCGCGCTTGATCAAATCGGACTGCGCGT
>JBAUHI010000102.1:0-1732 GCA_049680185.1 Gemmatimonadales bacterium | reverse complement strand
CCCCTACCAGTCGCCCCCGCAACGACACCGCGGCGGCGCCGAAGCGCCGCCGGGACAGCGCGCACAAATAGTCCCGATGGGTGAGGTGGGTCCGATTATCTTTCCACCATCGTGATCTCAGGGGTGGCCGCGGGCCACCCCCTACATTTCGTCAGGATTCTGCCATCCGTCCTCTCATCGACATCCGCGATCCGATCGAACGCGCCATCCTGGTCGCCGCGCCGCGCAAGGGTTCCGCCGAGGTCTCCCAGCTCGACGAGCACCTCGGCGAACTGGCCCGGCTGGTCGATACCGCCGGGGCGGTGGTCGTCGGGCGGCTCACCCAGCAGGTCCCCTCTCCCCATCCCGGCACGCTGATCGGTGAAGGGAAAGTGGAGGAGCTGGCGGCGATGGCCGCGGCGGAGACCGCGACGCTCGCGATCTTCGACGAAGAGCTGACGCCGGCGCAGGGCCAGAACCTCGAGCGCGAGCTCAAGGTCCGGGTGATGGATCGGGCCGAGTTGATCCTGGACATCTTCTCGACCAGGGCCAGGACCCATGAGGCCAAGCTGCAGGTGGAGCTGGCCCAGCTGCAGTACATGCTGCCGCGCCTGACCCGGATGTGGACCCACTTGTCGCGTATCCGCGGCGGTATCGGTCTCCGGGGCCCGGGCGAAACGCAGCTCGAGACCGACCGCCGGATGATCCGTTCCAAGATCCAGTACCTGCGTGGCAAGTTGAAGGACGTGGCCCGCCACCGCGCGGTGTTGCGTGCTGGGCGCGCGCCGATGCTCGATGCCGCCCTGGTGGGGTACACCAACGCCGGCAAGTCGAGCGTGCTGCGGGGGCTCTCCGGGGAACACGACATCGTGGTCGAGGACCGGCTCTTTGCGACGCTCGATACCTTGAGTCGAGAGGTCGACATCGGTGAAGGGTACAAGGCGCGGGTGTTCGACACCGTCGGATTTATCCGGAAGCTGCCCCACCATCTTGTTGCCAGCTTCCGCGCCACCCTCGAAGAGGTGCGCGAGGCCGATGTGCTCCTCCACGTCATCGACGCGAGCCGGTCGGAGTGGCGGGAGCAGTTCGACGTGGTCGAGGGAGTGCTGGGGGAGCTGGAGCTGGGCGACCGCCCGGTGGTGCCGGTCTTCAACAAGATGGACGCGGTGGCAGATCCGGTGGAGTTCGCGCGCGGGGTGCGGGCGAGTCACCCCGGTGCGGTGTTCACCACCACCATGCGCACCGATGGGCTGGAGACCTTGAAGGCGGAACTGCGGCGGCGGGAGCGGGAAGCGCGGCCGGCGGTGACGCTACGCCTACCCATCGGAGACGGTGCCGGGATCGCAGCGGTGTACCGCGCCGGCGAAGTGCTCAAGCGCGAACAGGTGGGGGAGTTCTTCGAGGTGACGGTGCGGATGGCGCCGGTGGAGGCGGAGAAGTGGGGGAAGAGGGCGGACGGGCGCACAGGCGCATAGGCGCATAAGACGCATGGGCGCATAAGACGCATGGGATTGGAGTGAACACGGAGCGTCATCCCGAGCAGAGCGAGAGATCTTCTCAGCGGGAATCGACACCGGTCGCGGTTTCCCGAGTACCGCTGGAAAGATCCCTCGGTCGCTTCGCTCCCTCGGGATGACGCTTCGCGTCACCTCACCCCCTGTCCCCCTCTCCGCGTCAGCCAGTTTGCGGCACTGCCCTCCTCTCCCACCCGCTCTTCCTCACCCCCCGGCCCCCTCTCCACGTTCGTGGAGAG
>JBAUHI010000101.1:0-4346 GCA_049680185.1 Gemmatimonadales bacterium | reverse complement strand
GCCCTACTTCACTCCCGCACTGTCCGCCTCGCGCTTGAAATCATCGAGCAGGGCCTTGTGCTGCTGGTATTCTGGACGCGACTTCCCGATCTCCGCAGCATAGTGGCGCTGGAAGTCCTTGAACGCGGCGAGCCGCGCGCCGGCGTTGCCCTGGAAGTCGGCCACGGTGCCCCGGACCAGAGGTGCGAAGAGATTGTCGGGTGAAAGCCTGGCGATGGTGTCCGCCAGCGCCAATGCCGGTGCAAAGTCGCCGATCTGGGCGTGGAGGATGGCGGCGTGGTACCGGTCGTCGACGTTGGGCGTCGGCAATTGTGCATACGCGCCGATCGCCATCGGGGTGAAGTTGATGACGGTGCTGGTGTCGCCCTGCTGGGCGGCCTGCATCACCTTGTCGTTGAGGCGGACGAACCGCTCGTTGGGCGTCATCTTGCTGATGTCGGGCGCCTGGCCAACAGGGATGCCCGGGCCGGCGCTCAATCCCGGTGTGGTACCACCCGCCAGTCCGGTGTCCGGGCGGGCCGGCATCGAGATACCCGCCGCGAGCACTCGCCACGCCACCATCCCGATCAGACCGACGGCCAGTACCCCGGCCACGATCCAGGCGGTGCGTTCGGTGCGCCCGACGGTGGTGCCGCCACTCCCCGCTCGGGTGCCGCACCGATGGCAGAACTTCGCCCCGGGCGACAACGCGGCCTGGCAGCGGACGCAGGAACTGGGTCCCAGCGTTTGGCCGCAATTGGCGCAGAACTTCCCCTCGGCAGGATTCCCGCAGCGGGGGCATGTGGCGTTCGTCGGAGCGGTCATCGGTCGTCCAAGTCGATGTGCGGGCGCAATCTACACCGTCCTGGACCGGTCCGGGAGCGTCGAGACGCTGGCGCCGGTCGGCTTGCGGCGTTAGCGTGTATCCAACTGGAGGCGCGATGGGCCACACCCCTATGACATCTTCCCCACCACACCTGCCGAACGCGCCGCTCGCCCGTCACCTGGGCGACCTCACCCGGAATGACACCCGGTGGGGCGTATACCTCGAGGCCCGCCAGCAGCAGGACAGCTGGTCAGGGCGCCTTCATTTTGTGGACGGCGCTCGGCATCGATCCACCGGCTGGATCTTCGTCGAATGGGCCGAGTCAGCGCTGCTCGACCGGTTCAACGAATTCAGCCCGGTCGAACTCTGGCGATTGGTGGAGAGCCTGCATTAGGTCAACGGTGAACGGTAAAGGGTTAACGGGACGATCGAGGCAGTTCCCGTTCACCATTGACCGTTTACCGTTGACGATTCACGTTCACGCATTCCCTCTCCCGATGGCGCCACGTCGCCCTCGCCGTTAACGTCATCCCATGACCGACCCAAGCTTTGAGACTCCCGCACCGGCGCCCGTGGCCTCCCCGTGGCGGCGGCGCATTCGGATCGCCCTCGCGCTGATCGTCATCATTCCGATCGCGTCATTCGCGTTCTTCACCTGGTCGGCGCTCCACTGGAGCTACGCCAAGGGGGAGCGCTCCGGCATCCTGCAGAAATTCTCGGAGGACGGGTGGCTCTGCAAGACGTGGGAAGGCCAGCTCGCGATGACCACGGTGCCGGGTACCGCACCGATCTTCTGGGATTTTACCGTGCGCAATGATTCCATGGCGGCGGTCGTCTCGGAAATGGTGGGACATGAAGGTCGGATGGTCCTGACCTACGAGGAACATCGCGGTGTCCCGACCAAGTGCTTCGGCGAGACCGAGTACTACGTGGTCGGAGCGCGGATGGTGAAGTAGTACGGTGAACAGTGAAAAGTGAACGGTGAACGGGCTTTCCCGGTACGACCTCCGGAGAAAGCCCGTTCACCTTTTACCGTTCACCGTTCACCGTCTCAGGATCTCGAAGAGCTTGACCAGGAACCCGGTGGCGTCGTCGTACGCCGTCGGGACGGTGCTCGCACGCGGTCCGGCCACATTGAGGGTGCGGATGTGGTGGGCGCGGGCCCAGCGGGCCACGACCCGCGGGTCGGGCGGGTTCCTCAGATCGATCTGCAGGCAGGGCTTCCGGTGGCGCTTGGCGATCTCCATGGTGAGCCGCGTCCCGCCCTCTGGCTCCCCCTTGGTGAGCGCGATGGTGCCATCGGCATCGCGCACGTTCCACTCGGTCCGGACGGTGTAATCGCCGCTCGGCGCCTCATAGAGCGGATAGCGCGCTGCAATGACACCGTCCTCGGCCAGGCGACCGCGAGGGCACCAGCCGCCGCAGGAGATACCAAGGACCAGGGCGACGTCGAGCGCGGCGCGGTCGACGCCGGTCTGACCGCCGGAGATGATGCGAACGATGGGCACGGCGGAAAACTAGCGAGCCCCGCAATGCGGGGCTCGGTAGGTCACTTGCACCGCGCACCGATCACGATCCCGGCGGCGGCCCCACGGCGACCTGCGCCGTCAAGTACCCGGGCTCCCAGCCGAAGTGGAAGGGGTTACCGAGTTGCCCGGCATCATTCCACCCCCAGCAGTACACCGTACCATCGGCCGCGAGGGCGCAGGCGTCGACGTCGCTCGCCGATACGGCGTGGAGCGGCAGCGAAGCCACGGCGTCGTTGACCACATCCACCCCGAAGGTCATCCTCGCACGTCCCCCCTCGATGGCTCCCCCCATGTAGTAACCGGGCGAGAACTCGGTGAACAGATCGAGGCTGGGCGTCCGGGTCGGGCTGACCCACAGCAAATTGCTGTTCGTTGACGCTTGGTACACCGGGCCCCAGCAGACCCACCCCGCGCCAATGGCCTGTCCGCAGGTGTAGTTGAACCCCGCCACGAGTGAGTTGAACCGAAGGCCGCCAGCGACCTGCACCGGCACCGTACTCGATCCGCCAATGATGGAATCGCCGAGCTGGCCCGAGTTGTTGATGCCCCAGCACCACGCGGTGCCGTCGACGGCGATCCCGCAGCTGTGCGCCGAGCCCAGGGTGATGCTCTGGAACTGATGCCCCCCGGCGACCGGGAGTGGGGTGGTCACGGCTGCGGCCGCTGACCCGACCCCCGCCTGTCCGTAGGTGTTGTCGCCCCAGCAGTACGCCATATTGTCGGTGGCGATCCCGCAGGTCGTAACGCTGTTCCCGCCGTGCGCGAGCGCGCGGAACGGTGGCGCGCCCACGATGGCCGCCGGGGTCGCGGCGCTGGACGACGACGGGTCAGGGAGCGGCCCGTAACCGGTGACTCCCCAACACCAATCGATCCCGTTCCGGTCAAGTCCGCATGCTCCGCGGGAGCTGGCGGCGATGTCCACGAAGGTGTGCCCGCCCGCCACCCGCTGTGGTCGAAAGCCCTGCCGCGATGAGTCCACCGGGAGTCCATTGCCGAGCTCGCCGTAGGTGTTGTCCCCCCAGCACCAGGCCCGCCCGATGGTGTCGACGGCGCAGGTGTGGTAACTGCCGACACTCACTTGGAGGGCACGAAACCCCTGGCCCGTCGCAGAGAACTCCACCCCCGGCAGGTCGGCGATCGCGGCCGATACCTGGTTGGCGCCGGGCATCCCGCCCAGGGTCCACACCGCGCGTGCCATGCCTTCAAGATCCGTGGTGTCCACGGTGTGATCCATGGTACCGCCGCCGGACTGCACCGCCCACTGTACCGCCACGCCGCTCATCGGGGAGCGTCCGGTCTGGTCCAGTACCTTGACGGTGAGCGTGTCATTGAGCGGAAGACCTGGGGTGCCCGATTGGCCATCGCCGGAGACCATCTGCACGGAACCGACGGCCAGAGGACTCGTCGGGTCGGCGGAGCAGGCAGCGAGGAACGTTGTACCGACGAGCACAACGGCCCAAGTGCGGATCAACATGGATACCTCCAGATAAAGCGTCCCCGACCAACGGCGATGTTCAGCGGGCCGGAGGCCGGGGAGACGGGGCGCCCAGTTGGGAACTGGCGCTCGGTGCCACTACGATCTGCGCGGAATTGAAATTTGGTTCGTAGCCATACATATGGGGATTGCCGAGCTGACCTGCATCGTTCCACCCCCAACAAAACACCTCACCATCCGCGGCGAGACCGCAGGCGTTGGTGTCGCTGGCCCGGACCGCATAGATCGGCAACGGAGCGGAGGCATCACTCAGATCGTTCACGCCGAACACCATCAGCGCCCGCCCACCACGGACCGCGCCGCCCATCGACGATCCAGGAGTGTATTCGGTCAGTCCGTCGAGGCTGGCTACGTGGGTGGGTGTGGTGGAGACGGTCGTGGTGTTCCCTACTGTCGAGATCAGTCCCCAGCAGACCCAACCGGTCTCGATCGTCATGCCGCAGGTATAGCTGCTGCCCGCGGACAGGCTGGTGAAGTGGTAGCTGCCCGCCACGGGCACCGGTACGGCGCTGTTGCC
>JBAUHI010000100.1:0-52363 GCA_049680185.1 Gemmatimonadales bacterium | reverse complement strand
GGGGGACAGGGGGTGAGGTGACGCGAAGCGTCATCCCGAGCGCTGCGAGGGACCTACCCCGGGGGGTGAGGCGGGTCGCCGCAGGCGACCCCCGCATCTCGCACGCCTAGAAATCCACGTCGTACCCCACCCGCACGCCCCGCCCCGGCTGCGGGATGAAGTCTTTCACCACCGACAAATTGTCGCGGTAGACGGTATTGAACAGGTTGTCGACGTGCACCGTGATCTCGTGCACCGCCTGCCCCTGGAAGAGCCGGATCCCGAGGCCGATGTTGGTGATGGCGTAGCCGTCGGTGGGCGTGTCGCCATCGCCGAGTCGGGTCTGGCTCGCCGCTATCCGCTCCTCGACCATCCCGGACCAACGGTCTCCCTGATAGCTCGCCCGAAGGAGTCCCCGGAGTGGCGGGATGAACGGCAGCGGCTGATCGAGCTTGGTATCCTGGGCGTTCACGTAGTCGGTGCTGGCCCGAAGTGCGAAGTGCTCGGCCGGGTTGAGCGTCACCGCCGCTTCGAAGCCCCAGAGTCGGGCCTTCGTGGCCTCGAACTGGCGGACCGGGAAATTCTGGATCGTGTCGCCGCGCAGAAAACCGAAGATGTAGTTGTCGATGCTGTTGAGATACGGCGAGAACTCGAACGACACCGTGCGGTAGTTCCCCCGGAGCGTCGCATCGATCCCGGTGCCGTGCTCCGGCGAGAGGGTCGCCGTGCCGACCGAGTAGGTGGCACTGGCCGCATCGAGCCCATCGGCAAAGAGTTCCTGCACCGTCGGTGCGCGGAAGGATCGGGCCACGTCAAGCGACAGGGTCCAGGCGGGAGCCAGCTGCTGGATGGCGCCGAGGGACGCGGTCATCGCGTTGGAGTTACGCGACTCATTGCTCGTCTGGAACACCGAGTCCGTGGACGACGGGTTGGGATGGGTCTGGATCTTGTTGTAGTCGTAGCGGACTCCCGCCTGGAACCTGGTCCGGGGTGAGGCGGTGTACTCCTCGAAGGCGTACCCAGCCAGGCCGGTCGTGGTGGAGTTGGGGCCGAGGGGCTGGTCGCCGCTGATCGAGAGCTTCTCGATGTCGGTCCAGAGACCGATCGTGCCCGAAAGCTTCCCCGCCTGCCGCTGCCGGAACTGGAGCACCGCGTTCAGGGTCTGCTTGAGGAAGTGGTTCGCCTGGGGATCGGAGACACCGGTCGAATCCTGTGCCGTCGGGAATTCGGAATGGTTGTAGTCGTTGTAACTGGCGTGGAGCTTGAGCTGGTCGGCAAAACTGCCGTGCAGGTTGAAGGCGCCACGCAGTTCGAGCAGGTCCCGCGACTGGGAAATGCGCGAGGTGGTCGGTGGGATCGAGTCCCAGTTCGCGTTGGGCGGGGTGCCGGGGATGCCGTAGTTCATCTCGTAGCGCTTCCAGCCGATCCCGAGCATCCCGAATTCACCCTGGTAGACGTACCCCGCACCGGCCTCGTCACTGTGGTCGAAGGTCTGCGGCATGCGATCGAGCCGGAAGGTGCCGCCGGTGCCGGGATCGGTATAGGTGCCGGACGGGATGCGGATATCGCTCCCGTGGAGGCCGGCGCCGAAGACGCTGAACGCACTGTGGGCGGTCGAATACACCACATTGGCCGACCCGGAATACTGGTCCGCCACGCTGTTCCCTTCCACCGTGGCCGAACCGGAGATGGGGTGATCGGAGACCGAGGGGACCACGTTGGTGATGACGTTGACCAGGCCGCCGAGGGTGTTGGGGCCGTAGAGGATCGCGGCAGGGCCGCGGACCACGTCGATCTGTGCGATGCCCGAGGCCTCGATCGGGGTGGCGTGGGCGGGATCGTAGGTGGCGATGTCCCCGATCCGCATCCCGTTCTCGAGGACCAGCACCTCGTTGTCACCCAACCCACGGATGATCGGGCGCGAAGGCGCGGATCCATTCCCGCGGACCGTGACGCCCGGAAGGTCGGACAGCTTCTCGGCGAACGTCGGTCCCGGGCTGTTCACCAATTCGCGCGCCGACTTCGACGAGACCGACTGGTACGCTTCGTCGCTGGTCCGGGGCTCGGGAGAGGCGGAGACGACCAGATCACGCACCCGGATCGCGGCGGGGCGAAGGTCGACGTTGAGTGAGGCGTTGTCACCGGTGAGCGCCACCGAATCCTGGGCAGACGCGAACCCCGGAGCGATGATGTAGATGTGGTAAGCGCCCTTCGGGAGTTGATCGAAGCGGAACTCCCCTTGCGCGCCGGTACGCACTGAACGGTCGAGCTCGCCCAGACGCACCTCGGCGCCGACGACCGGTCGGGAGCGGCTGGTGACCGTGCCGGAGATGGATTGGGCTGAGGCGGTGGCGGCAAGCAGGAGCGCCGCGGCGGTGGAGAGAAGGGTCGTGGCGATCGGTCGACGCATCGGTAGATCCGGAGGAGTGTGTTGGGTGGTGCTGGATCGGGCGGGTGTGGTACCCGCCTGACTTTGCTGACTACGGGACGGGAACGCAAGGGGTTTCCGAGGGGGCTGCGTATGCTGGTCTCACCAGATCCGCACGACACGATGCGCAACCGCCCCAACGCCGCGGCCCCCGCTCGGTCTCCCGAACGGGGGCCATTGACCATCTGCCACTCAACTCTCGCCGGAGTGGCGGACCCTGGTCCTCGGCGTCATTGCTTGGGCGAACCGCTGGGCCCGACTGAATCCTTCGGGGCCGCTTTCGTCGCGGAGGGAGGAGCCGTGTTCGCCGGCGTCTGCTTACAGGGGGCACCGGAGGGACCGACCGAGTCGCACACGGTGGCGCCGGTCGTCTGCTTGGGCGGCTGCGTTGGAGTGCAGCCAAGCGATAGCAACGAGGCAATGAGTAACATGCGGATCATGGTGACCTCCCTCAGGGGTGAGAGTGCAAGATCGGTTCTGCGAACGGCTGACCGAGCCCGAGAAGCGCGACCTGATTCGGTGGCAGTCCGGCTGACGTCCGGAGTGGCGCCAATGCACGCGCCGCCGCAGCGCTGTCACCGGCCGCAAGCCAGGCTCGTGCTTCGGCCCAGCACAACAGGTTGGTCGAGGGGCGGTCGAGGGCGAATGCGTCCAGTTCACCGATCCTGGCCGGCTCGGCGAGCAGCGATGCCGCACGTCCCCATGCCCCGGTCGCGCCGTCGAGGGCTGCGCGAACCAGGGTGACGCCAGCACCGAGTCGACGCCGCGCGAGCGAGTCGAGCGCGGTCAAGCGGCGCAGAGCCTGCCGCGCGGTGGTCGCATCCCCGTCCCATCCGGCCGCGGTGCCGCTGAGCACCCATCCGCCGGGTGTGGGATCGCTCGTCGGCATGGGAAGTCGGGCCCCGCGAGCGAGCGCGAGGACGATCCGCGCCTGCGCGTACCACCGCGCCACCGCCCCCTGTTCGGCGTCGTGGGCGCGCTGGAGGATCCGGTCGGCGTCGTCGGGCCGCCCGGCCATCGATGCGGCGGAGGCACGAGTGCTGATCGCCTGCATCTTGAGCCAGGCCGGCGTGCTGGCATCCGCCAACACCTGCTGCGCCAGGGAGTCTCCATTGGACCAGCGTCCTTCCGCTGCCGCCAGCAAGAGCTCGGCATACGCCCGGAACGGCCCATCGAGCGCCTTGGCCTCACGGGCCGCGACGGCCACCTGTCCCAGCGCGACCGCCGAGGCGAGGGCATTCAGGCGCATCATCGGCGCGGCGGTCGGTCCCCGGGGATCATCGGCCGCGGCGTGAAGGAACTCGTCCCGCGCTTCCTGCCATCGGCCCAGCATCGTGAGATACAGCGCCCTGTTGTTGCGGCCTCCGATCGAGCCGGGCACCTCCTGCAGGTACAGATCGTACCACCGGACACCGCTCACCGGATCGTCCGCGATCGTATAGGCCGCATCCGCCTGCAATCGGTAGCGCTGCGCGTCGGTCAGGCGTCCGGGCCGTGCCAGCGCTTCGCGCAGCGCAACGGCGCCGGAGTCGAGCAGGCGCAGGTCCATGAAATTGACGGCCATGAGGGCCCACGCCGAGGCGAAGCCGGTGTCGATCGCGACCGCCTCCCGAAGCAGGACGTTGCTTCCCACCGGGTCGCCGATCCGGCTCCGCTCGAGCGCGTCCGCATACTTGCGGAACGCGGGCATCGACCGGGTCGCGACATCCAGCAGCGGACGGGTGGCGGCAAGGTCCTCGGCCCGTTCACCGAGTCCGGCCCGGAGGTCACGCGCGCCGCGCTCGGCGGCACCGACCAGACCCGAAGCGTCGTCCGCATGTTCAGATACTGAGACCAGCGCCGCACCATCCTGCACCCGTACCGCCTGCAGCACCAGCGAGTATCCGCTGGCCGCCGGAAAAAGTTCTCCCGTCACCATGGCGCCGAGCCCGGCACGCTCTGCCAATTCCCGGGCCAACCCGACGGTGAGGGTGGCGGTATCGGCGACCCCGGCCGCCCGTCGTACCGCCGTCAGCTGGTCGGGAGCGAGCAGCGTGACGACCCGGCTCTGACCAAGGGCAACGGCAACGAGTTCACGCATTGTCCGCACCAACGCCGGGTCGACCGACGGCCCATGGAAATCGGCCAGGAGGACCGCGCGCGGTGGCGGTGCCGGTGCGTGGGCCCGGGTCAACCCGACCACGGCGATACCGATCGCCAGCAGGCCGAGCCCGGTGGCCCACGCCATGCTCCGCCAGCGCAGACGCTTTCCCGGCGCGTGACCAAGTGCTGCGGCAAAGTCGTTGCCGCTCTGCCATCGATCGACCGGGTCCTGGGCCAGCGCCCGCTCGACCGCATCGCAGGTGGTCTCCGACAGTCCGGTGCGAAGCGTGGCGATCGGGACGGGCACTCCAGACACCTGGGCGGCAAGGAGCGACTCCGGCGTCCGCGCTTCGAATGGGGACCGCCCACCCAGCATCTCGTAGAGGACCACGCCCAGCGCGTACAGGTCGCTCCGGCCATCGACCGCTCCGCCATCGAGCTGTTCGGGGCTCATGTAGGCGGGGGTCCCGATGCGGAACCCACCATCGGTGATCCGGGCGCCGGGGCTGCGGCCCGCGACGAAGGGGAAGGCGATCCCGAAGTCCGCCAGGAGGGGCTCACCGTCCTGAAGCAGGATGTTCTCCGGCTTGACATCGCGATGCACGATACCGCGTCGGTGGGCGTGGTCGAGTGCCCGCGCCACCGTGGCGGCGATGCGCAGGGCCTCCTGCTCGGGGAGGGGGCCTTCCCGCTCGAGCCGGTCCCGGAGGGTCTCCCCATCGATGAATGGGGTGACGAAGAAGAGGACCCCGTCCACGGAGCCGGAGTCGTGCAGCGCGAGGATGTGAGGATGGGCGAGCGTCGCGACGACGCGGATCTCCTGCAGGAATCGGGAGGTCGCGGTCGGATCGGCGAATGGCGGACGGAAGGCCTTGATGGCCACTGGTCGGCCGTGCTTCAGGTCCTCGGCCCGGAACACCACCGCCATGCCCCCGCGGCCGACTTCCCGCTCGACCGCGTACCGGTCCGCCAAGGCGCGCCGGAGCGTGTCCGCCAGATCCTCCACATCCCGCCTCTGTAGGGGGTCGGGAAATGGTACGGGCCCGACACCGGGCGCGCCAGCCGGACGCCGGTTGCCCGGTGCCTACGAGGACCGAGGAAAGCCTGCGCGCGGGTGATTCTGGCGCCGCACCTGGAAAGTATCGAGCCGCACGTTGGCGCAGCCCTGATCCGAGTCTCATGTGGCTGACGTACGAAGTGATTCAGTGTGTGGGCCAGAGGTGATACCACTCTTCCACGGGCCGCTCCCGAAATCCGTCGACGAGTCGGGTGCGGCCGGCCTCGAGCGAGTACACCCGATCCGCGAACTCCAGCACCGATGTCACGTCGTGGTCGGCAAACAGCACTGCGAGCCCTTGGCTGGCACGGCGGCGGAGGAGCGCGCCCAATGCATCGCGGTGAATGGGCGCCAACCCCCGAAATGGCTCGTCCAGGATCAACGTGCTCGGGCAGGCGGCCAGCGCCACACCGATCTCGGCCAGGCGCCGCTCCCCTCCCGAGAGGCTGGCAGCGGCCTGTCCGGCGATGCTACCCAGCCCGACCTCATCCAGCAGATCAGTCGGGTCACTCCCCCAGACGCCCGCGACCGTTCGCGTCACCTCTCCCGAAGCGAGATGGTCGGGCAGCCAGGCGCCTGAGGGGAGGCTGACCAAGCCCATCCGGGCCCACTGGTGCAGGGTTGGTCGTCGGAGGTGACGCCCGTCCCAGCGCACCGTCCCACCGTCCGGACGCGCTGTCCCTTCGATGATCCGGAACAAGGTGGTCTTCCCCGATCCCGATCGACCGATGAGTGCAGTGACCACGCCAGGGATCGCGTCGATGAACGCGGATCGAAGGATCTGACGTTCGCCAAAGGCCACCTGGATCGAGTCGGCTGTCATCATCCGGCCACCAGCCCGCCGAACGCCGCGACCGTGAGCGCACAGACACACAAGAGCCATCCCAGGGCCACTGCCTGGATGCCGAGGAGGGCCAGCAGTCGGTCATCCCGCCTGTCTCGCACGGTTGCGCGCCAGACGAAGAGCACCAACCCCACGGCGACGCATTCGCCGAGGAGGCTGAATTGGAGCGCTGGGTGGTGCGCACGGACCGCGCCAACGATGAGTGCGAGCTTCGCGAGGAGCCAGAGCAGGAAGAAGCGTCCCACGAGGCCGCGCCCGAACCGGGAGCGCAGGAGTGCCGCCCAGGCGTGGCGCGAGTTCCAGTGGCGAGTTTGTCTGGGTTCGAAAGGCCGAATGCCCGATGTGTTCATGGTGCAACGCTATCAGCACCGCCGCAGTTGCGCCACCAATCTCGCCCGCACGGCGACTTCGCAATGCAACGCCGAGGCCCTCAGCCGCGATCCCGGCCAAGCACGCTTCAGCTCGCACTCGTGCGGTGAACCAGCAAGTCCGCAGATGACTCAGATGTCGCAGATAGCCTCGTGAGCATCTGAGTCGTCGGCAACCCAACGAGCTCGCGGCTGAAAGCCGCGGCTCGGCGGAAGTCGCTCAAGCAACACTGGGATCGAACGTCACTTCAGTGACAGGGGCCGAGCCGTCGCTTCAGCGACGCCTCGAACAGCGACCTGAGGCGCTCGTCAGTGACAACGCCTCGAGCTCGCGGCTAAGAGCCGCGGCTCACCTTTTTACCGAGGTCCACCACCGTCCCTGAGTCCACCTACGCGTGGTCCGCTTGACGCGGGGCAACAATTTCCAGTCGATCTCCACCCGACCAGTCAGCGTCAGCAGCCCTCGACCCACTCGGCCAGCTCGCGCACCCCCCTACGTCGCCTAAGGGAACACGCCACATTTGCCTCCGAAGCGAGAGGCAAGTTCACCCGCCGACAATAAGTGCAACAATCCCCAAGTCCTCGTATCAATTTCGGCTCCGAAACAATACTCCGTCATCGGACCGAGAGCGCCCAACGTCGTCGTGCCACCGACCGAGAGTACTAACTTCCCGTCTTTCCAAGTCACAAATTGCACCAGATAGAACTGCATTTGTCGCGGTGCGCCCAAACTGCGCTGCACTTCACGTCGAAGTGAATCGTTGAGTTCGTCGTGTGAATGTGGCTCTTTGCCAAGCATTATGGCTGCAAGATCGAACAGCCGTATCTCATAATCGTCTGCCGTCGGGGCGTTGATTATCAGGAGTGCGCCGCCTCCAGGCCCCCAGTACATCTCCGCGTCCCGATCAAGGTTCAACAATGGCCAGTCACGGCCAGATCGACAGACTCGAAGCACAACTGGTGAGCGGTCTGAGGAATCGTTCTGTATAGGATTGACTTCAACCTGCCATCTGTGACTGGGGTCAACAACCGCTGAGGAGTCGCTCCAGTGCAAGTGATGCCAAGGTTGAGGCTGATCGACACACGGCCTCGGCGAGGGCAGAAGCATCAAAGAAATCGCCTGAAGTGTATGGATGATCATTGTGACTCCTACGAACACCGACGCCTGATTTCGCCACTGAGAACAATCGCCCCGCCTGGCAGCAACGCCAAGCGGGGCAACGATCTCACGAATCTGATCCTCGGCTGCAAGACCAGCGAGAGGGAAAGGTTACGATCGTGCGTCGCCCACTCGTCTCCCACCGCGCGTGTCCCGTCCGCCACCGGCCACGAAGAAGGCCCCCGACCGCAACCTCGGCCGGGAGCCCGTTCATTTTTGACCGTTGACTGATCACCGCTTCTATGGGCCTGGGAAGAGTTGAACTTCCGACCTCACGCTTATCAGGCGTGCGCTCTAACCACCTGAGCTACAGGCCCTCACACCCGGACTGTGGCACCCGGACGGGGCGCGGAGAATAGCCAGGAACGGCGGGCATCGCAACCCGACCGGGCCCGCACCGTTCACTCGAAATCGCCGCCGCCGCTGCGTCCGCGTTTCCCTCGACGCGGCGTGCCTTCCTCGTCATCCACCTCTTCGACGTCGGCGTCATCCTCGTCGGCATCATCGTCGTCGGCGTCGTCGTCCCCGTCTTCGTCCTCGTCGTCGAGGTCGTCCTCATCCTCATCGTCCTCGTCGTCGAAGGCGAACCCGTCGTCATCGACGTCGTTCCCGTCGTCATCCAGGGGACGACGGCGGGCCTCGATGACCTCCAGCGACCCCTCTTCCAGGACCAGCATGTGCCCTCCTGCCGTTCGGTGCATTTGCAGCATCATGGGTTGAAGAGGCGGACCACCCGCCTCAGGATGCGTTCTCCACCCGGGCCGCCGCCCGTGCCGCCTTTTTCCGGTCGTTGGCGGCCAAGAGCCGCTTCCGGAGCCGGATGGTCTGCGGCGTGATCTCGATGAGCTCGTCCTCCTCGATGTACTCGAGCGCATACTCCAGCGTGATCTGCCGCGGCGGCTCAAGGATCACCATGTCATCCGACGCGGTGGTCCGCATGTTCGAGAGCTTCTTTTCCTTTGTCACGTTCACGTCCATGTCGCCGGGCCTCGAGTTCTCGCCGGCGACCATCCCTTCGTACACGTGATCGCCCGGGGCCACGAACATCTGGGCCCGCTCCTGCAGGTTGCCGAGCGCGAATGCGACGACGCTTCCCTCGCGATCGGCCACCAGCACGCCCCGCTTCCGGCCCGCCAAGGGCCCCGCCCAGCCGCCGTACTCCAGGAACCGGTGGTGCATGATCCCGGTGCCGCGGGTGTCGGTCAGGAACTCCGACCGGTATCCGAAGAGACCGCGCGCGGGGATCCTGAAATTCATACGCACCATCCCCTGCCCCGGGTTCCGCATCTCGATCATCTCCGAGCGCCGGGGTCCCAGCTTTTCCATCACGGCCCCCATGTAGCCCTCGGGCACGTCGATCATCAGCTCCTCGTACGGCTCCTGCCGTTCCCCATCCGGCCCGATCTTGGTGATGACCCTCGGCCGCGACACCTGGAACTCGTACCCTTCGCGCCGCATGGTCTCCATCAGGATCCCCAAGTGCAGCTCGCCGCGTCCGGAGACGCAATGGGTGTCGGGGCTGTCGGTCTCCTCCACCCGGAGCGCCACGTTCCGCTCCAGCTCCTTGAAAAGTCGATCGCGCACCTGCCGGCTGGTGACGTACTTCCCCTCCCGGCCGGCAAAGGGGGAATTGTTGACGATCACGTCGACCGAGATGGTCGGTTCCTCGACGGCGATGCCGAGGAGACGCTCAGGATGTTCGGGCGCGGTGAGCGTGAGGCCGATCTCGATCCCCTCGAGCCCCGACAGCACCACGATATCACCCGCCGAGGCCTCGTTCACCTCGATCTTGTTGAGCCCGTCGAAGGTGTAGAGCTTGGTGATCCGCCCGCTCTGCACTTTCTCGTCGGTCACCATTCCCGGAATGCCGATCGGCAAGAGCGAGACCGCATCGCCCACCTTCAAGCGACCCCGTTCGATCCGGCCGATCGCCATCCGCCCCAGGAAGCTCGAGAAGTCGAGCGTCGAGATGAGCATCTGGAACGGGCCGTCGGGATCGCCCGAGGGCGGCGGCACGTAGTCGAGGATCGACTGGAACAGTGGCTTCAGGTCGGGGCCGGGGTGGTCCAGTTCGAAGGTGGCCGTCCCCGCTCGGCTGCTGGTATAAAGGAAAGGAGCGTCCAACTGCTCCGGGGTCGCATCCAGGTCGATGAACAAGCTCAGCACTTCGTCGTGCACCCGGAAGGGTTCGGCATCCTGCCGGTCGATCTTGTTGATCGCGACGATGGGCCGAAGCCCCAGGGCCAGCGCCTTCCGGGTAACGAACCGCGTCTGCGGCATCGGTCCTTCGGCGGCATCGACCAGGATGAGGACACCGTCGACCATCCGCAGGATCCGCTCGACCTCGCCCCCGAAATCGGCGTGTCCGGGGGTGTCCACGATGTTGATCTTGGTCCCGCCCCAGTGCACCGCCGTGTTCTTGGCCAGGATCGTGATGCCCCGTTCGCGCTCGAGGGGGTTGGAATCCATCACCCGCTCCTCGACGTGCTGATTGGCGCGGAACGCTCCCGCCTGGCGGAGCATCTGGTCCACCAGCGTGGTCTTGCCGTGGTCGACGTGCGCGATGATGGCAATATTACGTATGTCCACAAGTACATCCCGTCAAAAAGCCTGTCCGCCCCGGGCCTGGAGGTGCCACCACTGTGGACCTTCCGGGGGTGCTGGGCGGCATATATAGACGCCTCACACGGCCACCGCAAGACAGCCGGAGGTCGAGTGTGCCGACGGTCACATCGCCTTAGTGGTGGTGGTGTCCGGCGTGCGAATGATGGGCGTGCCCGGACTCGGCACCGGGGACTTCGACCTCCGCACAGCCATTGCCGGTCTCGAGCTGGATGGTGATGTGGCCGATGCCAAGTGCGGCCATCTCGCGCTGGATCTCGGCGAGGGCCTCGGGGTGGCGGCCCAGGTCGGGCACCACCGCGTGGCCGCTCATTGCCACCAACCCGCTGGTGACGGTCCAGACGTGGAGATCGTGCACCGCGCTCACGCTCGACAGCGCACGCATCCTGCCCTCGACGTCGGTGAGCGAGATGTGCGACGGCGTCCCTTCGAGCAGGATATCGACGCTCTCCCGCACCAGCCGCCAGGCACCGACCAGCACCAGGAGCGCGATCAGGATCGACACGATCGGGTCGACCAGCGTCCAGCCGGTGGTCACGATGACGACACCCGCCACCAGCGCACCCAGGGAGCCGAGCGCGTCTCCCAAGACGTGCAGGTATGCGCCGCGCACGTTCAGGTTCTCGGTGTGGCCCGAGTGGAGCGTCAGGAGCGAGCCCACGTTGGCGGCCAGACCTACCAGCGCCACACCGAGCAGCACGCCACCAGCGACTGGCGGCGGCGCGTGGAGCCGCGCGAGCGCCTCGACGATGATCCACCCCGCGATGACGAAGAGGGCGGCGCCGTTGATGAAGGCACCGAGGATCTCCCAGCGGAGGTAGCCGTACGTGCGGTTGGCGTCAGCGGGGCGCTCGGCGATCCAGGCGGTGAAGAGCGAGAGTCCGATCGCCGCGACATCCGCCAGCATGTGTCCGGCATCGGCCAGGAGCGCCAGCGACCCGCTGACGAGCGCACCCGCGATCTCGACACCACAGATGACGAGCGTGAGCCCCAGCACCCACCAGAGCCGCCGGGTGAAGGTCCGGGGGACGCGGATGAGGCAGAGGGCGGGGGCCGTGGGGGCGGGCATATGTGGGTGTAAGCTAACAGCTATCAGCTATCGGCTATCGGCTTTGGGAAGCTATCCGCTCCCAGCTATCAGCCTCTCCGTCCGCAATAAGGATTTGTTAAGACCAACGGGATTGGTGCGTTCAGTCAACCGATAGCCGATGGCTCTTAGCTGTTAGCTGTTAGCTGTTAGCCGATAGCTGTTAGCCGATAGCTGTTAGCTGATAGCCGATAGCTGTTGTTTACCGGCACGCTGGCGCCTGACTCGCCCCCGACCCATATTCGAATTCCCCTCTGTCGCCGTCCATCAGGAGCTGCACGTGTCCAGCAAGCCCACCGATCCCGCCGTCCCCAACGACTCGACCTCCGACGCTCCCGCGCCGCTCACCCGCCGCAGCTTCATCGTCGATACCGGCGGCGCCGGTGGTGCCCTGCTGCTTGCCCCGTCGTTCAAGCCGATGCTGCGCTCGGTGCTCCGGACCACACCCGACACCCATCCCGGCTCCACCAACGGCCCCGTCGATCCTGCCCTCTTTTCCGGGCTCGACTGGCGGATGCTCGGCCCCTTCCGCGGCGGCCGCTCCGACGCGGTGTGCGGCGTCCCGGGACGTCCCAACGAGTTCTACTTCGGCCACGTGAACGGCGGCGTGTGGAAGACCATCGATGGCGGGCGGACCTGGGATCCGATCTTCGACTCCCAGCCGGTCGCCTCGATCGGCGCCCTCACGGTGGCCCCCTCCGCGCCCGACGTGGTGTACGTCGGAAGTGGCGAATCGACCCTGCGCGATTCTGTCGGCTACGGCAACGGGATGTACAGGTCCACCGACGCCGGCCGGACCTGGAACCACATCGGTCTCGACGATACCCAGCACATCGGCAAGATCGCCGTCCATCCGAAGGATCCCGACATCGTCTTCGTCGCCGCCCTGGGCCACTACTACGGCCCCTCGAAGGAACGCGGCGTCTTCCGGTCGAAGGACGGCGGCAAGAGCTGGCAGCGCGTGCTGGAGAAGGGCGACAACGTCGGCGCCATCGAGGTGGCGATCGACCCGAATGATCCGCGCATCATATTCGCGGGGCTCTGGAACACCCGCCGGCCCCCCTGGTTCACCTATCCTCCCACCAACGGCCCCGGCGGCGGGATCTTCAAGTCGACCGATGGCGGCGATTCCTGGATCCAACTCACTCAAGGGTTGCCGACCGACGGCGTCGGACGCACTGGCATCGTGGTGGCACCGACCGATTCGAAGCGGGTGTACGCCCTGATCGATTGCCTCACCCCGATGCCCGGCGCTCCCGTGGCCCCACCGGACCCGAGCGGTTTCGGACGCGACACGACGCCGCGCCAGGGCGGGTTCTTCCGCTCCGACGATGGCGGCGCCACTTGGACCCGGCTCTCTGCCGACGAGGCACTCTGGGGCCGTGGCTGGTATTTCGAGCACGTCACCGTCGATCCGACGGATGCCAACGTGGTCTACGTCGCGAATGTCTCGGTCTCCCGCTCCCTCGACGGCGGCCATACTTGGGTGCCGCTCCGCGGCTCTCCCGGCGGCGATGACTATCACCAGCCTTGGGTCTCGCCGGATGATCCCGACACGCTCATCGTCGCGAGCGATCAGGGGACCATCATCTCCCGCAACGCCAAGACCGCCGACCCGCGCGATGTGACCTGGAGCTCGTGGCTCAACCAGCCGACGGCGCAGATCTACCACGTCTCCATCGACCGCCGCATGCCGTATTGGGTCACCGGCGCCCAGCAGGACTCGGGTTCGGTGGCGGTGCGCTCCCGCGGCAAGTTCGCCCAGATCTCGATGCGCGATTGGGAGCCGATCGGGGCCGGCGGCGAGAGCGGCTACACCGCCGGTGATCCGCTGCACCCGGGGATCGTCTACGGCGAAGCAGGGACCTGCTTCGACCTGGTGCTCAACCGCGAGGTGGCCGGCACCACGACACCCCAGTCGACCGACAAGGCACCCGCTCGCCACGACTGGACCCAGCCGCTGGTCTTTTCCCAGGCCGACCCACACGCGCTCTACTACGCCGACCAGTTCCTCTTCAAGTCCACCGACGGCGCCAGGAGCTGGACCCAGATCAGTGGTGACCTGACCCGCACGGCCCCAGGGGTCCCCAAGAATCTCGACGCCGGCGCGGCCGCTGATGTCCAGCAGAACGGCCAGCGCGGCGTGATCTACACCGTGGCGCCATCGCCCCTCCAAGCGCCGCTCCTCTGGATCGGGACCGATGACGGCCTCATCCAGGTCAGCTCCGACGACGGCGCCCACTGGCAGAACGTGACCCCGCCGGCGCTGAGCGGGTGGAGCCGGGTCACGATGATCGACGCCGGTCATTTCGACCCCGCCGTCGCCTACGCCAGCGTGGACCGGCACCAGCTCGAGGACTTCGACCCCTACATCTACCGGACCCGCGACCAGGGCCGGAGCTGGCAACTGATCACCGGCGGCCTTCCCCGGGGCGTCTACGTGCACACGGTCAAGGAAGATCTGGTGCGTCACGGCCTCCTCTTTGCCGGAACCGAACGCGGCGCGTTCGTTTCCTTCGACGATGGCGATCACTGGCAACCGCTGCAGCTCGACCTGCCGGTGACCTCGGTCCGCGATTTCCAGGTGTACCAGAACGACCTGATCGTCGCGACCCACGGCCGGGGCTTCTGGATCCTCGACGACATCTCGCCGCTCCGCCAGATCGACGCGCAGGTGGCGGCCGCCGACGCTTGGCTCTTCCAGCCGCCCGACGCGGTGGACCTGACCCAGGGCGATGACAACGGCACCCCACTCCAGAAGGACGAACCGCAGGCGGAGAACCCGCCCACCGGCGCCTATCTCTATTACTACCTCAAGGCCGACGTCACGACCCCGGTGACGCTGGAGATCCTCGACTCGAAAGGGACGGTGCTTCAGACCTTCTCGAGTGCACCCAGCAGCACGGCGGGTGGGTCTCGGGCACGCTCGGGCATCCCGAACACCACGGCACTCTGGCGGGAGCCACGGGCGGGCTTCTCGGCGGCCGCGGGGCTGCATCGCGCGGAGTGGACGCCCAACACCCAGCACCGCCAGGGCTTCGGCGGGCCGGAGGCGCGACGCCGCCCGGAAGAGCCGGTGGTGACCCTGCCTGGTGTGTTCACCGCCCGGCTCACTGTCAACGGCAAGAGCCAGTCCCGGACCTTCCGGGTGGACCTCGATCCCCGGGCCCCCGCGGAGTTGCCCGGCGGAGGCCAGTAGGCTGCTACTATTGCAGCCATGAATGGCACCCCCGGCACCTCGATCACCTTCGGGCTCGTTTCGGTCGTCGGGTTGGTCATTGGAAACGCCTTCTTTGTGGCGGCGGAGTTCGCCCTCGTGGGGCTCCGCCGCTCCCGGATCGAGGAGCTCGCCCAGCGCGGCGTAAGTTCCGCCATCCTCGCCCGCCGCGCGGTCGCCGCGCTCGACCGCTACATCTCCGCCACCCAGCTCGGCATCACCCTCGCCTCCCTTGGCCTCGGCTGGGTCGGTGAGCCGGCGCTCGCGTCGCTCGTCGGCGAGTGGTTCAACGGGCTCCCCGCCGGCCTCCAGCCTTGGGCCACCCATGCGGTCGCCGCGGCGTTCGCCTTTGCCCTGATCACGGTGCTTCACATCGTGCTGGGCGAGCTGGTGCCCAAGGCGCTGGCGATCGCCTTCCCCGAACGGGTCAGCGCCTTCACCATCCGGCCGCTCACCGCCTTCCTCTGGGCCATGACCGGCCCCATCACCATCCTTAACGGGGCGGCCGGCGGGATCCTCCGGCTCCTGGGAGTGCGCCGCCGCACGAACCAGGCGCCGCTGCACTCGCCAACGGAGCTCCGCATCCTGGTCGAACAGAGCCAGCAGGGGGGCAGCCTGGGCAGCGAGGACGCGCGGCTCCTGGAAGGGGTGTTCGAGTTCAGCGAGAAGAACGCCGAGCAGGTGATGACGCCGCGAACGCAGATGACGGCCATCGAGGCCGGGTCGTCGGTCGAGGAGGCCGCCGGGATCGTGGCGAGCGCGGGACGTTCGCGCTATCCGGTGTATGAGGGGTCCCTCGACGACATCGTGGGCGTGGTGCATGCCAAGGCCATCCTCGCCGCACTGCGGTCAGATCCGCACCAGCCGGTGCGGCAGGCCATGCGGCCGCCGCTCTTTGTGCCCGGAAGCCGGGAGGTCGAGGACGTCCTGACCGACATGAAGCGGGTCAAATCCCATATGGCCGTGGTGCTCGACGAATACGGCGGGACCGCGGGGCTCGTCACCATGGAGGACCTGCTCGAGGAGATCGTCGGCCCGATCGAGGACGAGTACGATCGCCCCGACCGTCAGGCCTCTCCGGCGGACGGATCGCTGGTGCTCGACGGAGCGGTGCCGATCGCCGAAGCGAACGAACGGCTCGGCCTCACACTCGATGACGCCGAATACACGACGCTCGGCGGCTATCTCTTTGGCCAGCTGGGGCGGCTGCCGGCGGTCGGTGATCGAGTGGGAGCAGGTGGCAGGGAATTCGAGATCGCGGAGATGGAGGGGCGGCGGGTCAAGCGGGTGCGGGTGCTGACGAATCCGGCGAGCGAGAAGGGGAGAGGGAAAAGTGAAGAGTGAAGAGTGAAGAGTGAAAAGGGGAGACTGAGAAGTGCGAAGTGAAGATTGAAATGCGGAGAAGCGCGGTAGTGGTGATCAGGGTCAATGGGTGCCGGCCTGGGTCGGACGCCATCCATTCCGCCGTCGGAGCAATCCGACCAAGCACGCCCTGCCTTCGGCATTGGCATCGATCAGCGACGCAATGGTCTCGGCGTCTACCACCTCGGCATCCCTGAGCAGCACCAGGATGTCTCCCGTCTCCACCGCTGAGCCATAAGCGATCCGGAGATGACGGACGAACGTGGGCCCGTCCCCGAACGCGTAACCCTCGGCGATATTTAGCTGGACCGACAACGAGGCTCGCAGCGCCTGGTCGAAGTGCGCTGCCGCCCACGGCTTCCAGTGCGAACGTCCCAGGCGCAGCACCCCGAACGCTACCGCACGAGCGCACTGCCACGCTCTCAGGCTGGTATGGTCACGCATCGGACGATCTTACCGGCGTCGCCCGTCGACCGATAACCCTTCCTGTACGCCCTGGCGCCGAAGATCGCACTTCCAGCTTCCCTCTTCCCTCACACCTCTTCACTTTTCACTTTTTACTTTTCACTCTTCACCTTTCACTTTTTACTCTCCCCTTTTCACTCCCCCCTTCTTCCCCCCCAGCACCACCGCCAGCTCCAGCGCCTTCCGCATGCTCCCGGCGTCCGCCTTGCCGGTCCCCGCGATATCGAACGCCGTGCCGTGGTCCGGTGACGTACGCGGGAACGGCAGTCCCAGTGTGATGTTCACCCCCGCCCCGAACGCCGCCACCTTGATGGCGGTCATCCCGACGTCGTGATAGGGCGCCAGGACCGCGTCGAACTCCCCTCGCATCGCACGCACGAAGACGGTGTCGGCCGGGAAGGGACCGGCGGCGCCCAGCGCCTTGGCCGCCGGCGCCAGGATCCGGATCTCCTCGTCGCCGAAGAGACCCTGCTCTCCCGCGTGCGGATTGACCGCACAGAGCGCCAGCCGCGGTGCCGGGATCCCGAACCACTCCTGCAGGGCGCGGGTCGTCACCTGTCCGGTGCGGACGACCTTGTCGATGGTGAGGAGGACCGGCACATCGCGGAAGGGGACGTGGGTGGTCACCAGCACCACCCGGAGCTGGTCGGCGGCGAGCATCATCGCCACCGGCACGTCACCGGCCAGGTGGGCCAGCCATTCGGTGTGCCCCGCAAATGGGAATCCCGCGAGCCGGAGGGCGTGCTTCTCGAGCGGTGCGGTCACGATCGCGTCCACCTCGCCGCTCAGGGCGAGTCGTGCCGCAGTCTCCACCGCATGACCCGCGATCTTCCCGGCCCGGACGGCACGAGGGCGGTCGGCGGCGCCTTCGCCGCTGCCCGCCCCCCACTGACCGACCGCGATCCGTCGCGCCGCCGGGATCTCCGCCACCTGGTCTTCTGCCCCCACCAGCGTGATCTCCGCATCGAGCGGTGCGGCCAGGGCTCGGGCGACGATCTCCGGCCCGATGCCGCGCGGGTCGCCGAGGGTCACGGCGATCCGTCGGATCACGGCCCGCTCACCTCGACGAAATTGTCGCGCCGGAGCCGGGCGATGTAGCGCTGGACCGCCAGCTGCTTGGCCAGCTGCGGGCGCAGCTGGTCCTCGACTTCCTCGAACTTCATCGGCCCTGCGGCGCGCCGGCCGGTCACCATCGCAAAGGCCCACTTGCCGCGGAGCGAGTCGATCGGGTTGGGCAGCTGGAACACGTCGGTCACTTGGCCCGAATCGGCCTGGGCCACCATCCGGTAGGTGGCGGGCAGCTGGTCCAGCGGAATGAAGTCGAAGGACCGCTCTTCGCCGGAATCGGAGTAGATCCGCTGCAACGAGTCGAACGACGCCCCCGCCAGCACCTGGTCCCGCAGCTTCACCGCGAACGCGCGCGCCGAATCGGACTCGCCCGCCGTGACGCTCGGCGTGATGAGCACGTGGCGCGCCTCGACCTCGGTGGGCTGCACCCGCTCGACCTGGATCACGTGATAGCCGAATGGCGTTTCGATCGGGTCGGAGATGACGCCCGGCTTGAGGCGGAACGCCACGTCGTCGAAGGCGCGGACCATCTGGCCCCGCCGGAACCAGCCGAGCTCGCCCCCCTGCTCCTTCGACCCGGGGTCCTGTGAAAAGCGGCGTGCCGCCGAGGCGAAGTCGCCCCCGGCGCGGAGCGCCTTGGCGATCGAATCGGCGGCGGTGAACGCCACCTTGCGAGCGGCGGGCGAAGCCTTGGGTGCCACCACGATCTGCTTGAACGCCACCGACGCCTTCCGGGCCCCTTTATCGGCGGCGGAGTTGAAGTAGTCCCGGAGTTCGTGCTCCGTGGGCGTCACCGGCTTCAGCTTCTCGTTGTCGAAGAGCGAGGAGACCAGGTGGTTCTGCAGGAGGGTCCGCCGCTGCTGGTCGGTGAGCCAGCGGCGATACTCCTCCGGCGAGATGAACCCCGCCTTCTTGAGTTCGTTCTTGTAATCGAGCTCCGAGGAGAAACTGGTGCGGATCTGGCGGATACGCTGATCCACGGCGTCCGAGACGTCCTGGTCGGTCACGTGAATGGTGGTGTCGCGGAGGGCCTGTTGCACCAGGAGCTCTTCGTTGATCAGGTCGCTCAACACCTGGTGCCGCAATTTGGCCAGCGAATCCGGGTCCGTAGGCACCGCCTGCCCCGCCTGCTGATCCGAGAAGATCCGTTCCTCGACCTGCGAACTCAGGATCGGCACGTTCCCCACCACCGCCACGACATGATCGACCGCTTCGCCCGTGTCACCGGGCGCCTGGGCCGTGAGCAGCATCGGCACCAGGCACAGGATCGACGCCAGGAGGGCGGCGGAGAACGCGCGCTTCATCACTTCTGCTTGTTGGAGGTGGGCGGCATCGGCGGGGCCACCGGTGAGATCGTGCCGGGCGTCGGAGCCGGTGCCCCTGCGCCACGATGGGCCCGCGCCGCGCTGTCCTCTGTCATCTCCTTCGCGGCCTTGAGGCTCAGCGCCAGCTCGACCGCCCGCGCCGTGCCTTGCGGATCGACGCGGCTCGCAAAGCGGTCCCGCAGGTAGTCCACCATCGGCGCCGGGATCGGCGTCATCCCGACCCGCGCCCCGAATCCGTAGGCCAGGAACTGGTCGACCTTGAGCGCCGCCGCCTTCTCGCGGTCGGCGAGCGGGGTGGCCGGATTGGAGATGTCCGCCCCCAGGCCCATCTTGGCCCGCAGCGTGTCGAGCCCGGCGACATACGCGTTCCGCATCAACTCCTGGTCCGCGGCAGAGACCTTGATGCCGTGCGCCTTGGCGTCCTCGACGAAGAGGACGTTCTCCGCCACCCGGCTGATGAATCCGGAGATCTGGGAGTCGGTGGCCTGGCCCAACCCGGACGCGATCTGCGGCGGGAGCACGTTGACCCAGCGCACCATCTCCTTGCCCGCGAGCTTGCCGCCGTCATAGGTCGCGAAGGGGGCGCTCGAATGCCGGTACGACTCGGGATCGGTGAGCAGTTCCCGCAACTTGATCGGCGCCTTGGAGGCCACCTTCAGGTGCTTGGCCTTGGCCAGGCTGTCGAAGTACATCTGGTCGAGCATCAACCCGGCCCGACGGCCGAGGAAGTCGAGGAATCGCCCGCGCACCTCCGCCACCGGCGGACGCCGGACGATATGGTACCCATAGGGGGTGGTGACGATCCCGCTCACCGCACCCGGCGCGAGCACCCACGCCGCACTGTCGAATGACGTCACATAGGCGCCCCTCGGCGCCGGATCCATGTAGCCGGAATCCTTGGCGCTGGCCGGGTCGCCGGAGAGCTTCATCGCCAGCGCGCCGAAGTTGGCACCGGCCCGCACCTGGGCCGCCGCCGTCGTGATGGTCCTGAGTGCCCGGGCCCGTGCGGTGTCCGGCGCATTGGCCGGGACCCGGATCAAGATGTGCTGCACCAGCCGGAGCGCCTGGGTGTCGGTGCTCACGTAGGCGCTGTCGACCGACTTGTCGGTGAAGTTGGTGTGATGCGCCACGACCGAGTCGTGCCATTCCCCGGCCAGCCGCTCGGTCATCTCCGGCCACATCACCTCCGCCACGGCGGCGGAATCGGTGGCGATCTTCCCATCGGCCACGGCCAGCGCGAACAGGTGGTAGTTGATCCAGAGGTTGGCCACGAAATCGGCGGTCGCAGGCGAGAGCTGCGCGCCCTTCAGGCCCGCCAGCGTCACCGCCAGCGATTCCGGCGACAGGGAGACCGACCCGGCGGACGCCGCTTCCTTGGCGTGGGCACTGAACAGGTTGCCGATCCCGCCCCGGCAACCGGCGACGAGGACAAGGCCGAGCCCGAGACACAACGTGATGCGGCGCATCTAATCTCCCTGGGAGTGTACGGTCGCGTGCACCGCGCGGAGCGCGCGGACCAACGCGGGGACCAGCGGCTCGCCACCGAGCCGCGTCAGACGAAGGGCAAGCGGGACCGTCCGGCGGACCTCCGCGGACAACTGGACGTCGTCCAGCGCGCGGGTGAGGCCGGTCAAGCGGGGCGCGGCACCGGCCCGGAACGAGAGCCGCACCTCATCGCCCTGCACCAGCACGTTCTGCAGCCCCAGCTGGGCGCCCAACACCCGGAGCCGGGCCACGTCCAGCAATACTGCCACCGGTGCCGGGACCGGCCCGAACCGGTCCCGCAGCTCATCATCGAGCGCATCAATTTCACCAGATGCGGTGGCCCGCGCCAGTCGGCGGTAGATGTCGAGCTTGGCGTCGTCCGCGGGGACATACCCATCCGGCAAATGGCTCGGCTGGTCGACGGCCACCTCCGGCGGCACCGGCACATTCCCGCCCTGCACCTTGCCGTGCAACGCCTTGACCGTTTCCTCCAGCCACCGCAGGTACAGGTCGAAGCCCACCGCGTGGGCGTGCCCCGACTGTTCCGCCCCCAGCAGGTTCCCGGCCCCGCGGATCTCGAGGTCCTTCACCGCGATCCGGTAACCGGCCCCCAGCTCGGTGTGATGCTCCAGCACTTTGAGCCGTTCCTGCGCCATCAGGTCGAGCTCGTCCGGTGCGAGCAGGTAGCAATACGCGCGCCGATGGCTCCGTCCCACCCGCCCCCGCAGCTGGTAGAGCTGCGCCAGCCCGAACCGGTGCGCATCGTGCACCACCATCGTGTTGGCGTTGGGGACGTCGAGCCCCGACTCCACGATCATCGTGGAGACCAGGATATCGAGCTCGCCGCGCACGAACGATTCCATCACGCTCTCCAGCTCCTCCGCCCCCTGCTGGCCATGGGCCACCCCGACCCGGGCTCGCGGGGCGAGCTTCCGCACCCGTTGCGCGATCGTCGCGATGGTCTCGATCCGGTTGTGCACCACGAACACCTGCCCGCCGCGATCGAGCTCGCGGGCGAACGCCTCCTCGAGCAACGCATCGTCCCAGGGTTCGACGAAGGTGAGCACCGGCGACCGATCTCGCGGCGCCGTCTCGATGAGCGTCAGGTCGCGCAGGCCGGTGAGGGAGAGGTGGAGGGTCCGGGGGATCGGTGTCGCGGTCATCGTCAGCACGTCCACGGCCAGCTTGAGCGCCTTGATCCGCTCCTTGTGCTTCACCCCGAAGCGATGTTCCTCATCGACCACGAGCAGTCCCACGTCCTTGAACGACACGTCCGGCGAGAGGAGCCGGTGGGTCCCGATCACGATGTCGGTCTCGCCGGTGGTCAGCCGCGCCAACGCCGCCGCCTGCTCCTTGCCGGTGCGGAAGCGCGAGAGCACCTCCAAGCGCACCGGAAAGTCCGCCATCCGTTCTTGGAAGGTCCGCCCGTGCTGCTCCGCCAGGATGGTGGTGGGGACCAGCACCGCGACCTGCTTCCCGCCCTGCACCGCCTTGAATGCCGCTCGCACCGCGACCTCGGTCTTGCCGTAACCGACGTCCCCCACCAGCAGCCGGTCCATCGGGCGCGGGAGTTCCATGTCGCGCTTGACGTCCGCGGTGGCCGTCCGCTGGTCCGGGGTGTCCTCGTAGAGAAATCCCGACTCGAGCTCGCGCTGCTGGCGGGTGTCGGGCGGGAAGGCATACCCCGCGACCACCTTTCGCCGCGCGTAGAGATCCACCAACTCTCCCGCCATCTGCCGGATCGCGGCCCGGGTCCGGTCCCGGGTCTTCTGCCAGGCGGATCCGCCGATGGTGTGGAGCTTGGGCGGCGGTCGGTCACCATCATCGCCAGCGGCGCGATAATGCTCCAACAGGTCGAGTCGATAGAGCGGCACGTTCACCATCGTCCCGCCGGCGTACTCCACCATCGCCACTTCGAGCGTCCCCGCCCCGATGGTGATGGTCTCGATCCCGCGGTAGATCCCGATCCCGTGGTCCAGGTGGACCACATAGTCTCCGGCCGATAGCGCGCCGGTCGCCGAGGATGGCGCCGCGGTGCGGTAGCGGCGCGCCCGCCGGAGTCGCCGGGCCCGCCGGAAGATCTCGTGGTCGGTCAGCACCCGGAGCGTCGACATCACAAAGCCGCCGTCGAGGGCGCCGACCTTGAGCGCAGCGTTCACGATGCGCGCGCCTTCGGAGAGCAGGTCGTCGAGCCGTTCGCGCTGGCCTTCGTTGTCGCAGAGGATGACGCTCGGAAGCTCCCCCGACAGGACGGCCCGCAACCGCCCCAGGTCGCGGTCGACCCGCTCCGGCGGCAGGAACCCCATGTCGAGCGTCGGCGCCTCATCGCGGACGGTGATCCGGGCGAACTTGCCCACCGCACGCATCCAGCGGTCGGGCGCCTCCAGCACCTCCTCCCGCGCCGGGGAGTCCTCCCCCAACCGCCGCGCCACGGACAGATGGTGCTCGGCATCCCGCCAGGCCCGCTGCACCTCCTCGGCGTCGGGGCCCTCCCGCTCCTGGATGATGAGCGCATCGACCGGCAACAGCTCGAGCAAGCTGCGCCGTGGCGCCGTCGCGTCGCCCTTCCCTTTGCCGCTCCCCACCCCGAGCGCAGCACGGCCCGGCGCCCGGACCGGCAGGATGGTCACGTCGGCCAGCGGCCCGAGCGAGCGCTGCGTCGTCAGGTCGAACGCGCGCAGCGACATCAGATCGTCCCCCCACCACTCCGCGCGCACCGGCTGCGCCATCCCGAATCCATAGGTGTCCACGATCCCGCCACGCACACTGAACTCGGCCACCGCCGTCACCGTGGGCACCCGCTGGTAGCCCATCGCCTCGAGACGCTCCGCCACCGACGCCAGCGCCGGCCCCTCGGCCAATCCCTTGCCGTCCTCCGGCGCCCGCAACGTCAATCGCGCCGACTCCAGGGCGGCCGCCATCGGCGTGCGCTCCGCCGTCGCCCGCGCTGTGGTCACCAGGATCCGGATCCGCCCGTGCGCCAGGTCGTCCAGGGTCTCGGCCCGCTCACCGGCGATCTCGTAGTGCGATTCTTCCTCGCCGAGCGACTCCCGCTGCGGGTAATGCCCCATCGGCAGTTCGGTCAGGTGCTTCAGGTCGGTGAGCCATCGTTCCGCTTCGGCCGGGCCCGGCGCCACGATGGCGATGAGCCGCTCCGGATGCGCACGCGCCAGTGACGCGGCCAGCACCACCGGGCTCGAGCCGGGAAGTCCACCGAGCGCCACGCGCTCCGCACGGGCGGGAAGCCGGGGTCCCAGTTCGAAGGCCCCGCGGGTGCGGTCGAAGGCGTCGACGATCAGGTCGAGCGGACCCGACTTCGGTGTGGTCTGATTGGGCGGACGTACGGTCGCAGTCACTCGGTGGAATCCTTCCGCGGCGCGCCAGCGCCAGCAACGATCAGTTCAGCGAACGCCAGGATCAGCGCTGCCCAGAGCAGTGGTCCACGCAGGTCGGTCCGTCCGGCCAGGCCGAAAGCGGCCGCCGGCATTGCATCAAGTCCCATCAGCCGCGCCGTGGGCCACAGCGCGTGCACACTCGCGGCGTCGGCCGGGGTCAGGTCAGACTCCCGCGGATCGGCATTGGCGGCCAGGACCCCGACCGTGTCGCCCCGCGACAACATCCAGTAAAGACCGGGGGAAGGCGGCGTGAACGCCGCTCCACCCTCCACCCGGACGGTCCGGGCGTCCCGCCGGATCTCGTCGACGCTCTCTGGCAGGAGCACCGGCGCACCGACCGACCCGTCGATCGTGGACTCCTGACCCAGCGCGATCCGACCGACCAGCGCGTCCACGAACGGGACGAACCCCGCCACCAACGGCAGGTCGGTCCACTCCGGCTCCAGCCGGCTCCCCAGCAGCAACACCGGCCCGGAACGGACCAGCCACGGCCCACCATCGACGGTGATGAGCACCCCGGTCCGGCCGCTGCCCGCGGGATCCATGCGATAGCGCTTGCTCACCCGCACCGGACGGAGCCACACCGAGCTGTCGGTCGTGGCGGTGTCCCGGATCAGCGCGCCGTACTTCCACGCCACTCCGCGAGCCGCGAGTTGGCGGTCGAGTGCACCGACCTCGGCCGGATCGGACGGCGGCCAGATGATCGACCTGCCGCTCCCGAGGCTTCCGAGCCGGATCCCGTCACCCGGCGCCACTCGACCATCGGCAGCGAGCGTCGCGAGGGCGGCCGTCAGGTACCGATCTCCTGGCGACCACGCCACCCGGGCCGGCGGTGCCACCCGAATGGCGACGGTGCGAGCGTTATCGCCCCGGAGTTCGTCGGGATCCAGGCGCGCGGTGAGCGGATACCACCCCGGCCTCCCACTCGGCAGGGTGACGACCGCCGGACGCCCCAGCCCCACCACCGCCTGACGGGCCGGCCCCGCTCCCAGCATCACCGCCACCGCGACCGCGGTCGAGTCGTGGTCGCCGGTCACCGTGAGCGTGATCTTGCCACCGTCGGGCCCCCACGGCCCCGCGCCGGTGGTGATCGCGGCAAGTCCGAGGTTCGGCACTATCGGTCCGCTCGGCGCCGTCACCAGGATCGGGTGACGGGCGGCGGCGGCGCTCAGTGCGTTCCGCTGCAGGTCCGTGAGGACCACGATCCCGCCGGGCCGATCCTCACTGTCGAGGATCCGATCTGCCAGGTCCACGCTCCGACCCAGGTCCATCCGTCCGGTGCTCACCGGGAGGGAATCGACCATCCGTCCCAGGTCGCTCGCACTGCCGCGATGCGGAATGCCGTCGGTGGCGAGGAACCAGAGTCGGTCGCCAGCGCTGGCGCGAGCGAGCAGGGCGCGGGCGGCGTGGCGCAGCCGGTCGATGCGGGGCGTCCCGCCGGCGGTGACCCCGCTCGAGAGCGAGTTGTCGAACACCAGCACCAGCGCCATCGGTGCGTGCGGCCCGGTCGATCGGAGCGGGAGCGTCGGGCCGGCGGCCGCGAACACCAGGGCCATCACCAGCAGAGTCCGAAGGAGGAGGAGCAACCACTGCCGCAGTCGGAGCCGGTGTTGGTGTTGCCGCGAGGCGTCCCGCAGGTACCGCACCGCCGGGAACACGACCGTGGGTGGCTCGCGTTGCGCGCGGAAGTGGAGGAGCAGCGGGATCGCCGCGGCGGCCAGGCCCGCGAGCGCCCACGGATACAGGAATCCGATCACGCGAGCCCGGGCCGCACCAGCACCTCACGCAACGCCACCCCGAAGGGCGTCTCGGTGGTCACGCGATGGTATCCGATCCCGCGGCGACCGCACGCGTTCCGCCAGCCGATCACCATGTCCTGGACTGCGGCGCGATAGGCCGGCGCCCACTCGCGGGGCCGGACCACCACAGCCGCTCCCGTCTCCGGATCCTCGTACCGCGCCTCTGCCGGCCCCGCAAGCTCCACCTCGGCGGGATCCATCAGGTGGAGCACCAGCACCTGATGACCTCGATGCCGCAGGAACTGGAGCGCTCGGAGCGCCAGATCGGGCTCGAACAGCAGGTCGGAGATGAAGACCACCAGTCCGCGCCGGCGCAGGAGTTCGGTGACGCGCTGCAAGGCGGGTGCGGCCGCCGTGCCGGCGCCGGGCTCGATCCCCGCGAGCGTGTGGCAGAGCTGCTGCCATTGGGCCGGACGCGCCCGGGGGGGGAGCACTGCGCGCACCATGTCATCGAAGGCGATGCAGCCGGTCGCATCGCGCTGTCGGAGGAGCACCAACGCCAGCGCCGCAGCGATCCGGCGCGCGTACTCGAGCTTGGTCAGTATGCGTCCGGGTGCGCCCGACCAGTCCATCGACCGGCTCACGTCACACACGAGCATGGCGCGGAGGTTGGTCTCCTCCTCGAACTGCTTGACGTAGGGACGGTCGGTCCGGGCCAGGAGCCGCCAGTCGAGGTAGCGTGGCTCATCGCCCGGTTGGTACGCACGATGTTCCGCGAACTCGACGGAGAACCCGCGCCGCGGCGAGCGATGCAGCCCCGCGAGGAAACCTTCCACCACCCCTTCGGCGAACAACTCAAGCCCGCTGAGGCGGGCGGCCTCCAGCGGGTCGAGAAGATCGTACCGGGCGGGACGCGCCGCCACGGGAGGTCCTGTCATTCCGGGCCGCAAACTACCCGGACCGGTCGCCGCCGTCAACGCGCCCCCCCTGTCCCGCTAAGCGGACACCAAGCCCGGGGACCGCCCCGGCGACCTCCCTGCAAGCACCTGCACCACAACAAGTTGACCAGACACTGGCGGGTGGCACGGCTCCTGCCCATCCTTTCGGTGCAGTCCGGTCCCGCCCCTCGGAGGACATATGCTCACCTTGCTCGGCCTGGCGGTAGCGCTCGCCGCTCCCGCCACCCACGGCGCGCCGTCGGCGGTCCGGGAACGCCGCGACCCCGCGTCCGTGTCGCTCTATCGCGTCATCGGCGAGGCACGGCCCCAAGTGAGCGTCTGGACCAATTCCACCGACCCCTACCAGCGCGGCGCCCGGGCCCGAGTGTACGTCTCCGCCGGGACCGATGCGTACATCATGGTCCTCAGGATCGACACCGATGGGCGCGTCCGGGTGCTCTACCCGGTGGAACCATGGCAGGATGACTTCGTCCGCGGCGGCCGCACCTTCGAGGTGCTCGGCCGTGACGAGGACAACGCGTTCGACGTGGATGACAACCCAGGGGTCGGCTACATCTTTGCCATCGCATCCGCCGACCCGATCAAGTTCGATCAGTTCGTGCGGGGCGATCACTGGGATTACCGCGCCATCGCCAATGGGCGTGTCGTGGGCGACCCGTATGTGGCGCTCACCGACTTCGCCAACCAGCTCGAGGGCGAGAGCGACTGGGACTACGACATCACGTCGTACGACGTCGAGCAGCACTATGACTACCCGCGGTTCCTCTGCTACGACTGCCACGCCTACGCCGCGTATTCCTACTGGGATCCCTACGCCCAGCAGTGCCCGCGCTTCCGGATCGTGATGTACAACGACCCCTACTACTACCCCTACTACTACGGGGGGCGTCGCGTGGCGGTCGTGCGGCCGATCCGGCCCCAGGCCCGCTTCGTGTTCAAGGACTACGGCGGCTCCGGGACGTATGTGACCCAACTGCCCCGGCGTCCGATCCGGCCCGTCACCGGTGGCGGCACGGGTGGCAATGGCCAGGGATTCGTGATCGATCGAGGCCGGACCGGTGCTGAACTCGGGGGTCGCGGCTCCATTCCGACGCCCGAAGGGTATGGTCGGCGCCCGGTGCGGCCCGACGCTGGGGGCGGCAGCGCAGCCCCGCAGGGTCGCCAAGTCCAGCCCGACCTCGGCGGGATCGGGCCGATGCGCCGCCCAGTGACCGGTGGCGCCGGCCAGAACAACGGACAGTCGCCGAACGTCACGCCGCAACCGAACGCGAATGGTGGACGGCGCCCCGAGATCGATCCGCGCGCGGAAGGGGGGCAGCCCCAGGCCCAACCCCAGCCACCGGCCGGCCAGCAGGGACAGCCACAAGGGGAGCCGGCGCGCCCCGAGCGACGTCCGGTCACGCCGCCACCGGAACGGGTGGAGCCCCAACGGCAGCCGCAACGGCCACCGGAAGCGCCGCGTCGGGTGGAGCCGCGCAATGAGGCGCCACCGCGGACGGAACGTCCGGCTCCTCCGCAGGCACGGCCGAGGTCGGAGCCGCCGCGGGGCGGCGGGGGCGGACAGCCCGAGCTCCGGCGCCGCAAGCCCTGATAGGGGACGGCAGGGCAGGAAGGGCCCGACGCACGATCCAGCGCGCCGGGCCCTTTCATATATTGCACCGATGCCAGACTCCCTCCCCGACTTCAACGCCTTCCGCTCCCGGATGAACGAGCGGATCTTCGGCGCGGACAACCTCGTCATCAACCGTTTCTTCCGACTCGACGGCCAGGCCTACGAGGACGGCGCACTGGGCACGAAGACCAAGGAGATGCTGGGCCTCGTCTCCTCGATGGTGCTCCGCTGCGACGACTGCGTCACCTATCACATCGCGCAGTGCGCGGCAGCGGGCGTGAGCAACGAGGAATTCTTCGAGGTCTTCTCGGTGGCGCTGGTGGTCGGTGGCAGCATCGTGATCCCGCATCTGCGGCGCGCCGTCGATCGGTTGGATGAGGTGCGGAGAGCGGGCGGGTAGAGCGGGTGGAGCGGGTAAGGCGGGTCTGACGGATGGAGCGGGTACCCACACCATCCACCCCGTCCCGCGTTCGTCCCGCTTCACCCATGTCACCCGCTCTACCCGCTTTCACCCGCTCTACCGGCCCTACCCGCTTTCACCCGCTCAACCCGCCCCACCCACTTATCTTCCCCGCCATGAAGCAGTCCCGGATCCGCAATTTCTGTATCGTCGCGCACATCGACCACGGCAAATCCACCCTCGCCGATCGGCTGATCGAGGCCACCGGTGCCGTCGAAAAGCGCGCGATGCGGGCGCAGATGCTCGACACGATGGACCTGGAACGCGAGCGCGGCATCACCATCAAGCTGAACGCCGTGCGCATGCAGTACCAGGCCCACGACGGTCACGCCTACGAGCTCAACCTCATCGACACGCCCGGGCACGTCGACTTCACTTACGAGGTGAGCCGGTCCCTGGCCGCCTGCGAAGGCGCCATCCTGGTGGTGGATGCGTCGCAGGGGCTCCAGGCCCAGACGCTCTCGAACCTCTTCCTGGCGCTCGATGCGGGACTCGAGATCATCCCGGTCCTCAACAAGATCGACCTGCCGGGCGCGGAGCCGGAGCGACGCGCCAAGGAGATCATCGACCTGATCGGCGCCCGTCGGGAGGAGATCCTGGCGGTGAGCGCCAAGGAAGGCACCGGGATCCCCGCCCTGCTCGAAGCGATCATCGCCCGGGTGCCGCCGCCCAAGGGACGGCCCGACACGCCGTTCCGCGCACTGGTCTTCGACAGCTACTTCGACCGCTATCGTGGCGCGATCCCCAGCATCCGCGTGGTCGATGGCACCATCCGTCCCAAGATGCAGATCGCCTTCGGGGCGCACCCGGAGGACGTCTATCTCGTCGATGAGGTGGGCTACCTGCAGCTGGGCCAGCGCCCGACCGATTCCCTCGAGGCCGGCGAGGTGGGCTATCTCGTGGCCAACCTCCGCACCGTGGGCGATACCCGCGCCGGCGACACCATCTTCGACGCCGACGACCGCGCCGGCGAACTCCTGCCAGGCTACCGCGATGTCAAGCCGATGGTGTTCGCAGGGCTTTACCCCACCGACGCCAGCCAGTACGAATCGCTCCGCGACGCGCTGGAACGGCTCAAGCTGAACGACGCCTCGCTCCAGTACGAGCCCGAGACCTCGACCGCCCTCGGTTTCGGGTTCCGGGCCGGGTTCCTGGGACTCCTGCACATGGAGATCGTCGGCGAGCGGCTGCAACGGGAGTTCGACCTCGACCTCATCACCACCGTGCCCACGGTGGAGTACCACGTCTACCGGACCAACGGCGAGGAAGTGATCGTCGAGAACCCCTCGACCCTTCCCGACCCCGGCGGCATCGACCGGATCGAAGAACCGTACGTGAAGGGGCGGATCATGGTCCCCGCCGACTACATCGGCGGGATCATGAAGCTGGGCCAGGACCGCCGCGGGGTGTACCTCGGGATGAAGTACCTCGATCCCACCCGCGTCGAGTTCGACTGGGAGTTCCCCCTGGGCGAGATCGTGCTCGATTTCTACGACCGACTCAAGAGCATCAGTCGAGGCTATGCGTCGTTCGATTACGAACTCTCCGGGTATCGTCCCAACGAGCTGGTGCGGCTCGACATGCTCATCAACGGCGAGCAGATCGACGCCTTCAGCGTCATCATCCACCGCGACAAGGCCTATGAGTGGGGCCGGAAAGTGGCGGAGAAGCTGAAGGAGCTCATTCCTCGGCAGCTCTTTGCGGTCGCGATCCAGGCCGCCATCGGGACGAACGTCATCGCCCGGGAGACCATCACCGCCCTCCGGAAGGACGTCCTCGCCAAGTGCTACGGCGGTGACGTGAGCCGGAAGCGGAAGCTCCTGGAAAAGCAGAAAGAGGGCAAGAAGCGGATGAAGCAGATCGGCACCGTCGAGATCCCGCAGGAGGCGTTCCTGGCGGTGCTGCAGGTGGAGGATTAGACCAGCGGGCCGGTCAGGCGCGTGAACGGCCGCGTGAGGCGCATCGTGCAATGTCCGTAGGGGGTGGCCTGCGGCCACCCCGTCCTGTCATCCAGAGCAGAGCGAGGGGACCTGCTCCGCTGAGATCGGGCCGCGCGGCCGCGCTCCGAGCGGATTTGGAAAGGTCCCTCGGTCGCTGCGCTCCCTCGGAATGACAGGCCAGCGGCCCATCCGCCTCGCAACGAAAGGCGACCCTCGTGACCGCACCGTCCGACCGTCCGACCGTCCGCCCGTCCGCCACGCTCGTCATCCAGACGGCTTTCCTGGGCGACGTGGTGCTGACGATCCCGCTCCTCGAGGTACTCGCGGAACGGTTCGGCCCGGTGGACGTGCTCACGACCCCGGCGGCGGCGGCCTTGATCGAGACCCACCCCGCTGTGCGACGGGTGATCCGGTATGACAAACGCGGGGCCGATCGTGGCTTCCGGCGCTTCGGTCAGCTGACCAGGGCCTTGCAGGCCGAAGAGTACGCCCGGGCGTACCTGCCACACCGCTCGTGGCGTTCCGCGTCGCTGGCGATGCTGGCCGGGATCCCCGTGCGCATCGGCTTCCGCGACAGCCCCGCGCGCACGACCTATACCGAACGCCGCCCCCGACCGACCAACATGCATGAGTCGGCCCGGCTCCTCTCGCTACTGGACCCGACGCCGGCCTCGCGCCCCTTTCATTTGACGCTCACCGACCAGGATCGCAAGAGGGCGGCGGACTGGCTCGCGGCGGCGGGCGTGACGGCGCCCTTCGTGGCGGTGGCTCCGGGTTCGATCTGGGGGACCAAGCGCTGGCCCTACTATGCGGAGCTGACCCGATCCCTCGATATTGCAGTGGTCGCTGTCGGTGGGCCGGACGACGCATCCTTGGGCCAAGCCATAGCCGCCGCCGCACCCGGCCGGGCGTTCAACGCGGTGGGCGCCCTTTCCCTCCGGGAATCGGCAGCGCTGATCGAGCGCGCGGCGGTGCTGGTCACCAACGATTCGGCACCGCTCCACCTGGCCACCGGTGTCGGCACACCGATCGTGGCGATCTTCGGTCCCACGGTGCTGGCCTTCGGATTCGGCCCTCTCGGCCCCGATGACGCGGTCGTCGAGCACCACGCGATGCCCTGCCGTCCCTGCTCGCCGCACGGCCCAGAGGTGTGTCCGTTGAAGCACCACCGCTGCATGATCGAACTCGGTCCTGAACTCGTGGTGCGCGAGATCCAGCGCATCCTCACCCTCCCGGGAGCGCGCCGGTGAAACACATCCTCGGCATCGACCTGGGCGGCACCAATATCAGCGTCGGCTGTGTGGCCGAGGACGGATCGCGCGTGGTGGGCCTGGTGACCGAGCCCACCGAGGCGGCGCATGGTGCCGAAGGTGTACTGGAACGCATGCTCGACCTGTCGCGACGGTCGATGGCGCTGGCCAAGAAGGAGCACGCGTCGCTCGACGTCATCGGGGTGGGCATCGGGGCGCCGGGACCGCTCGACGCGGCCCGCAACATCATCCGGCTGGCGCCCAACCTCGGCTGGCGCGACTACCCGCTCCGCCAGCGCATCGGTGACGGGCTCGGGATC
The DNA here is from genome assembly GCA_049680185.1 of Gemmatimonadales bacterium. Lineage (GTDB taxonomy): Bacteria > Gemmatimonadota > Gemmatimonadetes > Gemmatimonadales > GWC2-71-9 > CAMLHU01. The sequence continues at coordinate 20,140 of JBAUHI010000100.1, read as the reverse complement.
CCGGCGGTGCTCGACAACGACGCCAACTGCGCCGCGCTGGGCGAGTGGTGGCAGGGCGCAGCGCGCCGCACTCGCGATGCCATCTGCCTCACGATCGGGACCGGCATCGGTGGCGGGATCATCATCGACGGCACGCTCTATCACGGTGCCTCGAGCGCGGCGGGCGAACTGGGTCACACCACCATCGACGTGGGCGGGCGTCGCTGCAAGTGCGGCAACTACGGCTGCATCGAGGCGTACGCCTCGGGACCGGCCATCGCCGCGCGCGCCATCGAAGTGCTGGAGGCGGGCGCCGAGTCGAAGCTGCCCGGGATGGTGGGAGGAGACTTGGCCAGGATCACCGCCGAGACCGTGTACGATGCCGCGTACGCCGGCGACGAGTTGGCGCTCGAAGTGGTGCGGGACACTGCCGTCTACCTCGGAGCGGCGATCGCCAACTTCATCAACATCTTCAATCCCGAGGTCGTCGTGGTCTGCGGCGGCGTCACCAAGGCAGGCGAGAAGCTCTTTCACCCGCTGCAGCGGGAAGTGAGCAAGCGCGCCTTCAAGCCGGCGGTCGAGGTCTGCCGCATCGTGCCGGGACAGCTCCACGGCACCGCCGGCATCCTGGGCGCCGCCAAGGCGTTCCTCGACGACAGGCGCGCCTGATGCCCCGCATCGGTATCGTGGGTTCGATGGTGTGGGATGTGATCCACGGCCGCACGCCCGGCGAAGGCCAGGTGGAGGAGTGGGGCGGCATCGCCTACGCGCTGGCGGCGATGGACGCCAGCCTCCCCGACGGATGGGAGATCGTCCCGCTCATCAAGGTGGGGCAGGATCGGGCTCCGCAGGCAGCCGAATTTGCGCGGGGGCTCAGGCACTGGGCGCCCGGTGCCCGATTCATCGAGGTGCCCGCGCTCAACAACGCCGTCCACCTGCGCTACGACCAAGCGGAACGTCGCTGCGAGCGGATGGCGGGCGGGGTGCCGGGATGGACCTGGCCCGAGCTGGGTCCGATGGTGAACGATCTCGACGGGCTCTACGTCAATTTCATTTCCGGTTACGAAATGTGTCTCGGCACCGCCCAGGCGCTTCGGGCCGGCTTCCAGCGTCCGATCTACGCGGACTTGCATTCCTTGTTCTTTGGGATGCGGCATGACGGCATCCGCACGCTGCGGCCCCTGCCGGATGCGCCCAGCTGGTTCGGATGCTTCGACGCGGTGCAGATGAACGAGGATGAGATGCGGCAGATCTCCGACGACCCGTTGGCGCTGTCGGTGGAAGTGCTGGGCGCAGGCGTCAAGCTCCTGAACGTGACGCTCGGCTCCCGCGGTGTGGTGTACGTGGCGGCGCCTGGGTTCGAACGGCTGCCCGCGACCCGCCACCCGCAGCCCGCGACCGCAACGATGAGGAGCACCATCAAGACCGCCCTGCTGGCGCCGCCCAGCGTCGAGACCCTCGATCCGACCGGATGCGGCGATGTCTTCGGTGCTGCCTGCTTTGCCCGGCTCCTGGCCGGCGACACCTTCGAGCAGGCGCTGATCCACGCCGGCCGGATGGGGGCCAGGAACGCGGCCTTCCGTGGCGCCGGTGCCCTCAACGCCCACCTGCGAGGGGAACTGGTGCCGGCATGACCCGCATCGTCGAGGTCCCCGCGCAGCTGGACGACCGCAGTTTCGAGCAATTTGCCACCAGCTTCGCCGAAGGTGCGCCGACCGACAAGATGCTCTTCGACGCGCGGGGTGCGAAGTGGTCCTCGCCGTACGGATTCACCGGCCTGCTCATCGCCGGTCAGTCGGTGGCGGAGGCGGGCGGGTCCAAGCCGCTCTTTACCGTGCCGGAGGACGAGCAGGTCAAGAGCTACTGGACCCGGATCGGGTTCTTCCGGCACGCCGCCGAGTTCTTCGAGCTCCACGGCAAGGTGCCACGGGCCCGTTCCCAGGACGAGAGCGATGTCCTCCTCGAAGTGACGCCGGTGCGGGCGTCGGAAGACGTCCACGCCGTGGTGGAGCGGGTCCAGGACCGTTCCGCCCGGATCGTGACCGGCGAGCTGGGGCTCGAGGCGAAGGCCGTCATGGGGTTCGCTATGGCGCTCAGCGAGGCTTGTCAGAATATTGTGGAGCACGCCGGGACGACCGGGTGGGTCGCGATCCAGGCCTACAACTGGAAAAAGCGCCTGGGCCGCCGGGTGGTGGTGATCGCCGTGGCCGACGGCGGGGTGGGATTCCGGAAGAGCCTCGAGGCCACCCAGGCCAAGCGGATCGGAGAGCGTTGGGGGGACGGAGCCGCACTCGAGTGTGCGCTGGTCCAAGGGATCAGCCGGTTCCGCGATCCGGGCCGGGGTCAGGGCTTGGCAGGCATCAAGCGGTATCTTGAACGCTGGGAGGGGAAGATCAGCATCCGCAGCGGCACCGCCCGACTGGCCATCGTGCCGGCGTGGGACGAGGACGTCCCACTGCGCGAACACCTCGCCGCCTTCCCCGGCGCCCAGGTCCAGATCGTCATTCCCGCAGCCACAGGGACCCCCTGATGGTCACCACGATCCGCCTCGACACGCTGCTGCAGGAAGCCCACCCGGCGATGACGCCGAAGAACCTCGTCACCCGACCCACCGGGGCGGCGGTGCGGACCTGCATCGAACGGGAGATGGTGCTCCGGCGCGCCGAGGTGGCGTTGCTCGACTTCTCCGAGCTCGAACTGGTGGACCTTTCGTGCGCCGACGAGGTCGTGGCCAAGCTGCTGCAGCGCATGGACGCCACCGACCAGCGCTATGTGGCGCTCACGGGGCTCACCGAGGACCAGGCCGAGTCGATCGATCACGTGCTCTCCCATCACCAGCTGGGGGTGCAGGCGATCACCCGCGACTCCACCCGGCCCCGTCTGCTCGGCCACTTCGGGAATGACAGCCGGGAGGCCTTCGACCTGTTGATCGACCGGGGCCCGCTCGACGGACGGGTGCTCGCGACCGAGCTCGGGTGGCAGTCCGATCGGCTGGCCGATGCACTGCAAGTCCTCTGCCTGCTGGGTGTGGTGATCGGCACCGGCGGGGCGTTCCGGGCGGTGCTGGTGGCGTGAGGCCGGGACGCCCGACTTGATCCTGCGCTAGACACCCCTCGCCACCGTTCCTATCATTCACGCGTGATCCAGTTCACCAGCGTCTTCAAGGCGTACCCCAAGGGCCACTTCGGCCTCCGCGATGTCTCGCTCCGGGTCCACAAGGGCGAGTTCGTCTTCCTCACCGGCCACTCCGGTGCCGGCAAGTCCACCATCCTCAAGCTGATGTTCGCCGAGCAGCGCCCCTCCGAAGGGGAGGTGCGGGTCTCGGGCTTCAACATCGGGGTCCTCTCCCGGAGCGACGTGCCGAAGCTGCGCCGCCGTCTGGGGGTCGTGTTCCAGGATTTCCGGCTCCTGGAGGACCGCACGGCGCACGAGAACGTCGCCTTTGCGCTCGAGGTGACCGGGGCCAAGCGCGACACCATCCCGGGGAGGGTGATGCGGGTGCTCACCCAGGTGGGGCTCGCGGCCAAGGGCCAGGCGTACCCGCGCGAGCTCTCGGGCGGTGAGCAGCAACGGGTGGCCATCGCCCGCGCGCTGGTGAACGATCCCGCCATCCTCCTGGCCGATGAGCCCACCGGCAACCTGGACGAACGCGCCACCCGGGGCGTCTTCCAGCTGCTGCGCGACATCAACGCCGGCGGCACCTGCGTGGTGATGGCCACCCACGACCTCGACCTCGTGAAGTCCGCGCCCTACCGCACCATCGAGATGCGCGAAGGGATGGTGGTGTACGACAGCGGCGACCAGCCGAGCAACGGGGACCAGGAGGGCGCCCAATGAGGCTCTTCATCCGCGAGGCGTTCCTGTCGTTCCGCCGCACCCCGCTGCTCTCGATGCTGTCGATCACCACGATCGCGTTCAGCCTCTTCGTGGTGGGGCTCTTCGGGCTGGTGGCGGTCAACCTCCGCCAGGCGCTCAAGGGCGTCGAGGAGCGGGTGGAGATCGTGGCGTACGTCCTCCGCGGGACACCGGCCGAGGTGATCGCGCAGGCCTCGACCGACATCGTAGCGTTCCCGGAGGTGAAGGAGGTCACCTACGTGAGCGAGGACGTGGCGCTGGCACGGGCCCGGCGCGAGCTCACCGAGTTCCGTGACGCCTACCGTGACCTCCAGGTCAATCCCCTGCCCGCCTCGCTCGAGATCACCCTCAAGGACGGCTACCGCGACGAGGTGACGGTCTCGCGGGTGGCGGACCGGATCAAGAGCTACCAGTTCGTGGACGACGTGCGCTTCGGACGCGACTGGATCGCCAAACTCGACCGCATCCGCGACATCGCAGGACTGGTCGGGTTCGTGATCGGCCTCGCGTTCGCGATCGTCGCCGTCGTCATCATCGGGACCACCATCCGGATGGCGGTGCTGCAACGCGGCCGGGAGATCGGCATCATGCGCCTGGTGGGCGCCTCCAACTGGTTCGTCCGCGGGCCGTTCCTCCTGGAGGGTGCCCTCAAGGGCCTCCTGGGCGGCCTCCTAGCGGTGGGGCTCTGCTGGCTGGCGTTCTCCGCCGTCCAGGGGACCTCCGGGCTCTTCAGCGGCCTCGTCTTCTTCCAGCCCAACTACCTCGGCGCCATCGTCGTCTTCGGCGCCGCGATCGGACTCGCCGGCAGTCTCTTCAGCGTGGGCCGGCATCTGAAGGATGTGTAGGCGGATGGGCGGATGGGCGGAGGGGTGGAGGGGCGCAGAGGCGGACAGGCGCACAGGCGCACGGGCGCATAGGCGCATAGGCGCAGGGACGAAGGGGCGCACGGGCCTCGGCGCACTCATGGCGTTCATCCTGCTCGTGCTCTCCGTCGCTGCGCCCCTCCGCCTCTCCGCCCAAGGCACCCTCCAGCAACGGATGCAGGACTCCCAGAAGCGCCTCCAGCAGATCCGGGCGGAGCGGGAGCGGCTCCAGCAGCAGCGCTCCGACCTGCAGGGTCAGGCGCACGACGTGGAGTCGGAGCTTGTCAACATCACTCGCCAGCGCGACGCCACCAACCGGATCGTCAACGAGCTCGACCGCCAGATCGGCGGCCTCAACCAGGAGCTCGACCAGGTGAGCGGGGGCCTGGCGCTGGCGCAGGACAACCTCGCCGACAAGCGCGCGGTCCTCTACCGGCGGCTGGTGGACATCTACAAACGCGGACCGCTCTACGACTTCCAGGCGCTCCTCGCCGCGGAATCTTTTGGCGACCTCGTGAGCCGATTCAAGTACCTCTACCTCGGCAGTCGGCAGGACCGGCAGCTCGTGTCCGACGTCGAAGGCCTGCGCAATCGCGTCAACCGCCAGCGCGATGACCTGCTCAACTACCGCGCCAGCCTGACCCGGTCCCGGGTGGAACGGGACCAGGAGCTCCAGCACTACGGCGACCTGGCCGACGATCAGCGCTCCCGGCTCCGCGATGTGCGCCGCGACACCCGCACCACCGAGACCCGGCTGACCACCCTCCAGCAGGACGAGGAGGCGCTCAACACCCTCATCGCGTCGCTGGAGCGCGCTCGACGCGAGGCCGTGGCTCGCGCCGCCGCCGCGCGCGCCTCCGGCCGCCGGGTGGCGCCCCCGGCCTCCTCCATCACCACAGCGAGCATCGGGAAGCTCGGTTGGCCGATGGACGGCACGGTCCTCTACGGATTCGGCACCGATGCGCTCAACTCCGGCGCGGTCATCAAGCACAACGGCATCGCGATCGCGGCACCGCCCGGCACTCCCGTCAAGTCGGTCGAGGCCGGCACGGTGGAACTGGTCCAGCCGCTGGGCACCTACGGCCTCTCCATCGTGCTGAGCCACGGCGGCGGCTACTACTCGATCTACTCCCAGCTCTCGACGTCGTCGGTCACCAAGGGACAGACGGTCGTCCGGGGCCAGATGATCGGCACCTCCGGCGGCGCGAACACCGACGAGGGCCCCCACCTCTATTTCGAGATCCGCGGCGAGAACGGTGTCGCGCTCGACCCGACCGAATGGCTCCAGCGAAGAAAGTGACCCCAGGCGAGCTTCTCGGCGCCCATGTATCCACCGCCGGCGGGCCCCAGACGGCCCCGCCACGAGGTGTCGACATCGGCGCGACCGCCATCCAGATCTTCACCAAGACCCCGAACCAGTGGCGGGAGCCGGTCCTGTCCGAGGAGACGATCGCCGCCTACCGGAGAGCGTGGGCCGAGAGCGGGCTCCGCGTGGCCGTGTCACACGACAGCTACCTGATCAACCTCGCTTCCCCCGACGCTGCGCTCCGCAAGCGCTCGATCGCCTCCTTTCAGGCGGAGCTGACCCGCTGCACCCAACTCGGCGTGCCGTACATCGTCTCCCACCCCGGCAACTTCCTCGACGATCGCGACCAGGGGCTCACCCGGAACGCGGCAGCGTACGCCGAGTGCCTCGAGTCGGTGCCCGGTCCAGTGATGGTGCTGATGGAGACCACCGCTGGCACTGGCACCGCCCTCGGCAGCACCTTCGAGGAGCTGGCGGAGCTCCGATCACGGATGCCGAAGGGAGTGCAGGCGAGGGTCGGGTACTGCGCCGACACCTGCCACATCTACGCCGCGGGATATGACCTTGTCGGTGACTACGACGGCGTGTGGGAACGGTTCGACCGGACCTGCGGGCTCGAGCGGCTCCGCTGTCTCCACCTGAACGACTCCAAGACACCGTTCAACTCCCACCGCGACCGGCACGAGCTGATCGCCGAGGGATCGCTCGGCGCCGAGCCGTTCCGGCGGATCATGAACGACCCGCGAATGGCCGGGGTGGCCAAGATCCTCGAGACGCCCAAGGGGGACGGGGACATGGTGACCAACGACCGGAAGATGTTGGCGCGACTGCGGGGATATACCAAGAAAGCGTGAACGGTAAAGGGTGAACTGTGAACGGGCACGGCCTCGGACGCTGCCCCGTTCACCATTCACTGTTCACCGTTCACGGCCCCCTTTCACTGTTTACCGTTCACCCTTCACCGCCAGCATCCCCCGAACATCCCCCGGCACCCCGCCGGCATCGCTATCTTTCCACGTCTCATGCGAAACGCACTCACCTCCGCCCTCCGGCGCCTCACGACCCGATCGGTGGTGGTCATTGCCCTCCTTCCCGGAGCGCTGTCTGCCCAGGTCCAATGGACGGCTCGGCTCGGTGCTGTGGTGTCCACCAAGATCGTCAGCGACGAGATCGTTTCACCGCTGACCGTGACGCCGGCGGTGGCGCCGACGCTTCTGCTCGGCGGCTCGATCCCGATGGACGCCAAGGGCCGGCGCTTCAGCATCGAGCTCGGCCTGGCCAGCGGATCATACGCGTCGCAGGAGAACGGGACCACCACGCCGCTGGGCACCTTGCGCACGGCGACCCTGACCGCCGGCGCCGGAGGGTTCATGGTGCCTCACCTCCGCTGGCGGGTGGCGCTCGGGTTCATCAAGTACTTGCCAGCGGAGAAGAGCGGGATCTTCCAGGACGGCGCCCCGACGCCGCTCGTCGGCGGGGCGGGACTCGAATACCGCCACACCTGGCGGCCAGGGTGGGACCTGAGCGCCGCGATAGGTTGGGACTACCATCGATTCACGACCCCCCACCTGCAATCGCAGGGGTACACCGGGAGTGAGGACGTGCACCGGATCACGCTGACCATCGGGGTGGCACATTGACGCGGACGATCGCGATCGGGCTCGCGGCCGTCAGCGTGGTGGCGCTCGCGTGCAGTGAGCTGTCGGGACCGCTCCGGCCCACCGGGTACGGGGTGACGCTGATCGTGCGGGATTCGATCACGCCGGCCATGGTGGATTCGGTCACTCACGACACAGTCATCGACGGCAAACTGTACCGCCAGGACTCGGTGTACACCGACACCGTTTGGTTCCACTGGCCCCAGACGCACCTGCCGGTCCGGATCTGGGCCGACACCTCCGGTGGCCTCGGGCTTCCGGGGCACGTGCGCGATGGCATCGCACTCTGGAAGCAAGTGCTGCAGTACGGCGAATACGACGCGGTGCTCGTCCCGGACTCCACCCAGGCCGACGTGCTGGTCTACGCGAGCGTCCCACCGTACGACTCCACCGCAGCATTTCCCGTCGATATGCACTCGATGGCTCCCCAGTGCAGCGGGGCCACCGATGTCCACGTCAGCAGACCCGACCACAAGAAGCTCCTCCTCCCGATCCGCATCTACGTCGAGAACAAGTATCCCCTGGGCCAGGACAGCACGACCTGGTGCCTCGGCCTCACGGTGGCGCACGAGCTGGGGCACAGCATGGGGCTCTTCCAGCACAGCGATTCGCTCGACGACCTGATGTCGTCCAACCCGCTGGTCCCTGCGCCGACCGCGCGGGACGTGTCGACCGTGCTCTTCCTGTACCACTTCCGCCCCGACCTCGTTCCGGTGCCCTGACCGTGGCCGACCGCAAACGTGAGGATGCACTCCGCTATCACGAGGAAGGGCGCCCCGGCAAGATCGAGGTCGTACCCACCAAGCGCTTCCAGAATCAGCGCGACCTCTCGCTCGCGTACACCCCGGGCGTGGCCGAGCCGTGCCTGGCCATCAGAGACCGGCCGGAAGACGCGTATCGGTACACCGCACGCGGCAACCTGGTGGCGGTCGTCACCAACGGCACCGCGGTGCTGGGCCTCGGCAACATCGGGCCGCTGGCGGGGAAGCCGGTAATGGAGGGCAAAGGTGTCCTCTTCAAGGCCTTTGCCGACCTCGACGTCTTCGACCTCGAGATCGACGCGAAGGACCCCAAGGACGTGATCCGGTTCTGCCAGATGCTGGCGCCTACCGTCGGCGGGATCAATCTCGAGGACATCTCGGCGCCCGACTGCTTCGTGATCGAGGAGACGCTCCGGGAGACCCTCGACATCCCCGTCTTCCATGACGACCAACACGGGACCGCGATCATCTCGGGTGCCGCGCTCCTCAACGCCATCGAGGTCACCGAGCGCGACATCTCGAAGATCCGGGTGACCTTCGTCGGTGCCGGCGCCGCCGCGATCGCCACGGCGGAGCTCTACGTCAAGCTCGGCGTCCCCCGCGAGAACATCACGCTCTGCGACAAGTCCGGTGTGGTGTACGAGGGTCGAGGCGAGATGGACAAGTACCGCGCCCGCTTTGCGCAGAAGACCAAGGCCCGGACCATCGCCGACGCCTTCGTCGGCGCCGATGTGTTCGTGGGCCTGTCGGCGGCGGGCACGGTGACGCCCGAGATGCTCAAGACCATGCGGCCCCGCCCCATCATCTTCGCGCTCGCCAACCCGACCCCCGAGATCATGCCGGATATCGCGCGGGCGGCACGCCCCGATGCGATCATCGCCACCGGGCGGACCGATTTCCCCAACCAGGTCAACAACGTCCTCGGTTTCCCGTTCATCTTCCGCGGTGCACTCGACGTGCGGGCCCGGAAGATCAACGAGGAGATGAAGATGGCCGCGACCCGCGCGCTCGCAGCGCTGGCCAAGGCAGATGTCCCCGACTCGGTGCTCAAGGCGTACGGCCTCGACTCCCTGCGCTTCGGACCCGAGTACCTGATCCCCAAGCCGTTCGATCCGCGAGTGCTCCTCTGGGTGGCGCCAGCGGTGGCGTGGGCGGCCATCGCGTCGGGCGTGGCCAAGGAGGTCATCGATCTCGACGAGTACCGCGCCAAGCTGGAATCACGCCAGGGCCGTGGGCGCGCCATCATCCGCGGGCTCATCAATCGCGCCGTGGCCGACCCGAAGCGCCTGGCCTTCACCGACGCCCACGACACCCGGATCATCCGCGCCGCCCGCATCGTGGCCGACGAAGGGATCGCGACACCGATCCTCCTGGGCGACGAGCGCGAGATCTTCGAGGCCGCCACCGAAGCGGGGATCCCGCTCGACCACATCGAGGTGCTCGATCCCGCCCGCAGCGCCCAGCGCGAGGCGTATGCCACCGCCTACTGGAAGCGCCGGCAACGGAAGGGCGTCACCCGTGATGAGGCCCGACGCCGGATGGGCGATCCCACCTACTACGGTGCCATGATGGTGTCCTTGGGCGCCGCGGACGCGCTGGTGGCGGGCCAGACCCAGTACTACCCCGATGCCATCCGGCCGGCGCTCGAGGTGGTGGGCACGGTCCCCGGCGGCGCGATCGCCGGCATCTACATGATGATCGTGGGCGTGAACACCTTCTTCTTCGCGGATTGCACGGTCAACATCGACCCGGACGCCGAGCGGCTGGCCGAGATCGCCGAGGCGGTGGCGAGCTTCGTGAAGCACTTCGGGATCGACCCGAAGGTCGCACTCCTCTCGTTCTCGAATTTCGGCTCGGTCAAGCATCCGGCGCAGGCCAAGGTGGCCGAGGCGGTGCGGTTGCTGCACCAGCGAGTGCCCGCCCTGCCGGTGGACGGCGAGATGCAGGCCGATACCGCCGTGGTCGAGTCGATCCTGCAGCAGACATATGCCTTCAGCCGGTTGCAGGGGCCGGCCAACGTCCTCATTTTCCCTGATCTCAACTCGGCCAACATCAGCTACAAGCTGCTGGCGCGCTTGGGCGGCGCCCAGGCGATCGGGCCGATCCTGGTGGGCCTGGCGGCACCGATCCACGTGTTGCAGCGGGGCGCGGACGTCGACGAGATCGTCAACATGGCGGTGATCGCCGTGGTGGATGCGCAGGAGCGCAGCCGCCTCGCGACGGCCGCCGCACGATAGAGTCCTCGGCACGGCCGGGGGTCACTGAACGAGGGGAATAGCATGACCGCAACGAAGACCGCCGCCGGCCCGACCGAGGTCGCCGGCACCGGACTCCACCCGATCAAGGTCCACGCCAACCTCCACACCCCCCAGCTCATCGAGCACGCAGTGCGGCGGGGCGAGGGAATGCTCACGGCGCACGGCGCCCATACGGCGGTGACGTCCCCGCACACCGGGCGCTCCCCCAACGACAAGTTCGTCATCGGAGAGGAAGGGTCGGCCGAGGAGATCTGGTGGGAAAAGAACGGCAAGGGAGAGGAAGCCGGATTCACCAAGCTCCTTCAGGCCGTCCGCGCCCATCTCGATGCGCAGGAGGTCTTTGTGCAGGACCTCTATGCCGGTGCGGACAAGGCCCATCGCTTGAACGTCCGCTTCGTGACGCCCAACGCCTGGCAGGCGCTCTTCGTCAGGAACATGTTCATCCGCCCGCCGACGGCGGAGCTCGCCAAGTTCGTCGCCGGGTTCACGGTGCTCCACGCGCCGGAGCTCCAGGCCGACCCGTCGATCCACCGGACCCGGACCGGCACCTTCGTGATGCTCCACTTCGGCCGGAAGCTGATCCTGATCGGCGGCACCCGCTACGCCGGGGAGCTCAAGAAGTCGATCTTCACGGTGCTCAACTACCTGCTGCCCAAGCAGCATGTGCTCCCGATGCACTGTTCCGCCAACATCGGCCCCGACGGCGATACGGCGATCTTCTTCGGCCTGTCCGGCACCGGCAAGACCACCCTCTCCGCCGACCCGGCCCGCCACTTGATCGGCGACGACGAGCATGGCTGGGGCGACCACGGCGTCTTCAACTTCGAGGGCGGCTGCTACGCCAAGGTGATCCACCTCTCTGCCGAGGGTGAGCCGGAGATCTACGCCGCCAGCCAGCGCTTCGGCACCATCCTCGAGAACGTGGTGGTCGATCCGATCACTCGTCTCCCGGATTATGAGGACCAGAGCATCACCGAGAACACCCGGGCCAGCTACCCGATCGAGTTCATCCCGAACCACGAGCCGTCGGGACAGGGTGGTCACCCGAAGCACGTCGTGTTCCTGACCGCCGATGCCTACGGCGTCCTGCCGCCGATCGCCAGACTCACGCCCGAGCAGGCGATGTACCAGTTCATTTCCGGGTACACCGCCAAGGTGGCCGGGACCGAACGCGGCGTCACCGAGCCGACCGCGACGTTCAGCGCCTGCTTCGGTGCCCCGTTCCTGCCGCTCCACCCGGGGGTCTACGCCAAGATGCTGGGCGAGAAGATCGCCAAGCACGGCGCCACCTGCTGGCTGGTGAACACCGGCTGGACCGGCGGCGCCTACGGCACCGGGAACCGGATGAAGCTGTCCCACACCCGCGCGATGGTCCGGGCGCTCCTGGCGGGGAAGCTCGCCAAGGCGGAATACCGGAAGGATCCGGTCTTCGGGTTCGAGGTGCCCACCGCGGTGCCCGATGTCCCCGCCACCGTACTCGATCCGCGCGAGACCTGGGCCGACAAGGGCGCCTATGACGCGCAGTCGAAGAAGCTGGCGCAGATGTTCCGGGAGAACTTCGCCAAGTTCGCCGATCACGTGGAGGCGAAGGTCGCGAAGGTGGGGCCAGCTTCGTAGGGAACAGATGCTCAGGTACTCAGACGCTCTGGAACGGAGCGGTGTTCGGTAACGGAGCGTCATCCCGAGGGAGCAGCGCGACCGAGGGATCTTTTCCGCCCGGGCTCGACGCTCGTGGCTTGGTCCGAAACGACGCGGGCAAGATCCCTCGTCGGGCTCGCTGACGCTCACCCTCGCTCGGGACGACACTCCGAGATGTGAACAGCTCCCTGTGTCAGTGCGCCTGTGCGCCCGTGCGCCCGTCCGTGCGCCTCTCCGTCCCTCCGTCCCTGCGTCGAGCCTCCATGCCCGTCCCAGACTCCCCCGACTTCGAGATCGTCCGCGACCCGGTCTGGGACAACATCCGGCTCGACCGCCCGGTCGCGACCCTGGTCGACACCCCCACGGTCCAGCGGCTCCGATACGTGCGCCAGCTGGGCCACGCCTTCCTCGTCTATCCCGGCGCCACCCACAGCCGCTTCGAACACGCACTCGGCACTTACCACCTGGCCCAAAGCGCCCTGGTGGCGCTGGAGGAGCGGGGCGAACTGGACGGAGTGCCGGAGGAGGAACGGCTCGCCGTGCGGCTGGCGGCACTGCTGCACGACATCGGCCACTACCCCTTTTCCCACGCGCTGGAAGAGGCGGGTTTTCCCGACCACGAATCATTGGGCCAGGCCAAGCTCTCGCGCGGTCCGCTGGGAGACTCGCTCCGCGCCCTGGGCGGCGACGCGCTGATCACCAGGATCGGCGCCCTCATTCGTGGGACGAGTTCATCGCCGCTGGCGGGGCTCATCTCCGGTTCCCTCGATCTCGACAAGATCGACTACCTGAGTCGCGACGCGCGGATGTGCGGCGTGCCGTACGGCACCGTGGACGTCAACCGGCTCCTGGCGGCGCTGGCACTGGTGGATGTGGGCGGCGGAAAGCGTGAGGCAGGAGTGCACGAGAAGGGCGTCAGCGCCCTCGAATCGCTCCTCTTTGCCAAGTACCAGATGTACCGGAACGTCTACTGGCACCACGCGGTGCGCGCCGCCACCTGCATGTTCAAGCGCGCGGTGCGGAGCGCCGTCGCGCGCAAAGTGTTGACCCCAGCAGGCATCGCCGATGCCACCGATGCGAGCCTGGAGGAGGCACTCCTCCGCGACGACCCTACCGGCCTGGCGCGTGCGGTGCACGAACGCCGGCTCTACAAGCGGGCCCTCGACCTCGCCGCTGCCGATCTCCCCGCCGATATCCAGCCCTGGCTGACTGAAGACGCCGATCTCCTGGAGCAGGTCGAGGACACACTTGCCAAAGAACTCGGCCTGAAGGCGGGTGAGCTGCTCCTCGACTTCCCGAGCCGCCCTTCGATGCTCTCGGTCGATCTGCCGCTCCGTACCCGCACCGGTGGCACCGAGCGCCTCACCGACGCGGGGCGCTCCGGCCAGCTCGGCCTCCCGCGGGTCGCAGAAGAACTCTACCAGAGCGCTCGACGGCTCCGGGTGTTCACGGCGGAGCGGGCGGGGAGCGGGGTGGAGCGGGTGCTGACGGTGGTCACGCTGCCGAGTGCGGAGATAGAGAAGCGGGTGAGCGGGAGGAAGGCGTTGCTGGGGTAAGAGAGACGAGGAGGAGAAGAGGGGAGGAGAAGAACGGGGCTCCGAAATGATCGGGCGCCCCGTTCTCCGTTCGGGTCGATCGGGCAAGCGGTCGGTTCGGGAGCCGGTACAGATCGTTAGGCTTCGCCGCTCGCCCACCCGTGCCGGGATGGTCGTCGGTACCCAGCGTCCCATCCACGTCGGGGAGCCCCCCCGCCGCCCCCCCGAACGCTCCCGCATCCAGCGCTCGGCGCCAGAATCCGGCGCAAGCAATCGTGGCGGGGATCGCAAGCCCTGCCCCGACCGCGAGGCAGTGATACGGCTACCCTTGTGCATCGTGCTGCGATATACTTTGGGATCATGACGCAGCGCCGATCTGCCGCGGGGCCTCGGGGCGTGGGCCGTTACCCTCGGGATGAGGAGATCGTCCGGTACCTCGCCCGCTTTCGCTACCGATTGCGGAAATTCCTGCGCTTCAGCGAGCAGGCGGCGCGACAGTGCGGCGTGACCCCGCTCCAGCACCAATTGTTGCTCAGCATCGCGGGACATACGGGCCGCACGGTCACGATCTCACAACTCGCCGAATTCCTGCAGGAACGCCACAATTCCGTGGTGGCCCTGGTGACGCGGGCGGTGGCACGCGGACTGGTCCGCAAGGTGCGCGACACCCGTGATCGGCGCTACGTCTTCGTCTCGCTCACGCCGAAGGGCAAAACGGTGCTCACGCGGCTGGCGCGCCTCCATGAGCAGGAAGTCCTGCGCTTCCGCACCGGCCTGTGAACGCCACACGTGGCGTGAGCGCTGGCTGACCCGCGCACGCACCGAAGTGTGATACGTGGCGGCGAGGTGCGTACGCACCCACGCCGCCGCGCCGACCCCGCGACCCGCAACCGCCTCTCCGAAGGGGACTGAACTCGCCTATGCCGAAGAGCACCGGATGGGTCTCCAAATATCCGCTGTTGCGCAAGTACCTGCCACTGGTCCACGAGGATCTCAGCGCGACCTATTCGCGCAACTTGCACCAGTGGCTGGTGATCGCCCCCATCATCGGTGTCACGACCGGCCTGGTCGTGACCGGGGTCGCGGTCCTTGTGCTGAAGGAATTGTGGCCCGCCGTGTTCGGATACTACATGCGCCACCACTGGGCCCTGATACCGGGGATCGTCCTGGGATTCGTGGCCACAGGGCTCATCATGCAGTTCCTGACGCCCGATCCCGATGAACATTCCACCGAGGAGATCATTCAGTCCTACCACGTGCATCAGGGCGACATCGATACACGGTCGTTCTTTTTCAAGCTTCTCGCGGCGGTGACCACCGTGGGATTCGGCGGGAGCGCCGCGCTCGAAGGTCCCAGCATCTATGGCGGCGGCGCGATCGGCTCCTGGATCTGGGTCAAGATGAAGTGGTTCAAGCTCGAGCCGCGGGATCGGCGCATCATGCTCATCAGCGGTGCCGCGGCAGGGATGGCGGCGGTGTTTCGGGCGCCGCTCACGGGGGTCATCTTTGCCCTCGAGATGCCGTATCGGGATGATCTTGCCCATGAAGCGCTGCTGCCGTCGCTGATCGCGGCCGTCGTGTCCTACTTCACGCTGGCGTTCTTCCTCGGGACCGCGCCCCTGTTCGACTTCAGCAGCCCCACCTCCTTCACGGGGCAGGACCTCTTCTGGTGTGCGCTCCTTGGGCTCGTCATCGGCGCCATCGCCATGGCGTTCGCCATCACGTTCCGGCGGGCCCGCGACTTTGTCGTGCAGTGGGCCGTGCCGCACTGGATGAAGCTGGCCGTGGGGGGCCTGTTGACCGGCGTGTGCGGGCTCGTCTTCCTGCTCCTGTACAAGGATGCGCTGGTCCCCATCGGCCCCAACTATGAGGCCGTAGGATTGATCCTGGACGCGCGCCACGCACCGATGGAGCTCATCGCGTTCGGCCTGCTGAAATTGGGCGCGACGATCGCCACCCTCGCCACAGGCGGCGTCAGCGCGATGTTCGTACCGCTGTTCCTGACGGGTGGCGCGTTCGGCACGGCGTTCGGCCAGTTGGCGGTCCATAGCTCGTCGCTCGAGCTCTACGCCGCGGTCGGCATGGCGTCGTTCATCGCCGCCGGGTACAAGACGCCGCTCGCCGCCGTCGCCTTCGTGGCCGAGGCGACCGGAGGGCATGCCTTCATCATCCCGGCGCTGATCGGATCCGCGGTGGCATACGCGGTGTCGGGCGATGCATCCGTGTCCGGGGCCCAGCGTCTGCACGAAGGCGTCAGGGTCCATGATCTCAAGCACATCGCAGTGAGTGAGATCATGCAGCGGCGGGTCATCTCGGTACCGGCCTCCATGAGCCTGCGCCAATTTGCGGAGATCATTTCGCCGCACTACCGCCACACCGCCTTTCTCGTCCTCGAAGGCAGCCGCATCGTCGGGACGTTCCCCTCGTGGTCGCTGACCCATATCAGCGCAGCCGAATGGGCGACGACGCCCGTGGGCGACGTCACCGACCGCAACATCATGCGGGTCGCGCCCGATTGCGACGTGATGGAAGCGCTGCGCCTGCTGCTCGGGGAGCGCGCGCAGCGCATGCTGCTGGTGATGTCGGCCAACGACAAATTGGAAGGCATCATCACCAAGACCAACATCCTGGAAGCGTTGAAGACCCGCGGTGAAGACACGTCGCTGTCCCCTGAGGATGCCGTCTGAGCGCGTCCCGATGTTCGCGACACCCGCCCGATCCCCGTGCACCCGATCCTGGTCCGCTCCCGAATGCCCAGGGCAGCCGCCCCGCGGGTCCCGCCCCACCGTGCGATAGGAGATGACTGATGGCTGACTCTCCACGTCCCCGACCAGGGACCAGCCCGGGCACCAAGCCGCCGCGCACGGGCAATTTCGGAGTGGCCCTGGAACCGGAGATCATCAAGATCTCCGCCTATGCACTGCTGGTCGGCCTGGTCGGCGGCCTCGTGGCGCAGGGCTTGCTCGAGCTGATCTACTTCGTCACGAACGTGGCCTTCTACGGGAAATTCTCCTTCGCGGTCACCAGCCCAGCGCACAATCACCTCGGACTCTGGGTGATCCTGATCCCGGCGATCGGGGGACTCTGTGTGGGAGTGATGGTGCATTACTGGGAACCCACCCTCAAGGGACACGGGATCCCGGAGGCGATGGAGGCCGTGCTGTTCGGCCACAGCAGGATGCGGCTGCGCGTGGCCTTCCTCAAGCCGCTGGCGACCGCGCTCGCCATCGGGACGGGCGGGCCCTTCGGGGCCGAGGGACCGATCATCCAGACCGGCGCGGCGTTCGGATCGCTGTTCGGCCAGGCCATCGGGCTCACGCCATACTATCGACGGGTGTTGCTCGCGGCAGGCGCGGCTGCGGGCATGGCGGCGACGTTCACGGCCCCGCTCGCCGGCGTCCTGGTCGCGGTGGAACTGCTGCTGTTCGAATTCCGGGCGCGCTCCTTCATTCCGGTCGCCCTCGCCTCAGCCGTGGCCACCGCCGTGCGCATCCATTTTGCGGGCTGGGCCCCGCTGTTCCCGACGCCGGCCTACAAGCTCGTGAACCTGCACGAGCTGTGGCTCTTCGGCCTGATGGGGATCGTGATGGGACTCATTGCGATCGCGATGATCCGTTCCCTGTTCTGGCTGGAAGATGTTTTTGACCACCTGCCGATCAAGCGCGCGCTCATCTGGTCGCCGGCCATCGGCGCGGCCCTGCTGGGCGTGCTCGGATACTTCTATCCGGAGGTGCTCGGCACCGGGTACGACACCATCCGGGAGATGCTGAACAATCAATTGATGCCCACCCGCTTGCTGGGCATTTCGGTGGCCAAGTTCGGGGCCCTGGTGGTGTCGCTCGGGTCCGGGACCACCGGTGGAGTGTTCGCCCCGTCCCTGATCGTCGGAGGCGGCGTCGGCGCGGTCTACGCCATGGCGTGGCAGCATGTATTCCCGCAGCTCGTCAGCGATCCGGCGTTCTACGCGCTGGTGGCGATGGCCGCCGTGTTCGGCGGCATTGCGCGGGCCCCGTTCACCAGCATCGTGTTCCTCTTCGAACTCAGCCACAATCCCAACGCCCTGCTTCCCCTGATCGTGTGCGTCATGGTCTGCGACGGCTTCGTGCGCCTGTTCAGCCGTGACTCCATCATGACCGGCAAGCTGATCAAGCGAGGGCTGATCGTGCTGCAGGATTACTCGGTGCCCGTCCTGATGCGTGCGCGGATCGACGATGTGATGCGCAAACAGTTCCCCGTCGTGCAGGCGAACGCTGAACTCCGTACGGTGCTACAGACGTTCGATCCGGCCCACGCTGAATTGCTTCCTGTTGTGGATGAGGATGGGATCTTGCTGGGGATCATCGAACCGCACGACCTGCTCAAATCGGATACGCACGACCACCACTTCCTGATGCGGGAGCTGGCTCGGCAGGACTATGTCCGCGCGTATCCTGGCGATCTGGTGGACCGGGTGAACCGGGAGATGCTGCTGAAGAACCTGGAAAATGTCATTGTCCTCGAATCGTCGACGAACCCGAAGCCCATCGGGATCGTCCGGGCCAACGACATCCTGCAACTGCGGCGCTGGCTGATGGAAGAGGAAGACACCCCTGACCGCCCGGCGCCCGCCCCGACCACGTGAGCACGCGATCCCGTGCACGCGTCCCCGCCACACGGCTCACGCCGCGCGAGACTCGGGGCGGGGGGAACGTTGCTGGGGTGAGGGGCCAAAAGCAGGAGAAAAGAGAGAACGCGGGTCAAGATGGACGCGACTTTCGGATGCGAGATAAGGAACGTCAAGCGGGGCTCCGAACTGATTCGGAGCCCCGTTTTCTCTTGTCCGTTTTCTCCTTCACCTCTTCTCCCCTCCACTCCCCTCCTCTTCGCCCTACTCGTCGATCCGCACCACGATCGCCGTGATGTTGTCGAGCCCGCCGCGCCGGTTGGCGTCGGTGATGAGCGCGTCGACCCATTCCTGCGGCCCGCCGGAGGAGGTGAGGATCTTCTGCAGGTGTTCATCCTCCAGCATCCCGGTGAGGCCGTCGGAGGCAAGCAGGAGGACGTCGCCGGCGCGGAGGGCGCCGAAGTAAAGGTCGGGGAGCACATCGGCATTGGCGCCGACGCAGCGGGTGATGACGTTGCTGTACGGGTGGACGCGTGCCTGCTCCGGTGTCAGCAACCCGGCGTCCACCTGTTCCTGCACGTACGAATGGTCCTTCGTCACCTGCAGCAGCTGGCCATCCCGGAGCAGGTACGCCCGACTGTCTCCCACCTGGCCCATCAGGTACCGCCCCGCCAGCAAGATGAGCGAGGTGGCGGTGGTGCCCATCCCCCGCTTGTCGTGCTCGGTGAGGGTGCGCTCGAAGATGGCGGCGTTGGCGGCGCGGATCGCTCCGCGCATCCGCTCGCCCACCTCTTCATCGGTCAGGCCGTGGATGGTGCCGAGTTCCTTGGCGATCGTGTTGACCGCCATCTCGCTGGCGACCTCGCCGGCGGCGTGGCCACCCATCCCGTCGGCCACGATGAAGACGCCGCGATCATCCTGCATGAGGTAGTTGTCCTCATTGCCGGAGCGGACGATGCCGACGTCGGTGCGGGCCGCGCAGGTGAATCGCAAGGTGGTTATTTGACGAAGAGGAAGAAGGCCGCGATGACCACCACGATCCCGATGATCGCGGGGATGAGCCATTTGGGCATTCCGCCTGCGGCCTGTGGCACGTTGGCCTTGGGCGCTGCGGCGGGCTTGGCGGGCGCCTTGGCGGGAGGCGCCTTGGGCGCCGGTGCTGGTGGCACTGGCGGGGGAGCGGACTGAGGCCGGGCCACCGGTGCCGTGCTGCGGGCCGCAGCGGAAGCCGCTGCGGCTACAGGCGCCGGTGCCTTGATGGCCTGCAGCATCTTGGTGCTCCCACCCTTCTCGACCCCAGCACCCTCGTCCTTCGGATCGAAGATGAGCGATGCGTCACCGAAGCGCAGCGTGGCGCCCGGCGTGATCGGCGCCTCTCCCTCTACCCGCTCCCCGTCGACGAACGAGCCGTTGGTGGATCCCAGGTCGACCAGGACCCACACCCCTTCCCGCCGCTGCAGCTTGGCGTGCTGGGTGCTGACACTCTCTTCGGCCAACACCACGTCGTTGTAGTCCGCCCGACCGATGTTGACCACCGGGACCCGGATCGCGACGCGCTCACCCTTCCTGGCGCCGCTCCGGATGAGCAGAGACGCGAGCGGCCCCGCTGCAGGGGCCGCCGCCGGGGCCGCTCCGGTGGGCGGGCCGTGCATCGTGTCGTTCAATCGCTGGCGCGCCCCCGGAG
>JBAUHI010000099.1:0-24365 GCA_049680185.1 Gemmatimonadales bacterium | reverse complement strand
CTTCATACCCGACCCCTCTCCCCGAGCACTCTTCGTCACCCTCACCCCGCACCCCACTCCATCAGCGCTCTTCCTCACCCCCCAGCGACCATCGGACCTTCATACCCGACCCCTCTCCCCGAGCGCTCTTCCTCACCCCCCCGCCCCCTCTCCACGTCCGTGGAGAGGGGGAGTCAGATCCATTCAGGCGAATCCACGGTCTTGGCGCCGCGGGTGTTCCCGGTGTTCAAAGTCCCCGCAGGCTCGAAGAGCACCAAGTGCACCTCCTCCTCCGCCACCGGCCGGTGCTCCACTCCGCGTGGCACCACGACCAGCTCGCCCGGTCCCAGCTCCACGTTCCCGTCCCGGAACTCGATCCTGAGCCGTCCTTTCACGATCAGGAACATCTCGTCCTCGGCATCGTGATGATGCCAGACGAATTCTCCCAGCACTTTGCCCACCTTGACGTGCTGCCCGTTGATCTCGGCGATGATCTTCGGCTGGAAATGCTCTGAGAAGCGGGAGAACTTCTCGGCGAGCACGATCTTGGTGGGGGGCATGTCCGCTCCGGCGCGCAGGATAGGTGCTGGGTGTTAGGTACTAGGTATGACCGGGCCGGTGGCGAGCGTTCGATGCATCTTCGCGATCGGGTGGCCGCCAACGCGCCTCGTCACACCTAGTACCTAACATCTAATACCTCGCCCCCACCACCCGCCACCCGCCACCAACTACCGACCCGAGAACCGCTCCAGGAACTCGATGTCGCCAGGGGTAAGAGCGGTAATGCCCTGACTGGAGAGCTTGGCGCGGATCCTCTCGAGTTCCTCCCGGTTGACCGGATGGAGCTGGTCGGCCTGGATCGAATCCCAGCGGCCGATCCGGTCGCGGATGGCGGCCTGGACCGCAGCGATGGGGTGTGGAACGGGGCGGGTGGAATCGGTAAAGGCGCGGCGACGGAAGGCGGCCGCCCCGGTACCGTGGTCGACCCAGAGGCAGAAGAGCCACCCTCCGACGAACCCGGCCAGGTGGATGTAGTGGGCCACGCCCGGCTCGAGCCCGGAGCGGGCAAAGAAGAACTCCAGCGCGGCATACCCGAAGACCATCGTGCGGGCGGTCATCGGGATGATGCCGTAGATGAAGAACTTGTCCTTGGGCCAGTAACGGGCGTAGGCCAGCGACACGCCGAAAACGGCACCGGAGGCGCCGAGGTAGGCGACGCCGGGGACCAGGAAGGCGCCCAGGTTGCCGATGATGCCACTGGTGAAGTAGAGGCCCAGGAAGCGGCGGGGCCCGAAGCGGGACTCGACCCTCGGGCCGAAGATCCACAGCGCGAACATGTTGAAGAAGATGTGCGCGAAACCGGCGTGGGCGAACATGCTGGTGATCATCGTCCACGGCGCCTGGCCGATGGCCGCGGGGACGAGCACCAGCTGGTCGGTCAGGCCCGGCACCATTCGCTGGGCCAGGAAGACCACCACGTTCGCGGCGAGGAGGAATGCGACGGCGGGGCTCACGAGGTCAGCGCAAGTCCAGCGCCGCGATGGAGCGGACGCGGGTCAAGGTGCGCCCGATGGCGTCGGACTCCCCTTCCAGTACCTCGGCGTGGGGCCGCCCGTTGGTGCCGTAGCGCAACTCGCCGTGGAGGCGGGTGAGCTCCTCGGCTGCGTCGTCGGCGATGACAAAGGCGTGCTGGGAGACGACCCGCACCAATTCCTCGCGTCCGTGGCGCCACTGGATCCGGAGCTGGTCCTCGGGAAAGGCGGAGGCATCGCCGGCGTGGACATCGCGCAGGGTCTCGACGTAGCTGCGCATGGTATGGAGGGCGTGGACCACCGCGGAATACGCGTCGGCCTTCCGCTCCCACCATCGCTCCGACTGGAATTGCCGAGCGGCGAGACGGACTGTGAGGCGGGAAGTGAGCCAAGAGGCGAAGATGGCAACGGCGGCCGCCCCGCCGAAGAGCAGGGCGAACGTGGTGAGATCGAGGGTCATCGCTTGTGGCTACCGTCGCAAAAGGGCTTGTTGAGCGAGTGTCCGCAGCCACAAAGCTTGACCTGGCCGGGGATCTTGGTGGGGGGCGGGATCAGTTCATCGCCGGCGTTGTTGAACACCCGGATGGGGCCCTCGATGACGCAGGGGCCGGCGGGCTTCCAGGTGACGGTGACGGTCGACGGGACGACGTCGGGAGTGTCTGGCATCGGGGGAAAATAGACGCACAGGCGCACGGGCGCACGCCAGGACAACAACAGCAGACCACGGAGGCACGGAGGAAGATAGAGACACAGAGAACTGCAGTTAGTGTGGTCTCGCAAGCGGAGTCCCATTCGCAAGCCCACAACAACCGCTGTTCTCCGTGCCTTGGCTTGCTCTCCGTGCCCCCGTGGTCCGCGGTTGCCGTCGGGTCGGGATGTTGACCAACAACAGCAGACCACGGAGGCACGGAGGAAGATAGAGACACAGAGAACTGCAGTTAGTGTGGTCTCGCAAGCGGAATCCAGTTCGCAAGCCCACAACAACCGCTGTTCTCCGTGCCTTGACCGGTCCTCCGTGCCTCCGTGTCCCGCGGTTGCTGTTTCTCGGCTGCTAGGCGGTGCGCACCCCGCCGGCGGCGTCATCGGCCACCTGGAAATCGGTCGCGGCGGCGCGGACCGCTCGGGCCAGGCCCACCTTTTCGACCAGCGCCTCGGTCATCCGGTGGCCCAGGTAATAGCCGGCGCGCTCGGGGATCACCTTCCCCCCCACATGGCGGGCGGCAGGGCTCATTCCCCCCGACAGGTACCGGAGCCGGAGGCCCAGGGCCGATTCTCCCAAGTCGGGTTCGGTGACGTGGCGCAGGAACGCCTCCAGCTCCCGCAGGCGGTGATACTGCCGGCGGGTATACCCGAAGTAGGTGGCGGCATCGAGCCCTGGGGCGACGGCACGGGCGGCGTGGACGGCCAGCCCTTCGTTGACCAGCAGTTCGCGGAGTGTTGCTCGGCTGCCGGTGGCCCAGTAGTCGTAGTTGCCGCCGGCAGCGTCCACCAGGCGCTTCAGCTCGCTGGCGCTGGTGGCGGAAGTGTAGCGCACCACGTGGGCCGCTTCGTGGCCGGCCCAGAGCGGCAGCAGCTCCGGTGCCAACCCCAGGCCGAACGTCGTGGGGTTGGCTCGACCGGTGAAGTGCTCGAGGCTCAAAAAGATGGCCCCTCGACCCCGGACCACGAGCTCGCCGGCGTTGGCGCCCCCCAACCCCACCATCAGGTAGCAGTCGGTGGGACGATCTGCCTGCAGGAGGTCATCCGCGCGGCCGAGGGCATCGTCCACGAGGCGCTTGATGTCGAGCCGAGCGAGGAGATCGTGCAGGTCGCTGCGGTCGGCGGTGAGCGCGTGCGCGATGACCCCCTCGACGTGGGGGCTCTCCAGGTCGAGGACGTAGTTGTGCCAGTAGGAAGCGAGGACGGCGCGATGCCGATCGAGATAGTCGCCGTAGGCGGCGACGGGATCGGGAGCGGCGAGGATGTCGAGGAATTCGGGGACGAGGTCGATCAGCACGCGGACTAATTACGAAATTGTCTCCAACGGCGCAAGCGGTCTTGACAAGCGACGCGGAGGTCACTCGCCAAGACCGCGACCTGGATCACATACACCCCTCGCTGGCGTGGATCCCGGAGAGCGCATTCCAGAGCGCCTGGCCCATCTGGTCGCAGGCGGTGCGGGCGTGCTGCTGGTCGGCGGGGCTCAGCGCCTCGATCCGGGTCAGGAGCTTCCGCGCCTCGTGGTGATTGGTGGTGTGCTTCTGGAAGTACACTTCCGCCTTCCGGCCCAGGGTGTAGTGCTGGCGGAGGCCGTCGAGCTTGGAGGTGGCCGTCGGCGGCTGCTGCGCCTCGAAGGCGTAGAGAGCACCCATCGCGGTGGCGGGTCCGACAAAGAGGATGCGCGCTGTATCGCAGAGCGCTTCGGTCTCGGCAATGACCGGGATGCCGACGATGGTGTGGAGTGCCCCGGCAAAGTCACCCCAGAGTGCCGCGTGTTCCCGTTCTTCATCGGCCGTCTCGGCGTCTTCCTGGGATTCCCAGCCCAGCGGCAGGAGTCCGATGAAGGCACCGTATTCGCGGGCGTAGCAGGCCAGCGCCTCGATCGGCAAGGTCCCCGCACTCCACGACTTGTAGAACGGATGGTTCAGCAGGTTCCAGCGTTCCACGGACTCGGTGAGCAAGGTGTCGATCGCAGGGGTCGGCATCGGGGGGCTCCGGGGACGGATCGTCGGACGGACGGATGGTCGGATGGATCGCGGCGTAAGGTGCAGGACGGCTGATTAGGGCGCAAGGGCGCCTGGGTTGTTGCGAGAGGCGCGTGCCAGCGGAACGTCATCCCGAGGGAGCACAGCGACCGAGGGATCTTCTCAACCGGCATTGGGAGTCGGTGACCACACTCGATGACGGCGGGAAAGATCCCTCGGTGCGCTCGGGATGACGCTTCGCGTCACCTCACCCCCTGTCCCCCTCTCCTCATACGAGGAGAGGGGGGACGCCAGGTCAGTCTCGCTTCGGTGGAACGGACGCCCACGCGTCTCACGCGCCCATGCGTCTCACGCGCCTACGCCGTACCTCTCCTTCAAGATCATCATGTGGTGCCGCTCGTGGCCGGCGACGGTGTACGCCAGGGCCCGCACCGAGATGGCGCTGTTGTTGGCGGTACCGGACCGGGCAAAGGCCTCCGGGTCGAGACCCTTCAGGAGCGCGATCGTCCCCTGGCGGACGGCGCGGAACTCCGCCACGACATCCGCCAGGCGGCGCTTGGCATAGTTGCTGGCGGGGGTCCAGACCTTCTCGTCGAACCCCGAGAGGGGAGTGGCGTCCTGCCGCGCAAAGCGCAGGACCCGATAGGCAATGACCCGCTCCGAATCGGCGAGGTGGCCGACGACCTCCGCCACGGTCCATTTGTCGGGAGCATAGCGGTGCTGCTCCCGGTCGGCGGGGACGTGGGCCAGCGTCTTGGCGTGCGCCTCGAACTGATCGGCGAGGGTCTTCAGGAGATCGCCCTCGGGGACCATCGAGATGTAGTTGTGGTAAAAGGGCTTGTATTCCGACTCGGCAGGGCGGGGGATGGTGGTCGACACGAGGAGCTCCCGACGGTGAACGGTGAAGGGTAAAAGGTAAACGGGGGGCGTGGAGCGCATGAGACGCATGAGACGCATAGGGCGCATAGGCGGACGGGCGCACGGAGACGTGAGGGAAGAGGAGCGTCATCCCGAGCAGAGCGAGGGATCTTCTCCTCCGGTAACGGAGCCGCGCCCCCCTTCTCTTCTCATCACCTCCTCCCCCCTCTTCCTATCGCCTCCCCCCCACCTCCTTCCAACGCCATCGAAACCGCTTTCCCCTCCTCTTCTCATCGCCTCCCTTTTCTCCCCCTCTTGACACTTGCAGCGGGCACCCTTACACTTAACCATATGGTTAAATCATCCAGCGCCCGCCGCTACGACCTCGACCGGGTCTTCCAGGCCCTGGCCGACCCGACCCGCCGCACCATCCTGCGCGATCTCTCCCGGCGGGAGCGCTCGGTGGGGGAGCTGGCCAAGCCGCACCGGATGTCGCTGGTGGCGGTGAGCAAGCACCTGAAGGTCCTCGAACGCGCCCGACTCATCGACCGCCGGCGGGACGGGAGCTTTCACCTGATGACGCTCAACCCGGCGGCGCTCAAGAGCGCGGACGAATGGCTCCGCTTCTACGAACAGTTCTGGTCCGAGAAACTCGACTCACTCAAGACGTTCCTTGAACGGGAGGACGCATGACCGCGACCGCAGCAGCGACGGCCCTCAAGATGACCAAGTTCATCAAGGCCAAGCGCCAGAAGGTGTACGAGGCGTGGACCCGGCCAGAGCTCCTGAAGCAATGGATGGGCCCGCAGGGGACCGTGGTCCGGAGCGCCACCGCCGACGGCAAGGTGGGCGGGAGCTACCGGGTCGTGATGGAATCGACCGGGGAGGGGATGGGGGCCGTCGGCAGCCAATGGATCGTGGCGGGGAAGTACCAGGAGCTGGTCCCCGGCGAGAAGGTGGTCCTCACCTGGAAGTGGGAGAACGGCGACGCGGCCGACACCCTCGTCACCGTCACGCTCAAGGAGAAAGATGGCGGGACCGAGATGACCCTCGTGCACGAGCGCTTCACGAATGCCGACCAGGTCAAAAGCCACGAGCACGGCTGGATCGGGAGCTTCGAGAAGATGGCGGCGTTGCTGGGCGCGTAAGGCGCATCAGGCGCATAAGACGCATGACCGTAGCGGGTGGCCTGCGGCCACCCACCTCACCCCCAACCCCCTCTCCACGTGCGTGGAGAGGGGGGCGGCATCCTTCGTCAGAATGATGTCCGCCGAGGCGGAACCATTCACCGGGTGACCATCACCCGAAGGAGCAGTGATGACCATGACCGCAACCCCCACTACCACCGGCGAGATCGAGGCGTTCCGGCACCAGGCCCGGGTGATCGACGCCGTGGTGCGCCTCAACGTGGCGGGGGTCACACACCAGGAGAGCCTGACCCAGCCGAGTCCGGGAGGGAACTGCCTCAACTGGGTGCTGGGGCACCTCGTGGCGACGCAGGAGAACGCGCTGCGATTACTGGGGCAGGAGACGGTCTTTCCAGCCGGGGCGCTGAAGCGCTACGACCGCGCCGGCGATCCGATCCGCGGCGACGCCCCCGACGTGCGGAACTTCTCCGACCTCCTCGCGGCGTGGGAGACCTCGGCGCCCCGTCTCGACGCAGGGCTCGCGGCGCTCGACCCCGCGACGTTCGACCAGCCCGCCCCCTTCAGCCCCACCAACGACCCCAACGAGACCGTCCGGACCCTCGTGGTGACGATCCTCTTCCATCAGGCGTACCACGCCGGGCAGGCCGGAGTGCTCCGGAGGATCTCGGGGAAGGCCGGGGCGATCAAGTAGGCGCGTGGGCTCACAGGCGCATGAGACGCATGGGTGCATAAGACGCATCACCGTAGCGGGTGGCCTGCGGCCACCCACCTCACCCCCAACCCCCTCTCCACGTTCGTGGAGAGGGGGCTATTGGTCTCCCAATCCCAGCCGCTTCAACACCGACCCCGCCCGCCTGAACCGGAGCGTCGGATCCTTGGTCTCCAGCACCCATCCCAGTACGTGCCGCCGCCAGTTGTGAGGCTTCTCGGCCCACGCCATCCGGCCACCAGGGACGGCGGCGAGCGCGGCCGCCAATTCCTTCGGCATCCGGGGGAGTGGATGCGCGCCGGTGCGGATGAGGGTCATCACCACCCGGTCTCCGGCGTCCACCTTTCCCGCCGCCTTCCGGGTGGCGGCGTTGATCGCGACCCGGAGCCCGCCCCCCTTTCTCGGCACCAGGGTGCCGCGGAAGGGGACGCCGTTGCAGGTGCCCTTTACGGGGATCTTGTTGCCTGGGAACTTCCGCCGCTCCTTGGCCGGAAGATCCACGTAACGCATGATCCAGACGGAGTAGAGGGGGGCGAGGAATTTGGTGGGCACATCAGGAAAATAGCGGGTGATGGAGTGGCGGGTGCAGCGGGTCGAGCGGGTGGTTGATTGTTACCCGCTCTTATCCGCTCTATCCGCTCCACCCGTAGAGAGGGGCGAGGAATTTGGTGGGCACGTCGGGAAAATAGCGGGTGATGAAGCGGCCGGTGCAGCGGGTCGAGCGGGTGATACGGCAGCGGGTGCGTCATCCCGCGCACCCCACCGTCATCCCGGAGGTAGCTTCCGCATGGACGTCATCCTGAGGAGCCTTCAGGCTCCGAAGGATCGGCCTGCGTAACGGACCGATCCCTCGCTCTGCTCGGGATGACGTCCCGTGTCCGCCCGTGCGCCTGTCCGCCCGTGCGCCTGTCCGCCTACGCGCTCACCCGGGCCTTGATCCCGACGTTCAGGTAACGTCGGAGCGCATCAAAGATGGCGGCGAGGTTGTCCATCCCCGGATTGCCCTCCGGTGAGAGCATCCGGTGCAGGCTCTTGCCCGGAGTGCCGCTGAGTCGAGCCAGGTGTTCGAAGCCGACAGTAGCGTTCACCAGTTCCCGCAGGGTCGCGCGGGCCACGTCAGGCTCGCCGTTGAGGAACGCGGTCGCGGCTTCATCGAGGAGGGCCTTGGCGAATCCGGGATCGCGCCGCAGTCGCGCGGCGATGGTCGCCTTGAAGTCTCTTGTGAGTGCCATTCGTCACCTCAGGTCTTAGACTCAGACGGTCACCGGACTAATAGTACCATATATGTTACCATCTTCCAAGTTGGGGAAAGAACTGTAAACGGCGGGTGCGACCTATAGGGCGGGCCCGACGTATAGGGCGGACGCTCTGCGTCCGCCGTCGACACGCGACGAGGATCTCGATTCTATAGGGCGGGCCCTCTGGGCCCGCCGTCGACGGAGCGCGATGGTCGTGGTCGTGGCGGGCGCGGAGCGCCCGCCCTATTGCGGCGCGCGCTTTCATACGCCGGCTGGCGCCGGGACGATGGTAACTCGGGATCCACCCGCCCCCGCTTCACGTCCCATCCCCCGACCCCCACCGATACCCCCGTGCCTCGACCTGGTCGAGGATCGTGCCCACCGGAGCAACACCGGTCGAGAGCTCGGGCACTGACGCGACCACCGCTGCAACCTGCGCCACGCCGGCCTGGTCCATCGCGTGGAAGACGACGCGATCGATCCCCGCCATCCGGGCGCCGATCAATTGCAGCGCCGTCATCAGCTGGCGGTTGCCGCCGAAGGCGCCGCAACCCCAGAACCCGGTGTGGACCACCACCGGCGCCTCCGCCCCACCGATCCGCGCCGACTCCCCCCGTGCGGCAGCGAACGCGGTGTACACGGTGCCCAGCACGAACTCGATGGTGTCGCGGTCATACACCCCGTACCTCGGCAACGGCGCCACCATCGCGATCAGGTTGGTGATGGTCGGCGGCTCCACCAACGTCACGGCGCTCGGGATCGACTCGCTCGGTGCCTTGGCGAGATTGTTCCCATAAAGTCCCTGCGGCCACCCCACTCTCGCATTGGGCCTGGTCGACACACTGCATCGGCGCTCCACACCGGAGACCAGTATCGGCGTCGGGCGTCCTTCATCCATCGTAAGGGTCCACTCCCCCCGCCGCCGCAGTTCGTCCCGCACCGCCCCAAGCCCCGGATGCTCGGCCACCTGGATCTCATCCTGGGCAAAGAGCGGACCTTCGAAATGCCCAAAGAGCTCCGGATCGGCAAAGTTGACGTGCCACTCGACGGCACCAGGAAGGGCCGCCTGGTAGGCATATGGGTTGGGTTGCGCTTCGCAGAGCTGGTCGACTGCAGAGAGATCGACGTGTTGCGGGAGTGGGAGTTCCGGCCACCGGGTGCACTCGATAGCGCCGGTGTGCGTTGCGCCCACCGGCACAGCAATGTCGTAAATAGTCTGCTTGTTGGGATGCTCGAAGTGCGGCCGATAGCCAGCCATCAGGGCAGCGGCGGAGAGGGTGTGGCGGAAGAGGGGGTTGCGGGTGAAGTCAGCCGACACTTGCGATGTATTCACTCGGCTTCAGCAGACATGTTCTATCCAATGCCCACGGTAGCATGAAGAGGCTTGACTTCACCCTGAAGCCGAAAACTCGGTTCAGGCGAAGGCGCGAGTCGAGGTCGTTGGCCAATTGAGCGCTCACCTGCGGCACCGAACGTCTCCGTTCCTACTGCCGCTTGTGTGCTCAGGGGCGACGCCACACCTCACAGGCCAACTTCGCCATTTTTTGACCACGCACGATAATATCCTCTTCGCGCCAAGTATCCCGTGGAAACTTCGCGAAATATTGGTTCATTCTCAACTGGCTTTCATCCGCGAGCTTTTGGCGCTTGGTCGGAAACGGCCCATTTGAGAGCGATGAATTGAGAGCCTGTACAACGAGCGTCAAGTTTCCCAGGGAATCACAGAGCTGGCCACGGATCATCGTTTGCTCAAGTGTCGGCGTCTCGACTTCTCCCGCGAACGGCCAATCCACTGAGCTAGAAGGATTCTGTGGAAGCACGTGCTCAACAGTCAGATGGGGCATCGTCAACCCCTCTTCCTTCCCAGTGTAGTGGGCCCTTTCTAATGATTGAAGTACCAACTGAGTACGAGCCGGGCCAAGGCTTCGGTACGCCGGTAGTGTCTGAATGCCCTTTGCTACTTCGTCGTCAGCCGGCCAGCGCGTCGCGTCGCCCTCAAGGGTTACCAGGTAGTCGCGCAGCGCAAGATCGAGGGGTTTTGTGGAACGCTCGACCGCATTGAGGGCTCTGAGAAATACTTGATTGTAGTTCTTGATCGTAAGCCCGCAGAGTGCACGTCGAATCAGGTAGCTCGCGATGTCGTCCAGGCAACGAGTAAATGCCTCCACGCCAACGGTGGAACGACGTTCCGCAAGGTACAGGAGGAGTGGAAACGGGGTGGTGGTGTCCATGGTCCCCAGCAACGCGCCCATGGATCCTAGCGCGCTCACCTCCGTCGACCCTCCCAGGAGCTGTTTCATCGTACCAGCGGCCTGAACCATTCGTGCGAGTTCGACGGCCGTACTCCGCCCCTCGATCCCCGCGGGTTTGTCTGGACCACGCTCCCACCAGTCCCTGAATGCGTGGAATAAGCGTCCAATGGCAATCTCGTTGCCAGTGCGCATGGTCACATAGTGGAACACAAAGAGGTCTAGTCGTGGATACGTTCGCCGCCCTTGTTTCTGACTCCCTCGCCAAAATCCTGGTTGGTCCTCAGGTGTACCGGGGTCGTGATCGAACGCTGCCCACGTGGCACGATACAGCTCCTCTGTGTCCAGACCCTCACGGGTTCCTGCGATGAACACATAGTTCCTGATGAGGTCGGCTGGCGTCAAGGGCGCCATCCGGCCATTCAGGCTTTCGAAGATTACTTGAGGATCGTCCGTCGGCTCGAGTTCGATGGCGACTATGTGAAAATAGTTGCGAATCGCCTCTAGCAGATAATGGGCGCGATTCGCATCGACCGCCCCGGTTGCTTGTTCGCCTACATTGACAGCGATGGCATGCTCGCCGGACGGGTCGTCATCGTCGACTATTACCCCCGGTCCACCGCGAACATATGAGATGATCTGGGAGTAGAAATACAGGTATGCCTCTGCTAGAGGCTGGCGGACATATCGAGACTTCCGCTTTACCTTCTGCTTGGTCAAGGGGAACTCACGACGGACTGCATCCTCACCATGTGCAGCAACCACTTGCCGCCAGGCTGAACGCCCCACATTTGTCGGCCATAATTTGTATGCCTCCTCAGGCGAACTCCAATCACCTTCGTTCTCAGTTAGCAGTGCGAGTTTCTTGGCTAGGTGTCCGTCCTCCAACTGAGCCGCCACATCTCGTAGAGCTACAAGCACTACCTGAAGTGTCGTGAGGCGTTGCTGACCGTCGACCACTGCAAGGTCGGCTACATGCTTCACTCGTGCCGGCCGTGGCTCAAGCACGATTGCCCCCAAGAAATGCCTTACAATCCCCGCCGCCTGGCCCCCACCATTGTCGGCTTCCTCGACGCGACGGGCCTGCACAACGATGTCTCGCCAGAGCGGCGCCCAGTGATCTTCAACGTTCCAAACGTATCCTCGCTGAAACAGCGGAATCACGTAGCGGCGCTCGTGCCTGAAGAGCTCGTCTGGGGTCACGGTCTGTGGTTTCATTTACCCAGCCAATGGTAAGGGGCGGCGCTATCAATCGAGAGGTCAACTGGCGATGTATTGGCCGTACCGCCTGCACGGTGGGTTCGCACCCGTGTTACTCGACTCCGAGAATGGTCCCCACATACGACGCTCGATCTTCGGTCTGAAACAGAACGTTGTGCTTTCGCATCTCTTCTTTGGAAATATTCCACCGTTTGATGGCTTCTTCAGAGGGGGTGTTGGAGACAATGAACGACTCTAATTCCACGCTCGGGTCGTTCAGGCGCTCCTGGATCTTCTTGACCGTCCTATAGAACAAGACCTTCTCGTCGTTGAGTGGCACGTGGATGATCCCCTTCGGATCCACGAAGGAGATCCGCTGCTTCTGTCCGGATACCTGCCACACAATGAAGTCAGGGTAGAAGTTCCCGGCTTCGAAGAAGCCGTAGCCTTTCCCGCGGCTCAAATTCCGCAGCAGGTATGTCTCACGACCTGCGAATGCATCGGGGTTCTTCGTGTGAAAGGCTTTTAGGTCCTCAACGAACTGCCACTCCCCCTGGTTTAGTGGGACAGGGGTGATTTCCACGGCCCCGGAATCCGCAGTGAGGAGCGGCACGTACAAATGCTGGTCGAGGGCGATCGCCTTGATGCCCTTGAATTCCCACCGAGTCAATTGCCTTTCTACGATCTCCGTTTTCAACTCCTCGAGCTTCTTGATGATCTCGGCCTTTGACTCCTCCACGAGCACGCGGTAGCCGAGCTCCTCACCATCCTCGCGGACGACACGCGGAAAATTCCGATCAGTGGGTTCCAGTAGCCGGTATTCGAGGTGCGGCAGTTCCCAATGCCGCCTGTGGAACTGGTAGTACCGATCGACATACTTCCGCGCGAGCGAGAGGGCGATCTCTCGCCAGGTGGTCACTTTCGCGAAATCGTCGAACGCCAGTTCTTCCGCCGGGATCTGCAAGCGATACCACGAGGGATCCACCAGCAACTCGGCCAGCGCAGCACGGGAGAGGTTCAGGTTATGCCACCCACGGTCCCGCTTGTACCGCTCGAGGTCCAGATAGAGTTGGTCAAGATCCAGCAATGCAACGTGGCCGTCCTCGAGCCATCCTTCCGCTAGGACCCGAGGCTCGCTGTCGGTACTTCGCAGGGCGTCGACTCGGGGATACCAATTGAGGACGATCTTGTGGCGTGTCAGGTGCTCCCGCGCTTCGACGATGGCCTCCCCGGGACGCACCACGGAGGGTACCGGCCCAAGTTGCTTGAACGGGTCGCCGCTCTCGGTGCTTATACCATTGATCTCCTTCTTGAGTGCAATGGTCTTGAGGGACCGAGTGCTGAGGTTTTCGATCACCGGGAGCACAATCTCCACCCGCCGAACGTCCTGTCCCTCTTCGAGGAGAAACGCCCTGAATTGCTCCATGTAACTGGCGCGCACGCCGAAGACGTTCAGTGTCTCTGCCAACGCGATATCCTCAGGGCGCTCGACCTCCGCGGGGAGCGCAGCGTGCGCGCTTCTCTTGAGGCACGTCCGAAACCCCTTGAGTCTCACCCCTCGGCCGAACAACTGGATGATCTGCGCACCCTCTCCCCTCCCGACGTTGAGCAAGCCCATCGTGCTTACACGCCAGCTGCTCCAGCCTTCGGAAAATTTCTTGGAGCCGATCAAGAGGTGGATTCTGGACTGCGGCCGCTCCAGTTCATCAAACAGGGAACCGGCGAAGGTGTTCTCGGTGATTCCGAGCCCCGCTTCGTCGCAGAGTTTGACGAGCTTGGCATCGTCGCCGACGTTCACAACACCGAAGGGCTCGTGTTCTCCAACCCGCAGAGCAATCTCGCCTGCCGCGTCCCGCAAGTTCTCAACATGGAGTGCACCGCCGGCTGGTGCGTTGAAAAGCGTAGCGAGAGTGTCATCGAAGATCTGCGAAGGAGTGAGGCCCGCCCCGCTCAAGTGAGCGAATCGCCCTTCGAACAGATCCTTTCCCCCCGCGGTGAGGAGCCCTTCCGTCAATATGTTCTTGATACGACGAATGCTCGCAGTTCGGTGATCTACATACTGCTTCAGGAATTTCAGGATGAGAACGATGTCCGGCCCTTCGCGGGCGGACAGGGTGGCAGTAACACTCCCCCCCACGAACACCCACAGCGGCCGCTCGATGTTGAATGGCCGAAGCGCCACTTCTGATTCCCTATACAATCGCTGCTGCTGGAAGAAGGTCAGCAAGCAGGCAGTCAAGTATGTGGCAGTCCACTCCTCGTTTCCGTCGTCCTCGAGGTTCAGGATCTGGTAGTCCTTCCCGAACCCGTCCCGGTAGAACCACCGGTAGGAGTAGTCGAAGAGGATCGACCGTGCGTAGAGTGATGTAAGCGGCTTGTCGCCCTTTACGGCCTGCCCGAACGTTGCCGAGTACTCGAAGGAGAACCCCTGCTCGCACAGCTTGTTTCGGTACTTCATCCAACTGCCCTCGCCGCCAGCCGACGTGCCGCGATGTCCCTCATCCACTAGCACGAGGTTGTTCCCTTCAAACGCATCTACCGCGACAGTCTTCTCCCCCATCTCGTCCTTGAGTTTTGTGATCTCGAGGATCTCTACCGCCTTCCCCGCAAAGAGACCTCGTCCGTCCTTCTTGAAGAGTTCGGCCGAAATCCCAGCCTTCTCGAACTCTCGCAGGTGCTGGCGGGAGAGTCCCTCGTTTGGAGTAAGGAGTATGATTCGATTCAGCTCGTCGGCACGACCGTGTGCGTCCAGGTACCGCTGGTACTGAAGGATGTGCGCGTGCATCAGCAGAGTCTTGCCGCTGCCGGTGGCCATCCAGAAGGCGATCTTGTTGAGCAGGAATCGGGCGTCGGTGTCATCGGCCGGCACGTCAAGTAGGATGAGCTGTTCGCGCTTGGCTAGCGCGTCATTCAAACTCGTGATCCGGTCATTCAGCGCACGGAGGATTCCCTGCGGATCGCGGAAGTACCGATCGAGATAGATCTCGGTGAATAGGAGCGTCAGATACTGGAAGTACTTCCAGCTCACGGCGTCTCCGCCCCGTGTGATTCGGCCTTCATTGAGAGTCCGAGTGACGGTCACAATGGCTTCGTCGTACCGTCGCAGCTCGGCGTCTGGAAGCGTGGGACGGCCCGCTACTGGTAGATGTAGCCGCAGTGCATCGTGGAAGCGGTAGACGCCATTGTCGTCCAAGCCTTCGAGCGCTTCATCCTTCAAGTGCTCGGCGAGTTGGTCGAACCGCTCTACACCGAAGAGGCCGAGAAGCCACTGGTACAGGACCAATTTGTGGTCGAAGCGTGGGGGCTCTGTTCGGTGGGGCTGGGGAGCGGCCCCTCGACGACTGCGCGCTGGGGGCATCAGATCGTATCCGTCTCGAACATCAGGCGGTGGAAGTCCTCGTCGATGAGTCGAACTTCCCGGGAGGCCGCGCCGTCCTTCAGGTTCTGCAGGTTATTGGTGCCGTTCACCCAAATCACATCAAGCGACTTCCCGGAGGCCGTGAGATCCTGCTGCTTGACCCATTCGTCCAGGACGAGATTGTCCTGTTCCATCCCCTCAGGATCGTCCCCACCCGGGCGTTTCCGCCAGACAACAAGCGCGCTGCGCCCGTCAGGCAATGAACCGGTGACCCCACGGAACCACCACTTCCCGGCGGGGCCCTCGGTGAGCTTCCCGTCAAGTCGCAGCCGACTCTCGGCATCACGCTTGAACTTTGCAGTGACCGTCCGCGGCGCCGCAAGTCCATCTACAGTGAGCCCGATGAGCCAGTTGAATGTCTCGAGAAGGTCGACGTTTACGTCTGTGGATTCATCCGAGCCAGGACGCTTCGCCTTTAGCTTGTAGGCCGTGGGGTCAGTGAAGGCCGCAATGTTGAGCAGTGACTGGCTGCCACGACTCTCGACGTCCAGCAGGTAGCGTAGGATATACTGCTCCTTCATCTTGCCCGGCCCCTTGGCACCGGCAAGATCGAGTACTTCCTGTTCACGCGGGGTCCGGCGTAGCTCGAGGTTGTTGAGGGTGTCTTCGTAAGATTCGAGGCGGATGACCTTCATGATGCGTGGCGAGCGCTCGGCTTCCTCGGCCGTAGCGGGGCGCTCAGGGCGCCCTTCGTTCCATGCTGGTGAATACGTGATCTTTTTAAGCCGTGGTATTAGCACGCTGTCGAAATAGGAATTTTGTTCGACAAGAACGACTCGCCGCCGCCCCCCGTCAGTACGGTTGATATTGATGACTGCATGCCCTGTGGTTCCAGAGCCGGCGAAGAAATCGAGCACAATTGCATCGGTGCCCTTTCCGCCGCCGATGTAGATCGCATCGCGAACGAGATGGATCGACTTCGGATATGAAAATGGTGCTTGCTTGAAGAGCGCTTTCAGTACCGCTGTGCCATGCTCTGTCGCGGAGTACTTTGCATCGAACCATGAAGACACCGACACCACTCCATCCTCATGCGGTCGACGCTTGACGTAGATGTACGCTCGTCCAGTCCGATCGGGACGAACAGCCACGTGACCCCGGTTTGCAAGAACGGTCTCCCATTCCCACCGCCAAGTCTTCTCTGCTCCCTCGTCATTTGTCGGCCATACGACAATCTCTCCTCGCGCTGGATGCCCTGTGACCGTCCAAGCGCGTCCGGCCTCGTCCCATTCCATTGCCGGGATACGAATCTCACTGCCCCGGACGTACATCGGATAGTAGAGCTTGGGGCGTGCGGTGCGATCGGAATTCGAGCCCTCTCGGCGCAAGTTGCGCCATTCAAAGGGCCCATCTTCGTCTCGCTGATTGAAGCGGGACATTTGCTCATCGGTGGGCGGCATGCGACCGATGCCGGCGCCGGGGCCGTTCCCGCGAAACAGCATGTATTCGTGAGACACGGAATAACCTGTTTGTGTCGGACGTCCCGATGGGTTCGACCGCACGCACATTGTGCCAAGATTGTGGCCGTCAAATACGTAGTCTAGGATGAAACCGAGTTCCCGTTGCTGCTCGTCGTCAATCGCTACAATCAACACTCCTTGTGGCGTGAGGAGTCGACGTGCGATGTGGAGCCGGTCTTGGAGTAGCGCCATCCAACTTGACGACTTATATCCATTCTTGTATGCGATCGCAGAAGCGTCGGTGTTGTACGGTGGATCGATGTAGATGCACGGGACGCGGCCGCTGAGCGCCCGCTGCATCAATCCCAGTGCGCTGAAGTTGTCACCGTGAATCAGAACGCAATCCTCACGGATACCCATTGGTCCCATTGCCTCACAAAGCTTGGCCGTGAAGCCTTCTGTGAAGTGGGAGGTGTCAACCATCAACGTCGGCTGCGTCTTCAAGAACGTCGGCGTGAGCGGCTTCGTGAACCGTGCGGCTGCGGACTCCAGAAAATCCGTACCTCGACCCGTCAACTCTCCGATACCGCACATGCTCACCCATTCTTCTCGCTGCGCTTCGTTTCGTGCGATCTCAGGGTAGAACGCTTCTGGAATTACACCGAGACGGATGCAGTAGCTCGTCTCCACCACGAACTTCTTCTTGAGCCACAAGGTCTTCTGGAAGTCCTCGAGTTGCGCGAGGAAGGTGATGATCTTCGCTGCGATGCGACGAATGACCTTGATCTTCGATAGATACTGCTCCACGCGGGGCGCGCTCTCACTCTCCACATCGTCGAGGTGCATCACCTCGTTCTTGATGTAGAAGTCGAGCTCCCGACGCAGAAACCCGCCGAGGTCTTTGTGGATGAAGTAGTCGAAGGTATTGCGCGCCGTATACCGGTCGAGATGCACACGTAACTTACTCTTCGCATCGCCCTCAGCTTCGTCAGATTGCGCGTTCGGGGCGCCCAGCGCCTCAACCCACTCCGTGAACTTCGCGCCTCGCAGGGCGAGGATTGCCTGCTCCGCCGTCTCGTTCAGGTCTTTCTGCTTCTGTTCGTCAGGCTGGTATGTAAATCGCACCACCAGCTCACCATTCTCCACGCTTACAGCGTCCTCCTCCGCCAGCTTGAAGCGTCGTTCCTTGCCAGTCTGTTCCTTCACGTTCCCGTGTTGGCCCTCCTGCACATCCACCAGACGGAAGTGGACCCGCTTCGGGTGATTCTCATCCCCGGGCCGCAACCGGAACGCATAGTCGCGCAGGTACTCGCTGGTCTTGATGTAGTACTGGTCTGCGTTTGCCCAATAGAGCTTGACCTCCTCCCCTTCGTAGGGGATGGCGTACGTTCCTTCCTTATAGACTCTCTTCGAGAGAAAGTCCCCGTCGGAGTAGTAACGCCGAAAGAAGCCGTACAGGTGATCGTACACTCCGGCCTCCAACCCGCCGATGTCCACTCCCTCGCTTGCAATGCGCTGGCGTAATTCCTGAACCTTGGGTGATGTATCGGCCTCCACACCCAAAGCTTTCGCCTGCCCGATCGCCTCCGCCAACTGCTTCTCGAGCACGGCCTTGTCCGCTGGCTCGTACTGCTCGAAGGCTTCCCGTACCTGGGGCAGCAGGTCCTGGTCCAGGAACTGCGAGACTTCGGCGCTCTTCGCGTGCATGACGCGATAAAAGCCGAAGTCGAGGTCGGGCTGATCAAGCTGGAAAAGCTCCATCAGGAGCGTCTTGAGCTTTTGGAAGCGTTGTGTCATCTGGGACCGGCACAAGGAGTGTGAATTGAGAGAGATGCGATGAAAGGTACTTCTTGCCTGGGTGGACGTGCCAGAAGCGTGCGAATCGCTACTTGGCCACCATATGCTTGCCCGCGCTGCACATCCCGCAATAGTCGCAGGCACCGCACTTCCTTTTCTCCGGCTCAGGAGGTAGTGCTCCGTTGCGGAGAGCATGGGCCGCGTTGCGTGTCTTGGCTTTCACGTCAGCGATGAAATCATCGTCCACGGCCCGCGGTTTCCGCTTGCCCTCGTCGAGTTCGTAAGTCTCGACAAAATCCGGACGACGTCCCGTAAGCTCTTGATATCCCAAGGCGTAGATGTGGAGCTGGGTATCGGTAACCTCCTCGGCTTGAGCCCGGTCGCTCGATTTCAAGTCCACGATGGTGGTCTCACCGGTGTCGAGCCGTCGGACCAGGTCAATGCGTCCGGTGATGCTCACCCCGTCGCCAAGCTCGATGCCGATCTGCTTCTCCGCGAACTCGATGTTGGGGAACTCAGCGACGTTCTTCTCGATGTAGTTCCGCACCACCACTTCTGCGGCGGCTCGCAAATTCTCTCGGAGCGATGGGTAGGCGTAAGGGGCGTGGAGGTGAGTATCCACCAGGGTGGATGCCTCGGCGGCCCCGGCAAAATCCTTGTTGACTGCGCGCCGGTGCACGTCGGCGAGGGCGTCGTGCAACGATTTGCCGTAACCGAGCGCCTCGTGGAGCGGGGCATTGAAGCCATAAAGGATTCGCAGCTTGAACTGGTAGGGGCACTCGAAGAAGTACTTGAGATCAGAGAAGGAGAAGACGACATTCGCCACACCCGCGCGCGGCTGTGGGGGGAGCCTACGGCGGCCTGAGTAGTCCGGAGCCCTGCGCTTTACGTGCGCGGAGACGAGCACGTCGTCGTAAAACTCGGAGACCTTTTGGTAGAGTTGATTCCCGGGGACCGGCCCCCAAGTGAGGTGGAGGAACTTCTGACTCCGGGTCATTGCGACGTAGAATAGGCGCCGTTCGTCCTCGATCGTCCCTTCGTAGCGGGCTTGATCCAGGATCCCCTCCTTCGGGAGCAGGTGCCAGACATTCCTGCCACCCGGCTTCTTGGCCGGGAAGCGGTTCTTGAGCAACGCGGGGACGAACACCACCGGCCACTGCATTCCTTTGGCCTGGTGAATCGTCATAATCCGGACCGCGTCCGGGTTGGCGTATTGATCGTCCTGCTTCCCTTCGGGGTAAGCGTCCTCGGCTCGGTGCTTGAGGAAGCTCGCGAAGCCGTCGTACTTCTCTGCGGGTTTGGAGTGGAAGTGGATCGTCTCGTAATCAGAGATGACTTGACTGAACTTGCCAAGGTTGTAGAAGACCACGTCACCACGGTTGTTTGGGACGCGTTCCTCTCGCAGTTCCGCCTTCTCAAGGAAGGCGAGGAAGACACGCTGGAGGTTATACTGGCCCCAGCGTTCCTGTTCCGGGTCTGTGAGCGCTGCTTTGGAGGCGCCGGCATCCCGCAACGCACTAGTGAGAGCGATTGGGTCAAGGCCGAGTTTTGCATCGCGCCATGCCTGCTCCACTGTGGCCTCGGTAACACCCTCCACTCCTCCAAGGAAGTAAAAGAGCTGCCGGGCAGCCTCCGCCTCCGCAGTCTCAAAGAGGTCCGTCATCCCCGTGACTACGTAAGGGATGCCGGCGGTCTTGAGTTCGTCGGTGATAGGCTTGGCGCTCCCCTTCACGCTCCGGAGGAGGATGGCCATGTCCGACCAGGCAAGGCCGCGCTCCTGCGCGTCCTCACTGAAGGCGGTGCCGAGGAGTGACTGAGCGGTCGCCGCGATGTGGCGGGCCTCTGCGTTCGCGTTTGGGAACGACAACGCCACGACGTCGCCGGCCTCGTACGGCTGGGCGCCGGTAGGCTTCATTGCCTTAGGGAGCCGCTCGCCATTGCGGGCGATGAAGTCACGGGCCGTTTCCACGATACCGTCGCTGGAGCGAAAATTCTCCTCGATGGGGATCTGATCCACCCCAGGGTACCGTTTCGCAAACGTCAAAATGTTTTGGACGTTGCTACCGCGCCATTGGTAGATGGTCTGGTCGTCGTCGCCGACCACGCACAACCTGGCGCCGAGGTCGTGAAGCGCGCGGACGATCTGCTCCTGGATCGGATTGACGTCCTGGTACTCGTCCACCACCACGTACTTAACCCGCTCCGCCAACATCGTTCGCACACCGGCGTCTTCGAGTAAGGCTTGGGCCGCAAGGGCGAGGATCGCCGTGTAGTCGAGATAGCGCTTGTCGTCGAGGAGCATGCGGTACTTGAGGCGCCCATCGACCACGGAACACCCTTCCAGTTTCAGAGTGTCGAGTTGGGCCTCTCGGAGAATTGCAAGAGCTGAGAGGTAGCGCTCGGTGTCGATATAGCGTCTGAGCGCATTCCCCTTGAGGTCGATCGTCGTGGTGAGACCGCTGGCTTGTGAGTGCCGATCGGTGAATAGCACTTGCTGAACCTCGTTCAGTACTTCGTACTTGAGGTACTTGGCCGTCTCGCTCTTGAGTAGCTCCAGGCAGAAGGCGTGGATCGTCCCCACGAACATCTCCGCCATTCCCGGGAGCTCTCCGAGCGCTTGGTGGGTGCGGGTGATGATCCGTTCCTTGAGCTCCGCGGCCGCTTTGTCTGTGAATGTAAATGCGACAATGTTGCGCGGAGACAGGGAATCGGGGCGCCCCGGAGTGAGGAGATGCACGATCCGTCGGGCGACGACCTCGGTTTTCCCGGATCCCGCGCACGCGATCAGCTGAAGGTTCTGTCCGTCGTGCTCAATTGCGCGTCGCTGCGGGTCAGTGAGTTTCATGGAGTTCCAGTGGTGTTGTGCCTTGCACCGCAGGCTTGCGATCCGACTCCAGCCACCTGCCTACTCATCGCAGTGAGCGCAGACTCTGTCCAGGGGTGGCCATTCGCCATAAGATGTGGGCACTCTGTGAAATCGTTTTCTCCCCCCCCGGGGGGGGCGGCCCGTCCCGCTGCAGTCGGCTGGCTCCGCAAAATCCAAGCGCTATCAGGCCGCCGGTCGCATCTTTCAGTTAAACGACGAATGCATTTGCGAGGCGCATCAGGTGTCCGAGACAGCCGATGCCGATCAACTGATTTCGCCAAAGCGCGACCTCGTCAACGTTCAGCTCGCCAGCGTGGGCGCTTTTGTTCCGAAGTATCGCCAGCTCACCGAGGATTGCGGGCAGTGCTTCGGCGAACCATTGGCCGTCGTTGGGGCGCGCACGGAAGAACTTGCGCACTCTCTCGTCCCCGAAGTACCTCGCAAGGTCACCTAAGCTCAATGTGGGAGTGAAACTGAGATCCAGGCTTTGGCCGTCACGGTTGAAAAACCTCACTTCCGGTGGGGCCTTTGAAACCGCGCGCTCCAAGAAGCGGTTAGAATGAACCTCCACGGCCTTGGCTAGCTCGACCAGCACGACCCCAACGTCGAACAACGGCTCCGTCGAATGTTCGCGCCACAGCGTCTCGGCTGTAGCGATGAATGTGCGTGTCAGCGGGCTGAACTTGGCCCACGCTTCGTTGCCGAAGTGATTCTGTCTTAGGTCGCGTTCCACGGCACCCACGTTCACACGGGTCGAATCAAATTCGACCCAAAACTTGTCTTCGATGTACTTGCTGCGAATGGCTGGTTCGAAATAGCGGTCCTCATCGTGGCTGGTGACCAGGAACGGCGCCTCAGGCACGCCATCCCGCAGACCAACCGGCCGGTCCGAATCAGCGAACCGGAGCTTACGAAGCTCGCGGGCGGCTGACTGCGTGTCGCGATCCACGATTCGCCGGATGTCCCAGAGCCGGAACCATAGGTCACAATGAGTTCGCCGATACATGCGTGGGACGGTACTGCCGTTGTGTCTCTGCGGCTCGCTTCCAGTGACGGTTCCTAGATGCGCGACATAAAGTGACGAGAAGTCGGTGAGGTATAGCAGAGTCTCCTCACTCGGGTCATTGCGACTCGCTTCGACCGGAACCCCGAGCACAGCCTGCAATCGATCGTTCGATGGGCCTGGCGAGATTCCTCGGTCGTGACCCCACCAAACAAAGACGTCGTCCTCGGTGCAGCGGCCTGCTCGATACCGGTGGACAGAGTCCAAGAGGACGCGGCTGTGAGCTTGAAGGTGGTCAGGCCCCGCGGCCGGATCCCAGATCTCCAAGAGATGATGTTTGGGCACAATTGCCTCTCCATCTTCAGGTCATGTGGCTCTTGGGTCGTGATAAATGCGAGCCTGAATCGCGCTGGCTCGAATCTGTGGCGTGAAGAGTGTTTGCACCATACAGAGATTACCCCATTGCTCCATGCCCATCTGTCTTATTTTTTGACGTTCGCGCCGTTACTGGCTTTCCGCCCGATTTCGCCGGCGGCTCACGGTCCCCGGCAGTCGACGGTCTCCGGATTGCCGGTGCCGAGCGGTGGTGCGGCCAGCTGCAGGTACCACTCGCAGACCAGCCCCGGGACCCGATCGATCGTCGCTAAAGCGCTGTACGTAGCGTCCGATGCGGTCACGATAACAACTGTCACTCCAGCGCTCGACCGGAATACATCGGCCAGCATATGCACCGATGAGGCGTAGGCCTCGTGATCCGCGAAGTACGCCTCTTGGGCCGTGGCAATGTTCCTGAGGTTGGTGTCCAGGGTGGCCCGCGCGGCGCGGATGGCCGCGGAATCGGGTACTGCTTGCGCGCGGGCACCGAGCGGCACCCCGCCCAGTACCACCACGAACAGCGCGATACGAATGGTCTGCATCATTTCCCCTTCTTGGGTGATCGACGCCTGGGCCGCCACGGCCCCTCGATGGTCCCATCGTCATGGAGGACCACCGGGTCCCCCGAATTGAAATGGGGAACGATGTCGGTGACGGCGTCGGGAAAGGCAGCCACGACCTTGGCAATGGCGGCATCGGCCACGTCAGGTGGGACGGTCCAGACCCTGCCGGTACCTTCACAGCAGGGACAGACGGTCATGATCGGATGCACGTCGCCATTTGTCCGCCACGCACCGCCGTGACAGACGGCGCAGGTGATCCGCAGGGGGTCGAGGATCTCGCGGGTGAGCGGGATGTGGTCGCCGAGCGCCTTGAGCCCCCAGGCGTACTGCTCCCGCGCCATCCGATCCATTCCGTCGAGTTTCACGTGCAGGTAGGTGGCGGTGCCGCCGCAGTGCGGGCAGACGGGGGAGTCGGACCACCAGGTACTGGCGTCTCCGGGCCGGCAATCGTGGGTCCAGGTGCGGGTGGGCATGATGGGTCGGATAATGGTGTGGGGGTGTGACAGTGGGCGGAGGGACGGAGAGGCGGAGGGACGGAGGGACGCACGGCGCACGGGTTCATCGAAAGCCGTTTCGGGTAGGCGATCGAATCCGGTCTGGCGTCCCCCCTCTCCTCGTATGAGGAGAGGGGGACAGGGGGTGAGGCTGATATGGTGGCGCTGCCTGAATCCCCGACGCCGACGAGGTAGGTCCCTCGCCGCGCTCTGCGTCGGGAAGGTTCCGGTGTCTTGTCAGGTTCCGTGCGCGCGGGGTGGCCGCAGGCCACCCCCTACGTGACCGGCATCATCCGCGTCATCCGACCATCCGTCCGTCCGCCCATCCGTCTCATGCGTCGAGGCGCCCTACAACCCCTCGATCCACGCCTGCCACTTTCCCACGTCATCTCCGAAATCCTTGCCGCTCACCAGGCGGAGGAATCGGATCGCGACAGCGTGCACGATCGGCTGGCGCGCCGCCGCGTACATCAGCACCCCGTGCCCGCCGCCCTGCAGCAGAGGTTTGGCCAAGGCGGGACCGACCCCGGTCGCGCTCAACTGGGTCATCACCATCGTGAGTTGCGGGAGATTGGTGCCGTCCAGGAGCGCG
Organism: Gemmatimonadales bacterium; assembly: GCA_049680185.1. Taxonomy (GTDB): domain Bacteria; phylum Gemmatimonadota; class Gemmatimonadetes; order Gemmatimonadales; family GWC2-71-9; genus CAMLHU01. The sequence goes on along the minus strand of JBAUHI010000099.1, from coordinate 260 downwards.
TGCAGATCCGCGGCGGCTGGGGCCCAATCCACATCGTGGCTGACGGTGTTGCCGAGGGTGTACAGCGTGGCGTCGGCGGCATCCCTGGCCCCGCCCTCCCGTTCCCGCATTGCCGCCACGACAGCCCACCAGGTGGAGTCGTTGGCCGCAAAGTTGCCAAGGACCGCGGCCGCCGCCATCCGGTCGTAGACGTTGGGATCGGCCAGCAGCGTCTCCCGCGCGCGGGTCCCATCAGCCAGCGACTGGCGTGCCTTGAGCTG
>JBAUHI010000098.1:0-4761 GCA_049680185.1 Gemmatimonadales bacterium | reverse complement strand
CGCAGAGCAAGAAACAGGGGCGCCGAGATCATCCCGGCGCCCCCCGCCCTGCGTACCCAGCGGATCAGGGCTGCAACACCAGCAGCGCGAACGTCCCGGGAAGCACCGGCGGGCGGGACCGGCGCTGACCGGCGACGGGAGCCGGTGCCGGGCCAAAGTCGGCGGTCACGGTATACAGGGTATGGCTCGCCGGATCGAGCTCCATCGTGCGAGCACCTTCTTTGGTCGTCGCATTGCTCACGACGTGGAACGCCGAGGGTGAGTCCTCATGGACCACGGTGAGGGTGCCGTCGCCGTTCGACGCGAACGCGAGCTGGGTGCCGTCATCGAACCGCGCGGCATCGACCCCTCGGCCGATCGGCACAGTGGTGATGACCTTTCCAGCCTCGGCGTCGGAGACCGCCATCATCCCGTTCCGCCCGACACTGAAGAGCCGATGGTGCGCCCGGTCGATGGCCAGCCCGGACGGAGACTGCGCCGGCGAAATGGACCACGAACGCGTCACCTTCATCGCCGCCGCGTCGATCTCCGCCACCTCGCTCTTCTCCTCCAGGTTCACGTAGAGCTTTCCCGCACCATCCGACACGCCGAATTCCGGCGCGGAGCCAAGGTCGATCGTGCCGATCCTGGTCCCGGTGGCGGGATCGATCACCGTCGAGGTATGCGAATCACCATTGAAAGTGAAGATGTGCCCGGTGGCCGGGTCGAAGAGGATCGCGTCGCAGTCCGGCGCCGCCGGGATCCGGGCCAGCACCTTGAGCGTCTTGAGGTCGAACTCGACCACGACGCTGTCGCCGCCAGAGGTGCCAAAGCCTCGACCGGTGGCGTACGAAAATGCCACGCCGTGGGCTCGGTCAAAGCCGGGGATCTCGGCCAGGAGCTTGCCGGTCCGCTGGTCGACGACCATCACCCGATCACCCCGGGCAATGAAGAACCGATGACCCACGGTGTCGAGGGAGATGTAATCCCAGCCACCATCTCCACCCAAGGTGTACGTGTGCGTCAGGTGATACGATTGCGCGGCGAGCGGCGCCGCCATGAACAGCAGCGCGGCGGCAGATCCGGCGATACGGGCGATGAGCTTCACGGCGATACCCTTCCCTGGACGGAGCGACACATATAATGGAACGGGAGTGACCGCGAATCTTGCCGAAAGAGATGACAGGAGGATGACGCGGCCGGGCAGGGCGGTCATCGGTGTGTCACCGAAGCCAGGCATCTTCTCGGCTCCCGTGCGATCACCGTGCGGGACCCGACCCCTTCACTGGAGACATCCGATGCGCACTCGCCACGCGCTCTCGCTCACCGCCGCTGTACTGCTCACCCCTGTTGTGCTCAATGCCCAGAAGCCGCCCGCGGTCAAGATCACCGCCAAGCCGTCGCTGCTCGCCAAAGCGACGGTGTCGAGCGATAGTGCCCAGAAGATCGCCCTGGCGAAGGTACCGCACGGCACTATCACCGAGGGCGAACTCGAGGTGGAGCATCACCGGCTCATCTGGTCGTTCGACGTGAAGGTTGCGGGCCAGCCCGGCATCACAGAGGTTAATGTCAACGCAAAGACCGGTACCATCGTCGATGTGAGCCACGAAGGCCCGGCCGATGAGGCGCGTGAGAACGCCCAGGAGAAGCGTGCACACTCGACAGCGAAGCATCCTGAACCGCGAGATACGACCGGTCATCGGTAGCCGGACGAGGGCCTGGGCTCGATGCGCATCTTGATCGTCGAAGACGACCCGGGCGTGGCCGATCTGCTCGAGCGCACCGTGCGGGAAGCGACCTGGGCACCCGACCTCGCTGGGACAGGCGCCCAGGCCTTGGCGCTGCTGCCCGTCAACGACTATGACCTCGTGGTCCTCGATGCCGGGCTTCCCGACATCGACGGCTTCGAGGTCTGCCGCCGCTGGCGGAAGGCCGGCGGCAAGACCCCCATCCTCATCCTCACCGCACGCGCCGCCGTCGCTGACCGGGTCCGTGGCCTGGATGCCGGCGCCGACGACTACCTCGCCAAGCCATTCGCCATCGAGGAGTTGCTGGCACGTCTCCGTGCCCTGGCCCGCAGGCCCGGCACCGCCCTCGATGTGACGCTCCACTTCGCCGACCTCGAGCTCGATACCCAGTCGCTCACGGCGCAGCGTGCCGGTCGGACGATCGAGCTCTCCGATCGCGAGCTCGCCCTCCTCGAATACCTCCTCCGCAACCCGAATCGCGTGGTGAGCCGGGCCCAGATCCTCGCGAAGGTCTGGGACGACAATTTCGATCCGGTGGGGAACGTGGTCGACGTGCTGGTGGGGCGCCTGCGGCGGAAGATCGGCTCGTCCGACCTGCCGCCTTTGATCCACACCGTCCGGGGGCGAGGCTACATCCTGGCGGAACGGGAGCCGGCCGATGGCGCTTAGCCGGGTCCGCCTCCGGCTCACCGCCGGTTTCGCGATCGCATTCCTGATCGGCCTGGTGGCGCTCAACACGGCGCTCTTTGCCTACTTGCGCCGCCAGGCGAGCCGCCGCGTCACCGCCCACCTTCAGCTCTCGGCCGAGCAGCTCCTGCGGTCGATCCGTCAGGAGCAAGTGACCGACCCCGGTGACCGCACCGTCACCGCGGCGGCCGGCGAGGTCCTCGGCGAATGGCCCGACCCCACCGTGGCGTTCCGAGTATTCGACGCGCATGGTGCCGTCCTGGGGTCGCACGGCGATTCCGCGCTCCTCAGCGTGATCCCCGCCGCCGCAGGGCTTACCCTCGGCCGGCCACGGACGGTCCGAGGCGCGTTGGCGCGATACTACGCCTTCGCCGATCCGACCGCCGGGAATATCACGGCGGTCGCAGTCACGTCCATCGCTGGGTTGGTGGCGGAGAACGATGCGTTGCTCACGTGGCTGGTGCTGAGCGCTCCACTGGTGCTGCTGTTGTCGCTGAGCGGCGGGTATCTGTTGTCGCGCTTTGCGCTCACTCCCGTGGGTACGCTCGCGCGGGCGGTGGCAGAGCTGCCGCCGGACGACCTGGAGCGCCGGCTGCCGGTCGCGGTGCCGCCGGACGAGATCGACCAGCTCGCGGCCCAATTCAACGACCTGCTGCATCGACTCCACCAGGTCCACAGCCAGAACCGCCGATTTCTCGAGGCGGCCGCCCACCAGCTGCGTACGCCGCTCACGCTGGTACTGGGCGAAAGCCAGCTGGCGCTCGAGCCGGCTCGCGGTGCCGACGAGCGGCTCGCCACGCTGCGGCGGATCCAGCTGGCCGCACAGCAGATGCGCCACCGCGTGAGCGACCTATTCCTGCTGGCGCGGGCCCAGGCGGGGGAGCGGCCCCAACTGGCCGACGCTGTCGACCTCGATGGGCTCGTCTTCGAGGGCGCCGATCTCTTCCGCGCCCGCGCCCACGCGCTGGGACGAGCGCTCGACCTCGGCACCATGGACGCCGTGGAGGTGACCGGCGATGCGATGCTCCTGCGAGAAGCAGTGATGGAGCTGCTGGAGAACGCGTGTAGGCACAGCGTTGGCGACGGACCCGTCCGCATCAGTGTTTCGACCAAAGAGGGTCGGGCGGTCATCACCGTCGAGAATCCTGGTGCAACGCTCCCTGGCGACTGGGAGTCCCGCGAGTCCAGCCCGCACGAAGGGCCTGAGCCGCGCGGCCTCGGCTTGGCACTCCTGCGTTGGATCGCCGGGGTCCACGGCGGAGGGTTGTCGGTCCGTCGGGTCGGCGATCGGAACGTGGTGTCGCTCGAGATCCCCCATTCGCACCGCTGACGCCGTCACGAAGGTGTCATCTGGCGTCGATAGCTTCGGCGTCCCCTCCCATAGGGAATGTCATTGCTGACGCTCGTCCTCGCTGTCGCGCTGCAAGGCGCGGTCATCCACGATTCGGTCACGTTGGCCGAGGCGCTGGCGCGCGCGCGCGCGACCCGACCGATGGTGGCCGGCGCAGCCGCGGGGGTCGCGGAGGCGCGCGGGGCCGCGCGGACGGGAATGACAGTGCCGAACCCGGTCTTTTCATACACCTGGACCGGCGATACACCCAAAGAACACGCGACAGTGACCCAGCCGCTCGACTGGCTGCTGCGCCATTCGAGCGACCGCGCGGCGGGGGCGGCCGGCGTAGCGCGGGCGGAAGCGGACTCCGTGAGCACATTGGCCGCCCTCGCCCGCGATGTCCGGGTGGCGTTCTACGATGCCGTCGCCGCCGCGCGTTCGATGGCGCTCACCGAGGATCAGGCCGCGCTTGCAGACTCGCTCGCCCGCGCCGCCGACGCCCGCCTCGCCGCCGGGGACATCTCCGAACTCGAGCGCGATCAGGTGGCGCAGGAAGCGCAGCGCGCACGCTACGCCGTGTCGCTCGCGCGGGAGGACGACCGCGTGGCGGCGGCGGCACTCACCCGAGCAGTCGGCGGCACTGAGGCACTGATCCCGAATGGCGCGCTCGAGGACGGCCTGGACGCGCCAATTCCCGCGGCGGTGGGGCTGCAGCAACTGCCGGCGCTCCGTGCGGCCCTCGCCGATTCGGCCGCTTCGGCCGCGCGGGCACATGCGCAGTCGATCTCTCAATTGCCGCTTCCCGACCTGCAGGGAGGCGTCGAGTGGAACGATCCGACCGATCCCAACCAGGGGTCCACTGAGCTCCTGGGTATTGCCATCCCGCTGCCGCTGTGTAATCATGGCGGCGGCGCCGCCGCCGAGGCGAAGGCGCGGGCCCGCCAGGACGCCGCGGCTGCCGGCGAGGCCCGCCTCGAAGCGACGCGGGCGCTTGAAGAGCGCTCGGTGCGATTG
>JBAUHI010000097.1:0-5309 GCA_049680185.1 Gemmatimonadales bacterium | reverse complement strand
ACATCCGGCAGCTGACCTTCGGCGGCAACAACGCCGAGGCGTACTTCTCGGCCGATGGTCAGTGGCTCGTCTTCCAGCGCGCCCCGGATCTCACCAAGGGGTGCGACCAGGAATACGTGATGAAGATCGACGGCTCGCATATGCGCAGGATCTCCAACGGCTGGGGCAAGACCACCTGCGGCTACTTCTACGCCGGCGATACGCGTGTGGTCTACAGCTCCACCGCGCCGCACGACACCGCGTGCCCGCCGCCGCCGGACCGCTCCCACGGATATGTCTGGCCGCTCAGCCAGTACGAGATCTTCACCGCCCGGCGTGACGGGTCCGATCTCCATCAGCTGACCAACAACGGCGACTACAACGCCGAATCGACGCTCTCACCCGATGGCAAACGCCTCATCTTCACCAGCACCCGGGATGGCGATCTCGAGCTCTACACCATGAACGTCGACGGCACCGACGTCCGGCGCATCACGCACCGGGTGGGCTATGACGGTGGCGCGTTCTTCTCACCTGATGGCACCAAGATCGTCTGGCGTGCCGGGTATCCCGTCACCACGGCCGACACGGCGGACTACGAGTCGCTGCTGGCGAACCGCATGGTGCGGCCATCGCATATGGAGCTGTGGGTCGCCAACGCCGATGGCAGCGATCCGCACCAGGTGACACATCTGGGGGGCGCCAGCTTCGCGCCCTATTTCCTTCCCGACGGCAAGCGGATCATCTTCGGCTCGAACTACCTGGACCCGCGGGGTGGGGACTTCGACCTGTTCGTCGTCAACGTCGATGGCACCGGCCTTGAGCGCATCACTGCCAGTCCGCAGTTCGACGGGTTCCCGATGTTCAACAAGGACGGCTCCAAGCTGGTGTGGGCGTCGAATCGCCACGGTGCACATCCGGGCGAGATCAACCTGTTCATCGCCGACTGGGTGAACTGACCACGGGTGGTGCCCCAGGGTCGGCGTTCTGTCCTGGGGGCCGGGAGTGATGTACCGGAACGGGGCCGGAAGCGAGAACGCCATGGCGAATGTCCGTCCGGGACCTCGTTGCGCTATGATTGTGGACGCCGGTGGCGGTCGTCGTTCCCGGCCGACCGCCGCTCTCTCTCCCCAAGCTCTTTCCCTGATCTCCGATGACCGACGCTCCGCCCGACCAGACCCCGCCACCTGGATCGCAGACCGCCGCCGCCTGGCTGTGGGACTGGGTCAAGTCGATAGCGTTCGCGCTGGTGGTCTGGCTGGTGCTTCGCACCTTCGTCATCGAGGCGTACCACATCCCGTCGCCGAGCATGGAGAACACGCTCCTCGAGGGCGATTTCCTCTTCGTCAACAAGTTCGAGTATGGGGCCAAGATCCCGTTCGTCAACGCCACGCTGCCGAAGGTCCGTGATCCTCGACGCGGTGACATCGTCATCTTCGATTCTCCCATCGAGACGCTCAAGGTCGTCAAGCGACTGATCGGCATTCCGGGAGACACGGTCCAGATGCGGCATGGGGTCGTCATCCGCAACGGGACCACGTTGGTCGAGCCGTACACCCAGAACCTCTCCCCCGATGAGACCGCCGGCCCGTACTACAGGGATGAGATGCGCAGCTGGCAGGTCCACTATCTGGTGGGCCGCGACACCGCAGGATTCGCACCCGACCTCCACGACTGGGGTCCGGTCGTGGTGCCGCGCGATTCACTGTTCGTGATGGGTGACAATCGGGACAGTTCCTACGACGGCCGCTACTGGGGCTTCCTGCCCCGGGCCAATGTGCGGGGAACACCCTTGTTCATCTACTTCAGCTATGACATGCGTAGCTGGCGCCCGCTTCCGGCCATTACCGCCATCCGCTGGAGACGGTTCTTCACCCACCCGCACTGAGGAGCACTTAGCGCGGCCTGGGGTAGGGCGGGGCCATCCGTTCGGGGGCGACGCGGTCGGGTCGGGAGAGGTAGACGGCGCTGCGGCCGCAGGCACTGCAGTGGAGGGTCACCCGGCCGGCGTCTGCGGTCTTGGACTTCGACGGTCGCCGGGGCTCCCGCTCGATCGCGGCGGCGCCACAACTGGGGCACACCAAGGCCTGCCCATCGCGGTCAGCGGCGATGAGGTTCAGCGCCTCTCCGGCCCGGTACTCCTTGATCCCTCGACGTCCCACTGGGTGCCTCTCAGGCGGACGGGGTCTGATGCCCGCCTTGCCCTTTCAATATGCGGCCGGATCGGTTGCGGCGGAAGGTCGCGGACCGGGACCTGCCACTGTGACCTTCCGCACACTGCCCGGGTGTTGCCACTGGTTGCCGAGCGCCGCAACGGCCGGTACATTGGCGGGTCAACCCCAGCCCCGGTGGGACGCCAGCCATGCCCCAGTCACGAACGCATTCGCTCTTGTTGCTGACCCTGTGCGCCACGCTCGCGGGGTGCGCGTCCGGCATGTCCGGACCCGAGGTCAAGCCGGAGGAGTTGCCGGCCCTCGAGGCCCAGACCAAGGCCCACCCGACCGATAGTGATCTCTTCACCCGTCTCGGCATCGGGTACTACGCGGCCAAGAACTGGGATCGGGCCCACGATGCCCTCCAGACCGCCGTGTCGCTCGATCGCCGCAACTACCGCGCGACGGTCTATCTCGGCCTGTCGGATGAGGAACTCGGCCAGTTCGATTCCGCCCGCGCGGCCTACGGCACCGCCCGGCCGCTCGCGACCTCGGCCGGCCGACGCGCCGAGCTCGATGACCGCCTGGTGCTCCTTACCCGGCGCGAGATGGTGGCCTCGGCCCAGACGGCCATCGCACAGGAGGCGACCCTCTCCCAGACGCCCCCGGAACCGAACACCGTCGCCGTGATGCCGTTCCACTACGCCGGTGCCGATACCTCGCTCGCACCGCTCGGCCGCGGCCTGACCCAGTTGGTCGTCAACGACCTCGGCCAGGTCGCCCGGCTCAAGTTGCTGGAGCGCGAACGGGTCCAGGCCCTTACCGACGAGTTGAAGCTGGCACAGCAGGGCCGGATCGATCCCGCCACCGCGGCACGGTCGGGACGACTTCTCCGCGCCGATCAGGTGGTCCAGGGCACCCTCGCCGACGCCACCACGGGCACGGATCTCCGGCTCGACGCCAACGTGGTCAATACCACCACCAGCCAGGTCACGGCCACCGGAACGGCCACCGACCAACTGCAGCAACTGTTCGATGCCGAGAAGAACGTGGTGCTCCAGCTGCTGCAGCGAATGGGGATCACCCTCACGCCCGCCGAGCAGCAGTCGATCCAGCAGAAGCCGACCCGGAACCTGCAGGCGTTCCTGGCGTTCAGTCGTGGTCTGGTAGCGGAGGATAACGGCGACTTCGGTGCCGCCGCCGGATTCTTCAACAGCGCGGCCTCGCAGGATCCCGGTTTTCAGGCCGCCAAGGCACAGGCTGCCAAGAACGTCCAGATGTCGCAGGCCCAGGGCCAGCAGCCACAGCAGCTCGCCGGCACCGGACAGTCCGGCCCGACCGGAGGGTTGCTGCAGCTTTCCAATGGCATCAATCCGAGCATCGGTGGCGACCTGAATAACAGTGGCGGCGGTGGGAGCGGCCCGCCGATCAACCGTCCGCCGGTGCCAGAATCCGGTGGTGGCGACAACGTCGTGGTGGGCCAGCTTGGGGGCACCATCATCATCGTGATCCCCCGCCCGTGATGAGGAACCTGATGCGTCTTTCCATCTGCTCCGCGATCCTGGCGCTCGCAGCGGCCCCGCTCGCAGCACAGGGGAACGCGTTCTACGCCAATCCCTCGGCGACCACCGGAGCCCAGTTCCGCAGCTACCAGTTCGGCGCCGGTGCGGTCTACGACAAGGTGAGCCAGTTCGCGATCCCGATCGCGGTGGCCATCCCGGTCTCCTCGAAGCTCGCGATCGACTTGGGCACCTACTACGGCAGCACCACGGCCACGCCGACCGGCGGCGCCAAGCAGACCCTGAGTGGCCTGACCGACGCCCAGATCCGCGGCGCGTATGTGTTCAGCGATGCGCTCGTCGCAACGCTCGTGCTCAACCTGCCGACCGGCACCAAGTTCGACTCGACCCAGGCCCAGGCGGCCGGCGCGAGCGCCTCGAACTGGCTGCTCTTCCCGATCAACTCGTTCGCGAACGGATTCTCTGCCACCGCCGGCCTGGCCGGCACGCGGCATCTGGGCTCGTGGAACCTGGGGCTCGCCCTGAGCGGCCGACTCAATTCGAGCTTCAACCCGGTCTCCGGCGACAGCCTGAGCTACAAGCCCGGCTTCGAAGGTCGCGTCCGGATCGGCGCCGACCGCCTCATTGGGCAGTCACGCCTCACACTTGGGCTCACCTTCAGCACCTACGGCGATGACGCGTTCGGCACCGGGGCCGGAGCCCAGCAGCATTACAGTCCCGGCAAGCGGTTCATCGGTGAGGCGTCGCTCACCGGTCCCGGGCTCGGCGGGACCGTCACCGGGTACGCATGGGATTACTTCCGCGCCGCTGGTGACACCGCGGGTGCGTCGACCGGCAACCGGGAGAACATCCTCACGGCCGGCTTGGCGCACCACATCCCCATCGCGTCCGGCACCACCCTTGAATCGGTGGTCGAGGCCCGGATCCTGAGCCAGCAAGGCGGCGGCAGCGGCATCCTGGCCGGGATCGGGACCGGCGTCCGGATGCGCCTCTCCGACCGCATGAGCTTGGTGCCGAACGCCCGAGTGGACCTCGGAAATGCCAAGTTCCCAGGCGGCGGCTCAGCCAGCGTGACCGGGATCAGCGCCTCGGCCCTCATCCAGTACGACTTCTAGACACCCAAGGCGGATCAACCTGCCTGCCAGAACGGCGGCCTGCCATCGGCAGGTCGCCGTTCTGCTGGGTGCTTGACTGGGTGGGTGGTTCGGGGGTACGTTGGCGCCGATTTCAGCCACCAGATGGCGGTCCCTCAATCAGGAGATGGGCAGTGGCCTCCGAACTTGGCAATGCACAGATCTCGACCCTGCTGGAGACACTCCCGGGGATCGCGAACGTCCTCCGGAGCCCGGTCGCGGACGCCCTCCTCAACGTGATCCGGGCCGCCGCCCGGCTGACTGATTTTGCCGTGGATGATGCCGAGGAGCTGGTGCGGTACGCCACCCGTCGGGGGCTGCTCGGCATCGAGGAGGGGGACCGTCTGCTCCTCGACATCCACGCTGCCGACCAGAAGCGGCACGACCGGGCCGCCCTGCGTGCCAAGGATGCGAAGGTGAAGGCGCGGGCGCACGCGAAGGCCAAACATCCCAAGCCGAAGCGCCCCAAGAAGCCGACACATAAAAAGCGCTGACCGTGGATGCAGAACGGGGTCGCCAAATGG
>JBAUHI010000096.1:0-19487 GCA_049680185.1 Gemmatimonadales bacterium | reverse complement strand
CCGCCGTCCCCGCCCCCGTTCCACCCTCCGAAGACTGATCGTGGCGGTCGTTGCCGCCTGGCTGGAAAGCCGCACCGCGCTCGCGGCGCTGCGCAGGTCACTGCCGCGTGGTTCGGGCGGCCTGCTGGTGTGCCGATCGCAGGCGGCGCTCTTGCGGGCGCTCCGCGGCCGGCTGGTCGACGCCGTCGTGTTCACGCCGCGCACCATGGCGCCGGGCGAGGTGAGTGCGCTGCGCGCATCGTTCCCGCTGGTGCCGGCATTCGCCTACGCGTCGTTCCGGCCCGATGACGGGGAACTGCTCGCGACCTTCGCACGGCGCGGTGTACCGGTGCTGGTGGAGGGGGTGGATGATGCGGCGGTCGGCGAACTGGTGGTCCGCGGCACCGCGCAGGCGGAACGGCGGCGGGCGTTGGCCGACGCGCCGCGCCTGCTGCGGTTGCGCTCGCCGCTGCAGCGCGAGGTCTGGACCCTGTTGCAGGGGATGGTGGACCGACCGCTCCGGACGGCCGAGCTTGCGCGGCGGCTGCACGTGACGCGCGAACACCTGTCGCGCCAGTTCGCGGTCGAGGCGGCGCCGAACTTGAAGCGGATCATCGACCTGACCCGTGTCGCGGCCGCGGCCCAACTCCTCGGCAATCCCGCGCACACCACGACACGGGTCGCCGCCATCCTGCGCTTCGCCTCGCCCGGCCACTTGGATCGCACCACTCGCCGCATCACCGGCGTCGGGGCCCGCCGCCTGGGCGAACTCGGACCCAAGGGTGCGCTGGAAGCGTTCGCCCGGGGAAAGACCCGGAGCCGGGTCTGAACCGACCCTAGTCCTCGTCCGCCGCCACCGCTCCTTCGTAGGCCGCGAAGATCTCGCTGCGCCCGATGACGCCACGCAGGTGGTGGGGTGGAGTCGCGTCGAGCACGGGAAGCAGGTGGGCGTCGCGCTCGCGAAGGCAGCGGAGCGCCGTGCGCAGGTCGTCGTTGAGCGTGACACCGTCGCGCGGCGGATCGGCCAGCTCCGACACCAGCGCATCACGGGTGCCGTCGGCGAGGGCGCGCTTCAGGTCCTCCCAGGTGAGCATCCCGACCACAGCGTTGGTGACATCCACCACCGGGAACTCAAGCTGGCCCGATTGCCGCACCTCGGCCAGGACCTCGCCCAAGGTGGCGGTGGCGGGGAGCACCAACGGATCGGCACGGTACGCATCGGCCACGGTGAGTGCCGCCAGTACCGATTCGTCGGTGCCGTGGGAGATGTGCTCGCCGCGGCGGGCCAGCCATTCGGTGTAGATCGATTCCTTGTAGAGCGGTTTGGCCACGATGTACGCCAGCGCGCCGCCGAGCAGGACCGGGAGGATGAGTCCGTAGTCACCGCTCATCTCCAGCACCATGAACACGGCGGTGAGCGGCGCGTGGGTGGCGGCCGCGACGACGGCCGCCATCCCGACCAGGGCAAAGGCCACCGGCTGGAGTCCCCATCCCGGCACCAGGTGGGTGAGTGCCACGCCGGCCGCCGCACCGAAGGTGCCGCCCACCACCAGGGCGGGAGTGAAGACGCCGCCCACGCCGCCGCCGCCCAGGGTGAGTGCGGTGGCTGCGATCTTGGCAAGGCAGAGCGCAAAGAGCAGCCACGCCGTACGGTCGGCGATGAGGCCCAGGTCGAGGCCCTGGTGTCCCCGGCCCCAGAGCGACGGGGAGAACTGGCTGGCGACCACCGCGACGAGGACCGCGGCGACCATCATTCGGAGCCATTGGGGCAGGGGACGAAGCCAGTCGGGGACCTTCCACGCAGCGCGAGCGTACAGGACACCGATGAATCCACCCAGGAGACCCACCCCGGCGTAGAGCACCAGGTCCCGGGCGCCGCCCACGTGATACTCCGTCGGGATCCGGATGACCTGGTCTCGACCGAGGCCCACGCGTGACACCGCCGCCGCGGACACGCTCGCCACGACGATCGGGGTCAGGACCGAGGCACGGAAGCTTCCGACCAGCTTTTCCAGCACAAAGAGCACCCCGGCGATCGGCGCGCCGAAGGCGGCGGACAGCCCCGCGGCGGCACCGCAGCTCAACAGCAGCCGGACCCGGTCCTTGCGGAAGCGGAGCCAACGACCGGCACGACTGCCCACCGCCGCACCCAGCACCGCGACCGGACCTTCCGCGCCGAGCGAGCCGCCACTGCCAAGCGTCACGGCAGCGGCGAGGGTCTTGATCGCGACGGGCCGGAGGTTGAGCACGCCGCCACGGCGTGCCACGGCGTGCATCGCATCGGGGATGTTCTCGCCATCGGAGTCATGATTGCCGTAGTGGACCAGGAGTCGGACCACGATCAGGCCGATCCCGAGGCTCACGGCGGCCACGATCGGCGTCGGGATCTCGAGCACCGTCGCCACCTGCGCGATGATATTGGCGGCGATGTCGATCGCTTTATAGAAGAGGAGGACGCTCAGGCCGGCAAGGATCCCGACCCCGACCGCGAGGGCGGTCAGGATGGCCGGCTCGTTCATGCCCCATTTTTCCAGCAGTGCGAAGAGCCGGGCGCCGGCATCACCGGTTACGCGGGACAGGTGTCGGGGGTAGGCCGTGAGCGGTGTCGACATGCCAGAGGATAATGGAAGGAGGGCACCGCGTGAACCCGGCGCTGGCGGCCACCCTTGCCGTCCCGCGTCCGATGGGCGAACCTTGCCATCGTTCTTGATTGTGATAAATTTCACAAGCTGAAGCCGAATTGCACCATCCTACCACAGCGTGAGAGCCATGGCGACCGAAGCGACCCTGCGGCCCGGTGAACTCAAGGAAGTGCTGCTGAAGGAGATCGAGGCGGCCGATCTTGCCTCCGCCGACGCGCGGGATGTGGGCACCGTGCTCGAGGTGAAGGACGGCGTGGCGCGGATCTACGGCCTCGCGGCCGCGATGGCGGGCGAGCTCCTGGAATTCACGGTGCAGGAGACCGACGAGACGATCGCCGGCCTGGTGCTCAACCTGGAAGAGGACAACGTGGGCGCCGCGGTGATGGGCGACTACTTGAAGCTGAAGGAAGGCGATGAGGTCCGCTGCACCGGCAAGGTGCTCGACGTTCCGGTCGGCCCCGGCATGTTGGGGCGGGTGGTGGACGCGCTCGGTCGTCCGGTCGACGGCCACGGTCCGATCAAGGCGAGCGGCACTCGCCTGGTGGAGATCATCGCCCCGGGCATCATCGTGCGGCAGCCGGTCAAGGAGCCGATGCAGACCGGCATCAAGGCCATCGACGCGATGATCCCGATCGGGCGGGGGCAGCGGGAGCTCATCATCGGCGACCGCGGCACCGGCAAGACCGCCATCGCGGTCGACACGATCATCAACCAGAAGGGTACCGGCGTCATCTGCGTCTACGTGGCGATCGGCCAGAAACGCTCGACGGTCGCGGGTGTCGTGGAAAAGCTCCGGCTGGCGGGCGCGCTCGAGTACACCGTCGTGGTGGTGGCCTCCGCCTCTGACCCTGCGCCGCTCCAGTACATCGCGCCCTATTCCGGCTGCGCCATCGCGGAATACTTCATGTACGAGGAGGGGAAGGCCACCCTCTGCGTCTACGACGACCTGTCGAAGCAGGCGGCAGCGTATCGGCAGCTCTCGCTCATCCTGCGGCGCCCGCCCGGACGCGAGGCCTACCCGGGTGACGTGTTCTACCTCCACAGCCGCCTCCTCGAGCGCGCCGCGAAGATCTCCGAGAACGCCGAGACGGTGAAGTACGACCCGCGCATCAAGAAGCCGGGCGGCTCCCTCACTGCGCTCCCGATCATCGAGACCCAGGCCGGCGATGTCTCGGCCTACATCCCCACCAACGTCATCTCGATCACCGACGGGCAGATCTTCCTGATCACGGACCTCTTCTATTCCAACGTCCGCCCCGCGGTCGACGCCGGCATCAGCGTGAGCCGGGTCGGCGGAAATGCACAGATCAAGGCGATGAAGCAGGTCGCCGGTCCGCTCCGGCTCTCGTTGGCGCAGTACCGCGAGCTCGAGGCGTTCGCCCAGTTCGGCTCCGACCTCGATCCTGCCACCCAGCGCCAGCTTGCCCGCGGCGCCCGATTGGTCGAGATCCTCAAGCAGCCGCAGTACCGGCCGGTGCCGGTCGAGCGCCAGGTCGCCATCATCTGGGTGGTCACCAACGGCCACCTCGACGACGTCGACGTGAAGCACATCCGGCAGTGGGAACAGGACTTCCTGACCTACATCGACGCCACCCACGCCGCACTGTTCGAGGGGATCCGGACCAAGAAGGCGCTCGATGACCAGCTCACCGCCCAACTGCAGGCGGCCGTGGCCGGCTTCAAGTCCATCTTCCGCCCCGCCTGACGATGGCCACGGGCAAGGCGCTCAAGGGCCGGATCAAGTCGGCACAGAACATCCGCAAAATCACGCGGACGATGGAGCTGGTCGCGACGTCCAAGTTGAAGCGCGCTCAGGACCGCGTGATCGGCGCACGGCCTTACGCCGAGGCACTGGCGCAGGTCATTGCGGATCTCCACGGCCCCGAACTGGCGGAGCGCTTTCCGCTCCTGCGACAGCCGGCGCCGCCGTCGAAGGGCGGGCCCACACGCGCCGCGGTCATCCTGGTCACGTCCAACCGCGGCCTCGCCGGCGGGTTCAACTCGAACCTGATCAAGCAGGCGCGTCGGCGAATCGAGGAGCTGGAAGGGCAGGGCTACACCGTCGACCTCCACCTGATCGGGCGCAAGGGGATCGGGTTCTTCAAGTACCTCGGCCGTCCGATCGCGTCCCAGCGCCAGGACATCGGCGACAAGCCGACCGCGACGCACGCCGCCGAGGTCGTCGCTCCGCTCATCACCGCGTACGAAGCGGGCGAGTTGGCCAGCGTCGACCTGGTATACGCCCAGTTCCGAAGCGCCATCAGCACCCCGCCCGCCACCCTTCGCGTCCTGCCGGTCGAAGCGCCGGCGCGGAAGGGCGGGCAGCTCGATTACATCCTGCGCCCCTCCGCCGACGAGATCCTGGGAGAGCTCCTCCCGCTCTACGTTCGGAACGCCATCTACCGAGGACTCGTCGAGACGGCCGCGGCAGAGCACGGCGCACGGCGCACCGCGATGAAGAACGCCACCGACAACGCAGGCGACATCATCGACCTCCTCCGCCGCCGCTACAATCGGCAACGGCAGGCCGCGATCACGCAGGAGATCAGCGAGATCGTCGGGGGCGCGGCGGCGCTGCAGGGGTAGATGGACGGATGGACGCATAGGCGGATGGCAGGATAGACGGATGGTTGGGTGGGTAGGAGGATGGTGTTGAATGGCCCGGATGGAACTCCATCCGACCACGCGACCATCCGACCTTCCGCCCGTGACTCCCAAGCCCCAAGGACCCGTACCGCATGGCAACTGCAACGCACAACATCGGCAAGGTCGTCCAGGTCATCGGCCCGGTGCTCGACGTCGAATTCGAACCGGGACTTCTCCCCGAGATCTACAATGCGATCCGTCTTGAGGACCCCTCGGGTGCGGTCCCGGTCCGCCTGGTGGCCGAGGTGCAGCAGCACATCGGGCAGAACCAGGTGCGCGCGGTGGCGATGAGTTCGACCGACGGCGTGGTCCGGGGAATGAAGGTGGTCGACACCGGTGCTGCCATCTCGGTGCCGGTGGGCAGCGTGGCGCTGGGCCGGATCCTCAACGTCCTGGGCGACCCGGTCGATGGCGGGGCGCCGATCCCGGCCTCGGCGGAGCGCTGGTCGATCCACCGCGAGACGCCGAAGTTCACCGACCTCGAGCCGAAGACCGAGGTGTTCGAGACCGGTATCAAGGTCGTCGACCTGATCGCACCATTCGTGAAGGGCGGCAAGATCGGCCTCTTCGGCGGCGCCGGCGTCGGCAAGACGGTGGTCATCCAGGAACTGATCAACAACGTCGCCAAGGGGCACGGCGGCAAGTCGGTATTCTGCGGCGTCGGCGAGCGCACCCGCGAAGGGAACGACCTCTACCTCGAGTTCCAGGAGGCGGGGATCCTGCCCAACGTGGCCCTCATCTATGGCCAGATGAACGAGCCGCCGGGTGCCCGGCTCCGGGTCGGGCTGTCCGGGCTCACGGTGGCGGAGTACTTCCGCGACATCGAGGGGCAGGACGTGCTCCTGTTCATCGACAACATCTTCCGCTTTACCCAGGCAGGGTCGGAGGTCTCCGCCCTCCTCGGCCGGATGCCGAGCGCCGTCGGCTACCAGCCGACGCTGGCCACCGAGATGGGCGACCTGCAGGAGCGGATCACCTCGACCACCAAGGGCTCGATCACCTCGGTGCAGGCCATCTACGTCCCGGCCGACGACCTGACCGACCCGGCGCCGGCCACGGCCTTTGCCCACCTCGACGCGACCGTCACGCTCTCGCGGGCCATCTCCGAGCTCGGCATCTACCCCGCCGTCGATCCGCTCGACAGCTCCAGCCGGCTCCTCGATGCCCAGTACCTGGGCGAGCGCCACTACAACGTGGCCGTCGGCGTGCAGCAGATCCTGCAGCGCTACAAGAGCCTGCAGGACATCATCGCCATCCTCGGGATGGACGAGCTCTCCGAGGACGACAAGCTCGTCGTCTCCCGGGCCCGCCGGGTGCAGCGGTTCCTGTCGCAGCCGTTCCACGTGGCAGAGCAGTTCACCGGGTTCCCCGGCAAGTACGTCAAGCTGTCGGAGACCATCGAGAGCTTCGAGCGTGTCATCGCCGGCGAATTCGACCATCTGCCCGAGCAGGCGTTCTACATGGTCGGTGGGATCGACGAGGCCGTCGAGAAGGCCAAGAAGCTGGCGGCGACGTGATGCGCGTCACGGTCATCTCTCCAGAAGCAGCCATCTTCGATGGCGAGGCCGACTCGCTGACCGTCCCGACGTACGACGGTTCCATCGGGGTCCTGCCGCGCCACGCGCCACTGATGGCGCTCCTGGGGGCCGGCGAGCTGGCGGTCCATCGGGGCGGTGTGACCGACCGGTATCAGGTCCGTGGTGGGTTCGTGCAGGTCGCCCACGACGCCGTCCGCGTCGTCGCGGAACACGTGCAAGGAGGAACACATGCGTAGGTCGATCTTGACGCTCCTGCTGGCCAGCGCCGCCGTGCCAGCGGGGCTCGCCGCCCAGTCGACCGGCACGCCGGTCTTCGCCGCACCATATCGTGCGTTCCAGACGTCGGAGGTCGGCGCTTCCCTCTCCGATCCGGTCGGTGGTGGGATCGGCCTCGAAGGCTTCTACGGCATCGGCAGCCACGCCTGGGACATCGGAT
Source organism: Gemmatimonadales bacterium (assembly GCA_049680185.1). Classification (GTDB taxonomy): domain Bacteria; phylum Gemmatimonadota; class Gemmatimonadetes; order Gemmatimonadales; family GWC2-71-9; genus CAMLHU01. The sequence continues at coordinate 12,246 of JBAUHI010000096.1, read as the reverse complement.
TCCGGGGCGGTTTCGACGCCCCCAACGGGAACGCGAACACCGTGCTCCTCCTCGGTGTCGATGCCCGGACGCGGGTGCTCACCCACGATCAGGGATTCCCGCTCGATGGCGCCCTCACCCTCGGCTTCGGTGGCCGGTTCGTGAGCGGCGGGTCGGAACTGCTCGTTCCGATCGGCTTGTCGCTGGGCCGTCGACTCGACCTCGAAGGCTCCAGCATGAGCTTCGTGCCCTACGTCCAGCCAGTGCTGACGCCGGTGTTCGGCTCGGGCAACAATCATCTCGAGTTCACCCTCGGCCTGGGCGTCGACATGCGGATGTCCCGCCGGGTCGATCTCAGGGTGGCGGGCGGGATCGGCGACCTCGACGGCGTGAGCGTCAGCGCGGCATTCCTGCGCTGAACCACCAGAATTGACTTCCTCGGCGCGTCCGCGATAGCTTGCGGCGCGCCGATCCGTGTCGGGAGTGCGTGCGCTCCCGTCCTTTTTTCACCCGTAGGAGGCCCAGATGCGCTCGAAGCTCCTCGCGGCATTCGCCTTTGCGTCGGTGGTCGCGGCCACCCCCGCCACGGCCCAGGTCGCCGGACTCCCCGTGTTCAATTCGGGGATCGGGACCGGGATCGGCATCAACGCCGACGTTGGATTCCCGAATGCCGATGCCGGCAAGGGGAACACGTACGGCCTCACCGGATCGATCGGGCTCGGGCCCCTCGGCGTCACCGCCACGGTGGCCTCCAACAAGCCTAATCCCGGCACCAGCGACACCTGGATCGGCGCCACTGCGAACATCAAGCTCTTCGGCGGACCGCTCATCCCGATCACGGTCAACGCACAGGTCGGCGCGGGCTACGCCTCCAACATCCAGGGGACCGGCGGCAAGCAGTTGAACGTCCCGGTGGGGATCGGCATCATCGCCAACATCCCGAGCCCGGTCCTTTCCATCAAGCCGTGGATCGCGCCGCGCCTGCAGTACATCCGGTTCCAGAATGGCGGCACCACCACCACGAGCAGCAAGTTCGGCCTCAGCGCCGGCGTCAACCTCGGGCTGGCCGGTGGGCTCGGCTTCCGGGTGGCCTACGACATGTACAAGGTTGATGTGAGCGGCACGAGCTTCTCGCCCTCGACCTTTTCCGTTGGCGTCGGGTACAACATCCACGTTCCCGGACTCTGACCCACCCTGTGGGGAGGCGCACCGATCCGGTGCGCCTCTCCCAGTACTTTCTTCCGGTATCCTTGTGACCCCTCGCCTGCCACGGCCCATTCGGACCGCGCTCCCGGCCCTGCTCGTTGTCCTCGCTGCCTGCGCCCAGACCTTCGACGCCACCTCCCTCGGTGTCCCGGCAACGCTCGCCTCGGACGTCGCGACCCCTGCCCAGGGTATCCCCTTCCAGGTCCGCGCGACGCAGGTCTGGTTCGCGTGGGGGCTCCTGTCGGTCAATGAACCGACCCTCAAGGAAGCGCTGGCGGCCCAGCTGATCGGCGGCAAGAGCGTGGCGGACGTCAAGATCCGGACCCACAGCAAGCTCACCAATATCCTCGTCACCGTCCTGACGGGCGGGCTCCTGGTGCCGCGCACCGTCGAGTTCGATGGTGTGATCGTTGGTGACACGGGCCCAGGCGTGAGCACGCCCCCCGCCAAGCCGTAGGCGGGGGACTCGGACCAAGCGCCTTGGGGCCGTCGCGTTACTGCAGCAACCCCTCCACCATCGTCGCAGACCGCTCCGCCGCGCCAAGTCCAGCATCGAGCACGGCTCGCGCACGTTCCCCGGCGTGGGCCCGCAGCGGACCGTCGGTGAGCCACCGGTCCCACGTTTCCGCCAGGGCCGCCGCTGCGCCCGCACTGGTGAGCGCCACCGCGCCACCGGCGTCCAGCAACGATCTGGCATCCCGACTCTCCATCCAGCCTGGCCCGACGATCACCGGCACGCCCCATGCGGCGGGTTCGAGGACACTGTGCAGGCCGGCGGCGTGGAATCCACCGCCGACATACGCCATCGATCCGGCGCCGTACAGGGCGGCCAAGACGCCCACGCGATCCACCAGCAGCAATGGCATGGCGCTGGTGGCGACGCTCAGGCGGGTCGCTGCGGGGAGACCATACCTGCGGGCCAGTGCTTCGACGCCCGCCAGGTGCGTCTCGGTCGGTTCGTGGGGCACGAGGATGAGTCGAGCGGTGGGGTGGCGAGAGTGGACGCGGTGGAACGCCTCCAGCAGTACCGCTTCATCGCCCGGCCACGTCGACCCGGCCACCAGCGTCGGCGCACCTCGACCGAATCGGAGCAACGGATCGTCACGCGACACTGCCGCGACCTTGGCCGCGACGCTGTCGGCCCTGGGATCGCCGACGACCTGGACCACCTCTGGACGAGCCCCGAGCGCCACCAGCCGCTCCGCATCAGGGGCATCCACCGCCGCCACCGCCGAGAGCGCCCGGTACCCCGGCTCCAGGAGCACCCGCACCGGCCATCGAAGCCGGCCGCTCCCGGGGCGCACCGTCGCGGCCACCAGCGCCACCGGCACGCCTGCCGCGGCCGCGCGGGTGGCGAGCTCCGGCCAGAGGTCAAGCTTGGAAAAAACGAGCGCCGCAGGAGTCAGAGCCTCGAGGAGCTGGCGGGCCGCCTCCGGGGTGTCATAGGGCAGGTAGTCGGATACTGACGCCCCGACCCGACGGGCCAGTGCTTCGGCGGATGGACTGAAATGGGTGTAGACGATCTGCCAGTCGGGGTGGCGCTCGAGGATGGGGCCAAGCACCGCTTCCGCCTGGAGCCCCTCGCCGACCGATGGCGCGTGGAACCAGAGCAGTGGACGGGCCCGGTCCCGTTCCCGGGCGGCCCAGCTGCGCAGCCGCCCGACCGCGCCCTCCCGGCCCAGGTGTCCGCGCGCGAGCTTGGCGTCGAACATCGCGGCCGCAGGCAGGAGCGTTGTGGCGAGCCTGATGGAGATGCGGTAGGCAAGGGAGGTGCCGGGCATCGGAGAAAGCTCGAAGGGCACGGCACGCCCGTCAACGCCCTTGCTACCGCTGCCACCGTGGTCCTCCTACATTGCGCCGACCATTCGACGAGGACGACAAGTGGCGTGGAACATGGCGGGCATCCGGTGAGCCGACTGCTCGACGACGGACGTTTCTTCCTTCCCGGGCCCACCGAGGTCCGCCCCGAGATCCTGGGGGCGATGGTCCGGCCGATGATCCCGCACCGTGGTCCGGAGTTCGAGCTGCTCTTCGCCACGCTCCAGGCGGGTCTCCGGCCCATCTTCCGCACCCGCCATCCGGTGCTCATCAGCTCATCCTCCGCCACCGGCCTGATGGAGGCGGGGCTGCGCTGCGCGCCGGCGGGGCCGGTGCTGGCGCTGGTGAACGGCGCCTTTGCCGAGCGGTTCGCCCGGGTGGCCCGATCGTGTGGGCGGGAGGTCGAGGTGCTGTCCGCGGAATGGGGAGACGTCGTTCCGCTCGAAGCCATCGAGGCGCGGCTCAAGGTCGGTCGGAGCAAGGTGGTCACCGTGGTGCACTCGGAGACCTCGACCGGTGCGTTGACCGACGTCCGCGCGGTGCAGGCGCTCGCCACGCACCATGGTGCGGTGTGTCTGGTTGACAGCGTGACCGGCGTGGCGGGGATGCCGATGGAGACCGATGCGTGGGGCCTGGACTACGTGTTCACCGGCTCCCAGAAGGCCTTCGCACTGCCGCCCGGGCTCGCTTTTGCGGTCGCGTCGGAGGCGTTCCTGGCCGGTGCCGCTGCGGTGGCGGACCGGGGACTCTACTTCGACCTGGTGGAATTCGACGCATTCGCGCGCCGCTCCCAGACGCCCAACACCCCGACGCTGCCGCTCCTTTTCGCGCTCGAGGCGCAACTGACCGACATCGCCGACGAAGGGATCGAGTTGCGCTGGGCCCGCCACGAGGCGATGCGCGCACGGATCAAACGTTGGATCGGGGAGTCAGGCCTCCCGCTCGGGATCCTGGCACCGGAGGGTGCGCGTTCCGCCACGATCACGGCGCTCTCGCTCCCCGAGGGCCGGTCGGGGACAGTGGTCACCCAGGCGCTCCACCAGCGCGGCTACGTGGTCGGCACCGGGTACGGGAAGCTGCGAGAGACGACGATCCGCATCGGCCACATGGGAGACCACACCGTGGCCGGCCTCGACGGTTGCCTGGCGGCGCTCGGCAAGATCCTGGGAGCACGATGAACTACTGGCAACTGAGCCGGAGCCCGCGCTATTCGGTGCTCTTTGCCGCACCGCTCCTGCTGGCCTACGAGCTCTCGGCGCGGGTGCTGACCCACGGCGATGCGGGCGTGCGCAATGGCGCAGACGTCATGCTCAAGAGCCTGTTCGTCTGGCTCGGCGGCCGAAATGGCATCGTGGCGTTCGACGTGGTGCTCGTGGCGGTGGGGGCTGCACTCATTTGGCGGGATCGGCGCGCCGGCGGGGAGCCGCTGCGCTGGCACATCTTCGCATTCATGCTCTGCGAGGCGGTCGTCCTGGCCGTGGCGTTCGGTTTCGTGGCGTCGATCCTGACCACGCTCCTGCTGCAGGGGCCTTCGGCGCTGATGATCCGGGGCGGCGCGGTGCTGGATGTCCCGACCCAGCTGATGGTATCGCTCGGCGCCGGGATCTACGAAGAACTCCTCTTCCGGGTCCTGCTCGTGTCGGGGCTGGTGCTGGTGGCGCGGCGGGTCTTCCACTGGAGCCTGACCGGAGCGAACGTGTTCGCCGTCGTGGTCGGGGCGCTCATCTTCTCGGCCTTCCACTATATCGGGCCGTACGGTGACACACTGCACCTGTCATCGTTCGTGTTCCGCGCCGTTGCCGGCCTCCTTTTCAGCGGCCTCTATGTCATGCGCGGCTATGGCGTCACCGCGTGGACACACTCGCTCTACGACATCTTCCTCACCCTCGCGACGCACTGACCGGCCGGACCTGGCCTCGGTTCGGTCGCCGACGCTTGGGGCTCACGGCTTCTTGGCCGCCATCCTCACCGAGTAGATCGAGTCGAGTACATGCTGGAAGACTTCCAGCGGATAGGCCCCGGTCAGGAGCGCCCCATCGATCAGGAACGACGGTGTGGCCCGGGCGCCGGCCCGAGCGGCGCTCGCGGCGTCGCCACCGACCCGCGCCTGCATTTCGTGGTGCTGGAGGCACGGCAACAGGGAATCGCGCGGGAGCCCGACCGAATCGGCCAGGGTCATCAGGAAGGTGGCCGGCTCCTTGAGCGGGGCCCAGAGGTCCTGGTGATGGTACAGGAGATCGTGCACCGGCCAGAACTTGCCGAACTTGGCGGAACACATCGCGAACTCGGCCGCGGGCTCGGCGTTCGGATGGAGCTCGGAGATCGGCAGGTTGAGGAAGACCCAGTGCACCTTGCCCGTCTTGACGTAGTCGCGCTGGAGGGCCGGGAAGGTCTCCAGGAAGAATTTCCGGCAGAACGGGCACTCGAAGTCCGACATTTCGAATACTGTGATGGGGGCCTTCGGGTCACCCATGCTGCGCTCTGCGATCATCGGGCTCGGGATGGCGCTGGCCTGGGCGCTGAGCGGGCTGGCGCCCGCGGTCGCGAGGCAGAGCAATGTGGCGGTCACGGCGGCAGAGGTGCGGGTCATGGGCGGATCCGGTGGGTGGCGTTGGTGCGGTCGAGCCGGATGAGGGTGCCGCGGATGCGGACGTTCCAGTACCACTCGCGCTCGGGGTCATTCACGTCGGGGGCGCGGGCGTAGGCCCACCAGCGTCCGGACCTCAACGCCACCTCGATGCTGCCGACATCGTCGGTGGTGGCGGAGACCGGTGTCAGGCCGAGCGTCCTGGTGATCGCGCTCGTCGACGTTCCGTAGTCCCGGTAGGTGCTATCTTCCCATTGGTGGATCGCAGCCCGGACCTGGGCCAGTCGCGCGGTCACGCTGGGGTCGGATCTTCCGAGGCGAGAGCCCGCGTCCGCCAGGGCGCGGTCGAGGCGCGGCAGGGAATCAGCGAGGGTCGAGAATCGCAAGTACGCGGTCTGGTATGCGTCGGAGTTCCTCGGCGTCGAGTCCATCACCGCGCGGGCCGCGGCGAGGGACCTGCGAGCGGAGTCGGCGTGCCAGGAGGCCTGCATGTAGGCGAGGAGCGGTGCGCGTGCCCGGTCGACCAGGCTATCGAGTTCCTTCTGGAGCGGACGGGGGGTGGCCCGTGCCTCGAGCGCTCCGAGGATGCTGTCACGATCGTAGGGCAGGACCACCACCGGCAAGTGCGCCACCGGTGAGGGCAGGCTGTCGAGTCCCGGCGCCCACACCGAGATCCGGGTCTCGTAGGGTCGGCAGGCGAGCGTCAGCAGCAACGCGAGCAGGGGGAACCGTGGCACGAATGATCCGTGGGGAGGGCGGGTGATGACGATGCTTCGAAAAGTAATCGTCTTCCTGGCGCTGGCCCAACTTGCCTCCGCACCGGTGGCTGCCCAGAACCCCGCGCTCGACACCCTCTTTCCCGCCCGTCCCACCGGTTATCTCACCGATCCGGGGCGCGTGATCGATGCCGCGTCCGCCGCGACCGTGGAAGATCTGGCGAGGCGGGTGCGCGGTGCGACCGGTGCCGAGATCGCCGTCGTGGTGCTGCCCGCCATCGGCGACTATGCCCCGGTGGACGTGGCCACCGAGATCGGGCGGATCTGGAAGGTCGGCGCCAACACGCAGATCGGCAGCGCCACCCGGAACGCCGGCGTGGTGGTGCTCCTGGTGCCCCGCAAGGACAAGGTGCGAGGCAGTGGTCACCTGTTCATCGCCACGGGGCAGGGTTCCGAAGGGTTCATCACTGACTCCAGGGCCGGCGCCATCCGCGATCTCATGGTCCCCGAGGCGGCCGCCGGACAGTACGGGCCGGCGCTCGTCACCGGCACCCGGGCACTCGCCGCGGTGATCGGCAAGGGGATGGGCGTCAGCGATTCCATCATTGCCAACTGGAGCGGGGGGCAACCCCAGGGGCAAGGCGGTGATGATGGCGGCCACTTCCCTTGGCAGATCATCATCGTGCTCGTGTTCATCATTATTTCGGTCATCGGGCGTGGACGCCGGGGACGGTGGGGTGGGCCAGGGATATATTGGGGAGGTGGATTTGGAGGCGGATTCGGCGGCGGTGGTGGAGGCGGGGGTGGGGGATTCGGAGGGTTCGGCGGCGGTGGCGGATTCAGCGGCGGCGGCGCGGGAGGGAGCTTCTAGATGACCGACGAGATCGTCGCGGGACTCGAGGCACTGCTGACCCAGTTCGACGCCCTCCTCGGCGCCGGCTACAGCGCGGTGCTCTATGGCGCAGCCGCGCGGGGCGAGCCGGTCCGCGACCGTTCCGAGGTGCACGTCCTGCTCATCCTCGAGCAGGCGACCCCGGCACAGCTCCGTGCGCTCGGGCCTGGCTTCACCGCGTGGGGCCGCGCAGGCTTCCATGCGCCGTTGCTGCTCACCAGACGGGAGTGGGCCCATTCCGGCGATGCCTTCCCCGTCGAGATCACTGATATCAAGGCAGCCCATCGGGTGCTTCGGGGCAAGGATCCCGTGGCGGAAGTCACAGTCGCGCCAGGGGATCTTCGCGCTGCGCTCGAGCGGGACCTGGCGTCGGGATTGATGCGGTTCCGCCAGGCGTGGGCCATGCACGCGTCGGAACCGGCCAAGCTGGGCGAAGTGGCCCGCGGCGCCGCGGGGCCGATGGTGGCGCTCTGCCGAGGTGTGCTGGCATTGGCCGGACGCCCAGTTCCCGCCTCCGCGGACGCGGTGGTGCGGGAGGCGGCGCAGGTGATCGGCAGCGCCGCCGATGCGCTCGCTGCGGTGGTCGCGGCAGAGCGCCGGAAGGGTTGGAAGTGCCCCCCGGAGACCTTCGAGGGGTTCCTGGCCGCCGTGGATGCGGCGGCACGATACGTCGATGGCTTTCCCACGGGAGACCGGTGATGCGCAATACGCGGATGATGGGCCTGCTCGCCTTCGGAGCCGTGCTGCTGTCGGGGTGCGGGTACAATCGGATCCAGCAGATGGACGAACAGGTTAACCTGGCCAAGGGCCAGATCGCCGCCCAGTTGCAGCGCCGGGCCGACCTTGTGCCGAACCTCGTCGCGACGGTCAAGGGATACGCCGCGCACGAGGACACCGTGTTCATCCACGTGGCCGATGCGCGCGCCAAGCTGGCCGGTGCGGTCCAGAGTGGGAACATCCAGCAGATGGCGGCGGCCAACCAGGCACTCACGGCCCCCCTGGGCCGCCTGCTCGCCATATCGGAGAACTACCCCCAGCTCAAGTCCGACCAGAACTTCCGTGCCCTCCAGGACGAGCTCACCGGCACTGAGAATCGGATCGCGGTCGCTCGTCAGGACTACAACACGTCGGTCGGCTCGTACAACAAGTTCATCCGGACCTTCCCCTACAACCTCACGGCCAAGATGTTCGGCCAGTCGACCCCCCGCGAGTATTTCCAGGCGGAAGAGTCGGCCGCCACCCCGCCGAAGGTCCAGTTCTGAACCGATGATCGCCTCCGGGATGGACGAGCTGGCGCAGGTTCGCGAGCTCGTCCTGGCCCACGGCTGGAACTCCACCGCCTACCAGATCGTCAACCCCGGCTTCGCGCACTGGTTCTCCGCCGCCGGCGATGCCGTGGCCGGCCTGGTCGATTGCGGCGCGGTCTGGATGGTGGCGGGGGCGCCCGTCGCATCAGAAGCGCGCCTGGAGGCGGTGGTGCGAGAGCTGGAATCCGACGCGGCACAGGTCGGCGCGTCGGTATGCTACATGGCGGCGGAGGCGCGGCTGGAACGCCTGCTCCGTGGCCGGCCCGACTGCGCCTTCGTGACGCTCGGTGCCCAGCCATGTTGGGCGCCGTCGGCGTGGCCACGGATCATCGCCGAGCACGGTTCCCTCCGGGCGCAATTGTCGCGTGCGCGCAACAAGGGCGTCGTGGTGGCCCGATGGGAGGCCTCCCGCGCCCAAGACCATCCGGCGCTCCGGGCCTGCCTGGCCGAGTGGCTCGCCACCCGTGGCCTGCCACCGCTCCACTTCATGACCACGCCGTTCACCCTGGGGCGGATCCTCGATCGGATGGTGCTGGTGGCCGAGCGAGAGGGCCGGGTGGTGGGCTTCCTGGTGGCCAGCCCGGTGCCGGCCCGGCGGGGGTGGCTGGTGGAGCAGATCGTGCGCGGGGCCGAGGCCCCCAACGGGACGGCAGAGCTCCTGGTGGACGCTGCATTCACGGCCATGATCGTGGCCGGATCGGAGTACGTGACGCTCGGGCTCGCCCCGCTTTCGCGCCGGGCCGGCGGAAGTGCTGTGGTCGACCCATGGTGGCTGCGTTGGATGTTGCGGTGGGTCCGGGCCCACGGGCGCCGGTTCTACAATTTCGACGGACTCGACCGCTTCAAGGCCAAATTCGATCCGGAGTGGTGGGATCCCGTCTTTGCAGTCACCAACCAGCCGGCGTTCCAGCCGCGGACGCTCTATGCCGTGGCACAGGCGTTCAGCGACAACGCACCGATCGCGTTGGGCCTTTCGGCGGTGACGCGCGCGCTGCGGCAGGAGCTGGCGTGGCTGGTCGAACGAATGTGAAACGGAGCGTGGGGGCTGGCGGGATGCGGGGGAGTGCTGTGACGCGTCAATCCACCACCGCATCCGGCAGGACGTAGCGCAGCGGATCGACCGGCTTGCCGTTCACGTGCACTTCGTAGTGCAGGTGCGGGCCGGTCGCGAGGCCGGTGTTGCCCACCAGCGCCACTTTGTCTCCCCGGCGGACCCGCTGACCGGCACGGACCAGTAGCTTGGAGCAGTGTGCGAACTTGGTGACGATCCCGTACCCATGGTCGATGATCACCACGTTGCCGTAGCCGGTCTCCCACTGGGCGCTGGTGACGATGCCGTTGGCCGGTGCCTCGATGGGCGCGCCCATCGGGGCTGCCACGTCGATCCCTTCGTGCGGCCGATTGATGTGCAGGATTGGGTGCTCGCGCATCTTGGAGAATGCGCTCGAGAGCCATCCGCGCGTCGGCATGATCGATGGTAGCGCGGCCAGGCGGGTCGTGTGCGACGCCAAGCTCTCGGCCGCGGTGTTGAACGACCAGGCCAGCAGGTTGGCGCGACGGATCAGGCCATCGAGGTTGACCCGGACGTTCATCGTCCGCTGGCCCAGCACCCCGCTGGCGGCGAGCTCGGAGTCGGTCGGGGAGTCCGGTGCCGGGCCGCCGATGCCGGCCTCCGCGACCTGGGGATCGATCGGATCCAGGTTGGCCAGGAGCCGGACCCGCGCATCTCGATCGGAAATGGTCTGGAGCGTGTCCTTCAATTCGCTCATCCGGCCCTGCATCTGGCCGATCTGTTCGGCGAGGAGCTGGTTCTGCCGGGTGAGGGACGCCGTGCGGGAGATGGCGATCGCGCGCGACAGCGTCACGTAGCCGAACAGCACGGCCGCGAGCCCGATCACGAGCCCGACGCCGACCGCCAGCTTGACCACCGTCTGCGAGGCCTCGAGGACCTTCGAGACCCCGGCACCCGGAGGTACCACCACGAACCGCCAACGCCGTTCGTCCATCAACGCTCCTGCCGGATTCGGACGGAGCCTTTAGGGAAAGGCCCCGGAAGAGCGGCTAAAGATGCTGACCGGGCCCGGACCTGTCAACCCAGTCCCGATATCTCGATGTTATTGTGCTGTAACGACTTAGACGATTGGGTCGCTGGAAACGGCCTTGGGGAATAGCCCTGCAGGCTTGCTTACCCGTGCTCCGGTGGGCCAGGCCAGCTTTCCGGGGCCCCAGCTCGGTCGGTACCAAGGGGACGGAATGCGGCTGATCTCCCCAGTCTGCCCCAGGGCCTCCCAGAGCGTCTGGGCCTTCGAGGGCATGATCGGCGCGCTCAGGATGGCCAGTCGGTAGAGTGCCCGGCCCAGGGCGCCCAGGACCGCGTCGAGCTCCGCGTCGCGTCCTTCCTTGGCCAGGGTCCACGGCGCCGACTGCTGGACGAAGAGATTGGCGGCCGCCACGTGCGACCATGCCGCCGCGATCCCGCCCTGCAGGTCGAGCGCATCCATCGCTCGCTGGTATTCGGCGACGGCGCGGAGGCCGTCATCATCGAGCGTGGTCAGACCCCCGGCCGGGAGCACCCCGGAGCGGTATTTCTCGACCATCGCCAGGGCGCGGGACGCGAGGTTCCCCAGGCCATCGGCGAGATCGGCGTTGTAGCGCTCCTCGAACCGGTCCCAGCTGAATCCGCCATCAGCATCCCACGGCACTTCCCGCATCAGGAAGTACCGGAAGGCGTCGGCGCCGAGTCGGTCGACCGCATCAGCGAGCTCGAGCCGGACGCCGGCGCTCTTGCTGAACCGTTCTCCTCGGTACGTGATGAACCCGTGGGCCCAGACCATCTCCGGGAGCGCGAGCCCCGCCGACCGGAGCATGGCGGGCCAGATGACGCAGTGGAAGCGGGTGATGTCCTTGCCGATGACATGCAGCTGGGCCGGCCACACCGCGCGCGATCCGGGAGCACGGATCGCGGTCCAGTAGTTGGGCAACGCGTCGAACCAGACGTACGTCGTCTGGTGTTCTCCATCGCTGGTAGGGCGGGGGAAGGGAACGCCCCATGCGAATCGGGAGCGGCTGGCGGAGATGTCGTCGAGCCCCTGGGCCAGGAGCCCGAGGATCTCGTTGCGGCGGGTGGTGGGCTGGACGAACTCGGGGTGGGCCTGGATGTGCCGGGTCAGGAACTCCTGATACCGCGACAGCCGGAAGAACCAGTTGCGCTCCTCCACCCACTCCAGCGTCCGGGTCGGGTGCAAGGCGCAGTGGCCGTCCACGATCTCGGCGTCCTGCTTGAACGACTCACACCCGACGCAGTAGTTGCCCGCGTATGTCTTCTCGTAGAAGTCGTCGGGGTTCCGCTGGAAGATCCGCTCGATCAGCTCCTGCACGCCCGCACGGTGCTCGGGCGCGGTGGTGCGGATGAACTGATCGTGGGAGATCAAGAGGCGGCGCCACATCTCCTGGAACCGGACGGCGACCTGATCGGTGAGCGCCTGGGGTGCGAGTCCGCGGTCCGCCGCGGTCTGCGCCACTTTCTGGCCATGCTCGTCCATCCCGATCAGGAACCAGACGTCGTCCCCGCGCAGGCGGCGATATCGGGCGATGACATCGGCCCCGACCTTCTCGAACGCGTGGCCGAGGTGGGGATCGCCGTTGGCGTAGTCGATGGCGGTGGTGAGGAAGAACTTCGCCACTCAAGAGCCGGGCGTGGCGGGCGGAGCGGAAGGTCCCGGGCCGGCACCACCCCGGCCC
>JBAUHI010000095.1:0-19082 GCA_049680185.1 Gemmatimonadales bacterium | reverse complement strand
CAGCGGATCGTGCTACAGCGAGAAGTGGCGGACTCGGGGGAGTGTCGTCTCACGCCCTGACGCCCGTGCAGCCCCCGCTCTCCATACCACCTCACCCCCTAACCCCCTTTCCCTTACGGGAGAGGGGGTTAGGGGGTGAGGTGGGATGGAGAGGGGGGGTTGCACGGGCGTCAGGGCGTGAGACGACACTCCCCCGAGTCCGCCACTTCTCGCTGTAGCACGATCCGCTGCTCCAGTCGAGACCGGAAGGCCCGCTTCGGGTCGGCGACGATGCGGGTCTCCGCCATGATCGATCGTTCCCATCGCTCAGGACCTGAGGTCGAGCCCCAGGTCAGCCGCCCCGTCTCCGTCTCGCCATCCTCGATCCTGGCCGGGGTCGGTGCGCCGATGTTCCGCTCCTCCCGATGCATCGTCTTCCGGGAGAGGGTGTAGCGTTGCCAGGTGCGCCCACCACCGGAGCTGTCGGCCAGACGGGTGGCAGAGAGCTCGGCCCCGTCGTTCCAGGTGCGGCCGACGGCGAGCGAGCGCGGGGGCAGGTGAGGAAAAAGATCGTCCGGCACGCCGGTCAGGTCGGCGATCGCGGCGACGTCGTCGGGGATGAACGGCACCTGGGCCTCGCGCCATCCACCGTGACTGCCAAGCGTGCCCACGTAGCGACCGCCCAGCAGCCCCTCGGTCGAGGGATGGATGCGGCCGCCATCGGCGTCGCGCCAGACGCTGAGCGAATCCCACCAGACCCACAGATGGAGCCCCGTGTCGGAGGGCGTCGCGTGCACCAGGAGTCGTCCATCACGCCCCGCGTGTTCGATCCGGATCTGCCCGTTGAGTTCGGTGCGCACCGTGCCGTCCACCGACTGGTGAAATGCCGCACAGGCGAGCATCGGAGTCGTGTACACCTGCGCGGCAAGCGGCGGCGCCAGGGCGGCGGCAACGAGGGTTGCGCCGACAGAGATCTGGCGCGAAGATGGGCCAACCAACCTCATCAGGGATCGCCATGCGGAATGCATGCTTGAAGGTAGCCGCGACAGTCGCCGTTCTGGGAGCCACACCGCTCGTGGGACAGGCGCCCGCCGCGCCCGTGGAACATCGAGTGCTGGTCCACGCCGGCGCGCTCATCGACGGCATCGGCGCCCACGCCCTGAAGGACCAGGGGATACTCATCGACGGTGAGCGGATCGTCGAAGTGGGTCCGTGGAGCACCGTGGCGTCGCACGGATCCGGCGCGGAGCAGGTGGACCTGAGCCACGCGACGGTGCTGCCCGGGCTCATCGACGCCCACACCCACGTGCTCCTGCAGGGGGACGTGACCGCAGCCGACTACGACGAGCAGCTGCTCAAGGAATCGATCCCGTATCGTGCCATCCGCGCCACTGCTGCCGCGCGCATCGCCCTCCTCGACGGATTCACCAGCATCCGCGACCTCGAGACCGAGGGGGCGATGTTCGCCGACGTCGACGTCAAGACGGCCATCGCACGGGGCGTCATCCCTGGCCCCCGGATGTTCGTGTCGACCCGTGCCTTTGCCCCGACGGGGATGTACCCGCTGCTGGGCTACTCCTGGGAGCTCGACCTGCCGCACGGCGTCCAGCCCATCGACGGCGTCGACGCCATCCGTCAGGCGGTGCGCGACCAGGTGGCCCACGGTGCCGACTGGATCAAGTTCTACGCCGACCGGCGCTACTACGTGGGCAGCGACGGTCGGCTCCGCAGCTGGGTCAACTTCACTGACGAGGAAGCGAAGGCGCTGGTCGACGAAGCGCACCGCCTGGGCCACAAAGTGGCGGCGCACGCGATGGGGTGGGATGGCATCGACGCCGCGCTCAAGGCCGGGGTCAATTCGATCGAGCACGGCTACGGACTCACCCCCGACCTGATGGACCGGATGGTGGCGCAGCACGTGGCCTGGTGCCCGACCATCTATATCGGGATCTACATGGCGCCCAGGCGCGGCGGGGTCTGGGGCAAGATGGGCGACATCGAACGCACTGCGTTCGGCGAGGCGCTCAAGCACCATGTCGACATCGTCTTCGGGACCGACGCTGGCGGATTCCCATGGACCGAGAATGAAGCGAACGAGTTCCGGTACATGGTGCAGTACGGGATGACACCGATGCAGGCGATCCAGTCGGCGACGAGTCGAGCGGCCGATCTGCTCGACGCGTCAAGTGACATCGGAAGCGTCAGCGCCGGGCGCTATGCTGACCTGGTGGCCGTGGACGGCGATCCGCTGGCCGATATCACGCAACTGGAACGGGTGACGTGGGTGATGAAGGGGGGCGTGGTGTACAAGAAGTGAAGAGTGAAAAGTAAAAAAGTGAAAAGTGAACGGGGGTCTCTGCCAAGCCGTGACCCCGAGCGCATGGCACGTCATCCTGAGGCCTGAAAGGCCGAAGGATCGGCTCGCCTGCAGTCCGATCCTTCGCTGCGCTCGGGATGACGTGCCATGCGCTCAGGAAGATTCACAGATCGAGCCGCAATCACCCTGTTCACGCTTTACTCTTCACTGCTCTCTCATGAACGGATAGGTGTGATCCGTTGGCGGGACGAAATTCTCCTTGATCGTCCGGGGTGAGACCCAGCGCAGCAGGTTGAGGATCGAGCCGGCCTTGTCGTTGGTGCCGCTGGCACGGGCACCACCGAAGGGCTGCTGCCCCACCACCGCCCCGGTCGGTTTGTCGTTGATGTAGAAGTTGCCGGCGGCGTTCCGGAGCACTCGACCGGCGGTCTCCAGCGCGGCACGGTCCTTCGCGAATACCGCCCCGGTCAACGCGTACGGGCTGGTGGAATTGACGATCTCGAGCGTCGCCTCCCAGTCCGCATCGGGATAGACGTGCACGGTGAGCACCGGCCCGAAGATCTCGTCGCACATCATCCGGTACTTCGGATCCTCCACCTGCACCAGCGTGGGCTCCACGAAGTAGCCGGTCGAGTCATCGCACTTCCCGCCGAAGACGATGCTGACACCCTTCGCCTTCTTCGCCTCCTCCAGATACCCTTTGATCCGATCGAACGCCTTCCGGTCGATGACGGCACCCAGGAAGTTCCGGAAGTCGGCGACGTCTCCCATCTTGATGGTCTTGAACATCGCGACCATCCGCTCGCGCACCGCGGGCCAGATCCCCGCCGGCACGTAGGCGCGCGAGGCGGCACTGCATTTCTGGCCCTGGTACTCGAAGGCGCCGCGGATCAGCGCCACCGCGAGTGCTGCGGGATCGGCGCTCCGATGCGCCACCACGAAATCCTTGCCCCCCGTCTCGCCGACGAGGCGCGGGTAGGTCCGATAGTTCTTCAGGTTCTTGGCGACGGTCTGCCAGAGGGACTGGAACACTTCGGTGGAGCCGGTGAAGTGGATGCCGGCCAGGTTCGGGTCCGCCAGCAGCGTGTCCGAGACCATCGCGGCACTGCCGGGCACGAAGTTGATGACCCCCGGTGGCAGCCCTGCCTCTTCGAAGATCCGTTGGAGGAAATAATTGCTGAGCGACGCGGTGGCCGCCGGCTTCCAGACGACCACGTTGCCCATCAGCGCCGGCGCCGACGGAAGATTCCCGCCGATCGCGGTGAAGTTGAAGGGCGTGATGGCGTAGATGAACCCTTCCAGGGGCCGGTGGTCGAGGCGGTTCCAGGTCTGGGCCGAACTCATCGGCTGTTCCTTGTAGACCCGTTCGGCGAAATGCACGTTGAAGCGCAGGAAGTCGATCAATTCGCAGGCCGAGTCGATCTCCGCCTGGATGGCGGTCTTGCTCTGGCCGAGCATCGTGGCGGCGTTGACCGTGGCGCGCCAGGGACCGGCCAGCAGGTCAGCGGCCTTGAGGAAGACGGCGGCGCGGGCTTCGAAGCTCCACTCGCTCCATTCTCTGCGGGCCACGAGGCTCGCCTTGATGGCATCCTGGATGGTGGTTGCATCGGCCTGATGGACCTTGGCGATGACGTGCTTGTGATCGTGCGGCATGACGACATCGACCGTCTTGGCGCCACGGATCTCCTTGCCGCCGACGATGACGGGGATCTCGGTGACCATTGCCGTCAGGCGCTTGAGCTCCGCCTTGAGGGTGGCGCGTTCCGGTGAACCGGGAGCGTACGCGAGAACGGGTTCGTTGATCGGCGTAGGTGGGGAGAAGATGCCGGACATTGAAAGCTCGTTGCGAAGGACAGTCGGATGGGCGGATAGTCGAATGGACGGATACCTCTGGAAGATAACGAATGTCACCTCACCCCCCGACCCCCTCGCCCGTAAGGGAGAGGGGGCCAGGGAGTGAGGTGAAGAAAGGAGAGGGGGTTAGGGGGTGAGGCTATCGAAACAGCCCCGCCGGCAGCGTACCGCTCACCACCGGCCGGTCGAGCGGCACCAGCCCGTTCCGCGCCAGGATCGCGCGTCCGACCGGCGACACCACGAACTGCACGAACGCCCGCGCCACTTCCGGGTGCGGTGCCGCCCGAGGAATGGTGAGACCATACTCGATCGGCGCCCCGCGGATCTCGAGGGAGTCCTTCCCCTCACCCCGACCGATCTTGACCGACGCCGCCGCGTACTCGCCACTGTCCGCCGGGTCACCCAGGTCGATCTGGTGCGGAAGCTCTACATAAGGAAGGCCAGAGGTCACCGCCAACGATCGGTACGACCAGGCGTAGTCGAGCTCGCCCGCCTGCACCAGCGCGATGAGTTCGGTCTCGCTGGGCCTCAAGTAGCGCCGCGGCAAGGCGGCCCGCAGCCGCCCTGCCAGACCGGACACCCGGTAGTACCGCTCCGCCAGGTCGAAGACGAGGAGCGTCCGATATCCGCTCGGGTCAAGTGCCGGATCCGACGATCCCATCCGCACACCGGCCGCGGTCACCACTCGCCACCAGTTGCTCGCGTCGATCGTGTCGCCACCGGCAGACGCGGGGCCATGGAGCAGCACCATCTCGTTCCGCGCGAAGGCCACGTACCAGTCGGCGGCCCGAGGCACCAGAAGCCGCGGGATGACATCGATGTCCGCACTGGCGTAGACGTCGGGGATCTGCCCCAGGTCGGTGATGCGGCGGGCGAGCGCGACACTGCCGGCGTTCGTCTGTACCGGCACGACACCGGGATGGATCAGGGCAAAGCTGTCGAGGAGTTCGCGGAAGGGACGGGCGAGGGAGCCGGCGGTGAAGACGGAGAGGCTTTGCGCGCACAGGCGCACGGGCGCACAGGCGGACAGGAAAAAGAACACCAGCAGCGCGATGCTCGGTGATGGCCGAACACATGCTGGACCGGAGACCCCTCTCGTGTCGAGCGACTGAACGTCTGTGCGTCTGTGCGTCCGTGCGTCCGTCCGCCTGTGCGCCTGTGCGCCCGTGCGCCCGTGCGCCCGTGCGCCCGCTCCCCTCACTTCTTCTCCAGGAATCCCCGGACGCGGTCGGCAAAGGTCGAGGGGTCGAACGGCTTGTGGATGAACCCGACCGCCCCCTGACGCATCACTTCTTGTTCAAGGCCGGGCTTCGACTCGATGGTCACGAACACCACCGGGATGCTCTGGGTGCGGGCCGAATGCTGGAGACGCTGCCACGCACCGACCCCGCCTCCAGCCGGCATGTTGATGTCGAGGAGGATCAGGTCCGGCGGATCCTTGGTGGCGAACATGAATCCCTGCATCGCGTCGAAGGCGGCCGACACCTGAAAGCCGCCGGCCTTGAGCGCCGCCGACATCACCGCCACCATCGTCTTGTCATCATCGATGACGAGCACCCGAAGATCAGCCATAGGTCAATGTTGCGCCCCGAACCCGCCAGTGCGCAAGGGGCCCAAGGTCCACTGCAATCCGAGCTTGTCGGGCCCCAGCAGGATACGGGGTGGGGTGATCCGGAAGAGCCGCCACTTGCCGTTCACCAATTTGGCCGACGTGGTGCCGATGATGGCACCCGCCACGACATCGCTGAACCAGTGGGCATTGAGGACGATCCTTGACGCCCCGGTCCCCGCCGCGAGGGTATAGAGTCCGGCGGTCGCCCAGCCGCGGTCGATCTCATCGGAAAGCGAGGTTGCCAGTGCGAACGCCGCCATCGTGTGCCCTGACGGCATCGAAGCCCACCCCGAAAATGGCTTGAAGCCGGTCTGGGTGGGGCCCTGGTACGGTCGTGCCCGCCCGATGATCTCCTTCAGCGCCTCGGCGATGACCGAACCCACGATCAAGCTGCCGCCGACCCGCGCGCCCGAGCGGGTGAGCGAGGGACTGTGCGCCAGAAGACCGGCGCCGATGATCGCCGCCGGGATGACCACCGGCACCGCCCCCGATCCGAAGCGCTGGACCGCGGTGGCGATGTCCTTGTCGGTCTGGGTGTTGTTGTTCTGGCCCAGGTCGTGGACGGCGTTATCGGCGGCGGAGGCAAGGAAAACGCCCCCGGTGGCGATCGCGACGTGCCACCACCGGATCGGGGCTCCGGGGAGGGCCGCGGCCGAATCCTGGGCCTGGGGGACGCGCGCGCCGCCCTGCGCACTCAGCAAGGCGGGCGGCAACGACAGCAGCACCAGAAGGACCGTGGACGCTCGGCGGATGGTGGTGGTCATGACAGAAAAGTAGCCCAGCAGGCCGCAATATCCGCCATTTTGATTACATTAAGTCGTTCCCTCGACCCCCGGACGCCAGTACCGCGTCCTCTGCTCCGGATCCGACCCTATGCGCCGATACCTCGTGCCGTTCATCGTCGTCGCCGCCGCCCTTGCCGGGTGCCGCGGGTATGACTCGTACGATCCCCTCGCGTCGCAGGCGGGGCTCATTCCCGCCGATCGCTACGCCGCGTTCGGGCGGGAGCAAGCCGAGGCCATCGCGATCGGGCGGGAGCTTGGGGCCAAGCACGGACTGAGCGAGGCCGATCAGTACGCCTCCGTGGTGACCTATGCCCACCAGCAGCCCGATGTCGTGAATGTCGTGGCGGACAGTCAGGCCCACATCCTCACCGTGCAGTTCAAGAGCGGATGGGTGGTCGGCGTTGATCCGATCGACGATGGGCATCACGGGGCGGAGACGGTGATACCGGGGAAGTAAGCGCGGGTGGCGGGTGGAAATTCAGCTATCGGCTATCAGCTACCAGCTATCAGCTACCAGCTACCAGCTATCAGCTATCAGCTCTAAGCTCTAGACTCTAAGCCCTAAGCCCTACGCACCAAGCTCTTCGCTCTCCCCACTGAGGCCCCATGACCGCCATCCCGACACCGCCGCCGCTGTCGCCGGACGCCCCTGCCGCGTGGGAGGATCTCCTCGAGATCTTTTACGCGCCGAGTGCCGTGTTCGAACGGCGGAAGGGATCGCCGAAGTTCTGGCTGGCGTTCGCGGTGGTGTCGGTGTTGGTGGGAGTGATCCTTTTTGCGGGGAAGGGGCTGCTGCAGCCGGCGTTCGACGCTGAGGTGACCCGCGGGATGGCGCAGGCGATGAAGAACAGCCCCCAGCTCACGCCGGAGCAGCTCGACAAGGGGCGTGGGTTCGCCATGACCTTCTCGACCATCTCCATGGCCCTGATCACCCCGCTGGCGATCCTGATCCTGGGGCCGATCATCTGGCTCTGCGGCAAGATGGTGGGAGCGGTCGAGGACGTGACCGCCGCCTGGATGATCGCCGCCCTGGCCTACATGCCTCGGATCGTTGGCGCTTTGGCGCTGGTGGTGCAGTCGCTCCTGATCCCGCCGGAAAAGGTGAAGGGATTCGCGTCGCTGGCCATCGGGCCGTCACGGTTCCTCGACCCCGATTCTTCCAGCAAGCTCCTGTTGCTCATCGGCACTCGACTCGATCTGTTCACCATCTGGAGCACCGTCATCATCGCGATCGGGCTCAAGGTGGTGGGGAAGGTGCCCACGGCCAAGGCATGGATGGCGGCCGGCGCGGTGTGGCTCATTCCGATGCTGTTCGGATTGATCGGGGTGTTGCGAGCGAAGTAGGAGCGGAGCAGACAGGAACGCAGCATGCGGGTCGTACCTTCCACTCGCGAGCGCACCATGAAGCGCAATACGATCATCACGGTCCTGGTCATCGCCGTCTTTGCCGGGCTCCTGCTCTACTCCACGCTCTCCGCCCAGCGCGTCCAGTGCGATGTCTGCGTCACCTTCAATGGGCGTTCCAACTGCGCCTCCGCCACCGCCGCTACCGAGACCGACGCCTCCCATTCGGCCCAGGCCACGGCCTGCGGTACCCTGTCGCAGGGAATGGCCGAGTCGATCAACTGCGGTGACGCCCAGCCGACCAAGCGGGCGTGTAAGCACGCTGCCTGACCCGCGGCAGTCAGCGAGGATGTCGCCGTGTGGGGGCCGGGCCGGCGCAACAGATCAAGGCCCGCCAAGTCGTTCCCCTATAGACAGCTAGCCCGAAGCCGGCCGCCCATTCGGCGAGTTGGCATCGGGCTTGCATCTTTCAACCCTGTCGCGCGTCCGGACCCCTGCCTGGACGCCCGCATCAGGAGATGCCCCTTGGGGGAATTGATCATCCGTGACATGGACCAGGGCGAAGATTTCACCGCCTGGTTCGCCGAGCTGGTGGAACGCCAGGATGAATCGTCCGGCGCCCACCTCTGTTACCACGACCGCTACCTCATCCTCACCAACGACGTGGGCGAGTGGATCGGCGGCGTCCGGTTCTTCCTGCGCGGCGGCGTGGCCCACCTTCTCGAATTCGCGGTCGAAGCGGCCCACGAGGACGTGGGCTACGGCCTCCGGCTCCTCGAGGCCTTCGAGCACCGTGCTCGCGATGCCGAAGCGCACTTGGCCGAATTCTGGACCAATGACCTCGACTCCGCTGGCATCTACACGGAGCTGGGATGGCGGGAGGTCCTGCGCCGGGAGGACTACGTCGGTCGTGGGCCTTGGGTCCTGCTGGAAAAGCGGCTGAGCCCCCCAACCTGAAGGATCGGCCACAAAACACCCCCGGGACTATCGCAATGGCGTTCAAATGGCCAACTTTGGGCTATGACGCTCACTGACGCCGCCCGCGCCTTTGCCCGGAAGGTCGAGGTCCTGCGCGACCTCGAGACGAAGGTCCTCGAAATGATGAGGGCCCACGAGGCCAAGCGCCCGCTTTGGTTCCCCCAGGACCTCCTCGGCCCGGCCCCGGAGTCCTGTCCCGACACGCACGTGACGGAACTCCGCCAGCGGGCCGCGGGCATCCCGGACTCCGCTCGCGCGGCCCTCGCGCTCAACCTGCTCACCGAAGAGGGTCTCCCGCACTTTCACCGCCTTCTGGCAGTGTACTTGGGCGATGACAGCCACTGGCAGCAGTGGAACTTCCTCTGGACCGCCGAAGAGGACCGACACGGTGCGATCCTCCACGACTACATCCACGACACCCGCCTTGTGGACCAGCGAAAGTTGGAAGAGCTCCAGTTCAACTACATCAAGAACGGCTTCACTCCGGCGTGGGACAAGGACCCGTACCGCGTCTTCGTGTACACCACGGTGCAGGAGCGCGCCACCCAGTTGAGCCACGCCAACACCGGCAAGCTCTGCGGCGAGTACGAACCCGTCATCGGCGAAGTGCTCTCCAACATCGCGAGCGAAGAGGCGCGGCACTTCACCTTCTATCGCAACGTCTTCTCCGAGATCCTCGCGCGCGATCCCGACGAGGCCCTGCTCTCGGCATCGTTCATCCTGCCGAGCATCGAGATGCCGGGCCACACGGTGCCGGGGTTCCGGGAGTTGGCCGACGTGATCCGGCGTGCCGGGATCTACGGTCCGCGTGACTACCTGCGCATCGTGCAGGAACAGATCCGGCATTGGAGGATCGAGCACCTGACCGGCCTGGGCGAGATGGGCCGGATGGCGCAGGAGAAGATCCTCCAGATCCCGGAGCGCCTCCGCCGCATCTGCGAGATCATCGAGACCCGCAGCCGAGCCAAGACGTTCGCCTTCGACGTAGTGTTCCAGCGCGAATTTGCGATGGAGTGAGGATGTCGGCTCCCCGCGTTGCCCTGCTGTGCCTCGTCGTCGCCGCCTGCGGTCATAAGCCCGCCGCGACATCCTCTGCCGCTGCGTCCGCGACGGATACCGCCACCGCATCCGATGCGCTCTCCGCTGAGGCGCAAGCCGATGCCGCCCGGCTCGGACACGAGATGTTCGACCTGGTCGACAAGACCATGAACTACTACTCCTCCCATTTCGGCGCATTCCCCGAGAACATCAACGGGCTGGGGATCGACAGCCTGACCCCGGCGACGGTCCGTCGGCTGGCGGTGCACGGCAAGGTGCCGACGGTGTCGGTCACATTCCGGCACGCCGAGGGGCACGCCGTTACCTCGTGCAGCGGGACCAACAAGGCGCTGGAAGACTCGATGCTCAATGGCGGCGCCTATTCGATCGACTGCACTTTGGCCGATGGCACCATCCGTACCATCACCGTCGGTGGCTGACGTTCGGTACTCCGCCCGGTGACGCTCGCGTACTTCTTCCTCGTCCTCCGCATCGCGGTCCTCGCCGCCAACATCTTCGCACTCACGATCGCCGTCACGGCGTGGGCGCTCCGCGCCCGCAGGATCTCCCCGTTCAATCGTTGGGCCGCCGTCGTGCGCCGCTGGAGCGATCCCCTGGTCCGCGCCACCGAACGCCGTCTCCTGAGCTCCGGTGGTGATCCGACCACGGCCCCGTGGTGGCTCCTCGGCACCACGCTCGTCGGCGGCTTGCTGCTGCTGAGCCTGGCGCAGTGGGTGGTCGAGGCGGGCTACACCGTGCAGGCCGCCGCACAATCGGGCCCGGTGGAAGTGATCGCGCTCGCCATCAACGTGGCCTACGACGTCGTGGTGCTGGCCCTGGTGCTGCGGGTGCTGGGCTCGTGGTTCGGCATCGGCCGCTGGACCCGCTGGATGCGACCGGCATACCAATTGACCGACTGGATCGTCGAACCCCTCTCTCGACACATCCCCCCGCTCGGCATGGTCGACGTGAGCCCGCTGGTGGCGTGGTTGCTGTTGTGGATGGTGCGGGGGCTCGTGGTTTATGTAGTGCTTAGGGCTTAGGGCTTAGGGCTGAGAGCTTGGAGCTGATAGCTGATAGCTGATAGCTACTAGCCGATAGCAGTTGCCTTCTCCCTCCGGCCCCGCGTACATTCCCCACACAACCGTTCCTCGTGGCGATTTGCGCGCGCTTGCGGCCACGTTAATCAACAGCTAAAACGCCCCCCTAGTCCCGGTGCCGTTTTGGCGCCGGGAATTTGCGTTGAAGGAGCTCTCTCTGGGCAGCCGTCGTCCTCCCCACCGGTCTGAACGCCTCGTCGACCTCCTCGCCGAACGCATCCTCGTGCTCGATGGTGCGATGGGCACCATGCTGCAGCGACTCGAACTCACCGAGGCCGACTTCCGCGGCGAGCGCTTCCGCAGCCACCCACGCGACCTGAAGGGGAACAACGATCTTCTCACCGTCACCCGGCCTGAGGCGGTCAAGGGCGTTCATCTCGCCTATCTCGAGGCGGGCGCCGACATCATCGAGACCAACACGTTCAATTCGACCCGCATCTCACAGGCCGATTACGGCCTGGAAGGATCGGCCCGCGAGCTGAATGACGCTGGCGCTCGACTCGCGCGCTCGGCCGCGGACGAGTTCGAGACCCGCGATCCTTCCCGTCCCCGATTCGTGGCCGGCGTGCTCGGCCCCACCAATCGTACCGCATCGCTCTCACCTGACGTCAACGACCCTGGCGCTCGAATGGTCGACTTCGACGGGCTCGTCGCCGCCTATCGCGAAGCCACCTCCGGACTCCTCGATGGCGGGAGCGATCTCCTCCTGGTCGAGACGGTGTTCGACACCCTCAACTGCAAGGCCGCCCTCTTTGCCATCGAGGAGGAGTTCGCGGCCCGCGGCGCACGCGTCCCCGTGATGGTATCGGTGACGATCACCGATCGGAGCGGCCGGACCCTTTCGGGACAGACGCCGGAAGCGTTCTGGATCTCGATCGCCCACGCCCGCCCTTTGTCCGTGGGTCTCAACTGTGCGCTCGGCCCCAAGGAACTCACGCCGCACCTGCGCGAACTCTCCCGCGTGAGCCCCGCGTTCATCTCGATCCACCCCAATGCCGGACTCCCCAACGCCTTCGGCGGCTATGACGAAACGCCCGCCGCGATGGCCACGGCCATCGGCGATTGGGCCGCCCAGCGGCTGGTCAACATCGTGGGCGGATGCTGCGGCACCACGCCCGAACACATCGCCGCCATCGCGACGGCGGTCCGCGGTCAGGCCCCGCGCCGCCCACCCGTCATCGAACCCCGACTTCGCCTGGCTGGCCTAGAACCCTTCACGCTCGGCCCCGACACGCTCTTCGTCAACATCGGCGAGCGGACCAACGTCACCGGCTCCCGCCGCTTTGCCAAGCTGATCGAAGCGGACGAGTACGCCGCCGGGCTCGACGTGGCGCGCCAGCAGGTGGTGAGCGGCGCCCAGATGCTCGACATCAACTTCGACGAGGCGATGCTCGATTCTCCCCGCGCGATGGAGCGCTTCCTCCGGCTCCTCGCCGCGGAGCCCGACATCTCGCGGGTGCCGGTGGTGCTCGACTCCTCGAAGTGGAGCGTGATCGAAGCGGGGCTCAAGAACGTGCAGGGAAAGCCGGTGGTCAACTCGATCTCGCTCAAGGAGGGCGAGGTCGAATTCCTCAGGCAGGCGGGGCTCGCGCGCCGCTACGGTGCTGCGATGATCGTGATGGCCTTCGATGAAAAAGGTCAGGCCGACACCGTGGAGCGTCGGCTGGCGGTCCTGACCCGTGCCTATGGCCTGCTCGTGGACAAGGCCGGCGTCCCGCCCGAAGACGTGATCGTCGATCCCAACATCTTCGCGATCGGTACCGGGCTTCCGGAGCACGCCCGCTACGCCATCGACTACCTGGAGACGACCCGCAAGATCAAGGCAGCGCTGCCGTCGGTGCACGTGAGCGGCGGCCTCAGCAACCTCTCGTTCTCCTTCCGCGGCAATGACGCGGTCCGCGAGGCGATCCACTCGGTCTTCCTCTTCCACGCGATCCAGGCCGGAATGGATATGGGGATCGTGAACGCCGGCGCGCTCCCCATGTACGAGGACATCCCCGCCGATCTCCGCGAGCGGGTGGAAGACCTTGTCCTCGATCGCCGCCCCGACGCCACGGAGCGCCTCCTCACCGTGGCCGAAACGGCCAAGGGCCGTCCCACTGCGGCGTTCGTCGACGCCGAGTGGCGATCGCTCCCGGTGAGCGAGCGCCTCTCCCACGCGCTGGTCCACGGCATCAACGAATTCATCGTGCCCGACACCGAAGAGGCCCGGCAGGCGGCCGCCCATCCGGTGGACGTGATCGAAGGGCCGCTGATGGCGGGGATGAACGTCGTGGGTGATCTCTTCGGCGCCGGGAAGATGTTCCTGCCGCAGGTGGTCAAGAGCGCCCGGGTCATGAAGCAGGCGGTGGCCCACCTGATCCCCTTCCTCGAGGCGGAGAAGGCAGAGAACCCCGGCGCCCGAGCCGCCGGCAAGGTGCTCCTCGCCACCGTCAAGGGCGATGTCCACGACATCGGCAAGAACATCGTGGGCGTGGTCCTCCAGTGCAACAACTACGAAGTGACGGACTTGGGCGTGATGACACCGTCGGATCGGATCCTCGACGTCGCCCGCGAAATGGGCGCCGACATCGTTGGGTTGAGCGGGCTCATCACGCCGTCACTCGAGGAGATGAGCTTCGTCGCCTCGGAGATGGAGCGGCAGGGATTCACGATCCCGCTCCTGATCGGCGGCGCCACCACCTCCCGCATCCACACCGCCGCGCGCATCGCGCCCAAGTACTCGGGGCCCGTCATCCATGTCGTCGACGCCTCGCGTGCCGTGGCCACTGCAAGCACGCTGCTCAACCCGATCGAATCCGGACCGTTCGCCGAGCGGACGGCAAAGGAATACCGTGCCCTGGCGCGCGAGCACGCCGAACGCGGACGCGTCGACCGCCCGACGATCATCGAAGCGCGCGCGCGCCGACTTCCCATCGACCTCTCTCGATCGGCGCCGGTGCCCTCGTTCCTCGGTACCCGGACCCTGGCACCCTATCCGCTGGCCGAGCTGGTCGAACGGATCGACTGGACGCCCTTCTTCCAGGCCTGGGAGTTGAAGGGACATTACCCCGCCATCCTGCAGGACCCGGTGGTCGGCGAGACCGCCCGGAGCCTCCACGCCGACGCGCTCACACTCCTCGATCGGATCGTCCGCGAGGGGCTCCTCACGGCGCGGGCGGTCTTCGGATTCTTCCGCGCCAAGCGGAGCGGGGACGATGACATTGCACTCTTGGATCCGGCGGACGGTGGCCGGATCGCAACGATCCACACCCTGCGCCAGCAGACCAGCAAGGCCGATGACCGGCCGCAGCTCGCACTCGCGGATCTCGTGGCGCCACCGGGATCTGCGCTGGACCATATCGGCCTGTTCGCGGTGACGGCGGGCCACGGCGTCGCCGAACTCGTGGCGGCGGCGGAGGCTCGCCACGATGACTACCAGGCCATCCTCGCCAAGGCGCTTGCTGACCGATTGGCCGAGGCGCTGGCGGAGCGACTGCACGAACGGGTGCGGCGGGAGTTCTGGGGCTACGCCGTTGACGAGACGCTCGACAACGACGCCCTGATCCACGAGCGGTATCAGGGGATCCGACCAGCCCCCGGGTATCCCGCCTGCCCCGACCACACCGAGAAGCGGGCCATCTTCGAGCTGCTGGACGCCGAGCGCGCTGTCGGGATCCAGCTCACCGAGTCGTGCGCGATGCTCCCAGCCGCGAGCGTGAGCGGGTTCTACTTCTGGCGCCCGGAAGCACGGTACTTCGGGGTCGGCAAGGTCGGGCGGGATCAGGTCGAGGATTACGCACAGCGGAAGGGGATGACCGTGGAGGAGGTCGAGCGCTGGCTGGCGTCCAACCTGGCGTATGAGAGGTCGCCGGACACAGGTCTCAGGTCACAGGTCACAGGTCACGCGCCGCCGAAGGGCAGCCAGTGATCACCCTCGAACAGCTCCTGGCCGATGGGCGCGCGCACGTCGCCGACGGCGCGATGGGCACGATGCTCTACGCTCGCGGCGCGTTCCTCAACGTCTGCTACGACGAACTCTCAGTGCTGCGGGCCGACCTGGTAGGCGATATCCACCGCGAATACGTCCGCGCCGGTGCCGAACTGATCGAGACCAACACCTTCGGCGCCAACCCGATCAAGCTGGCCCACTATGGCCTCTCCGCCGACGCCGAACGCATCAACACTGCCGCCGCCCTGGTCGCCCGGAAGGCCGCGGACGATCGCGCCCTGGTCCTCGGTGCCATCGGGCCACTCGGCGTCCGGATGGAGCCGTTCGGCAAAATGGGCCTCGATGAGGCAGAGGCCGCCTTCGCATCCCAGGTGGCCGGACTCGTGGCAGGCGGCGTGGACGGCTGGATCATCGAGACTTTCAGCGATGTATCGGAACTGGCTGCTGCGGTGCGCGCCATCAAGTCTCGCTCATCCCTTCCGATCATTGCCCAGATGACTGTCGGCACCGATGGCCGGACCGCATACGGCACCGAACCCGCGGCGTTCGGCCCCGAGATCGCGGCGCTGGGCGTGGCCGCCATCGGCGTCAACTGCTCCGTGGGGCCGCACGGCGTGCTCGAGGCCATCGAACAGCTCGCCCGCGTGGTGGGCCTGCCACTCTCCGCGATGCCCAACGCCGGTCTCCCGCGCGATGTCGGTGATCGGAAGATCTACATGGCCTCGCCCGAGTACGTGGGCGGTTATGCCAAGCGGCTGGTCGAGGCGGGGGCGCGGATCGTCGGCGGTTGCTGCGGGACCACACCCGATCATATCCGCGAGATCGCCAAATTCGTGCGGAGCGCATCGCCCCGGAAAGTGTCGGTGCACGCATTGCCGGCGACGCCCGCCGAAACGGCGACGATGGTCCCGCTCGCCGAGCGTTCCCGCCTGGGTGCCAAGCTCGCATCGGGCGGGTTCATCACCACGGTGGAAGTGGTGCCGCCCAAGGGGATCGACCCGGCACCGATGCTGGCCCAGGTCCGGGCCCTCGCGTCCACAGGCGTCGACGCGGTCAACGTGCCTGATGGGCCGCGGGCGCAGAGCAGGATGGGGGCGGTGCTGTCGGGACTCCTGATCCAGCGGGAGACCGGCGTCGAGGCGGTGGTGCATTACACCTGCCGCGACCGCAACCTACTCGGCATGCTCTCCGACCTTCTGGGCGCCGCGGCATCAGAGGTCCACAACCTCCTGCTCATCACCGGCGACCCGCCGAAGATGGGTCCCTATCCCGATGCCACCGCCGTGTTCGACATCGACAGCATCGGACTCACCAATCTGGTGACCGGGCTCAATCGTGGGTTCGACCCAGGGCACAATCCCATCGGCGCACCGACGTCGTTCGTGGTCGGGGTGGGGGTCAATCCGGCGGCCCCCGACCTGGATCGCGAGCTGCGGCGCTTTGCCTGGAAGGTCGAGGCCGGCGCGGAGTACGCCATCACCCAGCCGGTATTCGACATCGATCAGCTCGAGCGATTCCTGAAGCGGGTGGAAGAGTATCGGGTGCCGATCGTCGCGGGCGTGTGGCCGCTGATCTCGCTCCGGAATGCGGAGTTCCTGGCCAACGAGGTGCCGGGAGTATCGGTCCCCGACGCCATCCTTGAGCGGATGAGGGTGGCAAGTGTACAGGGAAAGGATGCCGCGCTGGCGGAAGGGATCATGATCGCGCGGGAGATGGTGGCGGCGGTGCGGGAGCGCACTCGGGGCGTGCAGGTGGCCGCGCCGCTCGGACGGGCCGATGTTGCAATCAAGGTACTGGATGTGCGCTAGCGCGCGATCACGATCCGGCGGGTCTGCTCCGCGGTCTGGGTCCCGTCGCTCACGGTGAGGATCAGCAGGTAGCGCCCGCGGGCCAGGTTGCCGAGCCCCAGCCCCTTCGAGATCAACTCCCGTGAGTTGGAGGCGACCGAAGGGAAACTGATCGAGATGGCGTTGTGGGCCGAATCGGCCCCGAACTTCCGCACCTCGATCCGCGTGGTGTAGCTGGCCCCAGGCATCAGCCCTCCCACCTCATAGCTCAACACCGCTGTACTCCCCTTCGGATATTCGTTCAGCGGATTGAGCGGGATGGTGCCATCGGGTCGGACCCAGCTCAAGCCCGACCCTTCGCGGCCGAGGATCGGATCGCTGAGCGTGAGGGTGGGTCCATCGAGCGCCGGCGCGGGGATCCCGGAAATGGCCCACACCGCCCCGGTCGAATCGCTGGTGTCCGACACCATCACCTTGACCCGATACTCGGCCGGCGGCACATCGAGCAGGGCAAATCCGATGAGCGTCTGCCCCTTGCCCAGCGGTCGGTGGGCGTGGATCGACCGCACCGAGTCGGAGTTGAGGACCAAGTGGCCGCTGCCGTCCGCGGCCTGGACCCGGAAGCGAAGGGCATACACCACCGATGAGTCGGGAAGGGTGCGCGTTGGCATCCCGCGCATATCTGGCAACGCGTACTCGACCAGGAGCCGTGCCTGGCCCGGCTCCGGCGAGGAGGCGCCGTAGGTCTGGATGATCTCATCGAGCTGGTGCGGATACCGGATAGGATCGGCATCGGTCGTGGTGGCGCGTCGGATGGCGGCGGTCGTCGCCAGGCGTTCTGCGCCCAAGGCCGTGGCATTGATCACGTTGTCGCTGAGTGCTCCACCGTCGGCGGATTGACCGATCGCCCCGAGCATCTTTCGCATTTGCGCACGGCCGGCATCCAGCTCCGCCTGCATGGCCAGCCGCATGTAGATCGGGCCGAACTCGACCCGACTGCTGAAGAATTCGGCGACAAGGTCCGGCCGACTCCACGGTGCGATGCTGGCAAGGCTCGAGACGAGCTTCCATCCCGACGTCCCCCCCGCGACGAAGTGCACCGCGATGTTCCCACCCGGGCGGAAGTAGAGCCAGCTCTCGTTCGGAGGAACGAGGTCCGACGCGATGTACGTCGTCGTCCGATCCGGCACACCCTGCCGGATATAGACCACCCCTCGGTCGTCGAACGGAAGTGGGCCGCCACGGTAGACGTTGTTGAACTCGAACCACTGGTCATCGCCGGTGCTTGCATAATGCTCCAGCGCGTACATCCACCGTCGATAATGCTCGGCCAGACGGTGTCCGGTCGGTTGCCCGGACGCGACGTCACGCTTTCTCCAGAACTCATCAAGCCACGAACGCAATGACGGCGAGACCGTCGAATCGAACCCCACGACCTCTCCCGAGTCGGAGACGTGCCCGAGGTGCTCGCGGTAGAGCGCCGCCGACCAGAGTCGTCGTGCCGGCGCGGTCCCATCGAACGCAGTGAGTTCCGCCGAATCGGCGACGTAGGAGATGTCCTGACGGTACTGGGCGATCGCATCCGCCGATCTGGCCGCGGCCGCGCCCGCGTAGTAGACCGACTCCGCGACGGCGGTCCGGTCCAAGCCAAAGAGCGTCCGCGCCTGCTCCAGCATCCCCACACCCGAGTCGCCGCCCCGCGCCAGGTAATGGTCGAACGCGACCAGCGCGTTCGGCAGCGAGTCGAGGCGCCGATCGAGCCGACCCAGCATCAGGAAGGGCCCCGGTTCACCATTCAGCGTGTCGAGCAACGGCGCCAGGAGGGCCACGGCGTCGGTGGACTGCGGATCGAAGTTGTTCTCCAGCGTGGCCTCGGCCAACGCGACTGCAGCCGGGCGGTACCTCGGGTCCTGCTTCAGCGCGTTCGTGAACGCGATCCCGGCAGTCTGAAGCCACCTCGCGCCCGCTGGCTGATGGACACTGGGGATCACCCTGGCGTGGGCCAGCTCGAGCGCGATATCCGCCATCCCGAGCCCATACCAGGGATAGGCCCAGTGCCGCTCAAGCTCGACGGCGTGGTAGAACTCGTCAGCGGCCGCGTACAGGGTGTCCTTCGACTGGAAGACCTGGCCGGCACGGAGCAGCGCCCAGCCAAGCTCGGTGCGGACCACCGGGTCCTTCTTGGCGGCATGCGCGGCGCCGCGCATCCGGGCAAGGATGCCGAGGACCTTGGTGAGGTCGCTGTCGGCGGCGAGGGTGGTCCGGAAGGAATCGATGGTGGCCCGTTCTACCGGGGACTGGGCAGACAACACAGGACTCGCCGCCGCGGCCACCAGCACCGATGCGACGACTCCCGC
>JBAUHI010000094.1:0-22840 GCA_049680185.1 Gemmatimonadales bacterium | reverse complement strand
CTCGCCGCCGGCGGCGAGGACGATCGCCCGGGGCCTCCGCGGTCTGTTCCGCGGGTGCCGATGGCGTCGTCGGGCGCGATTCTGGCTGGCGCGAGGCGGACGGACGCGACGCCGCCTGTCGATGTGCTGGCGGGGCAGGCGTGGCGGGGCGCGTCTCCGCCACCGGCAAGGCCTGGCCCAGCTGTTCGAGCTCGGCCTTCAGGTCAGCGAGCGTGATGATCCGGGGGCCCAGCTGTTCCGATCGCAGGAACACCCGTTCCCGGAAGATGTCGACGGCGACCACCTTTTCGGCGCCCACCGCCGTGGTCACGATCTTGCCTTCCTTGGGGAAGCGCTTGCGCGAGGCCACGTAGAACTCGTGCTCATACTTGAGGCAGCAGAGCAGCCGGCCGCACCCGCCGGAGATCTGCTGCGGATTGAGCGACAGGTGCTGGTCCTTGGCGAGCGCCAGGTTGACCGGCGAGAGCTCGGTGAGCCAGGTGGAGCAGCAGAACTCCTTGCCGCAGCGGCCGACCCCGGTCAATCGGGCGGCCTCATCGCGCACTCCGATCTGGTGGAGGTCGATGCGGGTCCGGAACTGGGAGGCCAGGTCACGCACCAGGCCGCGGAAGTCGACCCGTTGCTCGGCCGTGAAGTAGATGGTGAGCTTGTTCTTGTCCCACTGCCACTCGGTGTCGCTCACCTTCATCGTGAGTTGATGATGCTTGACCCGCTCCACCACCTTGCGCCGGGCGTCGTCCTCGGTGCGGCGGAGGTCATTCTGGGTCTTGATGTCCACCTGACTGGCGCGCCGGACCACCGCCGGCCTCGCGTCCGGCGCCGGGGTGGCCCCGCGCTCACAACTCGAGCAGGAGCCGCACTTCTTTTCCGCGGCCTCACCCGCCGCCGTCACCCGGCCCAGATCGTGGCCGCGCTCCGCCTCGACGATGACCCGCTCCTCGAGCCGGAGCGGGTCGGCCTCGGCGGCCCACCGGTAATACCCCTTGCGGTTCCCCTTGAACCGGACCTCGACGAGTTGCATGGTCACGCCTCGACGAATGCGCCGATCGACGCATACTTCTCGGCCCGGCGGCGGACCAGCTTGTCGGGCTTCACCGACCGGAGCTCCTTGAGCTGGCGCAAGAGCACGCCTCGCAGCGATGCCGCCATCCGCTCCGGATCCTGGTGCGCCCCACCGGGGGGCTCCGGGACGATCTCGTCGGCGACCTTGAGCCCGATCAGGTCCTTCGCGGTCAGCTTGAGGGCATCGGCCGCCCGCTCCCGCTGGGAGGAATCTTTCCAGAGGATCGCGGCACACCCTTCGGGCGAGATGACCGAGTAGACGGAGTTCTCGAGGATGAGCACCCGATCGGCCACGCCGAGCGCCAGCGCACCGCCCGAACCCCCTTCGCCGATGACGGCGGCGATGATCGGGGTCGGGAGTGACGCCATCTCGATGATGTTGTGGGCGATCGCCTCGGACTGTCCCCGTTCCTCTGCGCCCAGCCCGGGATACGCACCTGGTGTGTCGATGAGCGTGATGATCGGTGCCTCGAACTTGGCGGCGAGCTTCATGAGCCGGAGCGCCTTGCGATATCCCTCCGGGTGGGCCATCCCGAAGTTGCGCTTCAGGTTCTCCTTCGTGTCGCGCCCCTTCTGGTGCCCGATGACCATCACCGACGTGCCGTCGAGCCGCGCCCAACCGCCTACGATGGCCAGGTCATCGCGGTAGAGCCGGTCGCCGTGGAGCTCGATGAAGTCGGTGAAGATCGTGCCGAGGTAGTCGAGCGTGTAGGGCCGCTTGGGGTGTCGGGCGACGATGACCCGCTGCATCGGCGTCAGGGCGGCGTAGATCTCGCCCCGCAGGGTCTCGAGCCGGTCCTGGAGGACGCGCACTTCGTCCTCGACGTCGATATGGCGTTCGGCGCCGAGCTTCTTGAGGTCGTCGATCTGCCGGTCCAGTTCCTGGAGCGGCTTCTCGAATTCGAGTGTGTACGCCACAGCCATGGTCAGCTCACCTTGACGAAGTGGACGGAGGCGTGGTCGAGGACATCGGTCAGCGCACGGACCAGGTGGTCATCCGGCGCGATGCGGAGGCTGCGAGATCGGAGCCGGAGGCGCTCGCCGTTCCCGTCGCTCCATTCAATATAGAGCGGCGATGGCCCGGGGTGGGCGGCACAGAGGGCGGCCACCGCCCGGAGCGCCTCGGCGGGGGGGGCCTGGGGGGCCTGCCAGCGGAGCGCCACCCCGACCTGCCCGGCGGCCCGGAGGTCGGCCAGTTGATCCGCCTGTTCGATCACGAACGGCGCCCGTTCCTCGCCGCGATCCCTGGGACTGAACCCCCCGGTGAGGAGGATCGCCTGATCCACGGCGATGGACTGGTTGAGCTTGGCCCACGCATCCGGGAACACGATCGCCTCGGCGGTGCCGTGGAAGTCTTCCAGCACCAGCCGGGCGTACTCCTTGCCGGTCTTCTTGGAGATCTGGCGCTTGACCACCGTCACCACGGCGGCGATGGTCACGGTGTGTTCGCTCCATTCGTGCAGCGTCGCCGTGGTGCGGGTGCCGAAGAGCTCCACTTCGGTGCGCCAGCGCTCCAACGGATGCCCGGAGATGAAGAATCCGAGGACCTCCTTCTCCCGGGTCAGGCGTTCCGCCTCGGTCCACGGCGGCACCTCTGGAAGGCCGGCGGCGTGGGGACGGGTCGGCGCGGGACCTCCATCACCGAACAGCGAGGACTGCCCTGACACGCGGTCGAGCTGCGCCAGCTGAGCCTCGCCGAGGGCCGAGTCGAGTGCTGCCATCAAGGCGGCCCGGTCGCCCATGGCGTCAAGCGCCCCGGCCGAGATCAGCGACTCCACCACGCGCTTGTTGCAGAGTCGGAGGTCGATCAGGTCGACGAACTCATGCAGCGACCGGTAGGGCGCTTCTGCCCGGCCCGCGATGATGCTTTCGATGGCCCCTTCGCCCACGTTCCGCACCGCGCCCAGGCCGAACCGGATCCGCCGGTCACCGACGACGGTGAACTTGAACCCCGACTCGTTGACGTCCGGCGGCAGGACCTCGAGGTCCATCTCGCGGGCCTCGCGGATGTACTGCACCACCTTGTCGGTGTCGCCGATCTCCGAACTCAGGAGCGCCGCCATGAATTCGGCAGGGTAGTGGGTCTTGAGCCACGCGGTCTGGTAGCCGAGGACCGTGTAGGCGACACAATGTGACTTGTTGAAGCCGTAGCGACCGAAGGTCTCGAGCTGAGCGGAGACTTCCTCGACCATCTTCCGCGGGTGACCCGCCGCAACGGCCCGCTCGATGAACTTGCCGAGCTCCTTCTTGATCAACTCGGCGTCCTTCTTCCCGACCGCCTTCCGGAGCACGTCGGCCTCGGCGAGGGAGAACCCCGCCAGGACGTTCGCGATCCGCATCACCTGTTCCTGGTAGGTGATGACGCCGTAGGTCGGCTCCAGGATCTCGCGCAGGGACTCGTGCGGGTAGCTCACCGATTCCTGGCCGAGCTTTCGGCGGATGAACACCAGGTGCATCCCGGCGTCGAGCGGTCCCGGGCGCAACAACGCATTGCTCGCCACCAGGTCCTCGAACCGGTCGCACTTCATCGCACGCAGGGTCTCCGTGGCGAGCGCCGATTCGAACTGGAAGACGCCCGCGGTGCGTCCCTGGCGCAGCATGTCGTACACCTGCGGGTCTTCGAGGGGGAGGGTGTTCATGTCGGGCCGGGTGCCGTGGCGGACCGCGATCATCTGCACTGCGTCGTGGATCACCGTCAATGTCTTGAGGCCGAGCATGTCCATCTTGAGCATGCCGACCTTCTCGAGTCCCACCATGTCGTACTGGCAGATGATGGCGTCCGCGCCATCCTGCGGTGCGCCGGCGCCCTTCGTCGACTGGGTACAGACCGGCACATAATCGGAGAGAGGGCCCGGGGCGATGACCACCCCGCCGGCGTGGACGGATGCGTGGCGGCTGATCCCCTCGATCCGGCTCGACAGGTCGAACAGTCGTTCGTACAGCGGGTCCTTGCTCACCAGCGCCTTCAGTTCCGGGACCTTGCGGGCCGCTTCGTCGACGGTCATCGCGAACGCGGGCCCCGAAGGCACCAGCTTGGTGAGCTTGTCGGCGTCTCCGGGGGGGATCCGCAGCAGGCGGGCCACATCCTTGAGCGCCGCGCGGGCCTTCAGGGTCCCGAAGGTGATGATCTGGCCCACGCTGTCCCGGCCATAGCGTTGACGGACGTATTCGATGACCTCACCGCGCCGTTCGAAGCAGAAGTCGACATCGATGTCCGGCATCGATACCCGCTCCGGGTTGAGGAACCGCTCGAACATCAGGTCGAACTTGAGCGGATCGACGTCGGTGATCCGGAGGGCGTATGCCACGATCGATCCGGCGGCGGATCCGCGGCCCGGACCGACGGGGATGCCCCGGTCGCGCGCCGCCCGAATGAAGTCCTGGACGATGAGGAAGTATCCCGCGTAGCCCGCGGTGTCGATGACGCCCAACTCGTACTCGAGGCGCTCCTGCACGTGCGGCGGGACCGGATCCCCGTAGCGGACCTTGATCCCCTCAAGTGCCAGGTGCCGGAGCAGGGCCGCCTCGCTCGCAAATCCTTCGGGCCGCGGGAAGGCCGGCATGAAGTATTTCTTCTCGAAGGAGAACTCGCACCGGTCGGCGATGGTCTGGGTGTTGGCGAGCGTCTCCGGATGGGTATCGAAGAGCGCCCGCATCTCCTTCTCGCTTTTCACGTAGCTCTCGGTCCCGGTGAAGCGGAACCGCTTCGGATCGTCGAGCTCGCTCCCGGTGCCGATGGCCAATAGCAGGTCGTGCGCTTCCGCATCCTCCCGCCGGAGGTAATGCGCGTCGTTCGTCGCCACGACTCCGAGACCCAGCTCCTGCCCCAGCCGCAGCATCCCCTCGGTCACGATCGCTTCCTCGTCGATCCCGTGGGACTGGATCTCGAGCCAGAAATCGTCCTTCCCGAACGTCCGGGCGAACCACTCCGCGGACGCACGGGCCTTGTCGTATTGCTGGCGTCGCAGGTACAGCGCGATCTCGCCCGACAGGCACGCGGCCAGGCACACGATCCCCTCGCTGTGCCCGGCCAGCACTTCCTTGTCGATGCGGGGGCGGCGGTAGAACCCCTCGGTGAATCCGATCGAGGAGAGCTTGATGAGGTTGCGATAGCCAGCGCGATCCTTGGCCAGGAGGACCAGGTGGCTGTACTGGGAGGGCGCGTCGGGCGGCTTCTGGGTGGCCCGGCGGGAGCCGAATGCGAGGTACGCCTCGAAGCCGAGGATGGGGCGGATCTTCTGGGCCTTCGCCTCCTCGTAGAACGACCAGGCCGCGTGCATGTTGCCGTGGTCGGTCACCGCCAACGAGTCCATCCCCAGCTTCTTGACGTGCGTCACCAACTCCGGGATGCGGTTGGCACCGTCGAGGAGGGAGAACTCGCTGTGGGTGTGGAGGTGGACGAATGCCATGGGCCGTCGGCTTCTGCGGTCGAGTATTGACTGCGAGCGATCAGCGATCTGCTACCAGCCGATGCCAAGGCTGGACGCCTGGCGTTCAGGCCGTTGGCCCGGTCGTTCGCCACTGATAGCTGGTAGCTGATAGCTGATAGCGTGGTGTACCCGCACAAGGTAATTCCCCGTCCGCCGCATTGTCAAAAACCGTTGCGGCACTTACACTTGGCATATCGGGCCGTGTCAAGCCCGCACCCATGACCATCCCACGATCTGCCACCCTTCTGGCCTTGCTGGCCGGCTCGGTCGCGCCCGCCGTCCATGCCCAGGCGGGGCGACCCTACCCGGTGGTGCTGGTGCTCCCGGCCTCGGTGCGCTTTGCCGGCCTGGGCGGTGCTGGCGTGCCGGTCATCGGCGATGCCGGTTCGGTCTTCGTCAATCCCGCCGGGCTCGCCGCCGTGCCGCACCTGAGCGTAGAAGGGGCATACGACCGATACGCCGGGAACGCCACCCAACTCATGGCGGCCGTGGCGCTCCGGGTGGGGCAGTTCGATCTTGGGGCGGGCGCGCACTCCGTCAGGTTCGGTGACACCGCCGCCACCCGGGACAACCTGGTCTATGCCGGCACCGGTGTGTACCGCTTCGGGTTGATCGCGCTGGGTGGGACGGTCAAGTATGTGTCGGTCACCGACTCCGCGCGTCAGGTGTCGACCGCGGTCACCGGAGACCTGGGTACCACCATCGCGTTGTTCGACATCATGGCCTTGGCAGTGAGCGTGCAGAACATCGGACAGCACGTCGTTCGCAACGGAGGGCTGGATCTTCCCACCACCACGCACGCTGGCGTCACGTTCAATTTCATCGATCCGCAGGGCACCCTTCGGCTTCGCGGCGTGGTGGAAAGCGTCTGGAGCCAGCGTGAGGCGCGCCGCACCGTGATCGGGGCGGAGGCGGGCGTCGCGGTGGGCGGGGTGACACTCACCGCGCGTACCGGTTTCGGCGCGCAACCCCTGGGCTCGGGCGCCTCGGAGCAGAGCTTCGGCGCCAGCATCGGCCTCCGGCGCATCAAGCTCGATTGGGCCTACCAGCGCCGGACGGTGCTCGGCAGCAACGTGGAGCGGATCGGATTCCGCTGGACCCGGTGACCCGGAGGACACCCATGATCTTTGCCGCAGTGGTGGCGCTCGTCATCGGCGGCTACTCCGTCGCGTTCGTGTCAAGCGCCAACGTCCGTTACATCCACCGCTCCGCGGTCGAGGAAGGACGGATCCTCGCCGCGCGGAGGCCCATCGGCACGCTCCTCGATGACCCTGCGTTGCCGCCGGAGCGTCGTCACGAGCTGACGCTGGTCCTCCAGGCCCGGGATTTCGCGGCGACCCTCGGGTTGCAGGCCAAGCAGACCTACACGACCTACGCCGATGTCGGTCGCGACACCCTGCTGCTCGTCCTCTCGGCCGCTCCGCACGATCGCATCGCCCCGTACACCTGGCACTACCCGATCGTCGGGCGGATCCCCTACAAGGGCTTCTTCGACTTCGAATTGGCGCGCCGCACCGCCGCAGAGCTGGATCGCCGCGGCTATGACGTGTATCTCCGGCCAGCGGCGGCATTCTCGACGCTGGGGTGGTTCAACGACCCGCTGCTGTCCACCGCCATCACGCCCGACTCGATGGAATTGGTGGCGCTCGTGTTGCACGAGATCGCCCACAACACGCTGTGGGTCAAGAGCAACGCGCCCTTCAACGAGAGCTATGCGCAACTGGTCGGGTACCGCGGCGCCGAAGCGTTCTTTCGCGCGCGTGGCGACAGCGTGGATGCGGGCCGTGCCGCCGCGCGATGGAACGACGAGATCCTGCTATCGGGCTTCTACCACACACTGATCGACCGTCTCGATTCGGCGTACGCGGCGGCGCACGACCCGCCCGGGATCGCGGCGGCACGGGTCGCCGTGGCGGCGTGGGCCACGGCGGACCTGCGCGACTCGCTCGGGCCCCGGTTCAAGTCCTACCGGGTGGCGCCGGAGTTCACCTACGAGGTGAACAACGCCCGGCTGGTGGGCGCCACGATCTATCGCACCCACCTCGATTGGTTCGACCGTTGGTACCAGGCGTGTGGCGGGGACGTGGCGCGGACCGTGGCAGGGCTCGATTCGTTGGTGCGGGATGTGCCACCGGACAGCGCGTTCGCACGCCTCGGCAATGCGGTGCACGCCCAGCTCGACCGATCCGCGCTTCCGGCACCGCAAGTACGTTGAGTCGACCGGTCATTCCGTCCGGCCAGCGATGCCGTTCAGCAGCAGACCCTTCGGCCGGCCAGCCGTGACGATGGGTGCCGCACCGCCTCCTGGGCAGCGGCAAGGTCCACGGCACAATGGTCCACCCCTTCGAGCGCTCCGACCACATCCGGACCGGACGTTCCGGAGGGACACGAGAGCGCAAAGCTCACCCCGACCCCTGTCTCGCTCAGGCGGGCCAGGGCCATCTCCCACCGCAGTCCCCCCACACTCGGCGCGCGCGTCACGATCAGCGGGATCTCCTCGGCGTGGTCGGTCACCGGCACCAACGCCAGGCTGAGCGCGCGAGCGAGGCCCTGCCACCCCGGCCACCCGTCCGTCGCGTGGATGGCGGTGAAGCGCCATCCTTCGTCCCTCGCCAGGTCCGCGAACGCCCGCAACAGGTCGGCCTCGGTCGGCAGCGAGGCACCATCCGGCGTCGTGAGCGGAGCCCCGCCGGTCTCTGCGAACCAGCGCCGCGTGGCGTTGAGCGTGGCGGGCGTACGCCCGGGGAATGCCGCACAGCGCCGGACGATGCTGATCTGTCGCTCCGCCTCGCGACGCTGCTCGGCGAACTCCGCCGCCTCCATCGCGCCGGTGAACGCCACCTCGGCTGCGAGGTACCGGCCGGCGTCCCGCAGGATCCGTCCGCGGAGGAGCAACGTTGCCCCATGCGGCTCGAGCGCGAAAGCGCGGTCCACGGCCAGCAATGCGCGCGAAGGTTCACCCAGGCGCCACGCGGCGTAGCCCATCTCGTGCCAGACCAGGCCAAGGTCAGGATCGGCCTGCGCGGCCTGATCGAGCGCCGCGAGTCCCTGACGATAGCGGCCGAGCTCCACCTGGGCCGCTCCGACCAAGGCCAGCGCGAACGCCTCGCCCGGGAATTGGGTCGCCGCCCGTTCGGCCAGAAAGAGCGCATCGTCGTGGCGGTGCGCGGCGCGGAGCCACTCGAAATATTCGCTCCATGCCGTCCTGCTCCCCGGGTCCTCCACCAGGACGGCCCGATAGACGTCCTCGGCCTCCCGGGAGCGTCCGTCGCCGGCCAACTGCCGGGCGCGCACCAGACGGCGCTCGGACGGACTGGCGCCGAAGACCCGGAATTGCGCGGTGGAATTCATACTGGCCAATGTACCCGTGGGACAGGCGGCCGCCAGCCGCTCTGCATCCCGCCACCTCTTGCTTCCGCCAGAGCGCGCTGTAGGTTCGATGGGTTCACTCCACCTGCGTTCCGCCTCTCGCCGATCTGCCTCCCATGCCCAACGATATCGCGACCCACGATCAGGACCGCCTCCTTGGCGAGCTCAAGGAGTTCCTCCGCATCCCGAGCATCAGCACCGACCCGGCACACGCCGCGGATTGCCTCCGGGCTGCACAATGGGTCGCGGATCACCTGCGCCGGCTGGGCTGCCCGGTGGTCGAGATGCTGGAAGGACGTGGCCACCCGACGATCTGGGCCGAGGGACCCAAAGTGCCCGGCGCGCCGACGCTTCTATTGTACGGGCACTATGACGTTCAGCCCGCCGAGCCTCTGGAAGAGTGGGTCACCGGCGCGTTCGACCCGACGGTGCGCGATGGCATCCTGTACGCGCGGGGTGCGGTCGACGACAAGGGTCAGGTCTTTGCGCTGCTCAAGGCATATGAATCGGTGCTCGACCGCGGCAAGCGCCCGCCGCTCAACGTCCATTTCATCATCGAGGGCGAGGAGGAGTGTGGTGGCCACGTCATCTTCGACCGGCTGAAGGCGGAGCCGTGGCGCACCGAGGCCGATGCCGTCGTGGTCGCAGACATGGGGTACTATGCGCCCGGGATACCGGCTGTCTACACCGCCTTGCGCGGCCTGGCCTACGCCGAGATCCAGGTGCGCACCGCGGAGAGCGACCTGCACTCCGGGGAATACGGCGGGGTGGCACCGAACGCCATCGAGACCATTGTGCGGATCCTTGCCGCGCTCAAGGGCGCCGATGGCCGGGTCAAGGTCCCCGGCCTCTATGAGGCGGTGAAGCCGCCGAGCAAGGCCGAGGTGGCCGGATGGAAGAAGCTCCCGTTCGACACGCGGAAGTACTTGAAGAAGCAGGTCACCGCCAAGGCGCTCACCGGGCTCCAGAAGTACAGCATCCACGAGCGGCTCTGGGCCCTGCCGACCTTCGAGATCCACGGGATCCGTGGCGGCTTCACCGGCGAGGGCGCCAAGACCGTGATCCCCTGTCAGGCCGTGGCCAAGGTGAGTCTCCGGCTGGTGCCGGGCCAGCGCTCGGCCACCGTATACAAGCAGCTGGCGCTGGCGGTCAAGCGGGTGGCGCCCAAGTGGGCGGAGGTGAAGGTCGTCCCGCTCCACGCCGGTGAACCGGTGCAGGTCAAGGTCGATGCCCCGGCCTTCGGTGTGCTCGACCGGGCGTTCAAGGAAGTGGTGGGGCGCCCGACCGTCGCGGTGCGGGCCGGTGGATCGATCCCGGTGGTCACCGCTCTCGGTCAGCGCGGGGCGCCGGTGCTGCTCACCGGTATCGGCCTTCCGGACGACCGACTTCACGCCCCGAATGAGAAGGTCACGCTGACGCAGGTCTGGGACGGGATCCAGGTCTTCGGGCGGTTCTTCGAGATGATGGCGGGGAGGTAGACTGGACAGGGGCTCAGCGGCTCAGACGCTCAGGGGTAGGCCGCGAGCGGCGGCGGGGCTCGATGGGGACGGTGGACACATTCAGAGGCCCGAGCGCACGCCCGGGCCTCGTTGCTTGGATCGATCTGTCGATGTCGCACGCTCTACCACGACCCACCGCCCCTCCTACTCCTCCATCCCTGGCTTGCCGCGTCCGAACTGCGATTCCGTGCGGGCCTGCAGTTCGTCGACGCCGAGGACGGCCCGGACCGACGCCACAACGCCGGCCACCAGGTCGTCGGCCCAGTAGGCGTCGGGCTGTTCAGCCTTGGGGAGCGTCTTGCCGCGGTGGTCGAGGAATCCGATGGCCGTATTGATCCACTCGGTCTGTGCCGTGGGGACCAGCGACCACGATCCGGTGGCGCGGAGCTCCATTTCGCTCAGTTCCTTGAGTTCCTGCTCGATGCCCTTCGTGGCGGACTTCGACGTCAGGTGCTCGACGAGGAGCTTGAGCATCTGCTCCCGCTCCGACTCCTGGGCGCTCGGGAGCGGCGCCAGGTAGTTCCGCTGGTCGGCCACCATCTCCGCCAGACGGATACAGACGGCCCGGACCGCGGGTTGGAGTGCGATGGGGACCTCTCGCGCCCAGCTCCCTGCGGCCTTCTGGATGTCCGTCAGCTTGTCATCGGCCAACTCGGCCGGCGTTCGCTTGGTCCCGTCTGCCATGGTCCTAACTAAAGGTCAGGCCCGAGGGGAAATCAACTGGCCAGCACGATCGCCTGTAGCGCGATCACGTCGATCCGTCAATGTGCCACCGGGGATCCCGCCTCACCGGCGACCCAGGCCCGATCGGTCGTGATCGACTGGGTCAGGCGGCGGCACTCCACCGCCGGAGACTGCGCCCGAACAGGACCATCGTGAGCGCGAAGAGCATTGATGCGCCCAGGAGTCCGACGTGCCCGAAGAGCTCGTTGGCAGGGAGGGTAAGGAGTGATACGACGAATGCGAGGAAGGCGCTCACGACCGAGAGGGCTCCCCGCCGGAACCACGATTGCACCGGACGCAGCAGGAACCAGCACGTTGCCGCGCCCAGCGCCATCGCCGCAGGGGTCCCGAGGACCAGGAGGTAGAAGGCCGGGCCCGCCACCGGACCGGCCTTCGGGGCTGTGGCAGGGGGGACCAGCGTTTGCACACCCCACAGCACCAGCGTGATGGCGGTGGCCCCGACCGCTGCCGCGAATCCGAGTGCGCGCACGCCCAGGGCAAAGAGGTCGAGTCCCTCGGGGAGGGGCTCACCGGCCATGTTTTGAAGGGGTTCTTCGGACATCACAGCTCCGGAGGGTGAACGATGAACGGTAAACAGTGAACGGGGGACCGCGGTGCTCCCGTTCACCCTTTACCGTTGACCGTGTATCCCGGTTCGATCAGATGTGCATCACCCGCCCCATCGAGTCGAGCGCCGCTTCGGCGATCGCTTCCGACAGGGTCGGGTGTGCATGCACGGCGAGATCCACCTCTTCGACGGTGAATTCGTTCTCGCGGGCCACGGTGAGTTCGTGGATCATCTCCGAGGCGTGGCTGGCCACGATGTGGGCGCCGAGGATCTCGCCGTACTTCTTGCCGCGGATGATCTTGACGAAGCCGTCGGTCTCGTTGGAGGCGCGAGCCCGGCCGTTGGCGCTCAAGGGGAAGCGGCCCACCTGGTAGTCGAGCTTCTTCTCCTTGCACTGGTCTTCGGTCAGGCCGATGCTCGCCACTTCCGGGTGGCAGTAGGTGACGCCGGGGATGTTGTCGTACTTGATGGCGTGCGGCTTGTGGCCGGCGATGAGCTCCGCCACGAATACACCCTCGCGGCTCCCCTTGTGTGCCAGCATCGGGGGGCCCGCCACGTCGCCGATGGCGTAGACACCGGGGGCCGTGGTCTGCAGCGTGGCCAGGTCCACCTTCACGAAGCCGCGCTCCGTGAGCTGCACCCCCGCCTCCTTGAACCCCGCATTCTCGGTATTCACCGCCCGGCCCGCCGCCATGAGCACCATTCCGGCCTCGATGGTCTCCTTCTGGCCGCCCGATTCGATCTCGAGGGTCACCTTCTCCTTGCCCACGGTCGCCTTCTTGACGGTGGCACCGGCGCGCACCTCGATCCCGCGCTTCTTGTACAGCTTGGCGATGGTGTCCGAGGACTCGGCATCCTCGACCGGCAGGATCCGGGGCAAGGCCTCGATGAGCCAGACCTTCGAGCCGAAGGCGTTGAAGATGTCGGCGAACTCGGTCCCGACGGCCCCGGCGCCGACGATCGCGATGGTCTTGGGGGCCTGCTCCAGGAAGAGCGCCTCGTCGGAGCTGATGACCAGCTTCCGGTCGAGCTCGAGGCCGATCTGCGGGATCCCCTTGGTGCGGGAGCCGGTGGCGATGACGACCGCCTTCGTCGCCTCGTACACGTCGTTGCCGACCTTCACCTTGCGGCCCGGCTGCAGGACCCCGGTCCCCTTGATGACGGTCACCTTGTGCTTCTTCATCAGGAACTCGACGCCCTTGGAGTTCTGCTCGGACACCCTGCGTGAGCGCTTCATCGCCACGCCGAAGTCGGTCTTGACGGCGCCGACCTCGATGCCGAGCTCCTTGGCATCGTGGGAAACGAGGGTGGCCACCATCGCGCTGTGGAGCAGCGCCTTGGTCGGGATGCATCCGATGTTGACGCAGACGCCGCCCATCTTCTCCTTCTCGATCACGGCGGTGCTCAGGCCCAGTTGTGCGGCGCGGATGGCGCAGACGTAGCCGGCCGGTCCACCGCCTACGATGATGACGTCGAATTGGTTCGCCACGGGGTTCCTCGACTCGGGAAACGGTGAACGGTGAACGGTAGGCGGTGAACTGAAGGACGCGGGGCGGTGCCCGTTCACCCTTCAGTGTCCACCGGTCGTTCCTACAACACCATCGCCAGCGGATTCTCCAACAGCAGCTTGACCGTCTTCAGGAACTGGGCGCCGGTGGCGCCGTCGATCACACGGTGATCGCATGACATGGTGAGCCG
Source organism: Gemmatimonadales bacterium (assembly GCA_049680185.1). Lineage (GTDB taxonomy): Bacteria > Gemmatimonadota > Gemmatimonadetes > Gemmatimonadales > GWC2-71-9 > CAMLHU01. The sequence continues at coordinate 9,491 of JBAUHI010000094.1, read as the reverse complement.
CATCGCCTTGCGCATCTTCACCTGGCCATCGACCACCACGGCCTCATCCCGGATCTTGCCCACCGCGATGATCCCCGCCTCGGGCGGATTGATGATCGCGGTGAAGTGTTCGATCTCGAGCATCCCGAGATTGGAGATCGAGAAGGTGGAGCCGGTGTACTCCTCCGGGGTGAGCTTCCGGTCCCGGGCCCGGCGGGCCAGGTCCTTCGTCTCCACCGCGATCTCCCGGAGCGACTTCTGGCCGGCGTTCCGGATGACCGGCGTGATGAGCCCGTCCGGGATGGCCACCGCCATCCCGATGTGCGCCTCGTGCCAGATGCGGATGTGGTCATCCTGCCACCAGGCGTTGCACGCCGGATGCTGCAGCAGGGCGGTGGCCACGGCCTTGATGATGATGTCGTTGAACGAGACCTTGACCTCTCCTGCCGCGGCTTGCGCGCTGCCGCGCGCCGCGACAAGCGCTTCCCGCGCCTCCCACATCCGCGTCATGTCGACATCACTGGTGAGGTAGAACGTGGGGATCGGCCCGATCGACTGCGCCAGCCGCTTGGCGATGGTCTTGCGGATCTGGGAGAGGGGGACGTCCTCGAATCCGCCCCCGTGGACGGCCGACGCGGCCCGCCCTGCCGGGCTCGCCGCACCGGCCCCGTCCAGGTCCCGTGCGATGATCCGACCGGCCGGCCCCGAGCCGGCGATCGCGCCAAGGTCGACCCCGCGATCGGCGGCGATCTTGCGCGCCAGCGGAGAGGCCTTGACCCGTCCGGATGCTGCTGCCGTTGGCTGCGGAGCGGCAGCGGGTGCCGACGACGGTGCCGCCCGCGTCGGTACCGGCGCGGGTACGCTCTTGCTGGCGGAGGGTGGGGCCGCAGGCGCGGCGCTGGTGCCGTTCCCGACCGACTCCCCCGGCGTCCCGATCCAGGCGACGACGTCCGCGACCGGCACGGTGGTCCCCGCAGCGACCGCGAGCTTGATGAGCGTTCCACCGGCCCGCGCCACCAGCTCCATCACGGCCTTGTCGGTCTCGACCTCGGCCAGGACATCACCGACGGCGATGACATCGCCCTCCTGCTTCTTCCATTCGACCAGGCGTCCCTCCTCCATCGTCGGGGAGAGCGCCTCCATCACCACCTTGGTAGCCATGTTCTTCTTTCGGTCAGGAGCGATCAGCTGTCAGCGGTCTGCGATCAGCTATCACCGATCACGCATCTGCGAGCAGCGGCCGGTCTCAGGCCACGTAGAGGACCTTCTTGGCGGCGGCGACGACCTTGCCGGCGTCCGCTTTCGCGGCACGTTCCAGGAACTTGTTGTACGGCATCGGCACGTCGGCGCCGGTGACCCGCAAGACCGGGGCGTCCAGCTCGTCGAACGCCTGCTGCTGGATCAGGTCCACCACCTGGGCCCCGACGCCGGCAAAGTTCCATCCCTCCTCGGCCACGACGACCCGGTGCGTCTTGCCGACGGAATTCAGGATCGTCTCGGTGTCGAGGGGTCGGATGGTCCTCAAGTCCACCACCTCGGCCGCGATCCCGTCGGCGGCGAGCTGTTCGGCCGCTTTCAGTGCCACTGACACGGTCTTCGAATGGCAGATGATCGTGACATCGCCCCCTTCGCGCTTGATATCGGCCTTGCCGAGGGGGATCACATGCTCGCCGTCGGGGACCTCGCCCTTGTTGTTGTAGAGCATCTCGCCCTCGATGAAGACCACCGGGTCGTCGTCGCGGATGGCGCTCTTGAGGAGCCCCTTGGCGTCGGCCGGCGTCGCGGGCATCACCACCTTGAGTCCGGGGATGTGGGCATACCAACTCTCAAAGGCCTGGGAATGCTGGGAGGCCAGTTGCAGCGCGGCCCCGCCGGGGCCGCGGAAGACGATCGGGCAGCCCACCTGGCCTCCGCTCATGTAGCGCATCTTGGCGGCGGAGTTGACGATCTGGTCGGTGGCGAGGAGCGCAAAGTTCCAGGTCATGAACTCGACGATCGGCCGCAGACCCACCATTGCCGCGCCGATGCCGACGCCGGCAAATCCGAGCTCGGTGATCGGGGTATCCACCACTCGCATCGGCCCGAATTCCTCCAGGAGCCCGCGGCTCACCTTGTAGGCGCCGTTGTAGACGCCCACCTCTTCGCCCATCAGGAAGACCGACGGGTCCCGCTGCATCTCTTCGCGGAGCGCCTGGTTGAGGGCGTCTCGATAGGTAAGGGTGGCCACGGTCATTGCCCCCCGACCGGGGCGTACACATCCGCCCACAGTTCTTCCGGTGGCGGTTCCGGCGCCTCGTCGGCAAAGCGGACCGCGTCCTCCGCCTCAGCGGTGACCTCGGCGTCGAGCGAGGCGATGCCGGCATCGTCGATGAGTCCGGCAGCCTTCATCCGCTCGCCCCAGGTGGTGATCGGGTCGCGCTTGCGCTGCTCGTCGACCTCTTCCTTGGTGCGGTAATGCCCGTGGATCGGATCGGACATCGAGTGACCCATGAAGCGGTAGGTGCGGATCTCGAGGAGCGTGGGGAGGTGCTCCTTTCGCGCGCGGGCCGTGGCCCGATCCATCGCGGCGCGCACCGCCAGCACGTCCTGCCCGTCCACGACCTCGTTGGCCATGTCATATGAACAGGCTCGCTCCGAGATGTCGTAGATGGCGCTGGCCCGCTCAAGGGCGGTACCCATCCCGTAGCGATTGTTCTCGCAGATGTAGATGGCCGGCAGCTTCCACAGCGCCGCCATGTTGAGCGCCTCGTGGAATGCGCCGTTGTTGACCGCGGCCTCGCCGAAGTAGCAGAGTGCCACCTGGTCGCCGCTGCGGTACTTGATCGCAAAGGCGATGCCGGTGGTGAGCGGGATGTGGCCGCCCACGATGCCGTGGCCGCCGAGGAAGCCGAGGGAGGCGTCGAAGAGGTGCATCGACCCCCCCTTGCCCTTGGTGCAGCCGGGGGCCTTCCCGAAGAGCTCCGCCATCACGGAGCGGGCGCTCATCCCGCGGGCGAGCGCATGACCGTGGTCGCGGTAGCTGCAGGTCAGGTAGTCGTCGGGCCGGAGTGCCGCGAGCGTACCGACCGCCACCGCCTCCTGGCCGATGTAGAGGTGGCAGAAGCCGCCGATCTTGCCGAGGCTGTAGGCCTCGCCGGCCTTCTCTTCGAAGCGCCGGATCTGCAGCATCTGCCGGAGGTAGGTGCGGTATTGCTCCGCCGTCTGCGCGTCGATCTTCTTGGGCAGGGCGGTCGAGGAAGCGGCGGCCATCAGGTCTCCACGGGGGTACGGGCCAGTTCCACCTGCTCCCAGGCGTGATACGAGGAGCGGGTGAGGGGGCTTGCCTGCACATGCTTGAATCCGAGTCTCCTGCCGATCTGTGCCAGCTCCGCGAACTCCTCCGGGGTGTAGTACCGCACCACCGGCAGGTGCGCGGGGCTGGGTCGGAGGTACTGGCCCAGGGTCACGATGTCGACGTCACTCCGACGGAGGTCCTTGAGACAGCGAATGACCTCGTCCCACTCCTCACCCATGCCGAGGATGATCCCGGACTTGGTGAGGGCCCCGGGTCCGCCCATCCGGCGGGCGTTCGCCAGCAGGGTGAGCGCCCTGTCATACCGACCGCCGGGGCGCGCCAGCCGATACAACCGCTCGGCGGTCTCGAGGTTGTGGTTCAGGATGTCGGGGGTCGCATCCATCACGATCCGAAGTGCGCGCTCCGAACCCTTGAAGTCGGGGATCAGGACCTCGACCGACGTGTCCGGGAGCCGCCGCTTGATCTCGGTGATGCACTCGGCAAAGGCCTCGGCGCCGCCGTTCTCAAGGTCGTCCCGGTCGACCGACGTGATCACGACGTGGGCCAGACCCATCTGCGCCACCGCGTCGGCCAGGCGCACCGGCTCCAGCGGATCGAACGCCTTGGGGGTGCCGTGGGACACGGCACAGTAGGCGCAATTCCGGGTGCAGACGTCACCGAGGATCATGAAGGTGGCGGCGCGGTGCTCCCAACACTCCCCGATGTTGGGGCAGCGGGCCTCCTCGCACACCGTATGCAGCCCGAGCTCCCGCATCATCCGCTTCACGTTCAAGTAACCCGGCCCGCCCGGAGCCTGGACCTTGAGCCACCCCGGTTTGCGCTCCATCGCCGGGGGCACCGGAAGCCTCGGCGCCCCGTCAGGGACATCGCTACCGCTGCGGTGGCTCAGCTGGACCAGCGTTGGAACTCCCATCGATCCTCCGGACATCCAGGATACAGCGCAGATGAAGGTAAGAGGGGAGATCGAGGCAGGGGAGGGGGGAATCCGAAATAATCAACTGAATGGTTGATAATACGAATGGCGCTGGTCTGGCCTTATGTGGCACCCGCGTGGCCCGGGCGAGCGAGAGCCCCCAGCGACGTTCGCCGGGGGCCCTCGCGCATCGGTAATGCGGGTCAGCTGGTCAGGAGCTGAACGACGCTACGAGGAGCACCGGCGTGGTCGGCTTGGTCGAGCCACCGGTGGGCTCGTCGGTGACGGCGAGCGCATCGAACGGGGTGTCGGCCGGCATCGCGACCTTGGGCAGCAACACGCGCCCGTCGCTCCCGGCATCGAAAGTGACCGAGGGGATCTGCTTGTCCCCCTGGATCATCCAGAGCTGGTAGGTCCGGCCCTTGGCCGAGGCCGGAAGGTTGAACGCGTACAGCAGCGCCGAGTGGGCCTTCTTGTTCCAGAAGAATTCGATCCCTGGCTCCGGCGCGCCGGTCGACTTGAGGAGGTGGAGCTCCACCCCCGGGGCCAGGATCTCCTGCAGGGTCGCGTCACGCGCCGCCAGCAACTTCGACACCGAGTCGACCGATACGCCGAGCGCTGTCTCCCGAGTCAGTGAGGCCTGGCCGGCCTGAAGCGCAGTGCGCCAGAGGACGCCCAGCCCAACGGCCGCAATGACACTCGCCGCGAGCGCCATCCAGAGCCCCAGGGAACTGCCGCTCCGGCGCGGGGCGTGCGCGACCGGCATATCGCGCGTGATTGGTACAATGGCTCCCTGATCGTCGACGTCCCCATCGGAGCTCGCCGTGGGCTCCAGTTCCAGCAGAGGCACGGCCGCTTCCGGCTCGACCTCGCTCGATGGGGCGATGGGTTCCGGCTCGATCTTGGCGGGCGCTTCCATCCTCGGTGCGCGGGCGATCACACGATCGCGGAGGTCGCTGGCGGGGGCGGGCGACTGGATCCCGCCCGGGAGCACGGCCAGTGCCTCGCGGCACTCCCGCACGATCAGCTGGAGCCCAGGCGAGCGGCTGAGCTCGAGATCGAACGCCGCCGTCTCCTCGGGGCTCAAGAGGCCGAGGGCGTAGTCGGCGGCCAGGTCCTGGAGCGATTCGCGGTCGGTCATGCCGCCGCCCCGTAGAAGGGGCGCAGCGCTTCGCGCAGCTTCTGGAGTCCGAGCCGGACCCTGGTCTTCACGGTGCCCAGCGGTTCGCCCAGCTTTTCGGCGATCTCCGAATGGGAGAGGCCCTCGTAGTAGGCGAGTTCGATGGCCTGGCGTTGTGCGGCGGAGAGGCCCTGGAGCGCGATGGAGATGAGGCGGCGCCGCTCGCTCTGTTCGGCACTGCGGGAGGTGGCGTACCGCCAGGGGCTCGCGCCTGCGCCGGCTGCTTCGGGCTCGGCGGCGGCCGCGGGTCCGTGATGCCCGTGGGAGCGGATGAGGGCGAGTGCGCGGGTGCGCGTGATGGTCATCATCCAGGCGCCGACCGATCCCTGCTGGGCATCGTAGCTGGAGGCCTCGTGCCACGCCTGGGCAAAGGCGTTGATGAGGACGTCTTCCGCATCGTCTTTTTCACCGGTGATGCGCCAGGCGGCCGCGTGAAGGACCGGGGCGAACCGGTCATACAGGGGGCCGATGGCCTGCTCGTCACCGGAGGCGATGCGCTGGATCAGCGCCTGGTCATCGACCGTCGAAGGGGGCATCGGGGGCGGATCGGTTCGTTGGGGGACGATGCTGACTGCCTGGGGCCTGGCCGGTCACGCACACTTGGCGGCGCGGGCCAGCTCGGCTCCCACCATCATAATGCGCCGGGGGCGGGAAGGGAAAGTGCCGGTCGCGCCCCGATCGGCCCGACGGGGCGCGGCCGGACGTCAGCGGTGCCGGAGAGCCGGGGTCCCGGAACGGGGGAGGAGGTCGAACCGAACCACCTTGTCCTGTGCCAGCAACGCGAAGGCGGCGCGGTCGCGGTTGGAGATGATGAGGGCGGTCGGATAGCAATTGGCGGGACAGGTCTGGGCCGGGCCGGCCGGCACTCGCAACGTCGCGGTCTGTGCGAGCGAGGTCGGATCGAACACGGCGATCCCGAGGGTCGTGCTCCCGATGTAGGAGTCGCCGAAGAGCGCGGCCACTTGTCCGGTGCCGGGATCGACGGCGACCGCGAGTGCGGTCGCGCTGTCCGGCATCGGAGCGACGTGGAGGACAGCTCCGGTAATTGCGTCGACCGAGAACAGGCGCGACCAGCCGATGTGGCCGGTGAGAGCGGCCGCCAGATAGAGCACGCTTCCGTCGGCGGAGAATACCGCGTCGTAGACCTCGTAGATGCCCGACACGTGGTACGCCCACGCACCCGTGGCAGGATCGATCACGACGGCGCCGGAGTCGTCCGGGAAGATCCCCGTGATCGCGACCCGATCGGCTCTTGGCGAATATGCGACCCGCGTGATATTCGTGACCCCATAGGTCGACTGGGTCGGCACGCCGAGTTGCCAGGTGGCGCCGGAATCGAGCGTGATCAGTGGCTTGATGCTCTCGCTGAAGCCCTCCAGCCAGGTGTGAGGGCCGATCTCCCATTGATACCGCTGGGAATTGAAGGGGAGCGCCCCGAGCCGCGTGGAGTTCGGACCCAGTTGCCAAAGGCCGCTGCTGTCGGTGATGGTGGCACCCGGCACCGTGACCACGCCCGCTCGGTAGCTTGGACCGACGGCATCGAAGCCCGAATACCTGAGTCCGTACGACGTCACCGTGCCGGAGGGCAGGTCCGCGACGGCGACATTGCCTGCGGGTGTGCTACCGAGCACGCCTGTCGGATCAAGGACCGGCCACGGGGAATACTCGCTGTAGATCGGCGTCGGGAGTGTTGACATGCCGGTAAACCCGAAGAACTGCACGCTTCCGATGGATACGGTGTCAGTGCCTGCAACGGCCCGAAACGACACGGTCCGCGTGCCGGCGTCCGATGGGGTCACCGACACGGTCGAGTCGTCGAGCCGGGTGACCACCAGGCTCTCGGTGCCGGCGAGCAGGGTGAATTGGGCGGTGGTGAGGTGCGAAAAGGCGCTGGACCGCACCTGGACCACTCCGCCGCTCCACTGCACTGTCGGGGACATCACGAAGTCGCTGACCAGTATCGGCGAGGGCCCCGTCGAGTCGGGATCGTTGCACCCGACCACGATCAGGGCGCTGGCGAGCAGCATTAAGTGTGAACATCGCATGGGGCCTCCACATTTACACCCGCAGCTGTCACGGGCTGCCGGATCGACGCGGGAGTCTAGTGTCGCGCGGTGGACACGCTCGCGTTCGGCAGGACGTCGAACACGTAGATCTGGGGCTTCAGGGCGGTATAGCCCACACCGCCCACCAGGATATAGGCACGCCGGGTCCGGTTCAGCACCACCATCGGCGCGATCCAGCACCCTCCGCAGACCGGCGCATCGGGGGGCGGGTCGATCGTCGTGATGTGCGCCAAGGTCGACCCGTCGTAGACCCGGAGCTGGACCCGACCGGCGGCTCCGGCATTGACGGCGACAAAGAGCTGGCTCCCTGCGGGGTCGACCGCCATCCCGATCACGCCCGCGGTGTCGGCGGGGAATGTGCTGTCGATCCCGATGATCCGTCCACTCGCGATGTCGATGGCCTCCAAGACCTGGCGACCGTGGGAGTTGGTGCCCCCCAGGAAGACGGTGCGGTCGTCGGCGGAGAAGGCGGCACCGAAGACGGGTCCCATCGACGGCACCATAAGCCGCACCGCACCCGTCCGGCCATCGAAGACCGGAGCTCCATAGCTCGCGTTCATCAATGGCGTCATCAGATCGCGCAGCGGGGAGTAAGCAAATCCCCACGTCGATTCGAGGGTGACCAGGGGCAACACTATGTTGCCGAGGGAGTCCACGGAGTAGCCCATGTGGTTGTCCGTCACCAGCCAAGTGCTGTCGCCGATCTGGGCGGTGAATCGGCCCTTCCAGTACGGGACCGCACCCAAGGAGTCGGCCGTGGCCGCACCGAGATGCCAGGTGACTGCTTTGCCCGTAGAGTCCACAAACGTGACGTCCCCTACGCGGGAGTCGGGGGCGGGGCCGTAGTCGGCAAAAAATCCGGTGGGGCTGGAATACCTCGTCACCCGGCCGGAAGTCAGGTCCAACGATGCAATGACCGAAGTCCCTGACGCCAGGGTCACCGTTCCGAGTGCGGTCCCGGCGACGGGATCGAGGACGCTGTACAAGTTGCCAACGCTCGGGTCCGGCTTCATCACGCCCACGAACCCTGCGACCGTCACCGCGCCCGCCGCCGCGGAGTCGGTGCCCGATGCGATCACGATGTTGGCGGAGCCTGACGCCATCGCCGGAAGCGCGAATGCGATCAGGGAGTCCGCCAAGCGCCGATGCGCGACCGACCGGCCGTTCACGACGACCGAGAACGTTGAATCAGGAAGGAATGCGAACGCGGTGGAGGCGATGGACACCGAATCACCGCTCCACTGTGCCGCGGGCGAGATGGTGAACTGCGCGGTGGGAAGGGGGGACGGTGCCGTGGCGTCAGGCGTGTGGCAGGCCGCGATCCCTAGCGCGGCCATCCAGCCGCACCAAAGGCGGGCCAATCGAACGTGGGAGTGCACCAGAGGCCTCCGGTCCAGCTGCGTCGGGAGCTCTTTCGTGGCCCCCGACGTCGAACCCGCCAGTGATCGAGTGTCGATCCATACGCACCCATGACAATATCAGCCGGAAGTCCTACCAGCGCCAGAACCGCTCCGGGGAAACGGCCGCCAGTCCCTCCACCGCGATCGGTCGCTCACCGATCTGGCCGGCCACGATCGCGCCGGTCATCGCCGCCATCAGGATCCCGTTCCGGCCGTGCCCGGTGGCGTACCAGAGCCCGCGCGCCCGCGGTTCGGCCCCGATGATGGGCCGTCCGTCCGGGGTCATCGGCCGGAGTCCGGCCCAGGTGCGCGTGACCGAGAGCCCGGCCAGCGAAGGACAGAGCGTTGTCGCCCCCGCAAAGATCCGCGCCAGTCCCGCCGATGTAGTGTTCGCGTCGAACCCGGCGAACTCCATCGTTGAACCGATGATGGCCTCGCCGCCACGGGCCACCACGTAGGCGTTCCCGCCATGGACGATCGCCGGCTCGATCCCGGTGGGCCAGGGCAGTGCCGCCATCTGCCCGCGGACCGGCTCCACCGACACCGGCCTCGGCAGTCCGCCGATCTCGGCACTCCACGCACCCGCCGCCACCACTACGTGCTCGGCCGAGTATTTCCGCCCTGCCTGCACTCCCACGACCCGGTCGCCATCACGCAG
>JBAUHI010000093.1:0-16045 GCA_049680185.1 Gemmatimonadales bacterium | reverse complement strand
CTCTCCACGTTCGTGGAGAGGGGGAGAATTTCCTGCGCCATCAACTTCGCCATCCAGGTCGCGGCGGCCCGCGCCGCCAACCGGCGCGGTTCCAGCATCACGATCTTCTTCCCCGCGAGCCAGGGCTCCTCCAAGAGCGCAAACGGAACCAGCGTCGTCTTCCCCGCTCCAGGGGGCGCCTGCAGTACGGCAGCATTCCCCCGCGCCAATGCAGCGCGAAGGTTGGGAAGGACCGGTTCGATGGGGAGGGGCGTCACAGTGGTGAACAGTAAACGGGGAACGGTGAACGGGACTCGCCGCCGCGATGTTATGGAACCGGATACTCCTCCAGGTCGAGCAGCGCACCGTATAATGCCGCGACACCCCAGGCGGCGAGCACCAGCGGGCCCGCGAGAAACCCGCCCGGGACCCCACCGACAATGACAAGCGCTACCGTGCCGACCGCGATCCGCTCGCTCCAGGTCTGGCGACCATCATCGCGAAGCGACTGCGTGACTTTGGCCTCCACCCGTGCCCGCATCCCAAGTGGCATCGGTGCCTCGGCGCGAAGGAGTGCGGCCAGGTCGGCACCGTTGTCTTCAATGCGATCCGTCATGGATCAACTCCTGTGCGAGGACGCTCGCGGTCTCGACGCCCGAGAACTCACGACGTAATTCATGCAGCGCGCGCGACAACCACGCCTTGACCGTGCCCTCGGCGCATCCGAGGAGTCGGGCCGTTTCTGCGATACTCAGGTCTTCCACGATACGAAGGATCACGACCTGCCGCTGCATCGTCGGAAGGCGTCCGACTGCGAGCCAGAGCCGAGATCGCGGATGAAGCTCGCCAAACTCCGGTGCCGGCACCGACCGCTGCAGCGTGGTCCATCCCCAGAGGCGCCGGAGTCGTTCGCGCCGGGCCTGCCGGCGAACATGGTCGCGGCCGACGTTGAGCGCGATGACCGTGAGCCAACCGGCGATCGGCACTCCCGGCGAACGGGCGAGCGCGCCCCGGTACGCCTTGAGCCAGACCTCCTGCAACAGGTCTTCGGCTTCGACCTCAGCTGACGCGTATGCTTGCACCACCGCGAGGAGCCGCGCGGTGTACTCGCGCATCCAGCGCTTGAGTTCGGAAACGTCGAGCTCTGCCCCGGACATGCCGCTCCTACGCCCCGGCTTCCCGCGCCGTTCGGGCTGCGGCACGCCAGCCGAGCACAGCGAGCACCGCCACCGGGATGAGCGGCGCATACAACCACAGAAATGCTTCGTGCCCCCATGACACATAATAGTTTCGAGTCTCAATGGATCCTTGCAAGAATTTCTCGGCGTACAGCACCACCACCCACGCCGCCACGACCCGTAGCACTCGCGCATCGCGCTGCCGCTCGAATCTTGCCCTGCGGGTCACCCAGCTCGTGATCCCCAGCACGAGTCCGATGTCAATGAATGGGAGGAAGAAGTTCTGCAGCTCACCGAAGGTGCTGGCAGCTTCGATCCGGACGATCGTGGCTGCATCTGTGATGGGAGTGAACCCGGAATTGACCGCCTGCTTGGGAGGCCAGGGTTGAAGGTCTCCTGGCTCCACACGACCCCGAAGGAGCGCGACCGAGCGTTGAAGGACACCGGTAGTGTCATCGAGGCGAAGGGGAAAGGATCCCGCCTGGAGGGGCCACGTTGGAGTGCCGTGGGTCGCCTCGACGGCGGCGCGGCTGAGTGCGGGATTGCCCCAAAGGTCGAAGACGACCATTACGGCAAGCACCGCGCCCGCGACCGTCAATGCCACGCGCATCGCGCCGGCCCGAAGATCCAACAACGCCACCGCGATCCCGCCGATGATCGGCAGGCTGCCAACGAAATATCCAGGCCAATTGTATCCGAGGTATCGACGGACCCCCGACCATGGTATCGGACTCGGGCGGTGCCACCACATATACATACTCTGCGTCCACATCGTCGCTTGGAGCAGAAAAAAGATCAGGGCCACCAACGCGAAATGTTTCCACACGATCCGTTGCACAGTCCCTCCAGCGTCCAGGCCAATTTCCGACACGGTCTGACCTGAGAACGTCGCCAACGATCCATTTGGTTGCGACCCTTCCAAGGTGGCGCCCAACGACGACGGGCGTTAGCCTCCCCAAGTGCCCTCCCCCATCTGGGACTCCACCCCCTGGTCCCCCCTCCCCGCCCTTCGCGGCGAGATCCGCGCCGACGCCTGCGTCATCGGGCTCGGCGGATCAGGACTCGCGGCGGTGCACGAGCTTCTGGCGATGGGGAAGTCGGTCGTGGGACTCGACGCCGGAAGCGTGGGAAGCGGTGCCGCCGGGCGGAACGGCGGATTCCTCCTCGCCGGGGTCGCCGACTTCCACCACGATGCGGTTGCGAAGATGGGACGTGCGCGCGCCACGGCACTCCACCGCCTTACCACCACAGAGATGGAACGGATGCGCGCCGAGCTGCCGGCGCTGATCCGGAAGACCGGATCGCTCCGCATTGCGCACGACGAGGAGGAGCTCCGCGACTGCGAAGCTCAATACGAGCAGATGATGCTCGACAAGCTTCCGGTCGAGCGATACCAGGGACCGGAAGGGCGCGGACTGCTCTTTCCCGACGACGCAGTGTTCCAGCCGCTGGAGCGGTGTCGGGAATTGGCACGGAGGTCGCAGGTCCCAAGTCACGGGTCGCGGGGAGCGGCACTCTTCGAGAACTCGAAGGCGATGACGATCCAAGGCGACCAGGTCGAGACGCTGGACGGCGTGGTGCGCTGCGAGCGGGTGATCGTGGCGGTCGACGGGAAGCTGGAGCTGGTCCTCCCCGAACTCGCGGGTCGCGTCCGCACCGCGCGGCTCCAGATGCTGGCAACGGCGCCAGCGACCGAGGCCCGGTTCCCTCATCCCGTCTACTATAGATACGGCTTCGAGTACTGGCAGCAGCTTCCGAACGGCTCGATCGCGCTCGGCGGGTTCCGGGACGCCGAAGGTGAAGCGGCGTGGACGTCGAGCACCGAGACGACGCCAAGCGTCCAGGATCTCCTCGACCGGTTTCTCTCCGAGCATCTGAAGATCCGAGCCCCAGTCACCCATCGCTGGGCGGCTTCGGTCGGGTATACGGAGACCGGGCTCCCGATCCTGGAAGAGGTGCGGCCCGGCGTCTGGGCCGCAGGTGGGTATAGCGGCACCGGGAACGTCATCGGCGCCATCTGCGGCCGAGCCGCAGCGCGGGCCGCGTTCGGCGAACGGACGTCGGCGCTGGAAGCCATCATCGGCTGACCGCGCCAAGAGGGCGTGGCAAGCCACGCCCGTGTCGCTGCGCCCCAACGACCTGCGCCTTAGATTGGATCCCAACCCCTTCGCCCCACTGACCGAGCCTTCGATGCCAACTGATCGTCGTGAATTCCTGGCCGTGACCGGTGCCGCACTCGCAGCCGGGCTCATTCCGCGTGGGCTGACGGGAAAGTCGTGGGTCACGGGTCGAGAGTCGTGGAGCGACGCTGACCGGATCACCAAGATCGGTCTCCAGCTCTACACCGTTCGCGGGCTGATGGCGAAGGACTTTGCCGGAACGATCGAACAGGTGGCGAAGGTCGGGTACAAGGAGGTCGAGTTCGCCGGCTACTTCGGGAAGACGGCCCCGGAGGTGCGGAAGATCCTCGATGCCAACGGACTCGTCTCGCCGTCGTCGCACGTGGCCATCGAGGACCTGGAAAAGGACCCGAACGCCATCTTCGACTACGCGCGTACCGTGGGACAGGAGTGGGTCCTGATCGCCTGGCTCGACGAAGACCGGCGCAACACCGTCGCCGCATTGCAGCAGGTGGCGGACGAGTTCAACACCATCGGCGAGAAGGCGAAGGCCGCAGGGCTCAGGTTCGCCTATCACAACCACAACCCCGAGTTCACGCCGATCGAGGGGCAGCTCCCCTACGACATCTTCCTCTCGCGCACCGATCCCGCGCTGGTGCAGTTCGAGATGGACCTCTACTGGATCATCAACGGTGGCGGCGACCCGCTCAAGTACTTCGCCAAGTATCCCGGCCGCTTCCCGCTGGTCCACGTCAAGGACATGACCAAGGACCGGAAGATGGTCGACGTCGGCCAGGGAGCGATCGACTGGAAGACGATCTTCGCGCATTCGAAAGAGGCGGGGATCGAGCATTACTTCGTGGAGCACGATGAGCCGCCGATGCCGCTCCAGGACATCAAGGTGAGCTACGAGTACCTCAAGGCGCTGCGCTTCTGATCTTAGAGAACCAACAGCGAACCACGGAGGCACGGAGGTCCACGGAGCTCACGGAGAACGGCAATTGATGTGGACTCGCAAACGGCGCTCCCATTTCGGTGCCGGAAATCGAGAGGTCACCCACATCCACCACGTCACACGATTGCTCACTACTGTTGCCGCACACAAGCGAGATCTCGATACCGAGCACACAGCGCTCCCGCACACGGAGTTTAGTCAGCGAGACCACTCCACATCGCTTTTCTCCGTGTCCTCCGTGTCGGAGCCTGCCCTGAGCGTAGCGAAGGGTGGTGAGAGGTTCTCCGTGCGTTCTACCTCAACCGATACTGCACCCCCGGACTCGAGCCTAGTGTCTCTGCCTTCTCTCTTCCTCTCCCCCGTTCCCCCTCTCCACGTACGTGGAGAGGGGGGCAGGGGGGTGAGGAGTAGTGTGTGGGGCGCCGTGCTCGCGCTGCTCGCCTCCACCCCGCTGTCGGCACAGGTGGCACCGACCCGGCCGTGGCCGGTGGTGCCAGCGCCCTATGTCGAGGGCTACGCCGCCACGATCACGGGGCAACGCTTTACCTACCACACCGCCGACCCGCTGATCACTTCTTCCCTGCTGGTGCGGTCGGTCGACAGCACCCGCTACATCGAATGGCGCTCCGCCCCGATCCCCGACGCCGCCCGTGGCCCGATGGTCACCTTCAAGTGGATGGCGTCGATGGACGTGGTGGATCCGGGCACCAGCCAGCACCACTTCGTTCTCTCCCTCAACGGCCACTCCTGGTTCACCATCCCGCAGCCGCTGGCCGTGACACCCGCCGACTGGCACGTCGCCGGCCCTGACGGCGCGGAGCTCTCCTTCCACACCCTGCTCGTCGACTGGGCCGGCGACGTCAACGGCCTGATGACGATGCAGCTGCCGCTCACCGCCTTCCCTGGCGGCTCGGCGCTCACGATGCGCGTGACCGGTGAGAGCGCCGGGAGTCAGGCCTGGTACATGACCTTCACTCAGCCCGTGGCGCCCGCCGCCCAAGTGTCGGCTGAGCAGGCGCTGGTGCGGACCGCGAGCGGGGTGCGGCAGGCACTGCGGGTGGGGATCTGGAGCCTGGCCGACAGCACCTCGCTCAAGGTCAACGTCGACGGATCCACCCGCCTCCGGGGGACGGTGTCACGGGGTTGGAACGTGTATGATGTGCCGATCCCGCAGGTGACGAAGCCGATCGACGCTCAGGTAACGCTCCTCTCGGACTGGGATTCCGTCCCCTGGGGTCAGCTACATCTTGAGCCGGTGGGCCTAAGGACCGTGTATCTGATCCCGCACGCGCACCTGGATATCGGGTACAACGTGCTGCAGAAGGAAGCGGAGTGGCGCCACATCGTCAGTTATGGCGAAGGGATCGAGCTGGCGCGGAAGACCGCCGCGTATCCCAAGGACGCGCGCTTCCACTGGAATGTCGAAGGGCTCTGGCCCGTCGAAGGGCTCATGACCGGCGAGAACAGCGCCGATCGGGATAGCCTCGTGACTGCGGCGCGGATCGGAGACCTGTCGCTCAACGCCTTCTACGCCAACCTGATGACCGGGCTCTCCCGTCCTGAGGAGATGCAGTGGTCAGTGGAGTATGCCCGTCAGCTCCGACAACGCTTCAAGGTCCCGATCACCACTGCCATCACATCCGATGTCCCCGGGTTCACCTGGGGAGTGGTGCCGGCACTCGCGAGTGCCGGGATCCGATACCTCTCGAGCGGCCCCAATTACCAGCCCAACCTCCCCGGGCGCGGCGATCGCATCGGCAACCTCCTCCTGGCGTGGGGGGACAGCGCCTTCTACTGGATGTCGCCCTCGGGTACCGACTCAGTGCTCGTCATGGTGGCGGGACGGGGCTACTCCTGGTTCCACGGGCGGCGACGCGGTTGGCCCGGACTGGCCGATGACGGTGGATTGATCGACTACATGGACTCGCTCGCGGTCGATCACTATCCGTGGGGCATCGTGCAGGTGCGCTACACCACCGGCGACAACGGCGGGGTCGACACGCTTCTGCCCGACGCCGTTCGGCGCTGGAACCGCACCTACGCCTCGCCACGCGTCGTCATCGCCACGCTGCCGATGATGTTCTCTGCATTCGAGCAGGAGTACGGGCCCAAGCTCCAGCGCTTGAGCGGCGACTTGACCGGCGACTGGGAGGATGGTGCCGGTTCCACCGCCCGCGAGACCGGTGAGAGCCGGATGGCGGCGGAGCATCTCACCGAGGCCGCAACACTCTTCGCCATGCGCGATCCCGCCGGCTATGACCGCGGAGCCTTCTGGCAGGTGTGGCGACAGGTGCTTCTCTATAGTGAGCACACCTGGGGCGCCGATCGGAGCATCAGCGAACCCGACGATCCCTTCGTGCTGCAGCAGTGGGCGGTCAAGCGCGGCTTTGCCGATTCAGCGGCCGCTCGTGCCCACGCGCTCCTCACCGCCTCGGCCGGTGCCGCGCCCAATGCGCCGGCGCTTGATGTGTGGAACCCCACTTCAGCGATGCGATCGGCGTTGGTGACCGCACCGCCCGGGACCGCGGGCAGCAGCGTGACCACCGACGACGGTCGCGCCGTGCCAGCGTCCCGACTGGCTGGCGGACGCGTCGTGTTCCTAGCCGACTCGATCCCTCCATTCGGGGTGCGCCGATTCCGGCTGGGGAACGGTACCACTCACACCGATGGCGACGCCCACGCCGCTGGTGACTCCCTCTGGAACGCAGGCGTCGTCGCGCGGGTGGACACCGTCACCGGTGCGCTCGCGAGCGTCCGCTGGCATGGCCAGGAGCTGGTCGATCGCTCGCGTGGCGGGTGGGACGACTACGAATACGTCCCAGGCCAGTCATCGAGCGCCGCGATCGGCGTGACGACCGGTGCGCGTGTTACCGTGACCGCAGGCGGCCCGCTCCTGGCGGAGTTGACGGTGACATCGCAGGCGCCCGGTACCAGGTCGCTCACCCGCACCTACTCGCTCAGCTCGGGATCCGACGTCATCGAGCTCACCACGACCATCGACAAGACCGAAGTCCGCACCAAGGAGGGGGTCCACATCGGCTTCCCCTTCCTGGTGCCGAATGGTCGCGTGCGGATCGAGATCCCCTGGTCCATCATCCGCCCGGACCTGGACCAGCTCCGAGGTGGAAATCGCAACGTCTTCACGGTGGATCGCTGGGCCGATGTCTCCAACGACAGCATCGGTATCACCTGGGCGACGCTTGACGCGCCGCTCGTCGAGGTCGGCGGGATGTGGGCGGAGGACTGGCACCACGATGACGGCACGGAGTCCTGGCTGACCCAGCTGCCGCCGACCCAGCTCCTCTATTCCTATGTGATGAACAACTACTGGCACACCAATTTCAAGGCCGATCAACCGGGACCGGCCACCTTCCGCTACGCCATCCTTCCCCACGGCGTCTGGGATCCCGTGGCGGCGGAAGAGTTCGGCACGGGTCAGAGCCAGGGACTGATCGTGGCGCCAGCCGACACGACGGCACCACTCCCCTCGCCCGCCGTGTCCTCCAGCGACCCATCGGTGCTCATCACATCGCTCACGCCCGCGGGGCTTGATTCGATCGACGTGGCGCTTTTCAACCCGACGTCGACAGTGCGCACAACGTCGGTGAACGCGGTGTCCGCCACGCTGCCGTCATTCGGCCTTCGCACTATCCGAGTGGCCCGCCGGCGCTTTTCGCAGTAGGATAGGTGGGTCTCTTGAGAGGATGGAGCGAAATGCTATCGGCTATCAGCTATCGGCTATCGGTCGCGGCGGCGTGCGTTGCCGTACCGGCAGCACTCGCGGCCCAGGCCACCCAGCCGATGCCGACGGACTACCCCCAGCATTCGATGGACCGTCCCCAGCCGCCGGTCGTGATGGCCGGCAAGACGCTGGACGATGCGCCATCCGATGCCGTGGTGCTCTTCGGCGGCAAGGATCTCGCCGAGTGGGTCGACGACTCGGGGCATCCGGCGCAATGGACCGTCGGCAAGGGGTATTTCCAGGTCAAGCCCGGCACCGGTGACATCCACACCAAGCGCAATTTCGGCGACGTGCAGCTTCACGTCGAATGGTCGGCCCCGACCCCGCCCGTGGGCGAAAGTCAGGAGCGCGGCAACAGCGGCGTCTTCCTGATGCAGCACTATGAAGTGCAGGTGCTCGATTCCTGGCACAACATCACCTACGCCGATGGCGCCGCCGGCTCGATCTTCGGCCAGTACCCGCCGCTGGTCAACCCGATCAAGCCACCGGGCGAGTGGAACGTCTACAACATCGTCTTCCACGCCCCCCGCTGGAACGCCGACGGGACGCTCGCGAGCAAGGCGCGGATGACGGTCGTGATGAACGGCGTCCTCGTCCAGGACAACGTCGAACTCACCGGCCCCACGGCCTATCAGGTGCGACCACCCTATACTCGCCTCGCCGACCAGCTCCCCATCGAGCTCCAGGATCACCACTATCCGGTGCGGTTCCGGAATGTGTGGGTGCGGGGGATACCGTGAGGAAGCTATCGGCTATCAGCTGTCAGCTATCGGTTAACAGCTATCGGTCATCAGCCGCCTTGTGCCTAACCTATGCCCGCTTGAATCGTGAAAGTCCTGATCGCGCTCGCTAGCTGATAGCTGATAGCCGATAGCCTCCACTCCATCCACCACATTGATCAGGCCATCATGCACATCCACTCACGCAAAGACCAATTCGACGCCATCGTGGTCGGCTCCGGCGCCGGCGGCGGGATGAGCGCCTACGTCCTCACCCAGGCAGGCGCCAAGGTGCTGGTGCTCGAGGCAGGCCAGGATTGGGACAACACCCGCGACAGCAAGATGCTGGAGTGGCCCTACCAGTCCCCCCGGCGCGGCGCCGGTACCAAGGAACGCCCCTTCGGCGAGTTCGATGCCTGCATCGGCGGCTGGGAGATCGACGGCGAACCCTACGTCAGCGCCCCCGGTTCCCACTTCGACTGGTGGCGCGCCCGAATGCTCGGCGGACGCACCAACCACTGGGGCCGGATCTCACTGCGCTTCGGACCCGACGACTTCCACCGCAAGTCACTCGACGGCCTGGGCGACGACTGGCCCATCACCTATGACGACGTGGCGCCCTACTACGACCGGGTCGAAGACCTGATCGGCGTCTTCGGGAGCATGGAAGGGCTGCACAACGCCCCCGATGGCCACTTCCTCCCGCCACCCAGGCCGCGCT
Organism: Gemmatimonadales bacterium; assembly: GCA_049680185.1. Lineage (GTDB taxonomy): Bacteria > Gemmatimonadota > Gemmatimonadetes > Gemmatimonadales > GWC2-71-9 > CAMLHU01. The sequence goes on along the minus strand of JBAUHI010000093.1, from coordinate 6,631 downwards.
GCTACGAGCTCCTGGTCAAGAATGCGGCCGACAAGCTCAACGTCACCTGCATCCCGGCCCGACTCTCGATCCTTACCAAGTCGATCCACGACCGCGCCCAGTGCCACTATTGCGGCCAGTGCAACCGCGGCTGCGCCGTCAACGCCAACTTTTCCTCCACCAACGTCCTCTTCCCGCCGGCCCGTGCCACCGGCAACCTCACGATCCGCACCCACGCGATGGTGCGCGCGGTGACCGTCGGTCCTGACGGGAAGGCGACCGGCGTGAGTTACGTCGACAAACGGACCGGCAAGGACGAACACGTCACCGCGCCGGTCGTGGTGCTGGCGGCGAGCGCGCTCGAGACCTCGCGCATCCTGCTCAACTCGAAGTCGAGCCAGTTCCCCAACGGCCTCGCCAACTCGAGCGGGCTCCTCGGTAAGTACATCACTGACACCACCGGCAGCGACGTCGCCGGGTTCATCCCCAAGCTCGCCGACAACCTGCCCCACAACGAGGACGGCGTCGGCGGCAACCACGTCTACTGCCCCTGGTGGGCCGACAACTCCAAGCTCGACTTCCCCCGCGGCTACCACATCGAGGTCTGGGGCGGACGCGGCCAGCCGGGCTATGGCTTCATGGGCGGCATCCAGCGTTATCCCGGCGGCGGCGGTTACGGCACCGACCTGAAGAAGTCATATCGCTCCTTCTACGGCACCACGGTCGGGTTCTCCGGTCGAGGGGAGATGATCCCCAACGAGAACAGCTACTGCGAGATCGATCCGGAGAAGAAAGACAAGTGGGGCATCCCTGTCCTGCGTTTCCACTGGAAGTGGAGCGATCACGAGTACAACCAGGTGAAGCACATGCAGGAGACCTTCCGCGCCCTCATCCACGAAATGGGCGGCGAGGTCTGGAGCCCGATGCCCACCAAGGAAGAGGGCTACGGCATCAGCTCCGGCGGGAGCATCATCCACGAGCTCGGTGGCGTCCGGATGGGCAACGACCCGAAGAGCTCGGTGTTGAACGCCCACAGCCAGGCGCACGAGGTGAAGAACCTCTTCGTCACCGACGGCGGGCCCTTCGTCTCCCAGGCCGACAAGAACCCGACCTGGACCATCCTGGCGCTCGCCTGGCGCACTTGCGACTACATCATCGACCAGAAGAAACAGGGGGCCCTGTGACCGACCGTAAACTCACCCGTCGAGAGGTCGTGAGCCTCCTCGCCGCCGCGGTGCCGCTCGCCTCGATCGGCCCCAACTCGGTGGCCCGCGCCGTCCGCCAGGCCCAAGCCACACTCGGCGCCGACACGGCATTCGTGCCGAAGTTCTTCACCGCCCACGAGTGGGCCACCGTGCGGACCCTGGTGGATATCATCATCCCCAAGGACGAGCACTCCGGCAGCGCCACCGATGCGGCAGTGCCGGAGTTCATGGACTTCATCCTGGTGGCGTATCCGGACGAGCAAAAGTGGATGCGGGGCGGGCTTGCCTGGCTCGACGCGGAGTCGAAGCGACGCAGCAAAAAGTCGTTCCTCTCCTCGAGTACCGCGGAACGGAAGGCACTGCTCGACGACATCGCCTATCCGGAGAAGGCGCCACCAGCGATGCAGGACGGGGTCAAGTTCTTCAACGGCTTCCGCGACTTCACCGCCAGCGGCTTCTACTCCAGCCGGATGGGTGTCGACGACCTGCAGTACAAGGGCAACACCGTGGTGGCGGAGTGGAAGGGTTGTCCCGACGCGGTGCTCGATCGGCTCGGCGTGCACTACTAGCATCGCGACCGGAGTGGGACAGCTGCAATAGCGACGAGCAGGAATGGGTGACCCCTCTTCACATCACGACCGGAACGGGACAGCCTCAACCGCGAAGTGCACGAAGGAGCACGGAGAACAACTTCTGATGTGGCAGGCCGGATGGGCTCCTCGAACGAAGGCGGAGCCTGACCGAACACCCACACTAAAAGGCAGTTCTTCGTGCCTCTTCGTGTCCCTCCGTGTACTTCGTGGTTGAAGCTGTGTCACGACTGTGACGCCATCCCCGATAACAATGCGCCGCTCGGATCGCGACCGGAACGGGACAGCCTCAACCGCGAAGTGCACGAAGGAGCACGGAGAACAACTTCTGATGTGGCAGGCCGGATGGGCTCCTCGACCGAAGGCGGAGCCTGACCGAACACCCACACTAAAAGGCAGTTCTTCGTGCCTCTTCGTGTCACTCCGTGTACTTCGTGGTTGAAGCTGTCCTCGCCTTGCCGTGATCCCAGACGAGAGCGTCCATGCCTTGAGGAAACCGCCTCCGGCCAGTAACCTTGCACCGTCCCGCCCGTTCACCATTTACCGTTCACCGTACCCGCCTATGGCCACCCGCGCCCCGCTCGGCATCGGCTTCATCGGCTCGGGCTTCAACGCCCGCTTCCATATCCAGGCCTTTCAGGCGGTCCGCGACTGCGAGATCCGCGGCGTCTGGAGCCCCAGCCAGAAGAACGCCGGTACTGCGGCCCAGCTGGCCCGCCAGCTCGATGTCGGCGCCGCCAAGCCGTACAAGTCGATCGCCGCGATGGTGGCCGACCCCGCCATCGACGCCCTCTGGCTCTGCGGCCCCAACCAGGCACGGATCGAGAACGTCGAGGAGATCGCCGATGCGCTGATGCGGGGTCGAGGAGAGTTGAAGGGGATCGCGTGTGAAAAACCCCTCGCCCGGAACGCTGCCGAAGCCGGTCGTGTGCTCGAGCTGATCAAGGGCACCGGCATCAAGCACGGCTACCTCGAGAACCAGTTCTTTGCCCCGCAGGTGGAGCTCGGCAAGCACATCATCTGGGCTCGCGGTGCCAAGCTCACCGGTCGCCCCTTCCTGGCCCGCGCCGCCGAAGAACACTCGGGCCCCCACAAGCCCTGGTTCTGGCAGGGGAAGCTGCAGGGAGGCGGCGTCCTGAACGACATGATGTGCCACTCCGCACTCGTCGTCCGCCACCTCCTCACCGAACCCGGCAAGTCGCTCCGCACCGTCCGGCCCAAGCGGATCACCGCCCACATCGCGTCGCTCAAGTGGAGCCGCCCGGAGTACGTGCGCAGACTCAAGAAGTCGATGGGGCCGGCGGTCGATTACGCCAAGGCGCCCTCGGAAGACTTTGCCTCGCTCATGATCGAGTTTGAGACTCCCGACGGACTCACCGTACTCGGCGAGGCCAGCACCAGTTGGAGCTTCGTCGGCGCCGGTCTCCGGCTCTCGGCCGAGCTGCTGGGGCCCGAGTACTCGATGAGCTGGAACACGCTCGATGCGGGGCTCAAGCTCTTCTTCTCGCGGGAGGTGAAGGGGAAGACCGGCGAGGACCTGGTGGAGAAGCAGAACGCCGAAATGGGGCAGATGCCGGTGGTGGCGAACGAAGCGATGGCGTATGGGTATGAGGCGGAGGACCGCCACTTCGTGCGGGTGTTCCAGGGGAAGGAAAAGGCGCGACTCACCTGGGATGACGGGCTCGACGTGGTGCGGATCCTGATGACCGCGTACCAGAGTGCGGAGCTGGGGAAGACCGTGACGTACCGGCCCCACGGGGTGGATGCGTTCATCCCCAAGGTGGCCAAGGGCACCTGGCGGCCGTGACCCGCTCGGGCGGTGGAGTACACGGAGAACAGCCCACCACGGAGTCACGGAGGGCACGGAGTTGCACGGAGTTGAATGATGTGGGTGGTCTGTGAAGCTCCGTTGCCCGGAGCGGAGTGCACGAAGTTGAATGATGTGGGTGGCCTGTGACACTCCATTGCCCGGAGCGGAGCCTATCCGAGCGACCACACCAACGTGCAGTTCTCCGTGTGCTCCGTGTCTCCGTGGTTCGCAGTTATCGATCTCTGTCAGAGACACGACGTTCCGCCTGCGAGACCACAATAATGTGCAGTTCTCCGTGAGTCTCCGTGTCCTCCGTGCCTCCGTGGTGTGCCGTTGTGGTAGTTGCTGTGCGGCGCGACCGGGCACGGAGTTCCGCCAGCGAGACCACACCACCTTGCAGTTCTCCGTGTCTCCGTGGTTCGCAGTTATCGACGCCGAACAGAGGCGCAGTACACGGAGAACCGCCCACCACCCTTCGCTACGCTCAGGGCAGGCTCCGGCACGGAGGACACGGAGGTGTTTGATGTGGGTGGTCTGTGAGACTCCGTTGCCCGGAGCGGAGCCTATCCGAGCGACCACACCAACGTGCAGTTCTCCGTGTGCTCCGTGTCTCCGTGGTTCGCAGTTATCGATCTCTGCCAGAGACACGAAGTTCCGCCTGCGAGACCACAATAATGTGCAGTTCTCCGCGAGTCTCCGTGTCCTCCGTGTCCTCCGTGGTTCGCAGTAGTTGTTATCGACCGAGTGAACCCGCAACTTTTTGACACCGATACCCGTACCCTAGCTCGACCCCAACCGAGGTACGCACCTGATGCGCCACATCCGTACGCTCACGTTCGCCGTCCTGGCGGGCGCCCTGCTCTCGCTCCCGGCCGCCGCCCAGGAAAAGACCCGCTTCGCGAGCCTCGATGAGGCCTTGAAGTCGGGCAACTCGCTGAACGGCTCCAACGGCCCGGCCAACGTCAACTGGATCGACGGCGGTGCGCGCTACAGCTACATCACCCGTGGCGACGATGGCGAGGAGATCCGCGCCACCGATCCCGCCACCGGGGCCGACACCCTCCTCTTCTCCGCCAAGGGACTCACCTTCCCCGGCACCACCGAGCCGTTCGTCTACAGCTCGTTCGAGTGGTCACAGGATTCCAAGTACCTCGTCTTCCAGGCCAACTTCAAGCAGATCTACCGGCGCAGCGGCATCTCCGACTACTTCGTCTATTCGCTTGCCGATCACACCCTGCGGCCGGCGGCCAAGGGCGCTCGGACCGCCGAGCTGTCGCCGGATGGGAAGACGCTGGGGCTGGAGCGCGGCGGCGACATGTACGTGTACGACCTCGCCTCGGGGAAGGAGACTCGGCTCACGTCGGATGCTCATGGCACCGTCTACAACGGGCACTTCGACTGGGTGTACGAGGAGGAGTTCGGGCTGGCGCAGGCGTGGAACTGGTCTCCGGATGACCGGTACCTGGCGTACTGGCAGCTCGATGAGGGCGCGGAGCCGATGGTGCAGTTCTCCGACTACGCCGGCGTGCACCCGGTGTGGGACACCATCCGCATCCCCCAGCCCGGCGATTCCAACCCCACCGTCAAGATCGGCGTCTCCGACATCCAGACCGGCAAGCAGGTCTGGCTCGACACCGGTCTGGGCCCGGACACCTATATCCCGCGCATCTACTGGACCAGCGAGAAGGACACGCTGGCGGTGGTGACCCTGGACCGGCACCAGCACGAGATGCACCTCTTCTTCTTCAATGTCGTCACCGGGGGCAAGCGCCTGGTGATGACCGATCGCTCGAGCACCTGGATCGACGTCTTCGATTTCTACGCCGGGGTGCAGGACATGCTCTCCTTCCCCGAGGGGACGAGGGAGTTCTTCTGGCTCTCCGACCGTGACGGCTATCAGCACATCTACCGTTACGACTACAGCGGCAAAGTCCTCAACCAGGTGACGCACGGGAAGTGGGAGGCCACCCGGATCCAGGGCACCGACACCAAGACCCATACCATCTATTACACCGGCACCGAGGCCTCGCCGCTGGAGCGTCAACTCTACTCGGTGCGGTTCGACGGGAGCCACTCACGCCGGCTCACCACGACGGCGGGGACGCACATCATCGACCTCTCGCCCAGCACGCAGTACTACATCGATCGCTGGTCGTCGGTGAACACGCCGCGCCAGGTGGAACTCTGGGCCACGAGCGGCAAGAAGCTCAAGACGCTCGAGGACAACGCCAAGGTATCGACGTGGGTGGCGTCGCACGCGTATTCACCCAACACGCTCTTCAGCTTCACCACCTCCGATGGCGTCACGCTCGACGGCTCGCTGGTGCTGCCGGTGCCCTTCGACTCGACCAAGCGCTACCCGCTGGTGTTCGCGGTGTACGGCGGTCCCGGCTCGCAGGAGGTGTACGACTCGTGGGGCGGCAGCGGATACAGCGTGTGGCTGGCCCAGCAGGGATACATCGTCGTGGGACTCAACAACCGCGGCACCAACAACTACGGCAGCGCGTTCATGAAGGTCGTGTACAAGCACCTGGGAGACTGGGAAAGCCACGACTTTGCCGAGGCGGCCAAGTACCTGCAGACCAAATCGTGGGTCGATGGCAAGCACATCGCCATCATGGGCACCAGCTACGGCGGCTACAGCACAGTGTACACGATGGCCCGCTATCCCGATCTCTTCACCGTGGGTGTCGCCAATTCGGCGGTGACCGACTGGCGGTTGTACGACGACATCTACACCGAGCGCTACATGAGCCTCCCCTCCGATAACATGGCGGGGTACGACTCCAGCTCGGCCGTCGTCCTGGCGCCCCGGATCACCGGGCACCTCCTCCTCATCCACTCGATGATGGACGACAACGTCCACCCGCAGAACACGATGCAGTTCCTGACCGCGATGGCCAACGCCGGCCACGATGTGGACCTCCGGATCTACCCGCCGGGACATCACGGGGCGGCGTACAACCTCCAGAGCTTCCTGCTCATCGAGCACGCGGGATTCGGGTGGCTAGAGAGGTGGATGAAGTAGGGGGTGGCCTGCGGCCACC
>JBAUHI010000092.1:0-3348 GCA_049680185.1 Gemmatimonadales bacterium | reverse complement strand
CAGAGGGCCCGCCCTATTGATCACGCCCGCATCAATATCGACGCCGGTCGCGATCTCCCGAGCACCGCTGGAAAGATCCCTCGCTCTGCTCGGGATGACGCTCCGTGCGTCCCCCCTCTCCCGCAGGGAGAGGGGCCGGGGGTGAGGGTCTGGCCGAGAGGGGGCCGGAAGTTGAGGAAGAGCGCGGGCGCAGGATGAGGTGACGGGGTGGCCACACGCCACCCCCTACTCTTCCCGCAACACCTCCATCGGATCGACGTGTGACGCGCGCCACGCCGGCAGCATCGCCGCACCGAGCGCGACGACCGCCAGGAGCAGCGCCGCCCCGCCGATAGTGACGGGATCGGTCGGGGTCACGCCGTAGAGGAACGACGCCACGAACCTGGTCCCCACGATCGTGACCCCGATCCCGACCGCGGTCCCGAGCACCACCAGCCATCCTGCCTCACCCACCACCATCCGGACGACCCGCGACCCCGCCGCTCCCAGCGCGATCCTGATCCCGATCTCGTTGCGGCGGCGCGTCACCCCATACGAGATGACGCCGTAGATCCCGATCACCGCCAGCAACAGTGCCAGCGCGCCGAAGAATCCCGAGAGCGTCGCCATCATGCGGGGCCGCGCCAGCGAGGCATTGATCTGCGCATCGAAGGTCTTGAAGGTGATCGACACGGCGGGGCTCGCGGCAAGGAGCAGGTCCTTGATCTGACTCTGGGTCGCCGCCGGCGACCCCCGCAGGTCGGCTGGTCCCCGCACCTCGAAGACGACCTCTGCGCCGAGGTCGAATCCCTGGGTCATCGGAAAGTACGCCTGCGGCTCCGGATCCTTGTCGAGAGAGGCGTAACGCGAATTCGCGGTCACCCCCACGACGTTGATCCACGGTCCCGTCCCACTCCCCTGCTGCAGCCGGAACTGGCGGCCGAGGGGGTCGGCGCCGCCGAAGAACTTGGTGGCCATCGCCTGATTGATGATCGCGACCAGCGGCGAGGTCGCCGCGTCCTGTGGCCCGAGATCGCGTCCCTCGAGGATCGGCGTCTGCAGCGTGGCGAAGTATCCGTCGCTCCCCTTGTTGAAGTCCGCGAGGGCATCGCGCTCGCTCTTGGGCGTGAACCCCGGCACTTCGACGAAGCCGTTCCAGAAGAAGCCGCCGATCGGCGTCATCGAGCTCACGCTCGCGGAGCTCACCCCCGGGAGCTCGCGGATCCGCCGCAACAGATCGGCGGTCGCGGCATCGCGCCTGCCGCGGTCGAACCCGGAGTTCCCGAAGTCGGCGGACACGAGCAGCACCCCCTGCCGCTTGAACCCGGGATCGAGCGTCACCAGCCGCCGGAACGATCCGACCAGGAGCCCCGCCCCCGCCACCAGCGCCAGCGAGAGCGCCACCTGCCCCACCACCAGCATCCGACCCAGGCGGTGCCGGCGCTCGCTTCCGGTGGCGCTCCGTCCCCCCGCTTTCATTGCGGCGTGCGGATCCACCCCGGTCCCGCGCCAGGCGGGCACCATCCCGAACACCAGCCCGGTCACCACCGCCAGCGCGGCCGTGAACGCCAGCACTCGACCATCGAGACCGATGTCGAGCCACAGCTGATCCGCCCCGAGGGAAAGGAGCCGCACCAGGAGTGCGGTCGCCCATCGGGCAAAGAGCATCCCGAGCCCGGCACCGATGAACGTCACCAGCACGCTCTCGGTCAGGAACTGGCGGATGAGGCGCCCCCGCCCCGCGCCGATCGCGAGCCGGATGGCGATCTCCCGCTCCCGGGCCGCCGCCCGCGCCAGCATCAGGTTGGCCACGTTGGCGCAGGCGATGATCAGCACGATCCCCACCACGGCCATCAGCACCCAGAGCGCCGTCGCGTAGGAGTCCCGCAGGTCGGACAACCCTGCGGCAGCGTATTGGACGCCGAGCTTGTTCGTGAGGTAATCCGCCTGATCCGACGCCCGCCACTTGGGGGGAACAGTGGCCGCGAACACCCCGCGGCTGTTGGTCGCAAGCCAGCTCTGCACCTGCGCGATCGGCGTTCCCGACTTGAGCCGCCCGACGATGTTGAGGTACCAGCGGGCGCGGACATCGAGGGTCCCCGGCCCGTCGAAGGCGTCCACCTGGCAGAGCGGCAGGTACACCGACGTCTCCTGTCCCACTTCGACGCCGGAGAACGCCCCGTCGCTCACCCCCACGATAGTGAGCGGGTGACCGTCCACGCTCAGCCCCTTGCCGATGGCGGCGGCGGGGCTCCCGTATTCACGGTCGGCAAATCCCTCGCTCACCACCGCCGTGCCGACGCACCCGCGCACATCATCGTGCTGCCCGAAGAGATGACCGGCGACGGTCTTGATCCCCATCATCGGGAAATAGCTGCCGCTCACCCAGGAGCCGCCGACCTTTCGGGCCACCCCACCGCGCGCGAGGTTGAACTCCCGGGAGCTGTATGCCGCCGTGCCGGCCAGCGGGATCGCGCCGTCACGGACCTGCTCCCAGATCGGGTTGGTGAAGGTGTTGTTCCCGTGCTCCCCGATGGACATGGCGACCAGCTCCTCGGGGTGCCGCACCGGGAGGGAGCGGAGGATCACCGCGTCGGTGAGCGAGAAGATCGCCGTGTTGGCCCCGATGCCGAGCGCGAGGGAAAGGATGGCGACCGCGGCATAGCCGGGACTCCGGAGAAGGGCGCGCCCCGCGTAGCGCAGGTCGGCACCGACCGATTCGAGCCAGACGAGGATGTCCACGTTGTGGGTCGCTTCCTGTTGGAGGGTGCGGTTGCCGAAGCGACGGCGCGCTTCCAGTGCCGCTGCGCGGGGATCCATCCCCCGCGCGATCAGTTCGTCGGTCCGCTCCGCCACGTGAAAGGCGATCTCCCGATCGAGATCGCGATCGAGGCGGCGGGTGTCGAAGACGTTCTTGAGTCGGTGGTACCAGGCCATCGGCCCCTCCGCTCAGGCGTGGTGCAGGATGCGGGCGACCCCGTCGGTCAGCCGGGCCCAGCTCGCCGACTCCTCCGCCAGCTGGCGGCGACCGGCGGCAGTGAGCGCATAGAACCGCGCCTCGCGGTTCTTCTCCGTGGTACCCCACTTTCCCCGGACCCACCCCTCCTGCTCCATCCGATGCAGCGCCGGGTAGAGTGATCCCTCCTCCACCCGCAGCAGCTCGGCCGAGCGGTCCTGGATGTGGGCCGTGATGCCGTACCCGTGCAGCGGGCCCCGGATGGCGAGGGTCTTGAGGACCAGGAGGACCAGGGTCCCCTGCAGGATGTCGTTCTTCGGCTTCGGCATTGGGGCCCCGGACCGGGGGGGAGGGAGATACCTAACTAGCTATAGGTGTATGACGCTGGAGGGGCGAAAATGGTTGCACGGGGG
>JBAUHI010000091.1:0-27677 GCA_049680185.1 Gemmatimonadales bacterium | reverse complement strand
CTCTACGATGCCGGCGCGCTCCACGCGGCGGCCGCCGGGTTCCAGGCCCGCGCGCTCGCGGCGCCGTGGGCGCCCTCCTACTGGTACGACCTGGGCGCCGCCGAATATCGGCTGGGTAACGATGGCGATGCGATGGCCGCTTGGGCCCGCGCGCTCCGACTCGATCCACGGAGCGTCACCTTCGCGCGGGCCCGCGTGCTGCTGCCCTCGCCCGATCCCGTGACCGCAAGCTGGCTCCAGCCGTGGGTGGTGACCCCCGAAGAGGTCGCGATCTTCGCCTTGGCGCTCTGGGTGGTCGGGTGGCTGGGCCTGTTGCTCACGTCGGAGGCGCGGGGCCGATGGTGGATGCTCGTGTCGACTGGCGTCATTGTCGCGGCGGGCTCGTGGGGGATGGCCCGGAAGGATGCGATCCCACTCGCCGTGGTGCGGATCGAGGGGCCGGTCCGGGTATCGCCATATGGGTCGGCGCCGCCCTCGCGGTCGCTGCCGGTGGGCACCGCCGTACGGCCCGAGCGGCGTCGGGGCGATTGGGTGCTGGTGCTGGCCGCGACGGGGGACGAGGGGTGGGTCCCCGCCGAAACGCTGGCGTCCGTGGTGGATTTCTAACGCGCCGCCGCCATCGATCGGCGTCGTGGCGACCCACGTAGTCCCCCGAGTCTTCTACCTTTCGAGCATGCCGCGCCGAATCGCCATCCTGCCGAGCACCGTCGCTGACCAGATCGCCGCCGGCGAGGTGGTCGAGCGCCCGGCGTCGGTGGTGAAGGAACTGGTCGAGAACGCCATCGACGCCGGGGCGAGCCACGTCCGGGTCGAGTTGGAGAACGGCGGAAAGACGTTGGTGCGGGTGAGCGACGATGGCTCCGGGATGGGACGGGAGGACGCGCTCCTCGCGCTCGATCGTCACGCCACCAGCAAGATCCGGAGCGCTGGCGATCTCGTCGGGGTCGGATCCTTCGGCTTCCGGGGCGAAGCGCTCCCCGCCATCGCCTCGGTCTCGCGCCTGACCCTCATCACCTCGGAGGCCGAGGGCGCCGGTACCGAGGTCGCAGTCACGGGGGGGCGGATCGAGCAGGTGAAGGACGTCGCGCGCCAGGCGGGGACCACGGTCGCGGTGCGGGCGCTCTTCTTCAATACGCCGGCCCGCCGGAAGTTCCTCCGGTCGGTCTCCAGCGAATCGCGAGTGTCATTCGACGCGGTGGCAGTGCTCGCGCTGGCGCATCCAGCGGTGGGTTTCGAGCTGGTCGCCGATGAGCACACGAGGCTCGTGCTTCCCGCCGGCCAGCCCCTGGGCGAGCGCCTGGCCGCGGTCTGGGGTGCGGACCTGGCAGGCACCCTCGTGCCGGTGTCGTTCGCGTCCGGGTCGGTGCGGGTGGAGGGATTCATCCAGCGCCCCGGTGATGCCCAGCCCACCGGGCGGCGCGCACAATTGCTGGTGAACGGGCGTCCCTTCCGCGACAACTTCCTGGTGCGTGCTGCCGAGGCGGGGTATCGGTCCGCCATCCATCCGGGAGACCGTCCGTCGGTCTTCCTCGCGCTCGGCGTGCCGGTGGGTGAGGTCGACGTGAACGTCCATCCCGCCAAGCTCGAGGTCCGGTTCCTCAATCGGGTCGCCGTGGAACGCGCAGTGGAAGAGGCGGTGCGCCACGCCTTGGGTGACCTGCTCGCGGCGGTCCCGTTGGGGGAGTGGCGGCCTATTCCGCCGCCGTCTCGACCGTCCGGCAGCGGGGACGTGTGGGCCGGCACCGCCGAGATGGCACTGCCGGCGCCGGATGTCTCCCGATCGGCAACGCCGCTCCTCCCCGAGCCGGAGGTCGCCGAACGGGATCAGGCATCGTTCGCGGGTCCGCTCACTCAGCTCTTCGATACCTACATCGCGTACGAGACGCCCGACGGCCTTGTCATCGTTGACCAGCATTCGGCGCACGAGCGCGTGCTCTATGAACAGGTGATGGGCGACCTCGAACAGGGCGGGATCCCGGCCCAGCGTCTGTTGCTGCCGTTCACCGTCGACCTGACCGACGAGGAGCTTGAGGTCATCGAGACCCATCGGGATGTCTTGACGAGGATCGGGTTCGAGGTGGAGCCCTTCGGAGGGCGCACCGTCGCCGTGCACGGCGTGCCCGCGCCGCATCGGCGGTTCGACGCGATGGCCTGCTTCCGCGAGGTCGTGGCCGACCTGGCGCGGGGTCGGTTCGGCGGTTGGGCCAATCCGATCGAACGTTTCGTGGCCACGTACGCCTGTCGCGCAGCGGTGAAGGCCGGCCAGCGCCTCGATGAGCGGGAGATGCGCGAGCTCCTGGCCCGGTTGATGGCCACCACGCTCCCGCCGCACGATGTCCATGGCCGGTCGACCATCGTGCAACTCCCGCTCGAGGAGCTGGAGCGCCGGTTTGGCCGTCGCTAAGCTCCGCGTTCCCGTCATCGTCGGCCCGACCGCCGTGGGCAAGACCGCCACGGCCCTGGCCCTCGCCGCGCATTGGCCGCTCGAGATCGTCTCGGCCGATTCTCGGCAGGTGTACCGGCGACTCGACATCGGCACCGCCAAACCCACCTCGAAGGAGCAGGCCCGGGTACCACACCACGGCCTCGACCTGATCGAGCCGGGGCATCGCTACAGCGCCGGCCGATTTGCGCGCGACGCGACTGAGTGGATCACCGACATCGCGGCACGGGGTCGGATGCCGGTCGTGGTGGGTGGCACTGGGCTGTACGTCCGTGCGCTGGTCGAGGGTCTGTTCCACGAGCCTCCCCTCGATGGGGAACGCCGGCGCGCGCTGGGGGCGTGGCTCGAGGGACACGATGCGCTCGAACTGGTGCGCTGGGCGGGTCGCCTCGACCCGGCGTTCCGGGGCGGGGGACGCCAGCGCGCCACCCGCACCATCGAGGTGGCGCTTCTCACCGGGAGGCCGCTCAGCTACTGGCAGGGCGCCGCGAAGCAACGCGGGTCGATCACTCCGTGGTACGTGGTCCTCACGGCACCGCGTCCGGTGCTGCACCAGCGGATCGCCGCGCGGGCGGAGGAGATGGTGCGTCGAGGCCTGATCGAGGAGGTCGCATCGGTGCTCGCCGACGGGGCACCGGCCCACGGCGCCGGTCTCGACGGGGTGGGGCTCAAGGAGGCGGTGGAATACCTCCACGGCCATCGCTCGCGCCAGTCGGTCGCGGAGGCCATCACCATCGCCACGCGACAGTACGCCAAACGGCAGGAGACCTGGTTCCGCCATCAACTGCCGGGCCCAGTGCTCGCACTCGACAGCGTGCGGCCGCCCGACGAACTGGCGAGCGTGATCGCGGAGGCGTGGAATGGGGTGGCGAGTGGCGAGTGGCGGGTCGATGGAGACCGGTCGTAGGATCATTGTCACCTGTCACCCGTGACGCGCCACCCGCGACCCGCAACCCTCCACCCCTGACCCGCCACCCGTAACCCGCCACCCACGACCCGTTTACTCTTCATGGATGCGCATCGGCATCACCTGCTACCCCACCTACGGCGGCTCCGGCGCCCTCGCCACCGAGCTCGGCATCGAGCTTGCCAAGCGGGGGCACGAGGTCCATTTCATCACAGATGCCGCGCCGTTCCGGCTCCGGGGGTACCACGAACGGGTCACCTATCACGAGGTCGAGACCCGGATCGGGAACTACCCCCTCTTCACCCACTTTCCCTACACCCTGGCGCTCGCCTCGAAGCAGTATGAAGTGGCACTGCGGGAGCGGCTGGACGTGCTCCACGTGCACTACGCCATTCCCCACGCCACCACGGCGTGGATCGCGCGCGAGATGCTGGCCCGCACCCATCCGATCAAGGTCGTCACGACGCTGCACGGCACTGACATCACGCTGGTGGGGCAGGAGGCGATCTTCTTCGAGATCACCAAGTTCTCGATCGAACGGTCCGACCAGGTCACCGCGGTCTCCGCCGACCTCCGGGACGAGACGTACCGCGCCTTTGGCTGTGGCGCGAGCGATATCCGCGTCATCCCCAACTTCGTGAACCTGGCCGAGTATCGTCCCGGCGATGGGCACGCGCGTGCCGAATTGGCGCCAGCCGGGCACAAGATCATCACGCACATCTCCAATTTCCGTGAAGTGAAGCGCGTCAAGGACGTGGTGCGGGTCTTTGCCCGGATCCAAAAGGCGATGCCGGCCACCTTGCTGATGGTGGGCGACGGCCCCGAGCGGGAGGACGCGGAGGCCGAGGCGCGAGCGCTCGACGTGGCCAAGGACGTGCGGTTCTTCGGCCGGCTCGATACTGTGGCGGAGATCCTGCAGGCCTCGGACCTGTTCATCCTGCCCAGCCAGACGGAGTCGTTCGGACTGGCGGCGCTCGAGGCCATGGCCTGCGGTGCGCCGGTCATCGCCAGCCGGGCCGGGGGTGTGCCGGAAGTGGTCGATGACGATGTCAGCGGGATCCTCGAACCCCCCGGGTCGGTCGAGGCGATGGGACGGCGCGCGGTCGACCTCCTTCGCTCTCCCGAGCGCCTGGCCGCAATGCGTGCCGCAGCCATCGCGCGGGCCGGCCAATTCTCCGCCGATGTCGTCGTTCCCCAGTATGAAGCGGTCTATCGCGAGGTGCTCGGGTGACCGGAGTGGCGGTGCTGCCCCTCGCCATCAAGGCCGCGATCCTCGGCGTGGTGGAAGGGATCACCGAGTTCCTGCCGATCTCCTCGACCGGACACCTCATCGTCGCCGGCGACTGGCTCGGCTGGACCGGCGAGGATGCCAAGGTCTTCGAGATCTTCATCCAGCTCGGCGCCATCCTCGCCATCGTGTGGATCTACCGCACCCGCTTGTGGGCCGAAGCGCGCGGGATCGGCCGCGATCGGGCGAGCAACGTCTTTGCCGCCTCGCTTCTGATCGCGTTCCTCCCGGCGGCGGTGGTCGGGTTGGCCACCCACCACTGGATCACCGCACACCTCTTCACCCCCCACGTGGTGGCGTGGGCCCTGCTGGCGGGTGGCGTGCTGATCCTCGTCATCGAGCGCTTCCATCGGGTGGCCCACGTCACCGACGCCACCGCCGTCCCGATGCGGGAGTCCCTCGGTATCGGCCTGGCCCAGGTCCTCTCGCTCGTCCCCGGTACCTCGCGTTCCGCCGCCACGATCCTCGGCGGCTACTCGCTCGGCCTCACCCGCACCTCGGCGACCGAATTCTCGTTCTTCCTGGCCATCCCCGTGATGTTCGCGGCGACGCTGTACGAGCTCTGGCACGGGCGCCACATCCTCGGCGCCAGCGACGTGACGCCGTTCATCATCGGATTCGTCACGGCGTTCGTGTCCGCCGTCATCGTGGTCAAGGCCTTCCTGCGCTATGTGTCGGGACACAGCTTTGCGGTGTTCGCCTGGTACCGGATCGCGTTCGCGGTCTTCCTGCTCTGGCTCTACCGTTAGGCGTGGACACCGCCTCGACCGACGTCCGGCTCAGCCGGCTCGCGCAGGTCGCGTCGACCCAGGACCTGGTGCACCAGCTGGGTGAGAGCGGCGCTCCGCACGGCAGCGCCATCGTGGCGGCGGAGCAGGTCAACGCCCGGGGGACCCGGGGCAGGGCGTGGCACGCGCCGGCGGGCGGTGTGTGGATGAGCGTGCTTTGTCGGCCCGAGGTCCCGTCGGCGGCCGAAGTGCTGAGCTTGCGGGTAGGGTTGGCGTTGGCCGCCGCGCTCGAAGCGGAGACCCGCATCCCGCCGCTCCGGCTCAAGTGGACCAACGACCTGATGCTGGGTGACCGCAAGCTCGGCGGCATCCTCTGTGAAGCGCGCTGGCGTGGCGATCGATTGGCGTGGGTCACGGTCGGGGTCGGGATCAACGTGACCAACCCGATCCCGACGGACCTGCGCGGCACGGCGGCACGGCTGGCGGACCACGATGGGACCACGTCGGCCGAGGCGCTCGCCGAACCCGTGAGGCGGGCCATCGCGGGGATCAACGGTGGTTCGGCCGAGCTCTCGCTGGAGGAGCTCCGGGAGTTCGAGCATCGCGACTGGCTCCGGGGACGCATGCTGGCGGCGCCGGCCGTCGGGATCGCGATGGGGATCGACCCACGCGGCGCACTCCTCGTCCGGGGCGTCGACGGGCGGGTGACGGCGGTCCGCGCCGGCAGCGTAGTGTTGGCACCAGGAACCTGACGCACGATCCACAGTCTTGAGTCCCGTTCACCGAGCCCCAACGCCTATGCTCCTCGTCCTCGACATCGGCAACACCGAGATCACCCTCGGCCTCTTCGACAGCGATACGCTGGCGGGGCGGTGGCGCCTCACCACCAATCCTGACCGCACTCCTGATGAATGGGGCGCGGCACTGCTGGCCTTCCTGTTGCACGCCGGCCGCTCGCCGAATGAGATCACCGGCATCTGCTACGCATCGGTGGCGCCCGCCGTCACCCAGGCGCTGATCCGCGGCGTCGAATCGGTGGTCGGCCAACGTGCGACTGCGGTGGATGCCCGCTCGAAGCTCCCGGTCACCCTCGATGTCGATGAGCCGCTCACCGTCGGCGCCGACCGGATCGTCAACACCCTCGCCGCGGTCGATCTGTATCATGTCGACACCGTCGTGGTCGATTTCGGGACCGCCACCACCTTCGATTGCATCACCGCCGACGGCCGGTTCATCGGCGGCGTCATCATGCCCGGACTGCGCACGTCATCCGATCAGCTCACCCGGCGGGCCGCCAAGCTGCCCGCGACCGAGCTTGAGCGGCCGGCGCGCGTCATCGGTCGGCGCACCGAGGAGTGCATCCAGGCCGGAGTCCTGTTCGGCACCGCCGATGCCGTCGACGGCATCGTCGAACGCATCGTCAAGGAGTGGCCCGGCAAGAAGCGGCCGAAGGTCGTCGCCACCGGAGGGCTCGCGTCACTGGTGGCGCCGCTCTGCCGCACCATCGAGCTCACCGCCCCCGACCTCACCCTCCACGGTCTCTACCTCGCCGCGCGCCATTTGAAGGTCGGCGGATGACCACGGGCGCCGCGGCGCGGCATCGTTGGGCCTACACGCTCTTCGGTCCGGCCGCCCCGTACCTGCTCCATCTCCGTCCGATCGAGTGGCCGATCATGGCGGCGCACACGCTGCTGGGGTACCTGCTCGCGGTGGGGCTCACGGGTGCGGCCTCAGGCGTCGCGCGCGGGCCTGCGCTCCTCGGCCTGCTGCTCTGGGTAGTGTGCTTGAACGGCGGCACGCTCGCCATCAATTCCGCCTTCGACCAAGACGATGGCGACGTCGCCTACCTGCGCGCGCCGCCCGCGCCGCCGCGCCATCTCTTTGCCTGGGGGCTCGGCCTGATGGTGCTGGGGCAGGTCTTCACCTTCCAGCTCCCGCCAGCCTTCCGTGCCGTGTATGCGGCCTGCTTCGCGATGTCGGTGCTGTACTCGGTGCCGCCGTTCCGACTCAAGTCGGTGGCCGGCGCCGATTGGGTCATCAATATGTGGGGCTTCGGCACGTTCACGCCCTTGGCCGGCTGGGCCAGTACCGGGCGGGCGCTCGACCTGCCGCACGCACTCGTGCTCCTCGGGTTCTGCCCCCTCTTCGCGGCGCTTTATCCGCTCACCCAGATCTACCAGGTCGAGGAGGACACCCGGCGTGGCGACCGCACGCTGGTCATCCGGCTCGGCGTCGGTCGAAGCCTCTGGGTGGCCGTCGGGTCGGCACTCGTCGCATTCGCACTCTTTGGCTGGTCGCTCCTGCTCCTCGAACAGGCCACCGCGCTCCGGGTAGCGGGCGTGGCGTTGGCGCTCGTGGCCTGGCTCGGCGTGCTGGTGCCGTGGGCCCGGCGCCACCCGTCGATGACCACCGCACTTCACCAGCGCGGGATGTACCTCGCGCTCGGTGCGTGGGCCGTGACCGACGTAGTGGTGGCGTTGGCGTGGGGGACCTAGCTCGGTGCCTGTGGCCCTCGTTATACTCCGTCCATCCCAACCCCATTTGGAGCAGCCATGAACGCGGTGGTGCAGGCGTCCATGACGGTCGACCAGACTGACGTCCGTTCGCTCGTCCGTCGCGCGGTCAAGATCGGATTCTTGACCGCCGCAACGGTATTCGTCTTCTCGTTGGCGAGCCGGTTCACCGACGGCACCCTGATGACCGGTCTCGAGACGATCATCCTGCTGGTCGGCCTGAGCGGCGTGGTGCTCCTCCCCGGCATCTGGACCAACCCGCGGACGGTCGAAGGGATCGCGGGCGCGGCGGCCATCGGCTTGGGGGCCACGTTCATCTATATGATGCTGGACGTGTCGCTCCTCCAGAACATCGGCACCTACACCGACCGGTGGCGCGCGATCGGCGGCGGGTCGAACTGGTGGTGGCATCCGGTCTGGTGGATGCTCGGCACCTACCTCTGCTGGTTCGGCGCCTTTGCGCAGGCCAACCAGGCGGTCCGACGCGGCGCCGCGCGCCCCGCGATCGTGATGGTCATGGGCGTGGCCTATGCGCTCCTCCTTGGCGTCATCGCGAACCTGATCCATTTCCCTGCCGCCGAATGGACCATGCCGACGTTCGCGGTCGCATTCATCCCTGGGCTCGCGCTCACGGTCCTCACCACGGCCCTCGCGCCCAAGCGCGCCTGAGGTCGGATGCACCCGATCCGGCTCCTCCTGAAGGGGCTCGGCTGGCTGCTGACGCCGCTCGTGGCGTCGGCGGCCTCTTTTTTTGGGGCCGAGCTCGGGACGCTGCTCTCGGAATGGGTCACCAGCCCGATCGCAGGCCTGATCCTGACCGTCGGCTGCGGCGCCGTCACGGGATTCGTCGGCACCCACTATTGGATCCGGTTCCTCCAGCATCGGCCACGACTCTCTCGTGTGCTCCAGATCGACCAGTCGATGCTCCCGCCGCTCGACGAGACGCCACCCGCGGGGACCGGGTGATGTGGCGCGTCGTCGCAACGGTGGTGCTGGTCGCGGCGTGCGGGCGGACCCCCGCGCCGGTAGCGCACGCCCCATTACCCCCTCCTGCGCCCGCCGATTCGCTCGCACTCCACGCCCGGAACGGAGTAGAGGTGTGGTTCACGTATGCGCGGGCCGATACGGGGGTCGACGGGCGCGCGTGCCTGGAGCGGACGCTCGAGATCCGACACCCGGACGGGAGCAAGGTCGGCGTGCCGCTCCTCTACACCGGGGTGGCGCCGGTCCAGCTCGATGATTCGACCATCCGCGCCGACATCTGGGTCCACTGTGCGCCGACCGAGCGGTACCGGATCGCGCTTGCGACCGGGATCCCGACCGCGGACCGGCGACGTTGATCGGCCGAGGGGTCGGGCTGTTGGCCGTCGGCGGCTTCCTGATCGCCGCCGCACTCCCGGCGCAGGGCATCTCCGGCGACGCCGGTTACCTGCTCACCTCCAGCACCCGTCAGACCTGGCGCATCGGGTTCTCCCGCGAGCTGCTGGGCCCCACCCAATTCCGGTTGTATGGCACCCGGATGTGGCAGAGCGGCGGGGGGCCCGATCTGTACGGGATCGGCGCCGACGTGACGGCATTCGAGGGGGGGCGGCCCGGGCCGTACCTGGTCGGCGGCGTGAGCGGCGGCACGGCCAGAGGCAACGGTGGCGACTGGTGGAGCAGCTGGTCGGCGGGGGTCGGGTACGAAGTGGTGCCGTTCCGCTGGCTGTCCCTCCGCGGGGAGGGGCGCTACCGGGTGCTCGAGCCCGATCATCACACCGGACTCGAGTTCTCGCTTGGTATCGGCCTCCACTTCGGGGTCGAGCGCGCACCGGACCAGCCGTCGTACACTACGGTGCGGCACGCAACGCCGCCGGGCTCGCCGGAAGTGGTGGCGCTCGCCGAGAAGGAAGGATTCGGCGGCGACAAGGCCGCACTGGTGGCCGGGGTCGTGGCCACCGCGACCAGTGCGATGGGTACGCCGTACAAATGGGGGGGGACCGGCACGAACGGCAGCGGATTCGATTGCTCCGGGCTCATCCAGTGGGCGTATGCCCAGCACGGGGTCCAATTGCCACGAGTAAGCCGTGACCAGGCGCACATGGGGACGGCGGTGCCCAAGCGCCTCGATGCACTGGCGCCGGGGGACATCCTCACCTTCTCGAACAGTGGCACCTTCGTGACCCATGTGGCCTTGTATGTCGGCGACGGCAAGATCATCCACAGTGCCAATGGCGGTGTACAGATGAGCGTGCTGAGCGAGGACGACCCGTACGGGCGGTGGTGGTGGCGTCGGTGGGTGGGGGCGCGGAGGATCGTGAACTGAGCGTGAACGGTGAACAGTAAATGGAGAACGGGGGGTTCCGACCTGCATCGGAGCCCCCCGTTCACTGTTCACCCTTCACCTTTTACCGGATCAGTCCTTCATGTGGTTCATCGGCCCCATCCGCATCCCGCCGCTCGCCTTGCCCAGCGATTCGAGGTCGGCAAGGTCGGCCTTGGTGCCGGGGTCGTTGACGTCGAGCGCGGGCCACCGCCGGATGTCGTCCGGCGTGAAGAGCCCGACGATATGGGCCATCGCCCCGTCCTTGATGAGGGCGTGGGTCAGGTTGTCATACTTGCCGGTGACCCGATAGGTCCGCCCCGCCACGAGGCGCAGCCCGCTGCTGCTCACCCCGAAGAGCTTGCGCGGAAGGCCCGTGACATCGCCATTGGGCTGCCGGACGGCGTCGAGCTGCACCATCGCCTTGCCCGAGCGCAGATCGGTGAGCCGCACGAAGAGGCCGAAATCGTGCAGGTGTCCGCCGACCGCGATCAGGTGTCCGCCGATCGGCTGGATGAAGTCGTGGCTCTTTTCGGTGACGCCGGGCGGGAGGTCGAAGACGTTGTCACCACCGACGGTCAGGTTCACATCCATATAGACCGGCATGGCATCGACCGGGCGGGGCATCTGGTTCTTCGGCGCGTAGTGGAGCCGGAGCACCAGATACGCGCCCTTGATGTCAGCGCTGGTCTCGTTGTGCCACATCAGGTACATCCCGAGGTGCATCCCCGAGCGCATCGGCACGCCGATGCTCGCCGGCACCATCACGTCGGCGGTCTCCTGGCCGGCACCCATGATGCGTTCATAGGCCGGGTAGTACAGCTGGCGCCGGTCGAAGTTGATCATGATCATGTGGTGGAGGAGCCGCCGCGAGAGCGCGTTCCCCTTGCCATCACGCACTTCAAGCGCGAATCCGCGGAACCAGCCGTCGACCGGCCAGTTGAAGCGCTGGAGTTCGGTCTCCGCTTCGGCCATGTGCTCCATCTCGGCGTGACTCATCCCCGGCATCGCCTCGGGAAGGTCATAGGGGCCGGCGGTCACGACGACATCGTGGTGGGCAGAGTCGATGGTCACCGTCACCGTGCCGGGTGCGGGGACCTGGAGGGCGGTCAGGACGAAGAGCAGGGGTACGAGCATGAGTTCGGTACTTCCAGGTACAGGTGGATGTCTTGTCGTGCACGAGCCGTGGTTCAGCGATCGCTGCCAGCGCAGGGCATCGGTGCCGCCGCCGCACGGCAGGACACGTCCGCAGGCCGGGACCGGCCTTGGCCACAGACGGCCGGTCGGCATTCCGATCCGGGGTGAAAAGATATATCAGCTGGACCCCAGCTCCACCCCGTACACCCTCGCCAGACCTGAACGTCGGTCGGGCCCGGCAAGTTCCGGTCGCGAAGGAATCATTGTGAGGGGAGCCCGGGGCAGCGGCCCCCGCTATATTCGCCGTCCTATGACCCGACCATCGATCCGAGCTCGTTCGACCGTTCTGGCCGCGGTGGCCATCGCCTTCGCCGGCCCGCTGGCGGCGCAAGGGCGGATCTTCCCGGACGCCCCGCGGTTCGAGCTGCCCTGGGCCTCCCCGCGGACGTGGGGATTCGCCGGGCGTTACATCCACGTCAGCACCGGCGACGACCGGTTCGGCCCCGGTACCGAGGCCGAGGTCGTGGAAGGGGAGAACTTCCCGGTCTACGCGTTCCGTCGGGGCCCGCTGCCGATCACGCTGGGGTTCGGCGCCTCGGTCGTGGCCCATTTCCGGATGGACGATCCGAAGACCTCGCAGATCAGCGACGACTGGCTGGTCGGCATCAACGGCCAGTTCATGCTGTCACCGAAGTGGACGCTGGTGGCAGAGGTCCTCCACGAGTCGAGCCACCTGGGAGATGAATACGCGCAGGTCTTCGCCGCGGACTCGGCCCTTGAGCACCGGATCGACTGGACTCGGATGACGTTGAATGGCTGGGCGTTCTATACCACTGGGCCGTGGCGGCTGGCGGCCGGAGTGCATTATGCCTACACCGACGAGCTGCACCTTCCCAACGGGGGAGTGAGCACCGGGGTGGACTACAAGGGTCGGACCTTCGTGTTTCTGGGCCAGCGGAGCCAGCTGGTGGGCGGGGTGTTCCTGGACGGGGCGGCGGAGAGCGATTGGCGGCTGGGGAAGTCGGCCCGGTTCGGGATCTCCTTTCCCGACAGCGAGCACGGATGGCGCCGGCTGAGCGTCTCGCTGATCGGGTATGACGGCCCCAGCACCCAGCGACAGTTCTACACCCAGCAGACCGCGTACGTGGGGATGGAGCTGCGGTTCGATCTGTAGGTATGAGGTACTAGGTGCTAGGTGCTAGGTGCTAGGTGCTAGGTGTTCCGTGGCACCCGGGGTGCCCTTGCCCGCGGCAGGCAGTGACCTGTTTCCACAGCAGGGCTGGCTGACCATCCGGTCGCACCTAGTACCTGACACCTAGCACCTAGCACCTAGTACCTAGCACCTATTTTCGCGTGAACAGAGCTGGCTGACGACCCGGTCACACCTAGCACCTAATGCCTAACACCTAACCCCTGCCATTCTGACCGAAGATCGCTGGCACTCCGCTTGCTAGAGTGCTGAGTGCGTGGCCGGTTGACTTCGCCGGTCCGTGGCTTATTGTTCCCGTCGATTGGCACTCTGGTGCCGTGAGTGCTAAGGCGCTGTTCTTTCAATCACTTACCGTCACGTTTTGGAGGGCAGGATGTCCGGCAAGTCAAAGCCGAAGCTGAAGCTCCAGCCACTCGAGGACCGGGTCGTGATCTTCCCGGACGACGAGGCTGAGACGATGCGGGGGGGGCTCTACATCCCCGACACCGCCAAGGAAAAGCCGACCCAGGGAGAAGTGCTCGCGGTGGGCCCGGGCCGGATCGAGAAGGGCCAGCGGGTGCCGCTCGACCTCAAGGTCGGCGACAAGGTGATCTATGGGAAGTACAGTGGCACGCCGTATTCGGTGGATGGTGACGAGGTCATCATCATCAAGGCGTCCGACGTGATGGCCAAGATCGGCTGAACCCTGACCGACTGACAGAGGAAATCCAGCAATGGCTGCCAAGGAACTGATGTTCAATACCGATGCCCGCGCCAAGCTCAAGCGGGGCGTCGACGCCCTGGCCGATGCGGTGAAGGTCACCCTCGGGCCCAAGGGCCGGAACGTGGTCATCGACAAGAAGTTCGGCTCGCCCACGGTCACCAAGGACGGCGTCACCGTCGCCAAGGAGATCGAGCTCTCCGATCCGATCGAGAACATGGGTGCGCAGATGGTCAAGGAGGTCGCGACGAAGACCTCCGACCTCGCCGGCGACGGCACCACGACCGCCACGGTCCTGGCCCAGGCGATCTTTCGCGAGGGCCTGAAGAACGTGACCGCCGGGGCCAACCCGATGGAACTCAAGCGCGGGATCGATCGCGCGGTCGAGGCCATCGTGGCGGAGCTCAAGACCTTCTCGGTCGCGACGTCGGACAAGAAGGAGAAGATCGCGCAGGTCGGCACCATCTCGGCCAACAACGATTCCGAGATCGGCAAGCTCATCGCCGACGCGATGGAAAAGGTGGGCAAGGACGGCGTCATCACCGTCGAAGAGGCCAAGGGCCTGGAGACCGAGCTCAAGACGGTCGACGGGATGCAATTCGACCGTGGCTACCTCTCGCCCTACTTCGTGACCGACTCCGAGAAGATGGAGGCGGTGCTCGAGGACGCGTACATCCTCATCCACGACAAGAAGATCAGCTCGATGAAGGAGCTCCTGCCGGTGCTCGAGAAGAGCGCCCAGGCCGGCAAGCCCCTGCTCATCATCGCCGAGGACATCGAGGGCGAGGCGCTCGCGACGCTGGTGGTCAACAAGCTGCGCGGCACGCTCAAGGTGGCGGCGGTGAAGGCGCCGGGATTCGGCGATCGCCGCAAGGAGATGCTGATCGACGTCGCCAAGCTGACCGGCGGCAAGGTCATCTCCGAGGAGCTCGGCTTCAAGCTCGAGAACACCTCGCTCAATGACCTCGGACGCGCCAAGCACGTCGTGATCGACAAGGACAACACCACCTTGGTCGACGGCAAGGGCAAGCGCGAGGACATCCAGGGCCGGATCAGCGAGATCCGCGCCGCCATCGACAAGACCACCAGCGATTACGACCGCGAGAAGCTGCAGGAGCGGTTGGCCAAGCTCGCCGGCGGGGTGGCGGTGATCCACGTCGGGGCCGCGACCGAGATGGAGATGAAGGAGAAGAAGGCCCGGGTCGAGGACGCGTTGCATGCGACCCGCGCTGCGGTCGAGGAAGGGATCGTTCCCGGGGGCGGCGTGGCGTTGCTGCGCGCCCAGAGCGGCCTGGACAAGATCCGGGGCCTCACCGAGGACGAGAAGATCGGCGTCGAGATCATCCGGCGTGCGACCGAAGAGCCGCTCCGGATGATCGCCCAGAACGCGGGCGTCGAGGGCGCGGTCGTGATGGCGAAGATCAAGGAGTCCAAGGACAAGACCCTGGGCTACAACGCCGCCACGGGCGTGTACGAGGACCTGGTCAAGGCCGGCGTCATCGATCCGACCAAGGTCACCCGCACGGCGCTGCAGAACGCCGCGTCGATCGCGGGCCTCCTCCTCACCACCGAGTGTGTGGTGGTCGAGAAGAAGGAAGACAAGCCGATGCCGGCAGCGCCCGGCGGCGGCATGGGCGGAATGTACTGAGATCGGCTGGAGTTACGGCGCACCGTTTGCGCCGTAACTCCACCGCCGATCCAGTATCCCGAGCAGCAGAGCTGCGAGGGATCTCCCGGCGGCACGCACGAGGGATCTCACGATAGATTAAGAAGTCACAAAGACTCCGGCCCTCTGGTCGGGGTCTTTGGCGTTGCCGGTGTGACGAACGACCTTGCGGGTCGGTGCCGCCTGCACGATGTTGGCACCCTCCCCCTTGCACGGAGCGTCCGGATGTCAGGAACTCGTCCTATGATCGCGTGGGGTGCCGTGTCCCTCGCGCTCGTATCCGCCACCGTCGTCGCCTGCAGCAGCTCCACCAGCCCGTCGCTCTCCGCCGATCCCCGGTGTGGCGGGATCGCCCGCGTCCCCGCCTGGCAGATGGTGATAGGGGTCCATCTGGCCGACACCGGGGTCGCCGACACGTTCAGTGTCCGGCTTCACCAAGACCTGGATCCGACTTCGCTCACGGGTGCCGTCATCGATCCTCAGGCCAATGACACCGGCAATGCCTACCGGGGCTGGAAGACCGGGGTGCCGGGCGGGGCATTCACCGAGCACGACACGCTGATCAACTCGTCCACACCGGATACTATCAGCGCGACCGCCTTCGCCTACGCGCCTGGGTCCGAGATGTACCTGAACGTCGACCTCAAGACCTGTACGGCGACGATCGGCGGAATCTTCTTCACCCGCGACTCGGTGGTCGTCGTTGGCACCGACGCAGGCGTGGAGATCGACACGGTGCCGCTGGGATACGCGGTGTTCGCGAATGTGCCGGTCGACAGTGCCACTGCGATCAATGGCCTGGTCAATCCTGGCACCAAGGTTTATACCTTCGCCTCTGCTGGGACCACGTTCGACCACCTTCCACAATATCAAGTCGAGGGCCTGGGCTCGGCGTATACGATCGGTGGCGGGTCGCATGTGCTCGACAGCGCGACGGTCGGCTACATCATCACCGCGGCGTCAGCTCCCGCGGCGCCGGCACCGACGAGCAGTGTCGTGGCCGCACCCGGCGCATCGTCACGGCGCTTCTCGGCGCTTCTGGCTCGACCGATGCCCGCCGAGTTGCTGCGGCCCTGACAGCGGTCCCGCAGGAACGATCCCGATCCTATATTGAGTGCGACCCCGCCCGCGGTGGGCGGGGCCGTACTTTTTCCGTGGACAGCCTCATGCGACGCCTCCGGCCGCTCGTTGCTCTTACCATCTGCTGCGCCACTGCGACTGCCCGCCCCTGTGCGGCGCAGTCCGCGGGCCCACTCCTCGGCACCTGGCAGACGGTCACCAAGACCAAGGACGGACCCCACAGCGTCATCGTCCGGCCCGACTCGAGCGCCAGCTACGGCACCCAGACGGTGCGGTGGCGGATCCAGAAGGCGGGGAAGATCCTGCTGGCGTTGGGCGGGGAATGGGTGGAGTACGACTACAAGGTGAAAGGCCCGAAGCTCACCCTCTCCGGCGGTGACTTGAAGGACGCCATCACCCTCAAGCGGCTGGGACCGCCGACGCCTCGCGCCGCCGGGGTCATGGTGCCGCCCGATCCGGATACGGAGTCGTGAGGGGGGCGAGGCTAGCGGTTGGGCGCTAGAAGCTGGAGGCTAGAGGCCTTGGGGTTTGGCGCTAACGGCTGGGAGCTAGTCGCATCGACCGTCACACCTGGCACCTAACACCTAGCACCTACGACCCCCGTACCTCCACCCGCATCGCCTCATTCTGCATCGCCACGTGGAGCACGCCCCGGAATCCGGCGCGCGCCAGCGTCGGTGTGATCGTCGCGCGCGCTTCCGCCGGCGTGTTGCAGCGTTCGCTCAGATGGGCCAGCACCACATGCTCCAGATGCGGATGCACCAGCTCCTCCATCAGCTCGGCCGCCGCCCGATTCGACAGGTGGCCGCCACCCCCCGCGATCCGCTGCCGCACCGCCGCCGGATACTCGCTCGTCCTGAGCAGGATCTCGTCGTGGTTGGCCTCGATCACCAGCACGGAGAGCTCCCGAAGCAGGTAACGGACCGCGGCCGTGGGCCGACCAAGATCGTGTGCCAGCCCCACCCGAATCCCCGAAGGCCCCCAGACGGCGAGCGCCATCGGCTCCGCCGCGTCGTGATTGGTGGCCGCCGCCGCGATCCGGAAATTGCCGGCCTCGGCAGGTTCTCCGGCCCGCAGGGGAACGTGCCGAAGGCCCTCGGCGCCCTTGAGCGCCGACCAGGTGCCGGGCGAGGCGAGGATCGGCACACCGCGCTGACGCGCGAGTTGGACGGCACCGCTGGCGTGGTCGCCGTGCTCGTGGGTGACAACAATGGCACAGAGCCGCGAAAGGTCGAGGCCGGCCAGCGCGGCCCGACGTCCGATCTCGCGCGCGCTGAATCCGGCATCGAGGAGGAGGATGACGCCATCCTCTTCGAGCGCGAAGCAATTACCTTTTGAGCCGGAGCCGAGGGAGTGCAGGGTGGTCATCAGGCCGTGCAAGATACGACGAACGGATGGCATTCGGCACGGATGGCCCCCGATGTGACCCGGCGCACAGTTTCGGGCGCTGGATGTGGGTAACATCCGCCCCGACGATGGCATGCACGCATCGTGATCCGTGTCGTTCACCCGAATTGTGGAGAGTGTTCGTGCATACACGTTCGCTCCGAAGCCTCGCGGTCGCGATGGCGTTCCTGGCAATGCCGGCGACTCTCCTCGCAC
The DNA here is from genome assembly GCA_049680185.1 of Gemmatimonadales bacterium. Lineage (GTDB taxonomy): Bacteria > Gemmatimonadota > Gemmatimonadetes > Gemmatimonadales > GWC2-71-9 > CAMLHU01. The sequence goes on along the minus strand of JBAUHI010000091.1, from coordinate 10,101 downwards.
AGCAGAGTTGGCAGCCCGAGGTCGGACTCCGGGCGGGCTTCATGCATATGAGCCCCTCGGGTGCTACCGGTGCCTCATTCTGGGATCTCCCCGGTGGTGGATTCGCATCCTTGGGGATACCGACCCCCGCATCGCTCTATGGTGTGGTACCGATGCATGGCCGGTGGGCCATCGAGATCGGTCTCGGCGCGGCTCAGATCACGAGCGGGTTCGGCGACCTTTCGACCTTTGTGGTGGCGCCGCGGCTCGACTATGCGCTCACCTCCCACGCGTATGTGGCCGCTGGGCCGACGATGGGCACCATCCGGCTCGGCGGTCAGGGATACACCCAGTGGGGCGCTGCGGGAGCGGTCGGGTACCGGTTTGCGCTCTCGCCGCGACTTACCGGCCGGATCGAGGGTTACTATGAACATCGGTTCGAGGTAAGCCCGAGCACGGTCCCGACGACAGAAGTCTACGGCGTCACGATCGGTGCCGCCGCCGCGTTCGGTCGATCTGCGGCCGCTCCGACCCGTGGCGTCCGCTCAGAGCGGCTGGCGCCTGCTCCGGGTCTGTGGACGCCGTCGGTGGTGCTGTCGGGTGGTTTCGTCACGGTCTTCGCGCCGGGCAAGGCGAACGTGAGCTTCTTCAGCCTGCCAGGCCTTGGCATCAGTGCCACCAATGCGGTCGGCGTGCTCATCCCGGGGCCGCCGGCACTCACTGCGATCATCCCGATCGGCGGGCGATTCGCCATTGAGCCAGGGTTGGACGTGCACAGCGTCTCCCCATCGGGTGGGAGCGCCTTCACCGTCTACCAGGTCACGGCCCGCGCCAATTATGCGATCGACCGGCACGTGTACGCGGCGATCGGCGGAGCGTACGGCGCCGCCTCTGGCAGCGGAAGTTCCTACAACGAGTTCGCCGTGACGGCGGCCGCCGGGGTCCGCTTCCCGCTCGCCGCCGGGATCGGTGGCCGGTTGGAGTACGACTACGCCACCTGGAATGGCGACGGGACCAATGCGCCCGCGATCCAGACCAACTCGCTGCTGTTCGGGCTGGTGGTACCACTGCGCTGACGCGGAATATCCTGAGCAAGCGAACGGCCCCTCGATGAAGGGGCCGTTCGTCTTTCCAGTTGATCCAGAGCCGAGGGAGTGCCCGGTGGTCATCAGGCCGTGCAAGATACGACGAACGGATGGCATTCGGCGTGGAACGTCCAAAATGTGACGTAGCGCACAGAGTCGGTGGCCCACCGCGTGTAACATCGCCCTCTTGGCGGGGCCGGGGGAACTGACCGACTCATTCAATACGGAGGGGCCAGTGGGACTACGCAAAGTGTTTGGAATCGGTGCCTTGTTGCTGCTTACAGCGGTGCCGCTCAAGGCGCAGGGCCTGTGGGAGCCGGAGATCGGCATACGGATGGGATGGTCACAGTCCAAGGTCAACGGGGCCGCGGACGCGGTGAATTCGATCGATTTTCCGGGGCTGACCAGCATCAGTACAGTGCTTGGGAGTGCGCCGGGGAATATTGGACGGGCTCCGCTCTTCGCGGTGATTCCCCTGGTGTCGCGGATCGCGCTGACGCCGGAACTCGGGTTCAACGAGCTGAGCTTGGGAGGGACCGCGGTCACGCTCTGGCAGGCAGGGCTCGTGGCCAACTACGCGATCACTCCGAAGGTCTATGCGGGCGTCGGCGGGTCGTTTTTCTTCGTCCGTATCGCCGGCACGGAACAGGCGCAAGGCGGGCTCCTCGCCAACGTCGGATATCGGCTCCACTTGTCGAAGACGCTGCGCCTGCGGATCGAGGGCTTCTATAATGGACGGCCGAGTGCGAACGTCCTCAGCGAGTCGTACGCGTTCGGGTTGACGCTCGGCGTTTCGACGATCCTCAAGTGACCACTCCGCGAACTCGAAAGGGTAATTCAATGCGAAAGATCCTCGTGCTCGCGCTGGGGCTTGCCGGGGTCTCCGCCCCGCTCGCCGCCCAGAAGCGCGCCGCCGCCCCAGCGGCGTACTGGCAGACCTCGGTCGGATTCTCGGCCGGGTTTCAGAACACCTACGTTCCGTCCGGCGGACTGAGCGTGACGTCGTTCGCCGGCCCCGGGATCGGGAGCGACCCCGCGCTTGGTGTGGGGGGGATCGCCAATCCTCCCGTCTTGTTCGCCATCTTCCCATTGCACGGACGTTTCGCGATCGAACCCGGGCTCGACGTGCACAATTACTCCAGCGGTTCGAGTGGTGTCACCACCGCGGCCGTGTCGGCCCGGGTGGACTACTCGCTCAACCGGACTTGGTATGCGGCGGCCGGTGGGGCGTTCTACTATGCCAATGGCGGTACGGTGTCAGGTGAGTCTGTCGCGGGTGCGAACCTCGCCGTGGGCGCGCGATTTCATCTGACAGGCCCAGTGGCTGGCCGCTTCGAGCTGGGCTACGGCTTTCGGGGCGCGTCGGCCGACATGTTCGGTGCTCAAACCCTTTCATATCTTTTCGGCTTGACCGTGCCGATCCACTGACTGGATCGGGGCCAGTGGGATATACGAACGGCCCCTCGATGGAGGGGCCGTTCGTCTTTCCAGGAGGTACGAACGCTCAGCCAGTGGCCCGCCGGTACATCGCCTCGAGCGCCGCCCGCCGCTCCGCAGTGAACTCCACCTCGCGCCGCGGCATCACCCGTTCCGCGATGCCCAGGAAACCGGCCTCGGTGGTCCGCTCGGTGCCGGTGCTGCCCCAACTCATCGGCCTGATCCACTTGGGCGGCGTGACACCGCCGAACACATTGGCGCCGGCGCCGACCACGGTGCCGGTGGTGAACATCGTGCCGATGGCGACCTTGGCGTGATCTCCTAACAGCGTGCCGAGGAGCTGGCGGCCGGTGTCGACCTTGCCGCCAGGAAGGTCGAGTCGCACGTCACCATAGGTGTTCTTGAGGTTCGACGTGGTCGTGCCGGCACCCAGGTTGACCCAGTGTCCCACCACCGAGTGCCCCACGAATCCGTCGTGGGCCTTGTTGGCGTAGCCCAGGAAGAGGCTGGTGCTCACCTCGCCTCGCACGACGGAGCGGGGGCCGAGGACACTGTGGCGGATGAATCCGCCGAGGACACGGGCGCCGGGACCGATGAAGCAGGGGCCTTCGATGCGGGTCCCGCTCCGCACCTCGGCGCCGGCCTCGATCACGACGGGACCCTGGCGGAGGTCGAAGACGACACCGGGCTCGATCTCGGCCTCGAGGGTCACGAGGTCGCTCGGGTCACCCAGGATCATCACGTGATCCGGGATGGTGGGATGGTGCTGCGCCACGGCATCGGTGCAATCGGCCACCAGGAAATGCTCGAGTGCGGTGATCAGGTCCCAGGCGCCGTGGAGGAGCAGGCCGTCGATCTCGGCGGCGGGGCCGTCATCGTCGGGACCGCCCCAACGGCTGCCGGCCGCGACGATCCACGCCACCGTGACGCCGTCGTGGACCAGCCGGCGCGTGTCCTCACCCAACTCGGGAGGCGTTCCAGTTGGTGCGAACCAACCGACGGCAACGACGGCAGGCCCGTCGACCGGTCCGGCCGCACGCACCGGCGGTTCGTCGAACTCGTGGAAACCCAGGACGTGGTCGCCGATGATCCCGACCGACTCGCTCTCCAATGCGCCTTCCCAGCGTTCCCGGATGCGCCATGCGCCGGCGCGGAGTTCCGAAATAGGGCGGACACCCGCGAACGGAAGCCACGCCGGCGCGGGGGAGGGAGGTTCCAGGAGGTAGAGCGGGGGCATCAGAGCACCTCGCGCACATGCTTGGGCAATGCGTCGAGCGTCGACTTGAGGTCGCCGGCCAAGGCACGTGGCACGACCAGGATCTTGCCGTTGGCGTGGACCACGACGAGGTCCTTGATCCCGTGGGCCACGATCGGATCGCCGTCGGACCAGACCACGCAGCGTTCGGCGCCGTTCAAGTACACCGGTCCGTGGGACACGTTGCCCTCCGTACCGCCGCCGCGCACGCGGGGCAGGGCGTCCCAGGTGCCGACATCGTCCCACGGGAACCGTCCCGGTACCATCGCGACGCGATGGCTCCGCTCCAGCACGCCGACGTCGATCGACACCGGCGTCACCGCGGCAAAGAATCCGATCACATCATTCCGGTCCAGGAGCCCGAGGGCGGGCGCCAGTTCGGGCGTGTGCGCTTCCAGCTCAGCGCGGAGCCGCTTGGCCGTCCACGCGAACAGCCCGCTGTTCCACACCGCGCCCTCGGCGATCAGGGTCCGGGCGCCGGCCGCATCGGGCTTTTCGGAGAATTTTGCCACCCGCGTGGCATCACCCTCGAGCACCTCACCAGGGATGATGTAGCCGAAGCCGGTCTCTGGCCGGGTCGGCACCACGCCGACGGTCACCAGCACGTCCTGCGTTGCGGCCACATCGAGCGCGCGTTCCGCCGTCCGCCGGAACGCCACGGCGTCGCCGATGGCCCAGTCGGCATGGACCGAGAGCACGCGGGCGTCGGGATCCCGACGACCGGCCTCGATCGTGGCCCATGCGAGCGCCGGTGCCGTCGAGGCAGCGCGCGGTTCCACCAGGACGTTCGCGACCGGCAACTGGAGCGCTTCACGCAGCGGATCGGCGAGTGCTGAGCCGGTCACGAGGAGGATATGGTCGCGGTCGATGAGCCCCTCGAGCCGTTCGACCGCCTCGAGGGCGAGCGGACGCATCGTGGCGAGCGGAAGCAACTGCTTGGGTCGGGTAGGGGTGCTCAGGGGCCAGAAGCGGGTGCCGGCACCGCCGGCGAGGATGATGGCCCAAGTGGGCATGGAGGGATCTCTGGCTTGGAGTGCGAGCAGCTACAAGCTATCAGCTATCGGCTACAAGCTAACGGCATCAGCGAGCAGGGGTGGCCGTCCCGTTGTTGGTGTTGACTGATATCTGATAGCTGCTAGCCGATAGACCTTTGCTGATAGCCGATAGCTGGTAGCTGATAGCTCCTCATCCCAACTCCTGCAACGCCGGCCGATGGGTGCGGAGGTCGTGGAGGAGTTCGCCGATGTTGTTGCCGGCGGCGACCAGTACCAGGAGCAAGGACTCGGGGCCGAGGGCGGAGAGGATGGCGAGGCCACCATCGAACTCGAGGACGCCGAAGCCGAGCTCGCCCCAGTTGGCGGTGGTGCCGAGCCGACGGGCGTTCTGGACGATACCGGGGACGAGGGCGGCCACGGTCTCGGAGTCGAACTCGCCCCGGGCGGCATGGTCGATGGTGAGGCCATCGCGGCTCACCACGGCCACCGCCTCCACGCCGGGGCGGTCGAGCAGGGCCCGGACGACTTCACGCAGACCGGCCATCGGGAGTCTCCCAAGGGGTGGAATCTGGGGCGGAACGTACGGAACGCCCAAGGCGAAGTCAACCAATGGCCGCGGGTTGACCGGCCTTCGACCCGGCCTTAACCTTCGGCCCGATGCGATACCTGACCTGCCTCGTCATTGGAGCGGCCGTGGCAACGGCCGCGTGCAGCGTGGACGACCTTCGGCCGACCGCGGGCATCCTCAACGTGGTCGACACGGTCACCCTCGGCGCCCTCGACGGCAGTGCGCTCACCGTACCCAGCGCGTTCTCGGTGGCCAATAACACCACCGTCCGCACCGACCAAAGCTCCAACTTCGATTTCGCATACAACATCGTGTCGTCCCAGCACGAGCTGATCCCGGTCCAGCTGCTCAATCTGCTCACCAAGTCGACCACGAATCCCGGATTCATCCGGTCCACGGTGCCATTCGATTCGATCTTCACGGCACCACTCAACGGCTACATACTCGACTCTGCTCAGGTGGTGGCGCCGGGGGATGTCTTCCTGGCACGGTCGGTTATCCTCTGCAGTTCGACCGGCACCGCCAGCTACGCCAAGCTCGAGATCATGTCCATCGACGACTCGGCCAAGACGGTCACCTTCCGCGTCCTCGCCGACGTCAACTGCGGGTATCACGACCTGCAGCCCGGCATCCCGAACAACTGAGCCGACCGTGATCGACATCAAGCGGTTGCGACAGGACCCTGCCGGGGTCCGTGCCGCGCTCGCGCGTCGGCTCGACCCCGAGCTTGGTGCCGCGGTCGATGCGCTCCTGACGCTCGACGCGCGGCGGCGGGAATTGCTCACGCGGGTCGAATCGCTCAAGGCGGAGCGGAACACCGCCAACGAGGAAGTGGCCCGCCGCAAGAAGGCCAAGGCGCCGGCCGACGACCTGCTGGCCGGCCTCAAGGCGTCCGGTGAAGCGGTGAAGGCGCTCGATGCTGATGTGAGCGTCGTCGACGCCGAACTCGACGCACTCCTGCTGCGCGTCCCCAACACGCCGCTCCCCGAAGTGCCCGATGGCGATGCGAGCCGGAACGTGGTCCTCCGCACCTGGGGCACCGCGCCGACGTTCAGTTTTGCGCCGAAGGTCCACTGGGACCTGGGCACCGCGCTCGGGCTCTTCGACCTGCCGCGCGGCGCCAAGATCACCGGGTCGGGATTCCCGCTTTTCATCGGTCCCGGCAGCCGCCTGGTGCGTGCGCTCCAGAACTTCATGCTCGACCTCCACACCCGGCAGCATGGCTATACCGAGGTCTCCCCGCCGCTGCTGGTCAATCGCGCCTCGCTCACCGGCACCGGGCAGCTCCCCAAGTTCGAGGAGGACGTCTACGCCACCCCGGCCGACGACTTCTTCCTGGTGCCGACGGCGGAGGTGCCGGTCACCAATATCCTGCGCGATGAGATCCTCGACGGCGCGGTGCTCCCGATCGCCTACACGGCGTTCACGCCCTGCTTCCGTCGGGAGGCCGGCGCGCACGGCAAGGACACCCGTGGGCTCATCCGCGTCCACCAGTTCGACAAGGTGGAGCTGGTGCGGTTCGTCCGGCCGGAGGACTCACCGGCGGAGCACGAGAAGATCACGAGCCACGCCGAGGCGGTGCTGCAGGCGCTGGAACTGCCGTACCGGGTGGTGGCGCTCGCCGCGGGAGACATGGGCTTCTCCAGCGCCCGGACCTGGGACCTCGAAGTGTGGGCGCCGGGCCTCGGTACCTGGCTCGAGGTGTCGAGCAGCAGCACCTTCACCGATTTCCAGGCCCGCCGTGCCAACATCCGCTTCCGGGCCGATGCCAAGTCCAAGGTCGAGTTCGTCCACACCTTGAACGCTTCGGGCGTGGCGTTCCCGCGGGCGATCATCGCGCTTCTCGAGACCCACCAACAGGCCGACGGGTCGGTGCTGATGCCGGCGGCGTTACGGCCGTACCTGGGCGCGGATCGACTGGCACCGCGTGCGTAGGGACCTCCTCCGCCGCTGGGCGCCCACCTCGGTGGTGCTCCTGGTGGCGATCCTCGCCGGACTCTCCGCCGGCACCAGTTGGCTCGTCGCCCACCACATGAAGTCCGATGCCCGCGCCATCAGTCAGCTCTATTCCGGCGTCTTTGCCGGCCTCAACGACCCGCGGCCCAGTGCCGAGACCGATGCGCTCCTGAGCCTGGGCAGGATGGTGAGCCAGCAGGGGTTGATCCTCATCGTGACCGATGGCACCGGACGGGTCACGGCCGCCGCCAACCTTCCCTTCAAGCCCGACGGCCTCAGCGACCCACGGATCCGCGCCCTGGCGACACGACTCGACCAGGACAATCCGCCGGTCACCACCGAACTGATCGGGTCCGTGCATTTCGGGCCGATCCCGGCGGAACACCAGCTGGTGCGGCTGGCGGCGCTGCAGGGGCTCATCATCCTCGTGATGGTGCTGGTGGCGTGGTTCGCCTACCGCAACGCGATGGCCGCCAACCGCGACCGGCTCTGGGTGGCGATGGCGCGCGAGGCGGCGCACCAGATGGGGACGCCGCTCACCAGCCTGCAAGGTTGGGTGGAACAGGCGCGGGGTGGCACCCTCGCCCCCGCGGCGTTCGCCGATCATCTGGAGGCCGATGCCGAACGCCTCGACCGGGTGGCCCGACGCTTCGAACGCATCGGTCGGCCCGCCACCCGCAGTCCCCTCGGCCTCGGTGCGCTCGCGAGCCGGGTCGCCGAATATTTTCGCCCCCGCCTCCCGCACCGCGCCAACCCCATCCAGATCCAGGTCGTCGCCGCAGGACCCGGTCCCCATGTCCTCGGCGACCCGATCCTCCTCGAGTGGGTGCTCGAATCGCTGGTCAAGAACGCCATCGACGCGCTGCAGGGTCGTGCCGGGACCATCACCCTTGAAGCAGGGATGAGCGGCGATCAGGCCACGCTCCGCGTCAAGGACGACGGCCCCGGTGTGTCGCGTGAGCTGCGACGCTCGCTCTTCGAACCGGGCGTCACCAGCAAGGAAGGGGGATGGGGCATCGGGCTCGCCCTCGCACGGCGCGTGGTGGAGGACAGTCACGGTGGCACCATCGACCTCGAGGCGACCGAGCAGGGCGCCAGCTTCGTGCTCAGGATGCCGCATCATGCTGCGGAGAGCGGAGAGTGGGCGACAACTGGGCGGACGGACGGATAGACGAATGGGCGGATAGCTGGATCGACTGAGTATCTGGTTGTGCGTCCGTGCGTCCGTGCGTCCGTGCGCCAGTGCGCCCATCGGTCCATCCGCCTGTTCGCCCATCCGCCTCCTGTGTACTTTCCCGCCGTGTCTGCTGAACTCTCCGATACCTACGCCGGACTGAACCCCGCCCAGCGCGAGGCTGTCGAGCACGTCACCGGGCCCGCACTCGTGGTGGCCGGCGCGGGGTCCGGGAAGACCCGCGTGCTCACGCTCCGGATCGCGCGGCTCATCGACGAGCACGGAGTCCCGCCGGAGCGGATCCTGGCGGTCACCTTCACCAACAAGGCCGCCGGCGAGATGAAGGGGCGGGTCGGGCGCCTCCTCGAACGCGATCCCGCCGGGCTCTGGATCGGCACCTTCCACTCGATCTCGGCCCGGCTCCTCCGCCGCGAGGCGGAACACCTCGGCTTCTCCCGCCAGTTCACGATCTACGACGAGGACGACCGCAACTCCCTCATCGGACGGCTCCTGGACCAGCTGGGTCACGACAAGAAGAAGTTCACCCCCCGCGGTGTGGCCGGGATCATCTCGAGTGCGAAGAATCGGATGACCGACCCCGCGGACCTCAAGGCCTCCGCGCCTTTCGATCGGTTCGTGCAGGTGGCCGCCGAGGTGATGGAGGCGCTGGGTCCCGCGCTGCGCGCCCAGAACGCGATGGACTTCGACGACCTCCTCCTCCATCCGATCCGCCTCTTCCACGAGCACCCCGAGCGGCTCGCGGCGTGGCAGGATCGCTTCTCCTTCATCCTGGTGGACGAGTTCCAGGACACCAACGCCGCCCAGTACCGCCTCGTGCGCTTCCTCGGTCGCGGCGGGAACGTCTTTGCCGTGGGTGACGACGACCAGTCGATCTACGGTTGGCGCGGCGCCGATGTCCGCAACATGCAGGAGTTCCAGCGTGATTTCAGCGGTACGAAGCTGGTCCGGCTGGAGGAGAACTACCGTTCTACCCCATCGGTGCTCGATGCAGCCAACGCGGTGATCGAGGAGAACAAGGGACGGATCGGGAAGACGCTCCGCACCACTCGGCGGGGTGGAGAGCCCGTGACGGTCGTGGCCGCCGCCGATGAGCGCGATGAAGCGGAGTGGGTGGTCAAGGAGTTCAGCGCTCGCCGCGCCGATTGGGACTGGAACGCGATGGCGGTGCTGTACCGCACCAACGCACAAAGTCGGGCCTTCGAGGAGGCGCTTCGCCGCGCGGGGACGCCCTACCGGATCGTCGGCGCCATCAGCTTCTACGATCGACGCGAGGTGAAGGACCTGCTCGCCTACCTACGCCTGGTGGCCAACCCCGCCGACGACGAGGCCTTCCTCCGCGCCGTCAACGTCCCCAAGCGCGGCATCGGCGACACCAGCTTGACGCAGGTCGAGACGGCGGCACGGCAGTGGAAAAAGACCCTCCTCGAGACGGCGCGCGCAGCCGACCGGATCTCCGGCCTCCGCCCCAATGTCCGCTCGGCACTGCTGGGATTTGCCGCCCAGGTGGACCAGTTGATGGAGAGTGCCGCGACCCAGGCGCCGGCGCAGGTGCTCGAGTCGCTGATCGAGGCGATCGGCTACGAGAAGCACCTCCTCGACGAGGGGCCCGAAGGTGCGGACCGATGGGAGAA
>JBAUHI010000090.1:0-20593 GCA_049680185.1 Gemmatimonadales bacterium | reverse complement strand
CCACCGCCTCAGCGTGCGTCTTAGGCATCGGTGCCCCGAGCGCCGCCTGGTCGGTGGTGTAGGTCCCGTGGTCGGCGTAATAGCGCTCCTCAAGCACCACGATGTTCCGGAGCGCCTTTTGCATCGCTGTGTAATGACTGGCGGCGTTGGCAGGAGTGGGCCCTTGCGCACTGAGCGACGGCGCTGCCACGACGGCCAGGGCCAAAACTCCGATGGTGAATCGCATCTGATCCTCCTGTGTGAATTGAACCGACGTCAGTACCGGAGGCGCCGAGCCATCAACGCCGTGAGTCCGAGGAAGATGAGCGCCCAGATGAGGGCCGAGATCGCGGAATGGCCGAGGTCACCGGCGCCGAGCTGGAGAGGGCCATAGTAGGCGATGACCTCACCACGCACCCACGTATCCAGCGACACGCCAAATGTCCGCTCGAAGGCGATCGGCGCCGCCTCGGGCGACTTCCAGAAGGCGCGGAATCGATCCGCGCCGAAATCGTGGACGAGGTCTGGCAACAGCACGATGGCCAGCGGACCGATCCCGGAGTTGGACCCGAAATAGGAGAAGTAGTCGAACCATCCGATCCGATGTGGAGGGAGCGGCGCCAGCGCGGCGTCGGCACAATCCCCGGAATGCCCTGCTGCACATCGGGCCAGGTCGGTCGAGTATTCATATGACGGAGGGACACCCGCACGGGCCACTCGCAGTGCCCACCCTCCGTCCGCCCATTCCACCCGGGCCCGTGCCGCCCAGTTGGTGGAGTCCGGAGCCGGGCGCCAACCTGGTGGATCGGTCCGGTTACCGATAATGGACCCCGTGAACCACCGCCCGATCGCGAGCCCGGGACGACCGAATGCGGCGTAGTAGCCGCACGCGCCGAGCGACTCTTCGGCCTCCCAGGCGGCGACTCTGCCGAATGACCCGGCCGACTCTACACACGTGGTGTCGTCGAGCGCGTGGGGGAAATATCGCCATCCGCCACCAACGCGGATGAGCACCCTGATCGACCGATCGCGCGCCGGTTGGCGAGCCCAGGCTGAATCGAAGAGCCGGCCGATGGAATCAGGCACGGGCCGGGTCCGAACCGAGTCCGACTGGTCGACCACACTGAACCCCTGAGACCGCTGTCCAAGAGACAGCGACCGACGGGCCCCGTCGGCGCGCAGTTCGAGTGAATCGATGCTCCGCTCCACATGCCGGAGGCTGTCCGACACCGCATACCGATGGCGCCAGGACTCGAGCGGGTGGCCTGATCCCGGCACCGGCGCGGTCCGGTACAGACCGAACATCACGGCCAGACAGGTCGCACCGACCACCGCCGGCCACCGCATCAGACCCCGCGCCATTTTGTCCCCCAGACCCCGAGTGCGAGCAGGACCGCCGCACCGAAGAGCGCAAGCGCTGCCCCGCTTGAAGTCAGCTCGTCCTGTCGAACGACTGTTTCGTGCCACTCAGCGACGAGTGTGTCGATAGGCACGCCGACGAGCGCTGCCAACCGGTCGAGGACAGGACTCCCTGGATCGGCGTACAGCCTTGGCAGGGCGGAGTCTCCACCGGCCCGTTCGAGCGCGAATCGTAGAAGTGATCGACGCACCACGCTCGAGTATTCAGGGGTCGACGGCGCCGGAGTGCCACCACCCAGGGCGCGGACGCACGCGCTGAGCGAGCGCTGTCGGCATCCCCGCACATCGACCCCGGTGTCCCGTTGCAGACGGATCCGTGCGGCGTCGACGAGATCGCCGAAACCCACCTCCAACGAGCCTCCAGCCCAACGGAGGAGGGCCGGATCGGCCACCCCGAAGGCCGCACGGGGAAATGCCTGCCGGATGAGATATGGCACTGCATCGTGGCTGCGCCGGTGCGCTTCGAAACCCGCTCTCGAGAGGGAGGCTCTACCGGCTCCCACCACCACATCGAGAGGGTTCCAAGGTCGTGCTGAATCGAGGCGGATCTCGATGTCTGTTGACCGCGGGTCGAGCACACGGCCGAATCGTGCCTCTCCTGCTCGCAGCGCTGCCAGTGTCGTTGAATCCACGAGGTCCCGAGCCGCGGGATTCGTGGCGACCACCCAGCCATCTCCGAGCTGCACGGTGTCCAGCACCGGCGACCGCTTGGCGAGCTGCTCCAATGAATCGGCCTCGCGGGAGAGGCGCGCCCTCGCGGCCTTGAGGTCCGCAAGGCTCTGGGCTCGGACCACCCCTGGTAGCAGCAGGGCGAGTACGATGCCGCCGAGCGCGCTACGCATCGATCAGCATCCAGCGACCGCCCAGGATGTGCAGGGGGCTCCACTGGCCGGTGAGTGCGTTGGCCACCCAGGTCACGGCGTGAATGCCGAACAGTTCGCATCCGATCGAGATGACGACGATCCCTACCACCGCCCACGCGGCCGGGCGCCCGCTGAGCGAGAACATCGTCCAGAGTGCGTGGCAGACCAGGAGCGCCAGCGCGAACCGGAGTGCGATCGTCCCGGCGTAGAAGTGCAGGCCGTCGGGCACCACCGCCTGGGTCGTGGCCACGATGGCTGCGACCCAGAAGACGAGCGCCAGTCCGCCGAGCATCACGCCGCCGGCCGCGGCGCGCATCATCGCGTACCGCGCCCGCTCGATGGGAAGGGTCAGCGCGTACACCCACCATCCGCGACGATCGGGCCACCAGGTGATGATCGCCAGGAGCAGCGCGGCAAAGAGCGCCAGCACCGGCATCATCAATCCCCAGAACTGCGCCTCGACGAGGATCGACCCGTACAGGTCGTTGCCTGGCAACACGTGGGCCAGCCGCACCACGCCCTGCGTGATCACGACCGCGCACGCGGCGAGGAAAAGGAGCATCCACCGGGAGTCGCGCCAGACCTGCTTCAGGATGACGCGGAACATCAGGCGGCCCTCCCGACGGCTTGGCGGAACGAGCGCAGGAGCTCCACGAACGCCTCCTCGAGGTCCAGGTCGATCACTTCCCGCACGGTGACGCCGGCCTTCGCGAGCGCCGCGGCCGAATCGGCGGTCCAGTCGCGGACGATCCACTCATCGGCACCCGCCACCGACTCGGTCGCGATGATGCTCACCGTCGCACCAACGGGGCGGGCAGCCCCCGCCGGCACCCGGATCCTCTTGATCCCGTGCTTGAATGCCTCCATCCGCACCTGCGCCACCAGCCTGCCCTGGTCCATCACTCCGACCCAGTCGCAGATGCGCTCGAGTTCGTGGACCAAGTGACTCGAGATGAAGACGGTCGCCTTGCTGCGCTCGACGTATTCGAGCAGCGCGGCCAGTACATCTCGCCGGACCACCGGATCGAGTCCGTCGGTCGGTTCGTCCAGGACCAGCAGCTCGGGCTTCTGTCCCAGCGCCTGAAGCAGCATCAGCTTGGCGGTCTCACCCTTGGACAGATGACCGATCTCCGCACCTGAGTCCAGTGCGAAGTGCGCTGCCAGCTCCAGCACCCACGCCTGGTCCCACTTCGGGTGGAAGGCCGCGTGGAACTCCAGCGACTGGGCCACGGTGAGCCGGCGATACAGATGCGGTCGCTCCGGGACGTAGCCGATGCGCGCCAGGATCTCCGGCAAGGACGTCGGGACCGGCATCCCGAGGATGGATGCCGAGCCGGTGAATCCGGGATAGAGCCCGAGCAGGGTGCGGATGGTCGTGGTCTTCCCTGACCCGTTGGGGCCCAGGAATCCGTAGATGGCACCGGTCGGGACGGAAAGCGCCACGTCGGCAAGGGCAAATCCTCGACCCAGCCGAAGGCCGAGGCCGCGGGTCTCGATCGCAAGGTCGGTCATCGGGTCTCCTTCAATTCGTCCTGCAACGCGGCGCGGATCTCTGCGGGGAGAATGCCCAGGCGGGCCGCGTCGGAAAGCATCGTGCGGACCAGCTGCCGGGCCTGGGTCTCACGCTGGCGGCTGCGGCGTTCGGAGCTGACCGCCCGGACGTATGTCCCGCTCCCCTGGCGCATCTCCACGAAGCCCTCCGCTTCAAGGTCACGATAGGCCTGTACCACTGTCGCCGGATTGACGCGGATCCGGGCCGCGAGGGCGCGGACCGATTCGAGCGCCGCGCCCGGCTCGAGCTCGCCGGACGCGATGGCCACCTTGAGACGCTCGGCGATCTGGGCGTAGAGCGGCGTGGGACTTCTGGGATCGAGTCGTTCGAACAATGGATCACCGCCAATTGTATTGGTGTTGCCATACAGTAAGACGCACCCGTCGGACTGTCAAGGCCCGACCGGGACCGACAGGGGATCACCCCGCCAATGTGACGGACGCCCTAGCCTCCCTTCCCTGCAACCGTATATTTGCCCGGTCGTATCATCCCGTTGTCTATCCGGCCCATCCAGGCCTGCAGCACCTCGAACTCACGCACCAGCGGCCCGACCCCTTGGGGATGGGTACGCCTGCCCAGGGATCTGATGCCCCCGACGCCTCCCCGCCGGCACCGTTCATTCGTCTCCCCGCGCGTCCTCCGGCTGGCCGCTACCGCCCTCCTGGGACTCGCGGTCATGACCTGTTCCGACGACCATCTCAATGGCCCGTCAGGCGGGACACGAGGCTACTTCGGGTTCCGGCCGGTAACGCACCTGAGCGCTCCGCCGGCCGATTTCGGGATCGTCATCGACAGCGTCCATATCCGCCTGACCCGTCCGCCCAGCAATGCCATCGTCCTCGACACCACCGCCTTCTTCCCTGCCGACTCGAGCGACTTGAAGCTTGCGCTGCTGGTCTCACTCACGGAGCAGACGGATACCCTCGACGCCCTGATCGAGCTCAAGGCGGGACCGAACGTGGTCTTCCGCGCACACCAGAGCGTCGTGATCGTGAGCGGCCCTCCCGGAAGCTCCCCGCTGCCGGTGGTGAACCTCGCCTTCGTCGGGCCCGGCCAGGGGATCACCCACATCACGGTCGCGCCGCGAGATACGGCCATCGCCCTCGGTGACTCGGCCCGGTACAGCGCCACCGCCGACTCGGCCGGCATCCCGATCGACAGCTTCTACGTCGGCTGGAAGACGACCGACACCACGCTCGCCAAGATGAATGCGACCGGACTGCTCCGGGCGCCGAACCATCGCGGCACCCTCAAGGTGATCGGCACCACACCGACCGGGATCGCGGACACGACCACGGTGTACTTCGTGCCGGTGGCGACCTCACTGATCAAGGTGAGCGGCGATCTCCAGTCCGACACCGCCGGCCGGACGACACCGGTCCCGATCGTGGTCGAGGCCAAGGCCGCCGATGCGCTCGGCGTCGCCGGCGTGGCCGTGCACTTCTCCGCCCTCTCGGGTGGTGCGGTGGCAGATTCGCTGGTCCTCACCGACTCGCTGGGCCGCGCAGCCACACCGATCACGCTCGGCACCCTGGCGGGGCCGCAGAAATTCCTGGCCCGGGTCGGCGCGCTCGCCCCGGACACCTTTACCGTCACCGCGCTCGCCGGCGCACCGTCGGCCATCGCGATCCAGGCCGGGAACGCCCAGACCGACACCACTGACCTGCCGCTGGCGCTGCCGCTCTCCGTCAAGATCACCGACGCATTCGGGAACCCCGCGACCGGGGCCAAGGTGGCGTGGCTCAGGGCGGCGGGCGGCGGCGCCGTGGCGACCGACACCACCGCTAGCGACTCCATTGGTATCGCAAGCGTGGGGTATACCCTCGGTGCGCTGGCCCGGACCGACACCATCTCGGCGACGCTCGCCGGCACCAGCGCCAAGGTGACCTTCACCGCCACCGCCGTCGCTGCGGTGGCCGCGAACATCGTGGTGGCCAACGGTGGCGGCCAGAGCGACACCGTCGGGAAGGTGTTGCCGCAGCCGCTCGTCGTCTTCGTGAGCGATACCCGCGCCCACCTCGTCGCGGGAGCGCGGGTCATCTGGACCGCCGCCCATGGTGGCGGATCGTTCGCGCCCGACACCACGTTCACCGATTCCACCGGCCACACCCAGACCACTTACAGTCTGGGTACCCTGGCCGGGACCGATTCGCTGGTGGCGACGCTTTCGTGCGGCGGATGCGCCGCGACGTTCACGGTCACGGCGCTCCCCGGCGCACCGTCCGCGCTCGCCCTCCAGAGCGGCAACGCTCAAGCCGACACGATCAACTCCGCCCTGCCCCTGCCGCTCATCGTCAAGGCGGCGGACGGGTTCGGCAATCCGGTCGTCGGTGCGACGATCAACTGGACACGGCTTGCCGGCGGCGGCACGCTTTCGGCACCGTCGAGCGTCAGCGCGGCGGGCGGCCTGGCCCAGGTGACCTACACTCTCGGCGCCTCACCCCGGGTCGACTCGATCAAGGCAACGCTTGGCGCGGGCCCGGCATCGGTCACCTTCACGGCCACGACCGTGCCCCCGGCACCGGCCGGCATCGCGATCGTCTCCGGCAGCGCCCAGACCGACACCGTCGGCGATCCACTCCCGCTCCCGCTGGTCGTGAGTGTGACGGGCGCGGGCGCCAAGCCGGTGGCAGGCGCCAAGGTCGCATTCAGCGTCAAGACGGGCACTGGCACCTTCGGCGGTCCGGCCGTTGACACGGCCACGACCGACACTCTGGGCCACGCCCAGGTGCCGTTCACCCTCGGCACCGGCGCCGGCATCGACTCGGTGCTCGCGAAGACCATTGTCGGCGGATTCACCGTCACCTTCGCCGAGACCGCCGTGGCGGCCGCGCCGACCGTGATCGCGATCCAGTCGGGGAACGCCCAGAGCGACACCGCCAAGGGCACCCTCCCGTTGCCGCTGGTGGTCAAGGTCACCGACGCACACGCCAATCCCGTCGCCGGTGCCAAGATCATCTGGAACGTCCAGAACGGCAGCGGCACATTCGCCGGCCTCTCGGTCGATACCGTCGTGACCGCGGCCAACGGCCTGGCGAGCGTGAGCTTCACGCTCGGGACCACCGCCGGCATCGATTCGCTGCGCGCCACCATCCAGGGCACGGCCGCGTGGGTCACGTTCAGTGCGACCAGCACCTCGGGCGCAGCCTCGGCGATCAGCGTCGTGAGCGGCAGCGCCCAGAGCGACACCGTGGCGGTGGCGCTCCCGGCCCCGCTCATCGTCCGTGTGGCGGACGGATCCAACAACGCGGTCACCGGCGTCAAGGTCTTCTGGACCCGCGTCTTCGGGACCGGTGCCGTGAGCGCCGATTCCACCGTGACCGATGCGCTGGGGCACGCGCAGGTCACCTTCACGCTCGGCACCCTGGTCGGGACCGACTCGATCAAGGCGACGCTCAGCAGCGGCGACAGCGTCAAGTTCGCGGCCACCGGCACGCCCGGCGCGCCTGCAGCCATCGCGGCCACCGGCGGCAACGGCCAGTCGGGCACCACCGGCACCGCGCTTCCGAACCCGCTCACTGTGAAGGTCACCGACGCCCACACCAACGCCGTCCCCGGCGTGACGGTCACGTGGGCGGTCACCGGGGGCGGCGGCACCCAGAGCGGCATCACCGCGACCACCGACGCCACTGGCACCTCCACAGTGGCACAGTGGACGCTGGGCGGCACGGCCGGTACCAACACTTCCACCGCGACCCTTGCCGGCGCCACCGGCAGCCCGGTGACCTTCACGGCGGTCTCGCTCCCGCTCGGCACCACCAAGACCTGGAACGGCAGCGCCGGTACGGCGTGGGCCACGGCCCTTAGCTGGAGCCCGACGGGCGTGCCGACCAGTACCGACAACGTCTATATCCCGTCTTCGGTACCGGCGCCGAGCCTGACGGCCAGCGCCAGTGTGGGAGGTCTGTCGGTGGAAAGCGGAGCCACGCTCTCACTTGGTACCGGTGATACTCTCACCACGCTCGGCACCGTGCTGGTGCCCGCGGGCGCATCGGTGACCGGTGCGGGAGCCATCGCGAGCACCGGCACGTCGCAGCAGGTGTCCGGCACGCTCGCCAACTTGGCCGTCACCGGCAGCACCGTGCTCGCGGGGCCGACGGCGGTCACGGGTGCGGTCACCATCAGCGGCAGCGGCACGCTCACCGTCAACGGCAAGTCGCTCGGTGTGGGAAGTGGTGTCACCATCTCCGGCTCAGGTCAGCTGGTGATGACCAACGCCGCCGACTCGGTGGACGTGGGGGGTGCGTACTCCACCAGCGGTGCCACCAGCGTCGGCGGCCTCACCGCCGGCGTGCTGATCGTTCGCGGCAACTTTGCCCAGATCGCCAACAGCTCCAATGATTTCTCCGCCAGTGGCACTCACATCACCCGGTTCGCCGGTAGCACGCCGCAGACCATCACGTTCGCCAACCCGGCGACCGCCAGCTCGCACTTCCAGAGCGTCGAGTTCGCCAATGCCTCGGGTGTGACGCTTGCGAGCGACATCGTCGCCACCGGGACCGCCACGGTCACCGCGGGGACGGTCTCCGGCACCAGCAGGATGGCGACACTCGCCGGCCTCGCCGACGCGACGAGCAACCGCTGGCATGTGGACACCAACACCATCACCGGCAGTGGCGCCCTCACCCTTCCTGACTCGATGAGCGGGGTCGTGGCGCTCGTGGGCGGCGGTGCGACGCTGGCCAAGGCGTTCAAGGTGAACGGCGACTTGATCCTGACCGGGTCATTGGCGGTGTCCGGTCATCCGCTGACGGTCACTGGGAGCCTGGCCCTCGCCGGGTCGGCCCACCTGCAGATGACCAACGCCACCGACTCGGTGGATGTGGGCGGACCCTTCGCGGCCGCGGGCGCCAGTTCCACCGGCGACATGACCGCCGGCACGCTTGTCCTGCGCGGCGCGTTCGCCCAGGTGGCCAATTCCAGCAACGACTTCGCGCCGAGCGGCACGCATCGGACCATCTTTGCGGGGACGGCGTCGCAGGCGGTGAGCTTCGCCAATCCGGCCGCGGCCAATTCCCATTTCCAAAGCGTCACGTTCGCGAACACCGCAGGGATCGTGTTGGCATCGAACATCGTCGCCACCGGATCGGTTTCGGTCACCGCCGGCCAGGTGACGAGCACGCTCCATACGGCGACGATCGCCGGCACCCTCACCGATGCCGGATTCGGGTGGCGCGCCGACACCACCGTCTTCACAGGCAGCCCGGCGCTCCCCGACTCGATGGTCGGCAGCGTCCACATCCAGGGGAACGACACGCTGGCCAAGGCATTCAAGGCGCTGGGCACGCTGACCGTCGATCAATCCGGTGTGTTGATGGTGAATGGCCACCCGCTCACCGTCGTCGGTGCGATGACCATCGCCAACAGCGGGCACTTCGTCATGACCAACCCGGCCGACTCCGTCGATGTGGGCGGCAGTTACACCGCCGCTGGCGCCACGGGCACCGGGGACCTGACGGCGGGCAAGCTGGTCCTCCGCGGCGCGTTCACCCAGGTGGCCAATTCCAGCAACGACTTTGCCGCGAGCGGCGCGCACCAGACCATCTTTGCCGGATCGGCGGCACAATCGATCTCGTTCGCCGACCCGGCCGCCGCCAATTCCCACTTCCAGGATGTGACGTTCGACAACGCGGCTGGCGTGACGCTTGCCACCAACGCCGTCGTGCTCGGTTCTTCGACGCTCCTGGCCGGCAACGTGACCGGTGTCGCCAAGGTGATGACCGTCGGTGCGGATCTGGTGGATGCGTCGAACAGTCGGTGGCATGTCGACACCACCGTCTTCACCGGGAGCCCCACCCTTCCCGACTCGTTCAGCGGATCGGTGCACTTCCAGGGCACCAGCACCCTCTCGAAGGCGCTCAAAGTGAAGGGCGCGGTGACGGTGGATGGAAGCGGCGTCCTGACCGTGGGCGGACATCCGTTCACCGTGACCGGCAACTTCGCGACCGCCAACAGCGGCCGCTTCGTGATGACCAACGCGACCGACTCCGTCGACGTGGGCGGCAGTTACACCGCCGGTGGCGCCACAAGCACCGGAGACCTGACGGCGGGCAAGCTGGTCCTGCGCGGTGGGTTCGTGCAGGTCGCCAATTCCAGCAACGATTTCGCCGCCAGCGGCACGCATCAGACCATCCTGGCGGGATCGGTCGCGCAATCGGTCTCGTTCGCCGATCCGGCCGCAGTCAACTCGCACTTCCAGATCCTGACGGTCGATAACCCTGCGGGGGTGAGCTTCAGCACCGCGGCCGTGAGCAGCGGGAGTGTCGCGGTGCGCCGCGGCGCCGTCACCGCGACGGGGCATGGCATCACCATCGGTTCGACCCTGAGCGACACGAGCAACGTCTCATGGCATCCTGACACCACGATCTTTGCCGGGGCGCCGGCGTCGTTCCCGGACTCGATCCAGGGCGTGGTCCGGTTCCAGGGCCCGACCGGCTTGGTGAAGGCCCTCAAGATCAAGGGCTCGGTAGTGGTCGAAGGGACGGGGCAGCTTCAGCCGAGCGGATTCCCGCTCACCGTGACCGGTGGTCTCTCGACCATCGGGAGCGCCCGCTTCATCATGTCCTACGCCGCCGACTCGGTCGACGTGGGCGGACTCTTCAGCGCCGGGAGCGGCACCACCTCGGCAGGCGACCTGACCCAGGGCGTGCTTGTTCTTCGGGGCGGATTCGCGCAGTCGAATAGCGGCGCCTCGTTCGCGCCGTCGGGTTCGCATCGGGTGCACTTCGGGGGCGCGACGGCGCAGACCATCGCCTTCGCCAACCCGACGACCTCGACGTTCAACCTCGTCGAGTTCGCGGACGCGGCGGGGGTGACCGCCTCCACCGACCTCACCGCCAACTCGACCGCCACCGTGCTGAGCGGCACCGTAACGGGCACCGGCCACGGCGCCACCCTGGCGGGCACGCTGCAGGACGCAAGCGGCTCCGGGTGGCGGATGGATACCACCACCTTCACCAGCGCTCCGGGCACGCTCCCGGATTCGATCCACGGGGTGGTGCACTTCCAGGCGCCGGTGACGATGGCGAAGGCGTTCCGCAGTGTCGGGGCGCTCTATCTCGATGGGGCCAATGGCGTACTCACACCGAACGGCTTCCCCCTCACCGTCACAGGCGTGCTGCACGTCGCGGGGAGTGGTCAACTCCGGATGCTGGCCGCAGCGGACAGTGTGGATGTTGGCGGGATGACCGTCGCGACCTCGGCCACCGGCGTGGGGCTCGACACCGTCGGCGTCCTGGTGCTTCGCGGCGGCTTCCACCAGACCGGCGGCACCTCCACCGGCTTCTCGCCTTCGGGGAGCCACCGGACGCGACTGGTGACCGGAAGCGTCGACTCGGTCACCTTCAACAACCCGGGTTTCATCGGCGGGTCGCACTTCAACAACGTCGAGATCACCGCCGGGACCGCCGCCATCGCGATGCCGAGCGACGTCGAGGCGGTCGGGACGCTGACCAAGGCGCCAGGCGCGTCGCCGACCATCTTCGGCAACGGCCATCTCCTCCGGGTAATGGGTCTCGATATCAACGGGCTCGTGATCGACAGCATGCGCCTGATGAAGAATGGCACGGCGCAGGTGGCGCGGTTCGACAGCGTCACCTTCCAGCACGAGGACACCACGTTCACCCAGTTCTTCCTGGCCGAGGGCGGGTCAGGGGTGGCGCAGACGTTCAACGGGATCGTGTTCACCACGGCGCCCGGGCTGAGCATCGGCAAGTACATGACCGTCGCGGACAGCGTCGGGAATTCGCAGCCGGTGACCATCAACATGAACCGGTCCTCGCCACTCTATGGTGGGAGCTTCACGTCGGTCATCGCCGGGAACGACGGTGCCGCCGTCAACTGGAGCCACCTGGCCTACGCACCGGCGCCGACCGGCGGGATGACCGGATTGGCGCTGCCCACCTTCCGGGTGGCCATCGTCGGACCGCTGGGAGACACGCTGACCGACGTGAGCGACAGCGTCACCACGGTCATCGGCACCAACCCAGTCGGCGGGATCATCTCGGGTGCCACCACCGTGGCCACCGTCGGCGGCATCGCGACCTTCAGCAACGTGATCCTGACCGGCGTGGGCAACGGGTACGTGCTGATGTCGGGAGCCAACGGCTTCCAGCCGGTATTCAGTCCGACGATCAACATCGACATCCAGATCCCGGCCGGGATCAACGCGATCTGGCGCGGCACCGTCGACTCGCTCTGGACCAAGGCGGCCAACTGGCAGGGCGGCACCGTGCCCGACTCGACCAGCAACGTGTACATCCCGGCCGCGATGCTGCACGAGCCGTACCTCGCGACGTCGGGATTCGCGCACATCAACCGGCTGGTCATAGCACCCCTCGCCACCTTCAAGGTCGACACGTTCGCGACCGTGCAGGTGGACAGCTCGCTCGACAACTCCGCCAACGTCACCGGTGGTGGCACCATCGAGCTGGCGGGAGCCGGGACCGTTCGCGGTCTCTTCAACAACATGACAGTGGCCGGCAACTACGCCGTCGTGACCGGCTCGTCGCTGCAAGCCAACGGGTACCTGACCATCAGCAGCACCACCGGCAGGCTCGATCTGAACGGGACCAACTCGGCGACCAATGGCGACCTCACCGTCACCAACGGTGGCCTGCTCGTGATGACGCACGCCGCTGATACGCTGAGCGTGGCAGGGAGTGCCTCCTTCAACGGCGGCAATGAGCTGGGCTTCCTCACGGCCGGCCGGATCCTGCTGCAAGGGAACTTTGCGCAGTACGCGTCATCGCAGCTCGGCGCGACGCCGACCGCGTTCGCGGCGACGACGGGACACGTGACCGAACTGATGCGCGGCTCGGGGATCCAGACGGTGCATTTCGCGAACCCCGACACGCTGGCCTCGCATTTCGGATCGCTGGTGCTCTCCGGTGCCGACAGCGTGGTCTTCGACACGCTCGCCATCGCACTCGGGAACCTGACCATCTCGGGGACCAATACCGCCGTCCAGTCGCACGACACCCTCGCGGTCGCCGGCAACGTGACCAGCGCCGCCGGCTCCCGCCTCTGGCTCACCGGGCTCGCGGTGGCTGGCACCCTCAACGCTGCGGGCGCCTATCATGTCGGCACCACCGGCTTCGTCGGCGCGGGGCAGAGCATCCCGGCATTGGCGTATGACACCATCCGCGTGGTCGGTTCGGCCGCGCTTGGCACCAATGTCTCCGCACTCCGCTTCTACGTGGGTGGTGCCTACCCGGCGGCACAATTCGACCTGGGTGGCCATACGCTCTCCGTCAACGGCGACTTCACCGTCGACTCGGCCGGCGTGCTGGTAATGACCAGCGCCAATGATACGCTCGGTGTCAGCGGCAACTTCTCGACCGCGGGGCGGAGCACCTACGCCACCCTCACCAACGGCGCCATCGACCTCGGCGGGAACTTCATCCAGGTCGACGGCGCGAGCCCGGCGAGCTTTGCGGCCACCGGGGCGCACACCGTCCGGTTCCTCGGCGGCCAGCATACCTGGGGCTTTGCCACCCCGGATACCGGGGTGGCTGGCTCCCACTTCGCGAACCTGACGGTCCTCTCGGGTGGCGTCGCGCGTAGCACGGCAGGCAGTGCCACCGTCGTCGCCGGCAACCTCACGCTGATCGGCGGCACGCTGGTGGATTCGATGACCCATCTCGTGGGGGAGGGCACCGTCCCCGACCCGGTCAAGGTGCTCGGCAACGTGGGCGCCGATGCCGCGTCGGTCCTCGGCCTGCTCGAGCTCGACGTCGGCGGCACGATCACCGCGCCGACGGCACCGGCCCAATACGCCGTCCGGATCACGGGCTTCACCGGCCTGGGGCAGACGATCCCCGCCCTGCCATATCAGAGCGTGACGGTCACCGGGACGGCCAGCGCCGCCAGCGACCTGACCCTGCTCAACGACCTGACCATCCAGAACGGGACCGGCCCCGGCACCTTCGACCCGGCCGGTCACGTGGTGACCGTCACGGGGACGCTCACCACCGCGGATCAGGGTGCCCTGGTGATGACCCACGCGGCGGACTCGGTGGATGTCGGCTCCGGCGGTGCCTTCGTCGGCGCCAACTTCGGCGGCGGGAGCGAGGCCGGGCGCCTCACGGCCGGGACGCTGGTGATCCAGGGAAACTTCAACGAGACACAGCGCATTGGCAGCAGCTTCAGCACCAGCGACTCGGCGTTCTACGCCACCGGGACCCACCGGACCGTCTTCACCGGGGCCGCGGGGAACAACATCCAGTACGCCACCCTGGCGACCCAATTCAACAAGCTGGACATCATCGGGGCAGGGGGCACTGAGCTCTTCCGAACCACCATGGTCGTCGCCGACTCACTCCAGATCCGGCAGGCGGGCTACCTCTGGGATAACGGGCAGGAACGGGTCGTGGCGCTGGGCCCCGTCGTTGCCGACTCCCAGGGGTATCTCTCCCTGGACACGCTTGAGGTCCACAGCACGCTGTCGGTCCCACTGGACACCAACTTCTACGTGACCACCACCCGGTTCGCCGGCACCAACCAGGCCATCCCGTCGAACTTGAGCTACCTGAACGTGGACATCCTCGGCACGGTCCACCCGACCGCCAAGTTCGAGGCCCAGGACACGCTCAACGTGCTGGCGGGCTCGCTGGACGCGAACGGCCAGACCGTCATCGCCGATTCGGCGTTCAACACCTCCGGCACCGGCACGCTCACGATGACGAATCCGGCCGACTCCGTGCTCGTCTTTGGCCCGGCCACCTTCGATGGCGGGAGCACCGCCGGGCTCCTCACGGCCGGAGTGCTGCAGACGCCGACCTTCCGCCAGACCGCCAGCAACAGCGCGGCCTCGTTCGCGGCGTCGGGATCGCACCGGCTCGAGATCGTCCAGCCTCAGACCTGCTGCGGCGGGGAGCAGATCGACTTCCACACCGCCGGGGCCGGCGCCTCGCAGGCACAGAACCTGGTGATCAGCGGCAACTCAACGGTGGACCTGGCCAACAGCCTCTTCGTGGCCGACACCCTCTTCTACGAAGTGGGCGACGGCGTCGTGAACGGCGCCGCCGGTGCCACCGTGACGGTGGGCGGCCCGTTGATGGTCGACGCCTTCCCAAACCTCAATGTCGACACGCTCGAGCTCAGGGACCCGAACCCGATCCAGGGCTCCTTTGCCCCCGGGTCCTGGGGGCCCAAGGTCACCCGCTTCGCCGGTGTCAACCAGGTGGTCCGCGACACCAACAGCTATCACACCGTCGTGATCACCGGCTCGGCGCACATCAACTACTTCGCCTCGGCCGACACCGTGCTGGTGGATGGCGGCACCTTCAAGGTCGGGCCGGGGAACTTCTCGGTGAACGGTGACTTCATCACGAAGAACGGCGGCAAGCTCACGATGGTGGACCCCACCGCGAACCTGTTCGTGAGCGGGAACGCCCTCTTTGGCGGCGGCAGCACTTCGGGCCTCCTTACCGCCGGGACGATCACCGTCTCGAGCGGGAGCTTCAGCCAGACCAACGCCAGCGGCGCCGCCGATGCCTTTGCTTCCAGCGGCACGGCGGTGGTGTTCGGTGGCAGCGACTTCCAACAGAACGTCAGCTTCGCCGACCCGGGGCCGAGCCACTTCCAGGACTTCAAGAGCACCAACGGGCTCGGTACCGTCTTCCACGGCCTGACGCAGATCTTCGGCAACTTCGCCGACTCCGGCGCTGTCCAGGGCGACAGCATCGTCGTGAAGGGCTCGGCAGACGTGAGCGCCTATTCGGCCGGGGTATACACCGTGACCCTCAAGGATCTCGAGGTCGCCGGCGGGCTGACCACCAACGACACCTGGCTCGTCGATTGGACCCACTTTACCGGGCCCTCGGCGCTCCCGGCCATCACGTACAACGGCAACGTGGTGATCAACGCGCCGGTGATCGACACGGCACTCGCACCCGCGCTCGGGATCCACAACCTCTACGTGGCGGGCCCCGGCGCCCCGAACTACTCCGGCGCGAGCGCCTCTGCGTCGCTCAAGCTCGCATCCGGGGTCCTGCAGACGGTCGACTCGGCGGTGAACGTCCAGCAGGGTGACCTCGACCCCAACGGCGGCCGCCTGCTGGTGTACACCGACCTCGGCATCGGGACCGGTGGTACGCTCACGATGACCCGCGCGAGCGACTCGGTACAAGTGCAAGGCGATGCCGACTTCAGCGGCAACTCCACTTCAGGCCGCCTCACCAACGGGGTGCTCCTCCTCTTCGGCGGCCTGCAACAGGGCGGGAATGCACAGGCCTTCGCACCAAATGGCGCGCATACGACGGCCTTCAGCGGCATCAGCTCCAGTGCGGGGCTCAACCACAACATTGCCTTCACGAACCCGGCGACGTCGGCATTCGCCAACTTGCGCGAGGACTTCCCGGATACCCTGACGCTGCAAAGTGCGGTGAACGTGAGCGGGCGGCTGTCGATCAGCCACGCCGTCTTCGAACCGGGCCTCCTGGTCCGCGCCACGGCGGGCCAGCCACTGACGTTCGGCGGAGCCGACGTCCACGCCGCTACCTTCGATCAGGTGCCGGTCATCTTCGCACAGAACAACGATTCCATCATGGCCTTCGACAGCGTGACGTTCGCCAACTTCAACCCGGCGGGGAACATCACACAGTTCACGGTGCAGGCGTCGGCACCGCTGGCGGTCACGCTGACCAATACCGTGTTCAGCCTCATTGGCGACGGCAGCGGCGGCGGCACCGGCGTCGGCAACTACATCTCGGCGACCAACGGCAACTCGGGGGCCGGCACCCTCGTCGTGACGGCACTGCTCCCGAACCTCGGCGCCGCCGAATTCAACGCCCATACGATCGCCGATGGCTTCAGTCAGATCATCTGGAGCGTGCCGTAGGCGAGACGTCCAGCCGATGAACACGAATCGCCCCTCCCACGTCGGTCCCGGGAGGGGCGTTTCATTGCCGTAATGGGTCCATCACACCTTGCCAGTGACACACCCCTCTCCCGCAGGGAGAGGGGTCGGGGGTGAGGGTCTCAGGCATGCGCTCAGGGTGACAGTAAGGCAGAAGGGTCGGGGGTGAGAGTTCAGTAAATGAGAGACCCGATGCGGCGCCACGGATCACGGGCGGCAACGTGACCTGGCACTCATGTTCTGACGAGAAGGGCTTGGTGCTTGGCACGTAGGGCTTCGTGGTCGCTCCGAGCAGCCCCGGGCACCATTACTTTTCAGGTTTCCCTAAACCCTAAGCCCTACAACCGAGGACCCCTCGTGGCCCCCGCCGAACCGCTGCTCGTCTGGACCGATCCTCCGCGTGAACTCATGGGCTTCCTGGCCCAGTACCTGGCGCTGGGGGCCGCCGGCTTCTACTGGGCCGTGCTCCGGCCCGCGCTCCGAGCCGGAGGCCCTGGTAGCGTTGCACTCGCCGACTCCGGCCCCCGTGCGGCACGGATCGGGCTCATCGGTGCGCTCTGCGGGGCACTGGCACTCCTGGTGTCGGGACTGTTCCGCGCGCACCTGATGGGGCTCTCCTTCTCCGATACGATGATCCTCCAGCGGGGCCCGATCGGAATGCGGGTCGCCCTGATCGGTGCGGTGGCACTCGGCTTTGCGCTCGCAGCGGGGCGCATCACCTTCGGGTGGCTCCTGGCCGCCGTGACGCTGCTGGTCATCCAGCTCGGCAACCTCCCGGCGGTCTTTACGGGGCGGTGGTTCGGGATCATCAACCCGGTGCACGTCCTCGGCGGCTCCCTCTGGCTCGGCACCCTCTTCGTGATGATGGTCGCGGGCGTGGGGATCGCGTTCGCGGCCAACGTGGCACAGGGGGAAAAGGACGCCGCGGTGGGGACGTTGGTTCAGCGGTTCTCCGCGGTCGGGCTGACTGGGGCAGGCCTCCTCGGGATCACCGGCGTGACGACGGCCTGGCGGCACCTGCACCGCTGGAGCTCCCTCTGGACCACATCGTACGGATGGGCGCTCGACGCCAAGCTTGTCGTGGTCTGCTTCATCCTGGGGCTCGGTTACTACCACTGGAAGAAGGCGGGTCCGAATCTCAGGACCACCGAGGACGTAGCGACATTCAAGGTGACCGCGTGGCGCGAGCTCAAGCTGGCGGGACTGGTGCTGTTGATCACGTCAGTGCTGGTGAGCCTTCCGTCTCCGCGGTCTCGCGCACCGAACGAAGGACCTCCCGGCATCGAGCACGCCGGACCCCGCCCCGGCGGGCCTGGTGGGCCTGGTGGGCCGCAGCCGAGTGGGGGGCGGGATTGAGGTCAGTTATCGGCTATCAGTTATCGGCTATTAGCTATCAGCTATCAGCGAGCCAAGTGACGTTCAACGGCTCTTATCGCTGATGGCTGACAGCTGGAAGCTGGTAGCAGTTGGCCTCTAGCCCCTAGGCTCTGGCCCTTAACCTCTAGCTCCTAGCCCACAGCCTCTAGCGTCTAGCCGCCACTCGCTCGCCGCCCTACCCCCCGCGTCAGCGAGTCGAGGAGGGGCCGGAGCGCGCGCCAGACGTTGTCGGTCACGATGCGTTCGCCCTCAAGATCCGGATGGATGCCGTCGGCCTGGTCGAGGGAATCGACGCCGGCGACACCCGCGAGCAGGAACGGCAGCAGCGTCACCCGTTCCTGCCGGGCGACCCTCGGGTAGAGCTCGGCGAATCGCTCCCCGTATGCGCGCCCGTAGTTGGGGAGCGCGTACATCTGGATCAAGGAGATCCGCGGCTCGGGGTGCTGGCGTCGTGCCAGTGCGATGATCTCCCGGATGTTGGCGGCGACCGAATCAGGATCCTGGCCGCGCAGGCCATCGTTGGCGCCGGTCTCGATCACCAGCAGCGCCACGTGGGTGTGTTCGAGGATCCATCCGATCCGGCGGGAGGCCCCGGCCGAGGTCTCGCCGCTGAGACCGGCATTGACGGCGCGGAGCGCCATCCCGGCGGAGTCGATCCGGCGTTGGATCGCTGCCGGGTAGGCATCGGAAGGATCGAGCCCGAGCCCGGCGGTGAGACTGGTGCCGAGGAAGAGGATGACCGGGCGAGTGTCGGCCGTCCCGGCTGGCCCCGAGGCGGGCTGAACGCCGCGCATCGGATCCATTGTCGGGCCCGCCCGGAGGGCGGGCCCTCGGTGCGTCGTGTCCTCCGACGATGCGCCCGCCGGACCGGCGGGCGGGCGGTTGCATGCGGCAAAAAGTAGAGCGATGAGGAGTAGTTTAGGTTTCATCGTTGCGAGTCGGAGATGCGGTCCCGAGGTCCGGGCGGTTCGTCATTTGATGTTGGTGTTCGCTACGAGTCCTGAGTCCTTCCCTGAACCCTGAGCCCTTCCCCGATGCTCTCCTGCTCCCACCTCACCAGATCCTACGCCTCCGGTGAACGCGACCTCACTGTCCTCAATGATATCACCTTCGACCTTGCTGCTGGCGGGTTCGTCGCGATCACCGGCCCGTCCGGGAGCGGCAAGAGCACCCTGCTCGGGCTCCTGGCCGGACTCGACCGGCCATCGGCCGGCGAGGTGACCCTCGATGGCCAGCGACTGTCCGGATTGACCGAGGACGCGCGCGCCAGGCTCCGGGGCGAGAAGGTCGGCTTCGTCTTCCAGGCCTTCCAGTTGATCCCCACGCTCACGGCGCGGGAGAACGTCCAGGTGCCGATCGAGCTCGCTGGCGGTCCCGATGCCGCTCGACGCGCCGACGAGCTCCTCGCGCGGGTGGGCCTTGCCGCCCGGGCGCATCACTACCCGGCACAGCTCTCCGGTGGTGAGCAGCAGCGGGTGGCGCTGGCCCGCGCCTTTGCCAACCGCCCCCGGATCCTCTTTGCCGATGAGCCGACCGGGAACCTCGACGCCGAGAATGGGGCCGTCATCATCGACCTGCTGCTCGAATGGAACCGGGACGTCGGCACGACGCTGGTACTGGTGACCCACGACCCCGATCTCGCGGCGCGCGCCAGCCGCATCATCCGCCTCGCTGACGGCCGGCTGGTCTCGGACCGCGCCGCGTGAACCCCCTCCGGTTCGCGCTGGTCCACGCCTGGCGCGAGGGACGCGCCGCGCCCCGTCGCCTGGCGCTGCTTGCCGCCACGGTGGCGCTGGGCGTCGGCGCCCTTACCGCCATCAACGGCTTCACCGCCAATCTTCGCCGTTCCATCGGCGAGCAATCGCAGGCGCTCCTCGGCGCCGACGTTCGCCTTGCGGCCAATCATCTGTTCACTCCGGCCACCGATTCGATCGTCACGGTACTGGCCCAGGGAGGGGCGGTCTCCCAAGTCACCAGCTTCGATGCGATGGCACTCGCCCCGAAGGGCAAGACGACCCGGTTGGTGGACGTCGAAGCAGTGACCGGCGGCTGGCCTTTTTACGGCAAGGTCGTGACCGAACCGGCGGGGGCCTGGGGCGCGGTCCAGGAGGGTGACGTCGCGATCATCGACCCGGTCCTGCTCACCAGCCTCGGTGTCGAGATCGGGGACACGCTTGCGATCGGCGCCGCGCGGCTGGTGATCGTGGGTACCATCGGCGATATCCCGGGTGATGTGGGCGTGATGAGCGCATTCGCGCCGAGGGTGTACGTCTCCGGCGCGGACGTGGGGCGCACCGGGCTCCTCGGCTTCGGCGCCCGCGTGTCCTATCAGACGTACGTGAAGCTTCCCGTCGGCACCGATGTGGCGGGACGGGCCGCACCTCTTCGCCCTGAGCTCCAAGCGCAGTCGGTCAGCATCCGGACCGCCACCGACGACGAACGCGACCTCAACGAAACGCTCACGACGCTCTCCCGCTACCTCGGTCTCGTGGCGCTCGCGGCGCTCCTCCTCGGCGGGATCGGCGTCGCGAGCGCATCGCACGA
>JBAUHI010000089.1:0-6830 GCA_049680185.1 Gemmatimonadales bacterium | reverse complement strand
CTTGCTGTCACCGGGATGCCGCTGCTCGAACGGAACGAGCGCTTCGGGAAGGCACGGGAGCAGCGCCGTCTGTTCGAAGCGCTTGAGGATCTCGGCGGTTCGGCCACGACCCGGCACCTGGAAGAACAGCTCGGCTTCAGCGCCGGGGTCATCAAGGGGCTGGTGACGCGTGGCTTGGCACGGGTGGAACAGGTCGAGCGGGTGCGCGATCCGTTCGCCGATGAAGCAGGCACTCCGCCGCCCAGCGAGCTCACCCACGACCAGCGCCGTGCCCTCGAGACGCTCGGCGCGCTCCCGCCCGCCGCCGGAGCGCTGCTCTTCGGCGTGACAGGAAGCGGGAAGACGTTGGTGTACTTGGAAGCGGTGCGCCGGGCGCTTGGCGAAGGGAAGGGGGCCATCATCCTGGTGCCGGAGATCGCGCTTACGCCTCAGACGGTCCGCCGGGTGCGGGGCGCCTTTGGCGACCAGGTGGCGGTGCTGCACAGCGGCCTCTCCGATGGCGAGCGCGCCGACGCCTGGCGCCTGCTTCGGCGCGGGGAGCGCCGAGTGGCGGTCGGTGCACGGTCGGCACTCTTTGCGCCCATTCCCGACCTCGGCGTCATCGTGGTCGACGAGGAGCACGAGGCGAGTTACAAGAACGGCGAAGCGCCGCGCTACCACGCCCGCGACGTCGCGGCGGTGCGCGCCCGCCTCGAAGGGGCGCGGCTCATCCTCGGCAGTGCCACGCCGGGCGTGGAAACGTGGGCGCGCGCCTCAGCCGGGAAGCTGGCTCTGGTGCCGCTGCCGGTCCGGATCGGCGACCGGCCCATGCCGCCGGTCGAAGTGGTGGATCTCCGCACCGCGCCTCGGGTGAAGGACACTGGCGCCATCCCGTGGAGCACGGCCCTCGATGGGGCGGTCGATCGGGTGCTGGCGCGGAAGGAGCAGGCGCTCCTCCTCCTCAATCGACGCGGCTTCGCGTCGTTCCTCCAATGCGAAGCGTGCGGTGCGGTGCGGGACTGCCCCAACTGCTCCATCTCGCTCACGGTGCACCGGACGCCGGAACGGCTGGCGTGCCACTATTGCGCCTACGCGGAACCGATGCCGGCGGCGTGCGCCGAATGCGGCAGCCCCCTCCAGCGGATGAAGGGGATCGGCACCCAGCAGCTCGAGGCATTCCTCGGCGCGCGGTATCCCGGCGCCCGGCTGGCCCGGATGGACCTCGATACCACCAGCACCAAGTGGGGCCACCATCGGATCCTGGGCGCCGTGGAGCGGGGAGAGGTCGACATCCTCCTCGGGACCCAGATGATCGCCAAGGGACTCGACTTTCCGAATGTGACGCTGGTCGGCGTGGTGGACGCCGACACCGGGTTGCACCTTCCCGACTTCCGCGCTGCGGAGCGGACCTTCCAGCTGCTGGCCCAGGTGGCGGGGCGGGCGGGTCGCGGCCCCAAGGGTGGGCGTGTGCTGGTGCAGACCCGGCAGCCCGATCACCACGCCATCCGTCACGCGGCGGCACACGATGTCGAGGGATTCCTGCGGGCCGAGCTCGCTACCCGGAGCAGTCCGCCGTACCCGCCGTCGGTGGGGATCGCCAATGTGGTGGTGAGCGGGGCGGATGACGTGGCCGTCGGGAACTCGGCCGCCGCTGTGGTCGATTGGTGCAATGCGCTCATCGCGGCGCAGCACCTGCCGCTCAGCGTATTGGGGCCTGCGCCGGCGCCACTGGCCCGGATCAAGGATCGGTGGCGCTGGCACCTGGTGGTGAAGGGGGCGCCGGAAGAGATCGGACGCTTCGTGCGGTATGCCGCTCCCAGGTGGCGGGAGGCAGGGAGCGGCGTGCGGGTGGTGATCGACCGGGACCCCGTCTCGCTCCTCTGACCCGCTGTCCCACTGTCCCACTGTGCGGTTTCCCCTTACGTTTCGCCGCAATATGGCCGACTACAATCTCCCCGACTTTGCCGGCGCGCCCCTCCACAGTGCGCCCGACGCGACGTTCGCCCCGTTGCCAGCGGACGGCATCCTGCCCGAGGGGTTCTTCTCGACCTCCAACCTGCCGACGTACGTCAAGGTAGGCGGGAAGTGGGTCGCACCGAGCGCGCCGCGGATGGACTGCGTCATCCTGCGTCGCGGGCAGGCGATAGAGACCACCGAGCCCCGACGCTTGAAGCGTGGCGATCAGGTGGCGATGGGGATGGCCGAGGATGGGAGCCAGGGGATCTTCGTCCACTCCGATGGGTTCTTGGCCGGCGGACACGGTGCCAACGAGTTCCGGTTCATGTCGACCGAGGTCAGCCGTGAGCGGCCCGTCAACTATGAGGAGCTGGCGTCGCGCATCGGTGAGGAAGCTCGGGGCGGCGGGTACCTGGTCTGGGTGGCGGGGCCCGCGCTGGTGCATTCCCGCGCCCGGGCCGATTTCGAGTGGTTCATCCGGAATGGGTATGTGCAGGCGGTGCTGGCGGGCAACGCGGTCGCGGTCCACGACATGGAAGCGGCGATCTACGGCACCACCCTCGGCATGACCAACACCGGTGCGCCGACCGAGGGTGGCCACGGCCTCCATATGCGGGCGATCAACCGGATCCGTGGTGCGGGCAGCATCGAGCGGGCGGTGGAGCAGGGGATCGTGACCAGCGGCATCATGCACGCGCTGGTGACGCGGAAGATCCCCTATGTGCTTGCCGGATCGATCCGGGACGACGGGCCCCTTCCGGGCGTGTTCAGCGATACACTCGAGGCGCAGGATGCGATGCGGGTCCACACCATCAAGGCCACCGGCGCCGTGCTGGTGGCGACGGCACTCCACGCCATCGCGGTCGGCAACATGCTGCCGGCCTTCCACCTCCGCAACGGCGTCCCCACGCCCCTGATGACGATCTGCGTCGACCAGACGGAGTTCGTGGTCAACAAGCTCAAGGATCGCGGCACCCATCAGGCCTATGGTGTCGTCACCAATGCCCAGGACTTCATGCACGTGCTTCGGAGCTACGTGGAAAAATGGGAACATACGCGGGGCTGACGCCGCCCGGCGGCCCTGACGCCTGCTGGCAGCGCCTGGCCGATGAGGTCGCCAAAGTCGTTCCCGTCGCCGAGATCGACGGGATCTGGACCTTCGAGCCCCTCAAGAACGGCCCGCTCGAGGCAGGGACCGCGATCGTGTCGCGGGTGGACGGTGCACGACGGCGGATCATCACTGCGCGCTACGTGGCGACGATCAAGGGAAAGCAGCGGGGGCTGTTCCAGTCGGTGGTGGAGGAGGTAGGAAGCGGTCCGCTCGACGCCCTTGACCGGCTGCTGGCCGATGTCGAGAAGCGGGTCGATGAAGGGGCTCCGACGCCGGTCGCGATCGGCCAATGGTATCCCGATGTCTCCTCGACGCGCCCACCCGAGGCCGATGCGGCTCCCGAGTGAGGACGTCGAGGCGCTGCTGGAGCGCTTCCGACGCTGGCTCCGTGACCACCGCCTGCCGGTGACCGCACCACGGGAACGAGTGGCGCAGGCCATCTTTGCCGCCGACGGACATCCTTCGGCCGACGGAGTGGCGCGCTCGCTCCGGACCGGCGGGGCGCCGGTGGGTGTGGCCACGGTCTACCGCACGATAGAGCTGCTCGTCGCGAGCGGGCTGATCCGCGCCCGTGATTTCGGCGAGGGCGCGCGCCGGTTCGAGCCATCGATGGGGAACGATGATCACGGGCATTTCATCTGCCGGCGGTGTGGCGCCGTCACCGAGTTCTCGACCGAGCGCCTGCA
This sequence comes from Gemmatimonadales bacterium, assembly GCA_049680185.1. Lineage (GTDB taxonomy): Bacteria > Gemmatimonadota > Gemmatimonadetes > Gemmatimonadales > GWC2-71-9 > CAMLHU01. Next base: position 3,098 of record JBAUHI010000089.1, on the reverse strand, counting down.
GCGGATGCTTCCCCTGATGGCGGATGAAGCTGGGTTCCGCCTGGAACGCCACGATGTGGCCCTCCACGGCGTCTGCCAACTGTGCATCGGTCGTGCACCCGAGGCTCGCCACCCGTGACGGCCTCCCCGGCGCTGGGTATGGCGGTGGCCTTCCTGGCGGGCCTCCTGTCGTTCTTGTCGCCGTGCGTGCTGCCGCTGGTGCCGAGCTACCTCGGATTCATCACCGGGCTGACCGCCGGGGAGATGACCGATCGGCGTCGGTACGCCCTCCTGCACGCGTTGGTCTTCGTCCTCGGTTTCACGGTGATCTTCCTGCTCCTCGGCGCCGGTGCCACCACGCTGGGTCGCGGGCTCAAGCTGCACCACGAGTGGCTGGAGCGGATCGGCGGCGTGCTGCTGATCATCTTCGGCGTCATCTCCCTCGGCGTGATCGATATCCCGTGGCTCCGCTCCGACACCCGGGTGTACCTCGATCGGAAGCCGCTCGGGTTCCTGGGATCGTTCCTGGTCGGGATCGCGTTCGGGGCGGGGTGGACGCCTTGCATCGGGCCGGTCCTGGGTGGGATCCTGAGCCTGGCGAGCACCCAGGAGTCCCTAAGTCGCGGGCTCGTGCTCCTGGGCGCCTACTCGGCCGGGCTTGCGATCCCGTTCCTCGTCGCCGCATGGGCACTCGATGCGTTCCTGGGCTGGTTCCAGCGCTTCCGGCGCTGGCTGCCGTGGGTGCAGCGGGTGGCCGGCGCGTTGCTGATCGTGGCGGGGGTCCTGCTCGTGAGCGGGGAATTCTCCCGGATGAGCGGGTGGCTGCAGGCCCTCACCCCCGGGTTCCTGCAGCGGTGGCTCTAAGGGCGGATCAGGCGTGCTCGTCGGGCAACGGCTCGACGACGACGGCGGTGCCGTAACACAGGACCTCCGACACGCCGCGCATGATCTCGGTGGCGTCGTAGCGGACACCGATCACGCCGTTGGCGCCGAGTCGGTCGGCGTGGGCGATCATGATATCGAAGGCCTCGGTCCGGACGCGCTCGCAGAGGGCCGTCAGGATCGTGATGTCGCCGCCAAAGATCATCTGGATCTTGGCACCGACCAGCCCGACGACCGAACGGGACCGCACGCAGATCCCGCGCACGATGCCGAGTTGTTCGCTGATGTAGTAGCCGTCGAAGCCGAGCGCCGTCGTGGCCATCCGGGAGTCGAGGCCGCGCCGGGCGATCGATCTGTTCCGTGGTAGTGTCATGTCCCCTCCAAGTCGATCGTGATCATTCACCGCCGGTGATCCGCGATGTCCGACGTGACCATCGTGCCGTTCACATCGTTTCCTGCGCTCCCTCCAGCTCCCCTTCCAGTTCCTGCCGGCGCACCAGCTCCCAGTAGCGGCCTTCTCGGCGAATCAGGTCTGTGTGGCGACCGGTCTCGATGATCGTTCCGCGGTCGAGCACGATGATCCGGGTGGCATCACGGACCGCCGCCAGCCGATGCGACACGATGACCGTGGTCTTGCCGACCAGGGCCGATCGGAGCGCCTTGAGGATCCGGGCCTCGGTGCTCGCGTCGACGGCGGAGAGCGCGTCATCGAGGAGGAAGATCGGCGCGTCCTTGGCCAGGGCGCGGGCGATCGCGGTCCGCTGCTTCTGGCCACCGGAGAGGTTGACGCCGCGCTCGCCGAGGAGCGTGTCGTAGCCGTTGGGCAGCGAAGGCAGCGCCTCGGTGAGCTGGGCCGCTTCGCTGGCGCGTTCGAGCCGCCCGTCGTCGGGCATGCCGAAGAGCACGTTGTCCCGCACCGACTCGCTGAACAGGAACGTCTCCTGGGGCACATGGCTCACGGTGCGGCGGAGGTCCTCGAGCGTAAGGTCCTTGATGTCGACGCCGTCGACCAGGATGCGTCCGCGATCAGGGTCGTAGGTCCGGGCCACCAGGTCCACCAGGGTCGACTTGCCGGCACCGGTGGCGCCGACGACGCCGAGCGATTCACCGGCATCGAGGGTGAAGGAGATGTCCTGCAGCACCCAGCCGCGATCCTCCGCGCCGGGGTAGCGGAACCAGACATGCTCGAAGGTCAGGGTGCGGGCGCCGGCAGCGGGAGGCAGGGTCGCCGGCGTGCTGGATGACGTGATCGACGGCACCTCGTGCAGGATCATGTTGACCCGGCCCATCGACGCCGCGCCGCGCTGCACGAGATTCACCACCCAGCCGAGGGCGATCATCGGCCAGACCAGCATCGTGAGATAGACGCCGAACGCCACGAACGCCCCGATGCTCATCGCGTGGGCGATGACCAGCCGCCCTCCCACCAGCAGCACGATCACCGCGCCGAGCCCGCCCAGCGACATCAGCATCGGCTGGAAGGCCCCGTACGCCCGGACCAGGGCCAGGTTCCTCCGGACGTACTCGGCGCTGAGCCGCGAGAACTCCGCCTCTTCCGCCGACTCCTGTCGGTACGCCCGGACGATGCGGACGCCGGAGAGGTTCTCCATCACGTGGCTCGTGATGGTGGCGAAGTGCGCCTGGATGGCCTCGGTGCGGGCGTGGATGGCCCGGCCGAAGAAGATCATCCCGAAGGGAAGCCCGAGGAGCGGAAGGAGCGCGTACCCGGTGAGGGTCGAGCTGATCTGGAGCATCGCCGGCAGCAGGAGTGCTGCGCGTGCGACTGTGTCGACCAGGTACATCAACGCAGGACCCGCCACCATTCGCACGTTGAGGAGGTCGTTCGTGGCCCGCGCCATCAGGTCGCCGGTGGGATGGCGGTCGAAGAAGGCGGCCGGCTGCCGCTCCAGATGGGCAAAGACGTCGTTGCGCAGGTCGTACTCGACCCGCCGGCTCACGCTGTTGAGGTACTGACGCATCCCGAACCGGGCGATGCCCGAGAGGAACGCGGCCCCCAGCAGGAACTCCACCGCGCGCAGCACGATCGCATAGCCCTGCCGGAGGGCGATGGCGTCGATCCCGTGCTGGACGTAGCGGGGCACCAGGACGCTGAACGCGTTGGATACGATGACCAGCGCCAGACCGGCGATGTAGGTCCGGCGGTACGGTCGGAAGTAGGGGACCAGCGTCTTGAGTTCACGCATCGAGGGTTAAAAGCTGTCGGAGTCGGGGGGTCG
>JBAUHI010000088.1:0-15830 GCA_049680185.1 Gemmatimonadales bacterium | reverse complement strand
GAGATAGTCGCCAGCCATAACATGGGCACCAATGCCGTCGGTTCCCGGATGGCGCTGGGTGAAGGCGCGATGGGTCAGGTGGCGCAGAGCCACACCTCGCTCATCATCCCGCGGTACCAGGAATGGGCGGCCCGATCGGCCCGCTACACCCAGAGCACCGTGCAGTCGGTGATGGCGGCACCGCTTCTCATCGGCACCCGCCTGGTCGGCGTCATCGCCAGTGTCCACGCGGAGCCCGATCGGCAGCTCGGCCCCGAGGACCTGCGCCTCCTGGAGCTCTTTGCGCCCCAGGCCGCCATCGCCATCGAGAATGCCCGTCTCTTCACCGAGGGTCGCCAGCAGCGGCAGTATTTCGAAGAGCTGGTGCGGAACAGCCCGGTCGCCATCGTGACGCTCGATGTCGGCCATCGCGTAGTGTCGTCCAATCCTGCCTTTGAGCGCCTCTACGGGTATTCACAGGCCGAAGTGCTCGGTCGAGATCTCGACGAGCTGATCACTACCGAATCGACCCGCTCGGAAGCGGTCGCATACACCCAGCAGGCGCTCGAGCAGCGCTCGGTCCAGGTCATCGGCCAAAGGCGCCGCAAGGACGGCACCCTCGTCGACGTGGAGGTGCTCGGCGTCCCGGTGGTGGTCGATGGCCGCCGCATCGGCTTGATGGCGCTCTATCACGATGTGACCGAGCTGCTCCACGCCCGCCACACCGCCGAATCGGCCAGCAGCGCCAAGAGCCAATTCCTGGCCAGCATGAGCCACGAACTCCGCACCCCCCTCAATGCCATCATCGGCTACAGCGAGATGTTGCAGGAGGAGGCGGTGGAAGGGGGCCACGAGTCGATGTCGCCCGACCTCGCCAAGATCCAGTCTGCCGGTCGACACCTGCTGGCCCTCATCAACGACGTGCTCGATCTCTCCAAGATCGAGGCTGGGAAGATGGAGCTGTATGTCGAGAGCTTCGACGTGGCCGCGCTGGTCGAGCAGGTGGCCACCACGGTGCGGCCGTTGGTGGAGAAGAACGGGAACCGCCTCGACCTGACCGGCACCGATGGGGCAGGGATCATGCGCTCGGACCAGACCCGACTCCGGCAGGTGCTGCTCAATCTGCTGTCGAATGCGTCGAAGTTCACCGAGCGCGGTGTCATCTCGCTCGATGTCCGCCGAAGTGGTGCGGATCTCACCTTCCGCGTCCAGGACACCGGCATCGGGATGACGCCGGAGCAGCTGCACCGGCTCTTCGAGGCGTTCGCCCAAGCGGAGGCGGCCACTGCCAGCAAGTACGGCGGCACCGGGCTGGGGCTCGCCATCAGCCGGAAGCTCTGTCACATGATGGGTGGCGACATCTCGGTGGCCAGTACCCCGGGGACGGGATCGACGTTCACGGTCCAGCTGCCTGCGGTCGTTGCTCCCGAGGAGCCGGTGCCCGCGCCCGCTCCGGCGTCCGCCGCGCCCACTGTGCTGGTGGTCGACGACGATCCGGTGATGCGTTCGATGATGGAGCGGATGCTGGCGAAGGACGGCTATCGCGTCGTCCTCGCGCCGTCAGGTGCCGCGGGACTCGAACTGGCGCGGTCGGTCCGGCCCGACGTGATCACCCTCGACGTGGTGATGCCCCAGCTCGATGGGTGGGCGGTGCTCACCGCCCTCAAGGCCGACCCGGAGCTGGCGGAGATCCCGGTGGTGATGCTCACCGTGGTCGATGACAAGAGCGTTGGGCTCGCACTCGGCGCCGCGGAGTTCCTCACCAAGCCGGTGGATCGCGCGCGCTTGAAGTCGGTCCTGGCCCGGATGATCCCTGGCGGCCCGCGCCGCGCGCTCCTGGTGGACGACGATGGTGCCGCCAGGACCCAGGTGCGTCGGGCGCTGGAGGCCGATGGCTGGAAGGTCGACGAGGCGGCGGATGGACGGGCCGGCCTCGATCGGATGGCGGCCGCGTCCGCCGACGTGGTGCTCCTCGACCTGATGATGCCCAAGATGGACGGATTCGAATTCCTCGAGGAGTTCCGCACCCGTGAGGCGTGGCGCACGGTGCCGGTGGTCGTGCTCACCGCCAAGGACCTCACGGCGGAGGATCGGCGTCGTCTCAACGGCGGTGCGGCCCGGGTCCTCGCCAAAGGCGCTCACGGTCGAGATGGACTCCTCGACGACCTCCGCGCCCTCGTGGCGGCTCGCACGTCATGACCCGCACCCACCTGGAGCACGCGCAATGAGCACACCGACGATCGGCGCCGGACAGCTCCGCTCGGCGCTTCTGGCGTTGTCCAATCGGATCGCCGAGGCGCAGACCGAGGACGACGTCTGCCAGGGTGTCGTCGAGAGCCTCTGCCAGCCGGCCTTCGGTTTTGCCGGGGTCGGCCTCTATCTCGCCGGCGTCACGGCCTTCGAGCCGGCGCTTCGGGCGCAGGCCGGCGCATTCAGCGTTGTCGTCGGCAAATCCACCGAGCTCAAGCTTCCGCTGCGCATCGACCAGAGCACCATCGGCGAGGTGGTGGTCCAGCGCGAGTCGGGCCGTGCCTTCGAGCAGGGCGACCTCGAGATCATCGCGGCCGCGGCCAACCAGGCGGGGATCGCCATCGGTCGCACGCGGCTCCTCGCGGCGGAACGCCAGCGGATCGCCGAGCAGCGCGCCCTGCTTGATACCCTGGCCGATCTCAGCGGCAAGCTCGAACTCGACAAGCTGCTGCAGGCCGTGCTGGGACGCGCGGTGACCCTGCTCGACGTGACCGGTGGCGAGCTCGCGATCTTCGACGACGCCTCCCGTCAGCTGATCATCGTGGCGAGCCACAACATGGACACCAATGCCGTAGGCACCCGGATGGCGCTGGGGGAGGGGGCGATGGGACGCGTGGCGGAGACCCACGAGCCGCTCATCATCCCACGCTACCAGGACTGGGAAAGCCGATCGTCCCAATACATCCGGAGCTCCATCCAGACCGTGATGGCGGCACCGCTGGTCATCGGCGAGCGGCTGGTCGGGGCCATCGCCAGTGTGCACTCCGATCCGGCCCGTACCTTCGGGCAGGCCGACCTACACCTGCTCAACCTCTTCGCCGCCCAGGCGGCGATCGCCATCGAGAATGCGCGCCTTTTCTCCGCGGAACGGGAGCGTGCCGAGGAGCAGGAGGCCGTCCTAGACACCATGCAGGATCTCTCGGGTGAGCTGGCCTTGGGCCCCGTGCTCGACCGCGTGTTGCAACGGGCGGTGGCACTCCTGGGGGTCACCGGCGGGGAGCTCGCCACCTTTGACGAGGCGCGGCGGGATCTGGTCATCGTGGCGAGCCACAACATGGGCACCGATGCCGTCGGGGTCCGGATGGTCCTGGGTGAGGGGGCCATGGGTCGGGTATCCCAGACCTACGAACCGCTGATCATTCCGCGGTATCAGGAGTGGGAGGGGCACTCGGGGAAGTACGAGCGCAGCAGCATCCAGTCGGTGATGGCGGCCCCGCTGATGATCGGTACCCGGTTGGTCGGCGCGATCGCGAGCGTCCATTCCGATCCGACCCGCGAGTTCGGCTCCGCCGACCTGCGGCGATTGATGATGTTCGCTCCCCAGGCCGCGGTGGCCATCGAGAATGCCCGCCTCTTTTCCGCGGCGCAGCAGCACTTCGAGATCCTCTTCCGCAACAATCCCGTCGCCATCGTCAACCTCGACCTTGGCGGGAACATCACCTCCTGCAACCCTGCCTTTGAGGCGTTGTTCGGATACCAGGAGGCCGAGGTCATCGGCCGGAATCTCGATCGATTGGTGACCACCGATACGACTCTGGCGGAGGCGGCGGGCTACACCGATCGCGCGGTCAAGGGTGGGCGTGCGGCGTCGGGGATCGGCAAGCGATTCAAGAAGGACGGCGCGCCGGTCGATGTGGAGATCGTGTCGATCCCGGTGACGGTGGGCGGAGAGCGGGTGGGGCTGATGGCGCTCTACCACGATATCTCCGAGCTGCTCAAGGCGCGGCGCGAGGCGGAGGACGCCAACGAGACCAAGAGCCGGTTCCTGGCCAGCACCAGCCACGAACTGCGCACGCCGCTCAACGCCATCATCGGCTACAGCGAGATGCTGCAGGAGCAGGCGGAGGAGGAGGGGCACGCCGGGTACCAGGGCGATCTCGGCAAGATCCACTCTGCCGGCAAGCACCTCCTGGCCGTCATCAATGACATCCTCGATCTCTCCAAGATCGAGGCGGGGAAGATGGAGCTCCACCTGGAGACGTTCGATCTCTCTCCGGTCATCGCCGATGTCGCGACCACGGTCCGGGGGCTGGTGGAGCAGCACGGCAACCGATTCGACGTCGAGGTGCCGCAAGGACTGGGGACCATCCGGGGCGATATGACCCGGGTCCGCCAGGTGCTGCTCAACCTCCTGTCCAATGCCGCCAAGTTCACCGATCACGGGGTCGTGTCACTTCTGGTCGAGCGCAACGGTGCGGAGGTCGTGTTCCGGGTGCGGGATACCGGGATCGGGATGACGCCGGCCCAGCTCGCCAAGGTCTTCCAGGCCTTCGCGCAGGCCGAGGCGTCAACGGCGAGCAAGTACGGCGGGACCGGTCTCGGGTTGGCCATCAGTCGCCGCTTCTGCGAGATGATGGGCGGCTCCGTCACCGTCGAGAGCGAATCGGGGAAGGGTTCGACCTTCACAGCCCGGCTGCCGATCTCCGGGCCGAAGCCGGCCGCACCCGAGGCGGTACGCTGGGCCGCGCAGGGACGACCTGCCATCGCCACGGTCCTGGTGGTCGACGACGATCCCGGCGCCCGCGAACTGCTGGGGCGCACCCTGAGCCGCGAGGGCTTCCAGGTGGAGTCCGCTCCCGATGGTCCGACCGGGCTCCGGATGGCGCGCGAGCTTCGTCCGGACGTCATCACGCTCGACGTGTTGATGCCGGGGATGGACGGCTGGGCGGTCCTCGCGACGCTCAAGACCGACCCCGAGCTCGCCGCCATCCCGGTGGTGATGCTCACCGTGGTCGACGACAAGCCGACCGGCTTTGCCCTCGGTGTCGCCGAATACCTGACCAAGCCCATCGACAGACCCCGTCTCGCCGCGGTCCTCGGCAAATACGCGCCGCAGGACAAGGCGGCGCGATCGGTCCTCATCGTCGAGGACGATGCGGCAGCTCGGCGGCTACTGCGCCAGGAGCTCAAGAAGGGGGGCTGGCAGGTCCGCGAGGCCGCCAACGGCCGCTTGGCGCTCGATGACGTGGCGGCCCATGTGCCGGAACTCGTGCTCCTCGACTTGATGATGCCCGAAATGGACGGATTCGAGTTCCTCGATGAGCTTCGGAAGCGGGACACCGCACCACCGATCCCGGTGGTGGTCATCACCGCCAAGGACCTGACCGACGAAGACCGCCGCCGCCTGCACGGTGGTGCCGCACGGGTCATCCACAAGTCGGGTCACGGGCCCGAGGCGCTCCTGGCCGAGGTCCGAGCCCTGGTCGCGGCGGCGCCCGCCGCCAGTCAAGGAGGCCGCTGATGCCCACGATCCTGCTGGTCGAGGACAACGAGATGAATCGTGACATGCTGTCGCGCCGTCTCGAACGCCGTGGGTACACGGTCGAGCTTGCCGTGGATGGCCCCGAAGGGATCGCCAAGGGGAGTGCCGGCGGTCACGACCTGATCCTCCTCGATATGAGCCTTCCGGACATCGCAGGGTGGGACGTGGCCCGTGCCCTTCGGAAAGTGCCCGCCAGCGCCCGGGTCCCGATCATCGCCCTGACGGCGCACGCGATGGCAGGCGACCGGGAAAAGGCCCTCGAGGCCGGCTGCGACGACTACGACACCAAGCCGGTCGAGCTTCCCCGCCTCCTTGGCAAGATCGAAGCCCTTCTCCAGCGCCCGACCTGAGCACACAGGGTCCCGTTTGCTCGGCGTCCCACTGCGGCACTAACTTTGTCGATGCTCCTTACTGCCTGCCTCATCGCGTCCGCGATCGTGCCCAGCGGTGCGCCGGCCCCGAAGCCGCGCCCGCGACTCATCGTGATGATCACCGTCGACCAGTTCCGGCCGGACTACCTGACCCGCTTCGACCGCCAGTTCATCGGCGGCTTCCGGCGCATCCTCGACCAGGGTACGGTGTTCCTGAACGGTGAGCAGGATCACGCCATCACCGAAACGGCTCCAGGGCATTCGACGCTCCTCTCGGGGCGCTCACCCGCGAGCACCGGTATCGTCACCAACGCCCTCGGTGTCCCCGATCCGGCGACCCATATCCTCGGCGCTCCCGATGCGAACGGTGCCTCCCCGATGCGGTTCCAGGGCTCGGCACTCTTCGATTGGCTCCGTGCGGCCGACTCGGGGAGTCGGGCGCTGAGCGTGTCAAGGAAGGACCGGGCCGCCATCCTGCCGATCGGTCGAGCGCGCCAGGATGTCTACTGGTATGTGGACGGGCGCTGGACCACCAGCGATTACTATCGCGACTCGCTCCCTTCCTGGCTCTCCGCGTATGACGCCCGTCCCGGCGCACGCGCCCTGGCCGGACGGTCGTGGGATCTCCTGCTCCCCGATTCCGCATATCAGGAGCCCGACAGCGAGCCGTATGAGCGGGGCGGGAAGGATTTCCTCTTTCCGCACCCGTTCCCGGTCGATCCGAACGCGGCGGCGAGGTCGGTCGTCGACTTCCCATGGATGGACTCGCTGACCCTGGACGTGGCGCTCGAAGGGGTGCGTCAGCTCCAGCTCGGCCGCACCGGTCACACCGACCTGCTCAACATCTCGCTCTCCAGCACGGACGCGGTAGGGCACGCTTTCGGGCCCGACTCCCGCGAGATACACGATCAGGTGTTGAGGGTGGATCGCTGGCTCGGCCAGTTCCTCGATTCGCTTTCCCGGCTCGTTCCCGGCGACAGCATCGTCTTCGCGCTCTCCGCCGATCACGGTGTGACCCCGTTTCCCGAGGCGCTTGAGGCCCGACACCAGCCCGGCGGGAGGATCGGCCTCAAGGCATTGGTGGCCGGCCTCAATGCGGCGTACGATCATCGATTCGCGATGCGCTTTGGATTCGAGACCGAGGGCGGCCTGATCTACGGCGACCTTGCCGCCCTCCGTGCCCGGGGCATCAATACCGACAGCATCGCAACTGCGGTCGCCAAGGAGTTCCGGTCCCTCGACGGCGTCGAACAGGTCTATACCCCGAAAAGCATCGCCGCCGCGAGCGATGCCGATTCCAATGCGGCCCGCTGGAAACGCCTGCTGCTTGATGGATTCCAGTGGTTGGTGGCGGGGGTCGCCAAGGCGGGGTATCAGTGGTCCGACGGACATGCATCCACCTCGCATGGCACCACCAACAGCACTGACGTTTTGATCCCGATGGCGTTCTGGGGAGCGGGGATCCGAGCTGCGCGACCGGCGCGCGTCGTGCGCTCGGTCGACATCGGACCCACGTTGGCGCGCTTGGCGGGGGTCGTACCGACCGAGCGGGTGGAAGGACGGCAGCTCCCGGAGGTGACTGGCGACAAAGCCCCGTGACCGCACGGTTCCCGAAGCTCCCATGTTTTCCGTGCCCCCACGCCGCCGCATGCTGTGCCTGGGGTACCACTCTGACCGATGAGGAAGCCGCCGCGGTCCGGCGGGAGTTCGGTCGGGAGACGGTGTACCGCACCCGATGGGGCGAATGGCGGACCCGGGTGCGCGATCGACGCTGCGTCTTCTACGACAGTGCCGCTGGCTGCCGGCTGCACGACCGGCCCTATTATCCTGCCGTCTGTCGGGACTTCCCGTGGACCGACGCGGAGACCGGGGGGCCATATGAGTTCGACCAGACCATCTGCCCCGAGTTCATCTCACGTCCGGAGCTTGTGCACATCGGCAAGCGGCCGGACGCCGCCACACCATGAGGAGCCTGCGCCCGTGACCACATCTCGTCGGTTCGTGCTGAAGACTGCGTTGATCATTCTTCCGCTCTCGATCATCACCGCATCCCTTGCAGTCGCACAGACACCCGCCGCCAAGCCGGATCCGGCGCTGGCCCACGCGGAGCGCCTCCTCTCCCGGGTGCCGTTGATCGACGGGCACAACGACCTGCCCTGGGTCATCCGCACCGACTCCGCAGCACCGATGTCGGTCGAGGCCTACGACATCCGCCACCACGTGAGCGGAATGACCGACATTCCGCGCCTCCGCGCCGGTCATGTCGCCGGCCAGTTCTGGTCGGTCTACACCCCGGGCGAGGACAAGGACAGCGGCTACGCTCGGCTCCAGCTGGAGCAGATCGACATCGCCCGCCGGATGATCGCACGGTATCCCGAGGCCTTGATGCCGGCGTACACCGCCGCGGACATCGATCGGGCCTTCAAGGCCCACAAGATCGCATCGCTCATGGGCCTCGAAGGTGGGCACGCCATCGAGAATTCCCTCGGCGTCCTGCGGGCGTATTACGACCTGGGCGTGCGCTACATGACGCTTACCCACAACGTGACGCTCGACTGGGCCGACGCCTCGCTCGACAGCGCCCGCCACGGCGGGCTCACGCCCTTCGGCAAGGAAGTGGTCCGCGAAATGAACCGGCTCGGGATGCTGGTGGACCTGTCCCACGTCTCCCCCGGCACCATGAGCTCCGCACTCGACGTGACCGAGGCGCCGGTGATGTTCTCCCATTCGGGCGCACGGGCCCTGGTGGATACCCCGCGGGACGTCCCCGATTCGATCCTGGTGCGCGTGCGGAAGAACGGCGGCGTGGTGATGGTGCCGTTCTACCCGCCGTTCATCAGCCGCGCCATCCACGATTCCGAGGTGAGTTTCACGCGCCAGCTCGACAGCCTGGACGCCGGCGTCACCGACAGCACAGCGCGGGCCGCTATCCGGGCGCGCTTCCGTGCCTCCCACGCCATGCCGCACGCCACCGCGAGGGACGTGGCCGACAACATCGAGCACATCCGTGACGTGGCCGGAGTGGACCACGTCGGGATCGGGAGCGATTTCGATGGCATCGAGGAATGGCCCGACTCCCTCCAGGACGTCTCGACCTATCCACGGGTCTTCGCCGAGCTCATCCGGCGCGGCTGGAATGATGCGGACCTCACCAAGCTGGCTGGCGGCAACATCCTCCGTGTCATGCGGCAAGTCGAGGCCGTGGCGGCACGGCTGCAGAAGGAACGGGCGCCGAGCGTGCGGACGATTCGCGAGCTGGATGGCAGTGGGCGCTGAGGGATAGCAAGAGACACGAGACAACGCGGATCGCGGTGGCTCGGAGGCTTCGGGGTTGAAGGTCAGCCAGAGACAGGAGACAACGCAGACTGGTGCGGTTTTTTGCACTGCCCCGCGGGGATTTGATCCCGGCGGGGCGGTGTCGTTCTGGTATCATGTCCCTTCACAAGGGGACCCAATGGGCTCGTTCGAGGACTTGATGGTCTGGAGGCGGGCCCGGGAGATGGTGTCCGAGCTCTATCGGATGACAGGATCGGGCCGGCTCGAGCGCGATTGGGGCCTGCGCAATCAGATGCAGCGCACGGTCGTATCCGTCATTTCGAACATCGCCGAAGGGTTCGAGCGCGGTCGCCGGGGCGAACTGCGCCAATTCCTCGGCATCGCCAAAGGGTCGTGCGGTGAGCTGCGGTCACAATTGTATGTGGCGTTGGACGTGGGATATATCGACGAGGGCGAGTTCACCCGGATGCGCGATAGGCTGCTCGAGATCTCGCGACTTCTTGACCGCTTCCGGGCGACGGTCATTCGGCAGCAAGGGGCCGAAGGTGCACGGTGCCGATGACCGACCTCAGCTGGCCCGACTTCCGCCTTCATGCCGATCTGCGTTGTCTCTTTTCTCCTTCCTCGTGGCGCCCAGGCTCACGACCTTCTCTGCGCCCAGATCTGCGTTGTCTCCTTTCTCCTTGCTCGTGCTCCCCCTACTCGCCACCCCTCTCAGTCCCCACCGGGACCCGCGTTGTCTCTTTTCTCCTGTCTCAGTACCGCCCACACGAGCCCTCCGCCCCCGAAGATGAGCGCGAACGCGAACCACTGGATCGCGTAGCTCTCGTAGGGTCCCTCATCCAGCACCGGCGGATCGAGTCGACGGGGCCAGCGGGGGAGGGTCGAGTCGCCGGCCTGGAAGACCAGGATCGGGAGGATGGGGTAGGGGAGTCGGGTTGCCATCGCGAGGTCGGTCCAACGCCAGGTGACGGCGCCGTTCACGGTGCGGGGGGCGCCACTGTCGGGTCCGCTGCCGAGGGGAATGGCGATCCCCCGGACGATCTGGGGTCCCGGTTCCTGCAGGGTATCGGGGCGGGCGGTGAGCGCATCAGCGGCGGGGACGAATCCCCGCAGGACGAGCACCGCAGTGTCGCTGCCGGTCAACCGCAATGGGGTCACGACGTGGACGCCGGGGGTGTCCAGGTATTCCCGTCCCCGCACCACGAAGTCGTGGGAGTGGTCGTAGCTCCCGCTTGCGATGACCCGCCGGCCATCGAGCGAGTCATGGCGTCCCGGAAGGAGCACTGCCGGCTCGCTCCGCGCCGCGTAGGCGATGGCGTTCGCGATGCGGCGGTGCTTGAGCTTGCCGGCCTGCCAGAAGCCGAGCCGGACGCACACCGCCGCCACCACTAGGGAAATGAAAAGGAAGATAGAGCGCGACCAGATGTTCACGGTGCTGTCCACGGGTCGGGACAACGGCCTCGGGCGTGGCCCCGCGCGGCTTCTGCAACATGTTGTGGCATAATGGGTTGCGCTTTCGGGACAGATTGGCCTGCGGCTTGCCTCTGGTATCGGGCGTTCACTGCGACCACGCTGCCAATCTAACCGAACCGAATGAGGTGGAGTGATGCGTCGCAACATCGCGCTGGTGCTGGGCGCCCTGCTGATCGCGGTCCCGGTTTCCGCGCAGCGGTACGGCGGGCCCGGTGGGCTGCGGGAGGTGAGGCGGGGGGATGATGGCGGGAGCGGGCTCTGGGGTTCGTTCGCATTGGGGTGGGGGCGGGAGGGGTTCCGGTTCGACTCGATGAGCACCTACGAGAGCGATTTCTCCGCTCCGACCTACACCTTCAAGCTCGGCGGCACGCCGAGTCGTTATTTCAAGCTCGGCGGCGAGATCTCGGTCTGGAATTCCAACGAGGCCCAGAGCCAGCAGACGCTGTCGAACTACCTGTTCATCGCGCAGTGGTATCCGGGTGCCCGTCCGTTCTACCTCAAGGGCGGACTCGGGTTGGTGAGCAACCACCAGAGCGGGTCCGATCCGATCAACGGGACGTACGTGTACCGCGACAACGGGTATGGGGGCGTCGTCGGGATCGGGGCGGATATTCCCGTGGGACGGCGCCTGGCGCTCTCGCCCGAGCTCAATGTGTACAGCCAGCGGTACGACAACGCAGGCACCAGCAACGATTATCGCGAACGGGTCATCACCTTCGGGTTGGGGATCACGTTCAAGTAGTTTCCGGAGGACGCCAGTCCCCCGGTGCCCCGGTCCGGCCGCCCTGGCCGGCCGGGGCATTCTTTTTGGCTTGATTCCTGGCCGGTTGGCGGCTAGAATTGCCCCCCACGCCCTGGTGGTGAAACTGGTAGACACGCTATCTTGAGGGGGTAGTGCCGAAAGGCGTCGCGGTTCGAATCCGCGCCAGGGCATGACAGGGGGCGACCAGCGAGTCGCCCCTTTGCACTCCCGCCACTGTAGCTCAGGGGTAGAGCACTCGATTCGTAATCGAGCGGTCGTCGGTTCAAATCCGACCAGTGGCTTGGCGGGCGCACGGACGTACAGGCGCATGGACGCACAGGCGCACTGGCGGACAGGCGCGTGAACTGCCGTGTAGGCGCATGGGTGTATGAACAGCCGCGTGGTCTGCTGCCGTGACATGGGGCGTTTTCCTGCACCGGTGTCATCCCGAGCAGAGCGAGGGATCTTCTCATCCGGGATCGACGCCTGCGTGCGAGTGTCCAGTCGATCCGGAGTAGGTCCCTCGCTTCGCTCGGGAAGGTGCTGTCTGGTATTCACGCGTCTGTGCGCCTATCCGCCCGTGCACCCGTCCGCCCGTGCGCCTACTAGATTCCCCCGCCGATGACCTCTCCGCGCCACGATCCGTACGCCTCGCTCCGCATCCCCGATTTTCGCTGGTTCCTCATCGCCCTCTCGACGATGACGGTCGCGGTCACGATGCGCGGCATCGTCGTCGGCTGGCAGGTCTACGCCATCACCCACGACCCGCTGTCGCTTGGCCTCATCGGCCTCGCGGAAGCGTTGCCATTCATTTCCGTCGCACTCTTTGCCGGACACTTTGCCGACCGCACCGATCGCCGCCGCATCACACTCATCGCGATGACGGTGCTCCTCGCCTGCGCCGGCGCGCTCGTGGTCCTCTCCCGCACGGGGACCCTTGGTCCCTCCGATATCCACTGGTTCTACGCCATCATCTTCGTCAGCGGACTCGGGCGCAGCTTCCTGATGGCGGCCCGCACCGCCCTGGCCGCGGAGATCGTCCCCCGCGAGCACTACGGCAACGCCTCCGCCTGGCGCACCTCCTCGTGGCAGTTCGCCGCGGTGGCTGGCCCGGCCCTCGGGGGCCTCATCTACGGATTCTCCGGCCCAGTGGCGGCGTACAGCACCGACCTTGTGCTGATGACGGTCGCCGTCGTTGCAATGACCCAGGTCCGCCCTCGTGGGAGGCCGCTCGTCGACCTGCGAGAGCCGCTGGCACGGAGCCTGGCCGGCGGCATCCGGTTCCTCCGCGGACAGCCGGTGGTCCTGGGTGCGATGACGCTCGACCTCTTCTCGGTCCTCTTCGGTGGCGCCGTGGCGCTCCTGCCGGTCTTTGCGGCAGATATCCTGCGGGTGGGCCCCTCGGGGCTCGGCATCCTCCGCGCCGCGCCCGCCGCTGGGGCCATGGTCACCTCGCTCTGGCTCACCCATCGTCCGCCCTTCCGTCGTGCTGGCCTCGCGATGATCGGCAACGTGGCGGTGTTCGGGCTCTCGATCATCGCCTTCGGCATTTCCCGGAGCTTCGTCTGGTCGGTCATCCTGTTGGCCATCAACGGTGGCGTCGATGTCGTGAGCGTCGTCATCCGTGCCACCCTGGTCCAGGAGTTCACGCCGCAGGCCGTGCTCGGCCGTGTCTCCGCCGTGAACTCGATCTTCATCGGATCGTCGAACGAGATCGGCGCATTCGAATCGGGTGTGGCGGCCAAGTTGATGGGGACCGTTCCATCGGTGGTCTTTGGCGGGACCGTGACCTTGGCAGTCGTGGCACTCACGGCGTGGCGATTCCCGTCACTCCGTCGGCTGCGCGAGATCAAGGCGCCGGTCGCTGAGTGACGTGAAGGTTGCTTCAGCCCTCTCCTCGGGGCTGGGGGGATGGCCCGGCGCGTGCGTGTGGGATAGCTTCTTGCCCAACCTCGTTCAACGGGATGCCCTGATGCGTTCGAAGTACTCCACGGCCACTTCAGTTGTCATCGCCGCGCTCTGCGGGCTCGCTGCCCCCCTGATCGCCCAGCAGAGCGGTACGATGGGTGCGCCGGTGGTCCGGGACTCGATGGCCGGAAGCGGCCCAGCGGCCGCCGATCTCCTGGCGCCAAAGTCGATCGCGGCCGGTCGGGACGTATTCCATGGAGAGGGTACGTGCTTCGTCTGCCACGGCGCGCAACTCGAGGGTGGGCCGATCGCCCCGACGCTCCGGGCGCACCAATGGAGGAACGGCGACGGCAGCTTTGCGATGATCTTTCACGTCATCACCACGGGAGTCGCCAACACTGCGATGGTCGCCCACCCCGGCGGCATCAATGACACCGAGGCTCGACAGGTCGCTGCCTACGTCTGGGCGGTGAGTCACGGGAAGGCCAAGCCCTGAGCGGTCCAGTTCCCCGATACGCGACGACGGGCCCGGCAGTGAATTGCCGGGCCCGTCGCTATTCCGACCGATCAGGTCAGAACACCAGCCAGGTGTAGAGATACAGTGTGTTGTTGTCCGCTGCGTTCCGCCCCGCCGCGTCGTAGTTCGTGCTGCCACCATTGAACTTGGTGTAGGCGACGTACTGGAGTGCGAACCTCGTGTTGAGCCACGGTAGCGCCTCGAGCTCGGCCATCATTCCGTCACTATTGGGACTCGCGGTCCCGCTTCCGGACACGGCCCCGGCGGGGTACCGAAGCGCATCGGCGTCGCCGGTGGTCGAGAAGTACGCCAGCGTGAGCCCGATCCGCTGCTTGGTCAGGAGCGACCCGTCGACCCGGAACGTGTGGAGCTTGTCGGAGAGGTTGCTGGCCGCGCCGGCTGCGACGCTGCCATCGAGCCGTTGGCTCTCCGTGATGTATGTGCCATGCAGTGTCAGGTTGCCGCTGCCGAGGGGTCGCTCGTATTGGGCGTCGAATCCCACATCGGTGTACCGGTCGGTCGGTCCCGTCACGCCAGTGGGGAAGAGCGTCGTGGCCATCCCGTAGGTGCCGATCGCCAGGAAGTCGCTCGCCCATTGGCGCTGCAGCGTGAGCCGCCAGTAGGGTGCCCCGCCCTGGATGGTCATCGAGGACCCCGCGTCTGGCGGGTTCGGACCGCCCTGGGCGGCCGACCGATACACGCTCGCCTCTGCGTACACCAAGTTGTCCCAGAGGCCATAGGCGCCGAGGCCTGCCACGGCCTGTGCGAGTCCCCCATCGATGAGCGTGGCGGCCGCGGGCGTTGGTGCAACGGCCGAGCTCATGTATGGGAAGCGCCAGGCGGGTGCCGTGTTCCAGACATCCTGGACCGATGGATTGTTGTTGAGGGTGATCCCGTAGAGCAGTTGCCTGCCGACAAAGCGGGTGTGGTCGGCGAACCGAATGTCGAGGTTGTCCATCCCGATAGTGCCCGCGGTCGGATCGTAGGTCAACTGCATGAAGGTGCCGAGTCGGGGCGTGATCGCTTCGCCGAAGAAGAGACTCAGCTGCTGTGGCAGCTGCACTACGCCGTTCTGGGTGCCGGGTACGTCCTTTGCCGTCTGGCTGAAGGACGAGACCGCCATCGCCGAGATCGGCGGGATCAGGTCGAGCTTGAGCGACGGGCGCTGGCCGTCGGCCCCAGCGGTCACGACCTGCAGGCCCGTGAGCGTGTAGCCGTTGAGCTTGAACAGCCGGCCGAACGCCGTCAGGCGGGGGAAGGAGGTGTGGCAGGCGTTGCAAGCGAGTCCGGTCTGGCGGGAGAAGCTCGGGACCGTCGCCAGGTGGATGTTCGTCCCCGCGCGCCCTTCAACGTACCCTCGGGCATACACCCGCACCGCGTCATCCGATCCGGAGGCGTGGAGCGCCCCTGCTGGGAAGGCAAGCAGGCCCAGGACCACGAATTTCGTCAGGAGCTGCCGCATCAGGAGATCTCCGGCTGGAGTGATACTGGTGCCCGCGATGGGGCCAACTCGTGAAGCTGAAGATTGTCCTCCGATCGTGAAGGAATCATTGGAGTCTGGTGAGACGGTGCACATGATGCGCGGGAATGGCGCTAAGAAAGGGTGAAGAACGGGCTCATGGGCGCCGGGGCGGTCGACATGGGTCTGGCATTCAGGTCGGGTGGCATCGCCGAAGATCGTGTGGGAGCACCACTTGGCACTGGCGAGCCCGGGGGCTACGTTTCGCCCTCCTCGCAGCTGGGGCAGTGCGGGGAAAGACGGGACGTAGCGCAGCCCGGTAGCGCACCTGAATGGGGTTCAGGGGGTCGCGGGTTCAAATCCCGCCGTCCCGATGACTGACAAGACGATCTCTCGAAGCGCACGCTCCTCGCTCTGCATCGCGGGGGGCGTTTTGCTGTTTGGGGCGTAGGGCGGTGGGCTGCGGAAACGCGCTCATGCGCCCACGCGCCCTATGCGCCCTAGAGGTACGCCTGCTCCCCGTGCAGCGTCTGATCGAGGCCTAGTTCCTCTTCGGCGGCCGTCACCTTCACCGCCGTGATCCGGTCGAT
>JBAUHI010000087.1:0-34373 GCA_049680185.1 Gemmatimonadales bacterium | reverse complement strand
ACGCCACCCGCTTGACGGGGGCGTCGAGCCAGGGGAATACCGCATCGGCGATCCGCGCGGCGATCTCCGCCCCGTACCCCCACGACAACGAATCCTCGTAGGCCACGATCACACGATTGGTCTTCCGGACCGATGCGTAGATGGTCTCGTAGTCCACCGGCGAAAGGGTCCGCAGGTCGATGACCTCCACGTCGATCCCGTGCTGCTCCTCGGCCGCCTTGGCCGCCACGAGCGCGCGCTGCACCACGGCACCGTACGTCACCACCGTCAGGTGCTTCCCGGGCCGGACCACCTTCGCCTTGCCGAAGGGGATCATGAAGTTCGGGCCGGGGTTGGGCGCCTTGTTGTAGGTCTGCCGGTAGAGGTGCTTGTGCTCCAGGAAGAGCACTGGATCCTCGGAGCGGATGGCGGTGCGCAGGAGCCCGTTGGCGTCGAGCGCGGTGCTGGGACAGACCACCCGAAGGCCAGGCACACCGGTGAAGACGGCGGCGCCGGTCTGCGAGTGGTAGATGGACCCGCCCTTCAAGTAGCCACCGTAGGTGACCCGCACCACCACCGGAGCGGCGAACGCATTGTTGGAGCGCCAGCGCATGGTGGCGAGCTCGTTGCGCAACTGCTGGTAGGCGGGCCAGATGTAGTCGAAGAACTGGATCTCGACCACCGGCTTGAACCCGCGGGTGGCAAGCCCGATGGCGCGGCCAATGATGTTGGCCTCCGCCAACGGTGAGTTGTACACCCGGCCGCTCCCGTAGGCGCGCTGGAGCCCCCAGGTCACCTTGAACACCCCGCCCTTCCCCTTCACCTGGCCCAGGTTCTCCTCCCGGCTGCAGTCCGCCACGTCCTCGCCGAAGACAAGGATGCGCGGGTCGCGGGCCATCTCGTCCTTCATGCAACCGTTGAGCAGGTCCACCATGGTCGTCGGGTCGCCGGAGAACTTCGGATCGTCCTCGGTGTCGAACTGCTCCGACGTGGGATCGACGTCCGGCGAATACACATATCGGTAGACGGTGTCCGTCGCCGGCTGCGGCGCGGCGAGGGCGGTCTGGCTGGCCACCTCGACCTCGTCCTCCACCGCGGCCTTGATCGCATCGAGCTCAGCCTCGGTGGCCACGCCTTCCGCCAGGAGGTACTTCGGAAAGCGGACGAGCGGATCCTTCTTGGCGTCCGCGTCCCGCTCGGCGGCAGGGCGGTAGAACACTTCGTCGTCCGAGAGCGAGTGACTGTAGGGACGGATCACGTGCGCGTGCACCAGCGCCGGTCCCTTCCGCTGTCGGGCGTAGTCGACCGCTCGGGAGAGGGTGGCGTAGGATGCGACCGGGTCACAGCCATCGCATTCCTCGATGAACAAGCCGGGGAAGCCGCTGACCAGCTTCGAGATGCTGCCGCCCGGGGTGTTGATCTCGACCGGCACCGAGATGGCGTACCCATTGTCCTCGACCACGAAGACCACCGGCAACTTGAGGTTGGTGGCGCTTGAGAGCGCCTCCCAGAACTCCCCCTCGCTGGTGGTGCCGTCGCCAGTGGAGCAGAAGACGACCTCGTCCTTCCGCACCATCTCCCGGCGACCCGGAAGCGCCGGATTCTGCTCGGCGCGCAGCCACGCCTCCGCGCACCCGACCGCCTGCAGGAACTGGGTCCCGGTGGGGCTCGAGGAGCTCACGATGTTGAGGTCTTTGGCCCCCCAGTGGGAGGGCATCTGCCGGCCACCGGAATTGGGATCATCGGCCGCGGCAACGGCGGAGAGGAGCTGGTCGGTGGCGGTCTGGCCGAGTCCGAGGCAGAGGGCCCGGTCGCGGTAGTAGGTGTAGAACCAGTCGTAGGCGGGGCGGAAGACCTTGGCCGCGGCGGCGAGGACCGCCTCGTGGCCGGCCCCGGAGATCTGGAAGAAGATCTTGTTCTGGCGCTTGAGCTGGATCTCCTTGTCGTCGACCCGACGGGAGAGGAGCATCACGCGATAGATGTCGAGCAGGTCCGCCTTGGAGAGGGTCCGGGCGGCCTTCGGCTGGGGACGGGTTCGGGTGGCCATGGGAGGAAAATAGGCCTACGGACGCGGGTGGGCCAGCAGTGGGCCGGGACGTTGATAGACGACCTTCCCGCCGACCACGGTCATCACCACCTTGGCCGTGCCGATCTTGGCTGGAGGCAGCTTGAAGAGGTCCTTGTCGAGCACGGAGATGTCGGCCCACTTGCCGGACGCCAACGTGCCACGATGGGTCTCGGTGAAGTTGGCGTACGAGTTGCCCCAGGTGTACGCGCGCAGCGCCTCATCGAGCGTGATCTTCTGTTGCGGCATCCACCCGTCGGGGTTCTTGCCGTCGGAGGTCTGGCGGGTGACCGCGGCCGCGATCCCCGCGATCGGGTCCGGGGTCGCCACCGGCCAGTCGGATCCGAATGCGAGGACCGCATGGGTATCGAGCATGGTGCGGAACGGGTAGGTGTACCTGATCCGGACCGGCCCGATGCGGTCCTGGATCCAGCGACCGTCGTCGACGAGATGGATCGGTTGCACCGATGCGACCACGCCGAGCTGGCCGAACCGGGCGATGTCCTGGGGGCGCAGGTGTTGGGCGTGCTCGATGCGGAAGCGCCGATCGCGGGGACCGTGCGCGGTGGTGACACTGTCGTAGATCCCGAGGATGATGGCGTTGGCCGAATCACCGATGGCGTGGATGGCCACCTGGAGATGGACCGAATCGGCGGCGCCGATCCACTGTGCCATGATCGCGGGGGGGTGGCGGAGCAACCCGTGGTAGCCGGCCGAATCGGCGTAGGGCTGCGCAAAGAACGCCGTCCGCGATCCTGCCGAACCATCCATGAATTCCTTGAGCCCGCCGATCCGCACCCAGTCATCGCCGGCGCCATCGGCGGCCACCGTGTCGGCCACGGCACGCCAGTCCTCGAGCGGGAGGTAGAGCGCGGCGCGCATGGTGAGCAGACCAGCGTGTTCCACTCGCGCGAAGCTCGCGCGATCGGCGAATGACGCGAACATCGACGAGACACCGGTCAAGCCGATGGACGCCGCATAGTGGAGCGCGCGGACCAGGGCGGAGTCGCGGTCTTCGGGCGTCGGGCCCGGAACGACCGCATAGATCACCTGCATCGCGTTGTCCTTGAACATGCCCGTCGGCTCGCCGGTCCGGGTATCGTGGCCGATCTCGCCCCCCGCGGGGGACGAGGTGGACCGGGTGACACCGGCGGCCTTGAGTGCAAGGGCATTGGCCAACCCCTCGTGCCCATCAAGCCGCTCAAAGAAGACCGGGTTGTCTGGGGTGACCGAGTCGATCCACTCGTGGCGGGGGAGGGGTTGGCCGGGCCACAACGTGTGATCCCAGTCGCCACCAAGGATCCAGTGGCCCTTGGGGACGAGGCGCGCGAATTCACGGACCTTGCGGATGAACTCTGCCGGCGTCCGGACCATGCGGAGATCGAGCGACGCGAGTTGGAATCCGCCGTCGATGAAGTGGGAGTGTCCGTCCTGGAATCCGGGTGTCACGAGTCCCGGAGCGTGGATCACCCTCGTGGTCCGGCCGATGAACGGTGCCACCGTCGCACTGTCACCCACGGCGGCGATGGTATCACCGACCACGGCAAGCGCGGAGGCCCAGGGCCGGGTGGAGTCACCGGTCCAGATCCGGCCCCGGATGACGAGCGTGGCCTGCGCGGTGACGGCGGCGGGGAGCAATGACAGTGCGATGAGGGCGACGAACGCAAATCGACGGGGCATCGAAATTCCTTGGCGTGATCAGCGAAGCTTGGTGAGCCGGCGGAGCGCGTCGAGCTGCTGCAGCGCGTGTCCGGTCGATGGGGCGGGTGCCGCCGGCCGGGCGGCCAGCTGGTCACGCACGTCCAGAAAGACCTCCATCATCAATTGGTCTCGCTGGTAGGCGGCGTCGAGCTCCTCCATCCGGCGGATCTGATTCTCCGCCTTGGCGGCGGAGTACGAGTCACGGTAGATGGTCTCGAGGTTGCCGAGGATCTGGTCGCGCGGGCGCATGGTTTTGGGACACCGGTCGGTGGAAGAGGGCGGCACGGAGAAGGTAACCTGCGATGCTCCGGTCGGTAGGGTGTTGTGCGCCGGGGCCGGAAAAGCGATAATGGTGCCACCCTGACCCCGGATGCGCGTCGATGGCGAAGCTGATGAAGCTGTTCCTGACCCTGCTCCTGCTCTCCGGCATGGCCGCCGCCGGCTCGTACGGCGTCGCCTACCTGGCGCAGGGTAAGATCGTGGGCCCCCAACCGCTGGAGCTCGGCGCCCAAGCGACGCGCTTTGCGACCGAGGGGATCCCGACCCTGCCCGGGGCGCCGAAGGCCTGGGTGTTCAGCTACGGCCCCACCAAGGTCCCGGGAATGAAGCAGGTCGAGATCTTCGTCTCGCCGTTAGGTTCGGTCCTGGGCACCATTCCGAAGGACTTCGCGACCCGGTTGCAGGCCTACCGCGCCGCCCAGTCCCCGGACTGACGGACCCGCGATGCCGTTGCGTGAGGCGCAGGCGAGGGTCGACACGTGGATCGCGCAATTCGAGGAAGGGTATTTCGACCCGCTGACCAACCTGGCCCGGCTCACCGAAGAGGTCGGTGAGCTGGCCCGCGAACTCAACCACCGGTATGGCCAGAAGACCAAGAAACGCGACGAGCCCGCTGGCGACCTGCCTCTCGAGCTGGCCGACATCCTCTTCGTGCTCATCTGCCTGGCCAACCGGGAAGGGATCGACCTGGACGACGCCTTTGCCCGGATGATGCAGAAGGTGGAACAGCGCGACCGCGACCGCTGGACCCGCAAACCCTCCGCCTGACCCTTTCCTACTCCCAATCCGCCGGCTCCGCCACGGTCTCCGCCAGGAGCAGCCGGTAGCTCGCCAGTCGATCGGCGTGGATGGCGCCCGCCTCCGCGGCGGCGATGATCTTGCACCCCGGTTCGTGCACGTGGCGGCAGTCCGCGAAACGACACTGGCCCAACAGCGGCCTGAACTCGGGAAAGCACGCGGCAAGCTCCCGCGGCTCCACCCCCCAGAGACCCACTTCGCTGAAGCCCGGCGTGTCCACCAGAAAGGCGTCGGTGCCGAAGGGGACCATCACGGCACCGACGGTGGTCTGGCGGCCGCGCCGGCCCTTTTCACTGATGGCACCGGTGCGGAGCGTGAATCCGGTGCCGATGGCATTGAGGAGGCTCGACTTGCCGGCGCCCGAGGGGCCGGTGACCACTGAGCGCCCGTGGGCCAGGATGGCGGAGATCTCTCCGATCCCGGCACCGGTCCGCACGCTGGTGGCGACGACGCTGTAGCCGACCTCGCGGTAGCGGCCGATCAGTGCCGTGCCGGGATCGAGGTCGGCCTTGTTGACCACAAGGACCGCCGGGATCTCGTTGACCTCCGCCACCACCAGGAGTCGATCGAGGAGGGAGGGGATCGGTGCCGGGTCGATACTGGCGGTGACGACGATGACGCGATCGACGTTGGCGACGACCGGCCGGGCCCCGCGGCCGAGGGGCACACGTCGCTCCAGGATGCTGCGGCGGGGCTCGACGGCGGAAATGCCGAACAGCTCACCCTGGACCTCGTCCTCGAGATGGATGCGATCGCCCACGACGACCTGCGGCGTTTCCCGCTTGAGTTTGCCGCGAAGCACCGCCCGGACCTCGACACCATCGGCGAGCAGCACGCGGTACTGCGCCCCGTCCCGTTCGAGCACGACGCCGACCCTGCTCACCATCCCTCGGGGCGGGCGGCGATGGCCTCGTCGAGCGCCTGCTTGACGTCGAACAGCGACAGCACCTTGAGGCGTTCCTCCGCCTCTGCCGCGGTCGGGCCCCACGCCAGGTACTCGGTCTCGACGTGTCCGACGGGACGTTCGCCGGCGGAGTCCCAGCGCACGAAGACGAGCGCGGCACCAAAGCGCCCGCGCGCGTCCGGGGCCTCATCGGTCCATATGCCCACGGAATAGGCCTGCCCATCGCTGCCGCCGAAGGCAGCGGCTCGGCCGTGGGTGGCCATGTAGCCGCCAAGGGTGGCCTCGCTCACCGGCCCGGAAGGGTCTCCCGGATCACGTTCCCGAGGATGAACGCGATGTTGGCGGGCCGCTCCGCGAGCCGGCGCATCAGGTAGGGATACCACTGGGTACCGAAGGGGATGTAGACACGCAGGTTCCAGCCTTCCTGGCGGAGGCGGAGCTGGAGATCGCGCCGCACGCCGTAGAGCATCTGGAATTCGAACCGCTCCGGCGCGATGCCCTTGGCGCGTGCGAACGTCTTGGCATGCTCGATGATCGTCTCGTCGTGGGAGGCGATGCCCGGGTAGTTCCCGTCGGTCATCAACCGTTCCATCAGCGCCACGTACTGCGCATCGACGTCCTTCTTGTCGGGGAACGCCACGTCGGGCGGTTCGAGATAGGCGCCCTTGCAGATCCGGACACGTGCCCGCAGTCGGATCAGCTTCTCGATGTCCGCTGGCGAGCGGCGAAGCATCGCCTGGATGACGACGCCGCAGCGAGTCCCGTAGTCCGGGTGGATCTGGTCGTAGAAGAACGACAAGGTGCGGTCAGTGTAGGCCGAGCCTTCCATGTCGAGCCGGACGAAGGAGTCGAGCGCCTTGGCCTTGTCGAGGATGGCGCGCATGTTGGCGCGGCACACCTCGGGCGAGATATCGAGCCCCATCTGGGTCAGCTTGACCGAGACGTTCGCGCGCACACCGGTACCGGCGATGCGATCGAGCATGCCGAGGTATGCGTCGCGCGCGTGATCGGCCTCATCCGCCCGCGAAACACTTTCGCCCAGGAGGTCGAGCGACGCCGTGATGCCGTTGCCGTTGAGGTCTCGGACCGCCGCCACGGCGGTGTCCACGGTCTCGCCGGCCACGAAGCGGGACGCGAACTTCCGGGCCAGTCGATTGGAACGAACGAAGTTGAAGATCCCCTGCCGTTGGGACAGCCAGAGGAGTGTCGAACGCATCATGGCAATGGATCTCTGCGAGAATGGGCCAGGTCGCCCTCGAGCGAACCCAAGCTAGCGCCAGCCTTCCGCGCCGACAAGCCGAACGGACTGCGTGAATGGCATTAGCTTCCAACGACCTCCCGACCGGCCCCACGATCCTTCCACCGCAGGCACCGATGCCAGTTACCGGCGTCCTTGAACTCCTGTCCGACGGCGCCGGCGTGCTCCGCCGCCGTGAGACCGGGTATCTCCCTGACCCCGCCGACGTGAAGGTGCCGGTCCGCCTGATGCGCTCGGCCGGTCTCCGCGCCGGCGACGAGATCATCGGGGAGATCGGTCGAGGCGAACGGGGCCGCCCCGGGCCGCTCGCCGACGTGACGACGATATTCGACCGGCCTGCGGCCACGATCGGTGATCGCCCGGCGTTCGAGCGACTCACCGCGGTCCACCCCCGCGCGCGGCTGCGGCTGGCGTGTGGTCGCCGGGTGAGTGGCCAGCCCGACCTTACCGGCCGCGCCATCGACCTGATCGCGCCGTTCGGCCGGGGCCAGCGTGCGACGATCGTGGCGCCCGCCAAGGCGGGGAAGACGACGGTGCTCACCGCCGTGGCCGAGGGGATCAAGGCCAATCATCCCGAGTGCCGGATCCTGGTGTTGTTGGTGGATGAACGGCCGGAAGAAGTGACCGAGATGGAATCGGCCGGCGTGGGCGAGGTCGTGGCGTCGAGTTTCGACCGTCCCGCCGAGGAGCACGTGGGATTGGCCGAGCTCACCATCGAACGCGCTCGACGGCTGGTCGAGCTCGGTGAGCACGTGGTGATCGTCCTCGATTCGATCACGCGTCTGGCGCGGGCCTTCAACGCGGTCGAAACGAAGAGTGGTGGACGGACGATGTCCGGCGGACTCGGTGCCGGCGCGCTCGAGCGACCGAAGCGGCTGCTGGGGAGTGCCCGCGCGACCACCGATGCCGGGTCGCTCACGATCGTGGCGACCTCGCTGATCGACACCGGCAGCAAGATGGACCAGGTGATCTTCGAGGAGTTCAAGGGGACCGGCAACTGCGAGGTGACGCTGAGCAGGGAGCTCGCCGAACGTCGGCTCTTTCCGTCCATCGACGTGACAGCGAGCGGGACGCGGCGGGAGGAGCTGCTGCTCTCGCCGCGGGAGCTCGAGGTGGCCCGGGCGCTCCGCAAGCGCCTGGCCGATATGCAACCGGTCCCGGCCAGCCAGCTGTTCCTGGAATTACTCCGCCGCAGCAGCGATGACGCCGCACTGGCGAAGGCCCTGGGGGTCGGAGAGTAGGTGGCGGGAAGCAGGTGGCGGGTGGCGGGTGGGGAGTAACTGGTGGGGGGTGGCGAGTGACGGGCCAAGCGTTGCGTGACCGGCATTCAGTCGCTGGCCTGCTCGGCACCACCCAGGCCTACTGATCGCCTGGATTTTTCTGTCAGGCTCGCGCCACACCAACAGGCTCGCCAGCTCGTTTCGAACGACCGCCCATCATTCTTCGTCAGGTACTTCCGGTGCACCCTCGTCAGAGGGTGACCTCGCAGGCTACAGACCACGCCACGGAACCAAATCCAGAGCACAATATCGATCGCATCGGTCATTACAACGCCCCAGGCTCAATCACAAGTATGCTGGCAGGGCCGGATCTGGTCGCCCCAGGTCTCGCGAACGCGTTCATGGAGGCCGGCGAACTTGTCAATGTGGTCGGACTGCACCGCAAGAAAGAATACCACTCGAGGGGTGCGGAATGACGCGATCATCGGAGCCTGAAGGCGTTGCCTGAACTGCTCCGCAAGCCTTGCAATGTGCTGTTCCCGTTTTTCGCGAGCGAAGTGCTGATACACCACCAACGTGTGACCCCGTCGATACGCCTGCTCCATTTCTTGCCAATAGATGTACTTCGACGAGCCTCGGCCACCGAAGCGGATACTCGGAACCTCAACGCCATTATCCGGATCGAAAAAGACGACCGGACACTCCTGCAACGCATCCAACGCGCCGTCAATATAGCGCTCGCGACCAGACCCATCTGCCAGTCCTGCCTCGTAGTACCGGGCCCCAGGAATCAATGACCAGGTCCGAACATGCTGGACGGACCGCCTTGTCCCAGGATCGAGAAGGCGGCGTAGCTCGTCATAGAGCGGCGGGTCATATCGCCGCCACTGACCGGGTTGGAGGAGGAAGTCCGTGAACCCGCCGTCTGTGCCGCCGTCATCGGAGGTGAGAAGCCAGCAGACTCCGAGCGAAAGGCCGGTCACAGACTCGAGCGCACGAAGCAACCCGTACTTCCGGTAATCGTTCACATCACCGAAGTACTGGTCTTTCATTCGCGGCCTCTCCTCATCGACCCGCCACCCGCCACCTAGTAGTACGTCTTCCCTGACTTGGCCATTTCCACCAGGGTCGGTGCCGGCGTGAAGCGCGGACCGACGTGGCTCGCGAGATCGGAGAGCATCTCCACCACCTTGGCGGCGCCCCAGGTGTCGATGAGCCGGAGCGGCCCGCCACGGAACGGCGGGAAGCCGATCCCGTAGACCGACGCCATGTCGCCATCGCGGGGAGAGCGGACCACGCCATCGGCGAAGGCCAGTGCCGCCTCGTTGAGCATCGCACAGATCAGGCGGCGCTGGAGATCCTCGGCGTACTTCGCCGTCGGATGGACGCCGATGAGGTCATACACCGACTCGTCCGGCCCGGTCTTGTGGCCCTGGTGATACACGTAGAAACCGCGTCCGTTCTTCTTCCCCAGCCGCTTGTCGGCGATCAGCGTCGCCACGACTTCGGACGGCTCCAGCCGCTCGCCGAACGCGGCGTGCATCACCTTCCCCGCCTTCTGCGCCACGTCGAGGCCGACCTCGTCGATGAGTGCCACCGGTCCCACCGGGAAGCCGAACTTCGTCATCACGGCGTCCAGCTCCTGGATCCGTGCCCCTTCCTGCAGCAGCCGCCCCGCTTCGTTCAAGTACGGGGTCAGGATCCGGTTGACCCAGAAACCGGGCCGATCCTTCACCACGATGACCTTCTTCCCCATCCGGCGCCCGAACGCCACGGCGGTCGCGATCGCCTCGGGGCCGGTCTTCGCGGAGGGGATGACCTCGAGCAGCGGCATCTTGTCGACCGGCGAGAAGAAATGCATCCCGATGACCCGCTCGGGACGCGCCGCCTCCGCCGCGATGTCGCCGATGGGGATGGTCGAAGTGTTGGTAGCGAAGATGGCGTCGGGCGCAGCCGACTCGACCTCCTTCAGCACCTGGCGCTTGACCGTCAGGTCCTCGAACACCGCCTCGATGACGAGGTCCATGTGTCGAAAGCCGCGAAAGTCCTCCGCGCCTGAAAGCAACGCCGTGAGCCGCTGGTAGTCGGGCGTGCTGATCCGGCGCCGCTTGAGCCGCTCGTCGAGGATCCCGGTCGCGGACTTGAGCCCCTTCCCTACCCGCGCCAGTTCCGAGTCCTTGAGCCGGACCTCGACCGCCGCGTTGCTCACCGCGGTCCCCGCGATGCTGGCACCCATGAACCCCGACCCGATGACGCCGAGCCGCCGGATCTCGCGGGGCCGGATGCCGCCGGTGCCGAAGTCGTCCTTCTTGAGTGCAGTGTCGGCAAAGAAGAGCCGCACCAGGTTCCGGGAAACGTCGCCGACGGCCAACTCGCCGAACGCCTGGTGTTCGGCCGCGAACCCTGCCGGCAGTCCCTCATCGTACCCGGTGCGGATGACGTCGATGGCACGCAACTGCGCCGGATAGTTGCCGCCGGTCTTCTTCAACACCCGCGCCCGGGCCCCACGGAATACGAGCGCGCGGCCCCACTTGGTGCGGTCGAGGAACCACGCCATCACGCCGGCCGGCCGGGGCGCCCGAAGCGGCACCCGCACGATCAGCCGTCGTGCCGCCGCGATCGCGACGTCGCGCAGGATGGCCGGATGGACGAGTTCATCGGCCAGCCCCAGCTTGAACGCCTTCTGCGCCCGCTCCGACTTCCCGGCCAGGATGATGTCGAGGGCGGCCTGCAGTCCGATGTGGCGGGGCAGACGCTCACAGCCACCAGCGCCCGGCAGAACACCGAGCAAGGTCTCGGGAAGGCCGAGCTGGGTCTTGGGGTGGTCAGAGATGACGCGCCAGGTGCAGGCGAGCGAGAGTTCGAGTCCGCCGCCCAAGCAGGCGCCGTGGATGGCGACGACGAATGGCTTCGGGAAGTCCTGCAGCCGCTGGACCATCTCCTGACCGGCACGGCTCAGCGCGGCGCCCTCATCGGCGGAGGTGAGCTTGGTGAACTGGTCGATGTCCGCACCGGCGATGAAGTTGTCGGGCTTGCCGGAGATGAGGACCACCGCGCGCACCGACGGATCGGCCGCGAGGGTGGGCAGCAGTGCATCGAACTCCCGCTGCACCAGGGCGTTGATGGTGTTGACCGGCTGCCCCGGCACATCGAGGGTCACGACGGCCACGCCATCCGTGGTCACCACAGTGAACGCCGACATCAGGTGCGCTCCAGGATCATCGCGAAACCCATCCCGCCCTGTGCGCAGATCGAGAGCATCCCGAACTGGACATTCCGGCGGACCATCTCGTTGGCCAGCTGGGTGATGATCCGGGTGCCGGTGGCGCCGAACGGGTGGCCGATGGCGATCGATCCGCCGTTGACGTTGGTGATGTCCCAGTCGACCTCGCCGGTCGGGGCCGGCAGGCCGAAGTGATCGGCCCATTTCTTCGAACCCCACGCCTGCACGTTCGACAGGACCTGGGCGGCGAACGCTTCGTGGATCTCGAGGACGCCGATGTCCTTCCATGCAAGGCCGGCGCGCTTGAGTGCCAGCGGCACCGCGACCGCCGGCGCCATCAGGAGCTGCCAGCCCGGATCGACCGCAGCCACGGCGTAGCTCCGCACGTACGCCAGCGGTGTGTACCCGAGCGACCGGGCCTTGCCATCGGCCATCAGGATCACCGCTGAGGCGCCATCAGTGAGGGGCGAGGAGTTCCCGGCGGTGACGGTCCCGTAGCGGCGATCGAAGACCGGCTTGAGCGCGCCGAGTTTTTCCATCGACGTGTCGGTGCGGATCCCGTTGTCGGCGTGGAGGATCTCGTCCATCCCGCGTCCGCCGAACCAGGGGGCGATCTCCGCGGTGAGCTTGCCATTGACGGTGGCGGCCGCGGCGCGTTGATGGCTCCGGAGCGCGCACTCATCCTGGGCCAGGCGAGTGATCCCGTTCTCCTTGGCCATCTTCTCGGCCGACTGCCCCATCGTCTCGCCGGTCGAGGGCTCGGCGATGGCCGGTGTGATCGGGATGAAGTCCCGCGGCCGGACCCGCGCAAAGGTGGCCAGCCGCTGCCCCAGCGTCTTGGCCTTGCTGGCGTCCATCAGGATGCGACGCATCCCATTGGAATGGAGGATCGGCACATCCGAAAGCGACTCGACGCCGCCGGCCAGGATCACGTCGGCGTTGCCCTGGATGATCTGGTCGTGGGCATCGGCGACGGCCTGGGCCGAAGAGGCGCAGGCGCGGTTGAGCGAGTACGCCGGAATGGTACGGGGGAACTGCGGGAGGAGGCTCACTTCGCGCGCCACGTTGGGTGCGAGCGCCGACGAGATGACCTGGCCGAAGATGACCTGATCGACCTCGCGGCCATCGAGCTCGGTGCGATAGAGGAGCTCTTTGGCGGCGGCACGCGCGAGCGCGGTGGCGGGCACGTCCCGGAAGACGGTCCCGCTGCGGGCGAACGGCGTACGCAACCCCGCGATCAGGGCACAGCGACGGTCCGGCGGTACAGAAAGCATCAGATTCGCCTCATCGCCCTGACCGGGTTGCCCCGGTCGGCGGGCGCGGAGATTATTGGGCGCGGGCGCTACACCCGCCGCTCGGCGACGACGCCAGCGACGGCACGCCAGCGATCGGTGTCGACGGGTTCGTACACTTCGCGGCCATGCACCACTTCGAGCGGCACCACCAGACGGGCAAGTTCGCCCGGAGCCAACAGATGGGTGTCGGACCGGGGGCCCCATCCAAGGTCCCGCTGCGCCACGAGGAACGTCTCCATCATCAGCACGCCTCCCGGCGCCACCCGCGCGATCACATCGGTCATCCGGGTACGGTCAAGATAGTTGAAGGCAAGGACCATCCCAAACGTGCCGAGATCGGGCCATTCACCCTCGAGGTCGACGATGCGCAGATCGAGCGAAAGACCTTGGGCCCCCGCGACCTCTCGGGCCACATCGATCCTCGCCGCATCGCGATCGACGCCGACGACCTCGGCACCGAGCGCCGCGGCCGCGATGGCGTGGCGGCCCTCGCCGCAGGCCAGGTCGAGCACCCGGAGCCCGGGACGGACCAGGTGACCGTGCCAGGTGAACCAGGTGCTGGGCCTGGGGACGGCGGACAGCGCCGGGGGGGACAGTCGGGGTTCGCTCATCTTGCCTCGCCGGCCGAACTGGCGGCCCGGCCGTGGGAAGTGCTCATCGTCGGCGGCGGCATCGTGGGCGCCGCGATCGCCCGGGACGCCGCCATGCGTGGCTACCGGGTGGCGCTCGTGGAGCAGGGCGACTTCGGCGCCGGCACCAGTTCCCATTCCAGCCGGCTGGCGCACGGCGGACTCCGCTACCTCGAGCACGGTGACATCAAGCTGGTCTTCGAGGCGCTGCGGGAACGCGGCATCCTGCTGCGCATCGCGCCGCACCTCGTCCGACCCCTGCCCTTCATCTTTCCGGTCCATACCGGCGACCGCGTCGGCTTCTGGAAGCTTGCCGCCGGAATGTGGCTGTACGACCTGCTGTCGCTCTTCCGGAATGTGCCCCACCACCGGATGCTGGGCAAGCGGAAGCTCCTGGCGGCGGAACCGATGCTGCGCGAACGCGGCCTGGTGGGCGGGGCGCGGTACTACGACGCCCAGATGGATGACGCACGCCTGACCATCGCCACCGTCCGAAGCGCCGAGCGCCATGGCGCCATGATCGCGAGTCACGCCCGGGTCACCGGGCTGGAGGTCGCCGGCGGGCGGGTCGGCGGAGCGTATATCGCCACCGGGAACGGCACCCCGGAACTGGTGCGGGCCACGATCGTGGTCAACGCCACCGGACCGTGGTGCGACCGGATCCGGATGATGGAGGACCCGGCGGCCCGCCCGCTCCTCCGCCTCACCAAGGGCAGCCACGCGATGGTGCGTCGCGAGCGGATCGGCCACACCGCCGCCATCACGCTGACCAGCGCCATCGACGGTCGGGTGATGTTCGTGCTCCCGTGGGGCGAGCTCAGCTACATCGGCACCACCGACACCGACACCGACCAGCCACCGGAATCGGTGCGCGCCACGCCCGATGATGTCCGGTACCTGCTCCGCTCGGCCAACGCGATGTTCCCGAATGCGCACCTGACGCCGGAGGATGTCATCGCGACGTGGTCCGGGTTGCGGCCGCTCCTGGCCGATCCGGGCGCGGAGAGCACCGCGGCGGTGTCGCGGGAGCACGCGATCGTGCGAAGCGCAGGCGGAATGCTCACCATCGCCGGGGGAAAGCTGACCACCCATCGGGAGATGGCGGCCCAATTGGTCGACCGCGTCGGCCACGAGTTCCACGCCCTGGAAGGCCGGCGCCGTCCTTCGCGAGCGCCGACCGACCGGGAACCACTCCCCGGCGGAGAGTCGGCGCGGCTGGAGCCGTTCCACGTCGAGGCGCTGGAGTTGGGACTCGACGCCGGTGCAGCGATGCACTTGCTGCAGCATTACGGCAGCGAGACGCCGGCCGTGCTCAATCTCATTCGCGCCGACCGGGCGCTCGGCCAGCGACTGGTGCCGGAGCATCCGGCCATCGGAGCCACGGTGATCCAGGCGGTCCGGCGCGAATACGCGACCTCGGTCGAGGACGTGCTGGTACGCCGGATCCACCTCTACTACGAGACGAGGGACCAGGGATGCGGCGCTGCCGCGGCGGTGGCCGAGCTGCTGGGGCGCGAGTTGGGATGGGATGGCACGACGGTCGCGAGCGCGGCGCGTGACTACGTGACGCGGGTCGAGGGCGGAGGATTCAGCGAGGAGTGACCGGCACCAGCGCGTCCTTCTCCACGCGCATGACCTCGAAGCCGGCCAGGCTTGGCCGGGAGAACTGGATCGGGCCGCTGAGTCCGGGCCACGGGGGCCGACTCCCTCCGAGCGATGCGAGCCACGACTCCACCGCGGACCGGTCCGGCCCTGCCTCGCGGACGGCGGCCGCGGCGACCAGCAGGGCATCGGTGGTGAGGAGTTCGTCGGGTGTGGGCTCCCTCCCGGCCAGCGCGCGGAACTCCCTGCGGTACACGGCGTCCCTGGCGGTGTCGCCCAAGGTGGTGCGATAGGTCAGCACGTAGATCGACGACAGCGCGGCACCTGCCTGCTCAGTGAGCCCTTCCGGATAGGCCGCCGCATCTCCGGCGACCAGCGGCATCGCAGGCCGCTTGGCGTGGAGCGCAACGGCGGCACGCCCCACCACCCGATAATCGCCAAGCAGGTACGCCACATCCGCCGGACCACTCATGATCGCGGCATTGACCAGCGTCGGCATGTCGCTTTCGGCGAGCGTGGGGATCGCCGCGGTGATCCGGACGCCGTGCTGGGCCAGTCCGGCCCGCAGCCCAGCGAACATCTCCTCTCCATATTGATCGGCCCGATAGACGATCAGCGCGCGCCGGGCCCGGAATGCGGAGTCGCCGTAGGCGGCCAGCGCGAGGCCTTCCACCGAATCATCTGGCACCAGACTCATCAATGACGGGCGGAATCCCAGCAGCCGCTGGCTGGTCGAGGCCGGCACCAGTTGGGCGATCCCGGCGGCCCGGTATACCGGCGCCACTGCAAGGCTCCCCCGACTGCTGACGTGTCCCACCACGACCATCACGTCATCCTCCCCGGCGACACGCTCGGCCATCGCGACCTCGGCGGCGGGGTCGCCGAGCGAGTCGTAGGACGGATGCCGGAATGTCGCGATGCAGACGCGCCGGGCAGAGGGCTCCATCGCGAGGAGTGCCGCGGCCACCCTCCCGTCGACCGAGTGTGGTGTGGCGCCGGCAAGGGCCACGACGGGACAAAAGCCCGGCGCGCGGCCACATGCCGCCGCCGTCAGCAGGAACGTGACAACGGAATACCTCACGAGAGCTGACTCCGCCCGATGGCCACGATCCGGGCTTCCAGCAGGTGGAGGTCGACGGGTTTGAGCAGTTGGCGGTCAGCAGGGATGGTGAGCCCTTCGAGCTGGGAGAGTTGGCTGAAGTCTCCCGAGAAGAACACGACCCTTCGGGCCACGCCCGGATGCTCGATCAGGAGCTGGCGATAGAACGCGATCCCGTCCATCACCGGCATCCGGATGTCCGCGACCACGACGTCGGGTCGCGTCGTGTGGATGCGCGCGAGCCCCTCCGCCCCGTGTGCCGCCTCGTCGACGACGGCGCCGCGTTGGGTCAGGAAGCGGGCAACGGGACGTCGGACCGACTCTTCGTCCTCCACCACCAGGACCCGCAAGCCGGCAAGCGGCTTGTCGTGTGCGGCACCCATAGGAGGCGTCGAGGCACTGGGGCGCAAGGCGGCCACCGCCCCCACACCCGGCTCCGCAACGGGAAAGCTCGCGATGAACCGGGCACCGGGCCCGCGCTTCGATCCGTCGAGCACCAGGTCGCCGCCGGTCTCGCGGACGATCTGGCGGGAGATGTAGAGCCCGAGACCGGTCCCATGCTTCCCCTTGGTGGAAACGAAGGGCCGGAAGATCTGCTGGACGACAGCGTCGCTGACGCCATCCCCGGTGTCGGCGACCGCGGCATACACCTTTCCGTCCGACACCCACGTCTCCACGCTCATCACGCGGGGGCCGGGGTGCCCGCGCATCGCGTCGAGCGCGTTGCTCAGCAGGTTCACGAACACCTGCTCGATGCGATTGGGATCGGCCAAGGTCTGCGGCGAAGTGGGATCGAGGCGGAGGTCCACCATCACGCCGCCGGCACCGAACTGGTGCGCCACCAGGTCGAGCCCGTCCCGGATGACGTCGTTCACGGCGATCGCCGAGACCCGTATCTCGGCGGGTCGCACGAACCGCAGGAGTCCGGACAACAGCCGGCCAGCGCGTCGGGCCTGACGAAGGACCTGTTCGACCTCCTCGCGATGCTCCTCGCTGAGCGTGTCGTCCTGCAACCGGGTCTCGGCCAGCGCGCCGATCGCCATCAGTGGATTGTTGACCTCGTGGGCGACGTCGGCGAGGAGCACGCCCGCTGCGGCGAAGCGGCCCTGCTCGGTGGCCCGCTCGCGCAGGACCCGAGTCATCACGTTGAAGTGTCCGGCCAGCCGACCGATCTCGTCGTGTCGCCTGACGGGGACGCGGGTGCCGAGCTCGCCTTCGGCCACCCGACCGAGCGCGCCTTCCAGCTCGGCGAGGGGCCGTTCGACCCGCTGGTGGAGGAGGAAGAGTACGAGTGGGAGGAAGAGGATCCCCACCACGATCCACCACCCGAGCGCGAGCACCACACTGTCGATGGCCTCACGCAGGAGTTGCTCCCGCCGCAGCAGGTCCGAGAGCCCCCCGTCCTCCGCTGACGCGATGGCGTCACTCAACCCTCGATTCAGCGAATCGACCTGCAGCAGCCGTCGGTCCGCCTCGGAGAACCGGCGCAACTCGACCAGCGCCGCCACCTCAAGGAGCTTGTTCTGCAGGAGGGACACCGCTTCGTCGGCTTGGCCCAAGCTGGCACGCATGCTATCGGGCACACCGGCAAAGGGGAGCATGCGGGTCGGTGCCGTCGCGCGGGCCCGAATGAGCGCGAGCTGGGCGGCTTCGTCGCGAAGTCCCGCGTCCCGATGCGCCGCCACGAGGTGCGCCGCAACGACCGCATCATCGAGTTCGCGCCCGCGCTGAACCACCTGTCGGAAGACATACAGAGCAGGTTCCACGTCACGCTGGAGCGCGCGCGCCTCGCGCCCCACGTGCATCGTCAGATACAAGAAGATCCCGAGCACGTAGACGCCGATGGCTCCGAGGAGCAGCAACAACAACGTGCGGAGGCGGATCGTGCGAGACCCCGCGGCCGCGTTGCCGATCGTGGGCAGGGTCATTGCCGGGGATCGCGCGTGACGCGTTCGTCAGGTCCCACGCGCACCATCGTGAGCGAGTGTGCCTGACCGGGGCCGAACGAGATCGGCCCGGTGAGCCCGGCAAATGCGGGACGCCCCCGGCCGAGCGACCGGAGCCAATCGCGGATCGCGGTGCGATCGGGTCCGACCGCGCCGATCGCCGCGGTCAGCAGGTCGATGGCATCTTGTGTCATGGCGAGATCGGAGTCCGGATCGTGGCCGTCGCTGCGCCTGGTGGCGGCAATGAAGCCCCGTTGTCGTGGGTCGGTCGTGTCGGGCACCCAGAAGGCCACCGCCCGGATGTTGGCCAGGCCGGAGCCCGCCAGGTGCACCAAGCGATCCGGCACCAGCGCACCGTCCGCCGCGATCACGGGTACCCGAGGGAGCCGACGGGCAGCGAGAGCCGCGACGGTGCCGACCTCGAGCGCCCGCGTGGCCATCAAGAGGGCATCGGGCCGGCCCGCGCCGAGGGCGGCCACCAGAAGCAGTTCGAAGTCGCTGCTCGGCAGCACCGCGACCTGCGCGAGCACGCGGATCCCGCGGGCGTTGCACTCCCGGACCAGTGACTCGCGAAGGCTTTGACCGAATGCGTCATTGTCGTAGAACAACGTGACCCTGCGGGCCCCGACCACCTGTGCGACATACCGGACCAAGAAGGCCCCCTCCACCGAGTCGTCGGGGGCCATCGTGAACGTCCACGGGCCAGCGTCCTGGAGCATGCGATCGGTCACCATCGGTACGACCTGCGGGATCCCCGCCGTGTTGTACACCGGTGCGCTCGCCAGCGCGGCCTGACTGCTCCCCGGCCCGATCACCGCGACCACATTGCGCATCCCCACCACCCGCTGGGCCCACTCCACCATGGCATCGGCGGTCTGCCGAACTTCGCTCGTGTCGACCAGCAATTCCGGCATGCGCGGGTCCGCGGAGCTGGTCCGCGAGAGGGTGGCCGCGACGGTCGCGTAGGCGGCGCCGCCCGCCGGGTAGGCCAGGGCGATCACCGAACGCGACCGCCCCGCCCGGCACGACGCGATGGTCAGCACCAGCGCAAGGACCGACCACTTGCGAAGGGACATCCGGGGCCTGGTAGGGAGGGAGTGCGACCTGCGACCGAGAGGAAGATGCTACGCCTTGGCGGGGTGGCCAGCAAGGGCCGCCGCCCTGGCGCCGGACCGGCGCCAGGGCGGCCCATGCGACTCACTGCACCACGATGACCCCGTACATTCCGCTGCGGGTCGCGCCGTGAATGGTGCAGTGGTAATAGTAGAGACCGGGTGTGGCGAAGGTGATCGGTCCGTAGGTCGCGTTGGCACCAAGATTGACGCTGCTGGTGAAACTCGGTGACGGATCGGACGTGACATTGTGCGTCACCGCGGTGGCGCTCCAGACCCATCGCACCTGGTCGCCGGCGTGGATGATGAGACTGTCTTTCGTGAACGTGTCGTTCTCGACCTGGATCGTGAAGAGCGCGGAATGGGTGATGGTCGCCCCGAAGGTGACTGGCGATCCGGTGAGTCCCGAGGCGGTCGCCGTGACCGTCACCGCCCCCGTACTGGCGCCAGACGTCACGGACGCCGATGCCATGCCATTGGCCGCGGTCGTGTCACTGGCCGGCGACACTGTCGCGTTGGCTGATGGGGCGCTCCACTGCACCGTCACGCCGGAGCGGGCGTTACCGAACTGGTCGATCGCCTTGACCAGCAGCAGGTCCGGCAGCGCCTGCGACGTATCCACGATCTGGCTGTCACCCGAAACTGCGGTCAGCGTTTTGGCGAGCCCCGGCCGCGCGGTGGCGGTGAAGCTGACGCCCGCGACCGCGCCCGCGGTCGTGGCGGTGGCCGACTGGGTCCCTGCCACGGTGCCGAGCTTCCAGTGCGCGGTAGCCGTCCCGGTGGTGCTGGCGGTGGTGTCGATCGCGATCACGGTCCCTCCTGGATTCCCGGTGGACCAGACGATCGTCCGACCGGACTGCGGAACCCCGCCAAGCGTGACGTCGACGCTGAGCGGTGTGGCGAGGGTGGCGTGTACGGTGTCGGATTGGGCGTTACCGCTCACGGTCGACTTGGCCACCACCGGCGCAATGGCGGTCGCGGTGTA
Source organism: Gemmatimonadales bacterium (assembly GCA_049680185.1). GTDB lineage: Bacteria > Gemmatimonadota > Gemmatimonadetes > Gemmatimonadales > GWC2-71-9 > CAMLHU01. The sequence continues at coordinate 14,278 of JBAUHI010000087.1, read as the reverse complement.
GGTCAGCGGGGACCCCGCGGCCCCCGCGAGTGTGGCCGTCAGACTCTGACTCCCCGGCGTGCTGCCGAGCGTCCATGAGGTCGATGCGATGCCGTCCACACCCGATTGGCTCGTTGGCGGACTTGCCGACCCGCTCGCCGACGCGGCCCAGGTGATAGTGTGGCCTGCAGAAACCGACGTGTCGAGCTTCACCAGGACCTTGATCGCGGCGGTGACCGCGTGGCCGACCTCGGCCTGCTGCGCATCGCCACTACTCGCAGGCTTGGCGAGGCTCAGCGAGGTTGAGGGGCTGCCTCCGCCCCCGCCACCACCGCATGCCGTGAGCACCGTTGCGAACACGATCGCTCCGATCGAGCGGGTCACCCGCATGCTGGACCTCCGAAAAATGAGGACGCGGTGTGCGACGCCGGAGAACGTACGGCGGGTGGAACGGGAACGGTAACCGTACTTCTGCGGAACGATGCAGTCCGGAACGAGCACATCTCCTTGAGGTACACCAGAGGACGGCCCTCTGGTCCCTGGTCGCACCGATGACCGCCCTGCGGGGCGCCGAAAAGCTCGTTAACTTCATCGGATGATCCGGCGTGCGCCGGCGGGGAATGGGTCGCCCCGGTCCCACGGCCCTGGTGGAGCGGAAGTCCGTGCAACTGAACGTGTTCGAGACGGCCAACGCCGGCTTTGCGCAGGCGATCTACGAAGAGTACCTCCGGGACCCGGCGTCGGTCGCGCCGGAGTGGCGGCGCCTGTTCGACAGCGGCATCGTGGGCGAACGTCCGGCCCCCGCGAGCACCAATGGCAGCGGTGCCCCGGGGATCCGACCGACGACCGGCGCTCCGTCCGTTGCCGCATCGGTCCCCGCTGGCGCCACAGAGCTCAAGGGCCCAGCCGGTCGCCTGGTCCAGAACATGAACGAGAGCCTCAAGATCCCGACGGCCACCTCGTTCCGGGAACTCAATGTCACGGCGCTCGACGCGCGGCGGCGCGAACTCAACACCGCGATGGCAACGTCCGGAAAGCTCGGCAAGATCTCCTTTACCCACCTCGTGGCATGGGCGCTGGTGCAAGGACTCAAGCGGCACCCGACGATGGGGGACGCCCTGCTGGAGCGTGACGGGTCGAGCTTCCGCGTCACGCCGGACGGGATCAATCTCGGTCTTGCAGTGGACGTGCAACGCAAGGACGGATCGCGCGGGCTGGTGGTCCCGGTCTTGAAGCACGCCGAGACGATGGATTTTGCCGCATTCCACGCCACCTACGAAGCGCTGGTGGAAAAGGCGCGTACCAACAAGCTGCTACCCGACGCCTTCCAGGGCGCCACGGTGACGCTCACCAACCCGGGCGGCCTCGGCACCTCCGCATCGGTGCCTCGACTGATGACCCATCAAGGCACCATCATCGCGACTGGTGCCATCGGATACCCCGCCGCCTTTGCCGCCACACCGCCCGAGCAGCTCAAGGCGCTCAACGTCGGCAAGGTGATGGCGATGACCAGCACCTACGACCACCGCATCATCCAGGGTGCGGAGTCGGGAGAGTTCCTCCGCACCGTCGAATCGTTACTGCAGGGCGCGGATGGCTTCTTCGAAGGTGTGGCGCAGGGACTCGGTGTCACGCTCGGCGCAGCGCCCATCGCCTCGGCACCGCTCCCGACCACCAAAGCTGGCCCTCTCGTGGAGGCGCCGGTGTCGGGTGGATCGCTGGCCCAGGTCGCGGCCGCGATGGCGCTGGTGAAGGCGTTCCGTACCCACGGACATCTGGCCGCTCGGCTCGATCCGCTGGGCAGCGAACCCATCGGCGACCCCGCGCTCGACCCGGGCCCCCTGGGGCTCACGCCGGAGAACATGCGCACGATCCCGGCCGCGACACTCCGCGTCGCGGTGCCGGGCGCCACGCTGGCGGATGCGCTGCCGAAGCTCCGCGAGACGTACTGCGGCACGATCGCCTATGAGGTGGAGCACATCGCCAGCCACGAGGAGCGGGTGTGGTTGCGCCAGGCGATCGAGTCGGGACGCTACCGCGCGCCGCTTGCACCGGCGGAACGCATGGCGCTCCTGGCGCGGCTGACGCAGGTCGAGACGTTCGAGAAATTCCTCCACAAGGCGTACCTCGGTCAGAAGCGCTTCTCGATCGAAGGCGTGGACCTGCTCGTCCCGATGCTCGACCTGGCCGTCGACCTCGCGGCCCAGCAAGGGACGCGGGACGTCGTGATCGGGATGGCCCACCGCGGCCGGCTGAACGTGATCGTGCACAACGTCGGCCGGCCCTATGAAGCGATATTCGCCGAATTCGAGGGGAGCAAGCCGCGGCTCGATGAGCCTGATGCCGGCACCGGCGACGTGAAGTACCACCTCGGTGCCGATGGCGCGGTGCGTGCCACGAACGGGAAGACCGTCGGGGTGACGCTCTCGCCCAACCCGAGCCACCTCGAGTTCACCGGACCTGTGGTCGATGGTCGCGCCCGCGCACGACAGACCCAGCGCAAGGGCGCCACGGCAGAACACGACCCGACCGCGGCACTGCCGGTGGTCATTCACGGCGACGCCGCATTCGCTGGACAGGGTGTGGTCGCGGAGACGCTCAACTTGAGCAAGCTCCCCGGTTATGGCACCGGTGGCACGCTGCACATCATCACCAACAACCAGATCGGTTTCACCACCGACACCCGGGACGCCCGCTCCACCCGGTACGCCTCCGACCTGGCCAAAGGCTTCGACCTGCCGATCGTGCATGTCAACGCGGACGACCCCGAAGCGTGCCTCTCCGCCGTGCGGCTCCTGATGGCGTATCGCGACAAGTTCCGGGGCGATGTGCTCGTCGACCTCATCGGCTACCGGCGACACGGCCACAACGAGGGCGATGAACCGGCCTACACCCAACCGGTGATGTACGCCAACATCAAGGACCACCCGACGGTCCGGACGACATACGCGGCCACGCTGGTGCAGGCAGGCGTGCTGACCCAGGCCGCCGCGGACCAACAGGCGGAGGCCGAGTACCAGAAGCTCCAGTCGGTGCAACAGGCGATGAAGGCCGCGCCGGCCAAGCCGAAGGGGGCCGATCCCCAGGTGCAGATGATGGGCGCGGGCGAGGTGGAGACCGCGCTCCCGGCCGAGATGTTGTTGGGCCTCAATGAGCAGCTGCTGACGTGGCCGGACGACTTCAAGGCGAACCCGAAGCTGCAGAAGCAGCTGGAGCGTCGGCGCCATGTGATGGGATCCGAGGGCGGCATCGAGTGGGCCCACGCCGAGACGCTGGCGCTCGGCGCGCTGCTGATGGAAGGCGTTCCGATCCGGTTCACGGGACAGGACACCGAACGCGGGACGTTCAGTCAGCGACATCTCGTGCTGCACGATTCCGAGAACGGGCGCACCCTGGCGCCCATCCAGCGGCTCCGCGGTGCCCTCGCGCCCCTTGAGCTCCACAACAGCCCGCTCTCCGAGCTGGCGACGATGGGATTCGAGTACGGCTACAGCGCGGCGGCGCCCGAAGCGCTGGTGATGTGGGAGGCGCAGTTCGGCGACTTCGTCAACGGCGCCCAGGTCATCATCGACCAGTTCGTCGCGGCCGGCCTGTCGAAGTGGGGGCTCACCACCCGGCTGACCCTGCTGTTGCCGCACGGCTATGAGGGCCAGGGGCCCGAACATTCGAGCGCACGGCTGGAGCGATTCCTGCAGCTGGCCGCGGAAGGGAACATCCGCGTCGCCAACTGCACCACACCGGCGCAGTACTTCCACCTGCTCCGCCGGCAGGCGCGGGACGCTCGGCAGCGCCCGCTCGTGATCCTCACACCGAAGAGCCTGCTACGGCTCCCGGCGGCGACGTCACACCTGTCCGACCTCACCACCGGCGGGTTCCAGCCAGTACTGGACGACACCGGGGCCGCGGCGGCGACGCGGGTGGTCTTCTCCACCGGCAAGGTCTACTACGACCTGCACGCAGGGGCCGAGAAGTTGACGGCCGGTCGACCGGCATTGGTGCGGGTGGAACAGATCTACCCCTTCCCGGAGGCGGAACTGCGGGCGGTGCTGGCCAAGCATCCCGGCGTCACCGAAGTCGTCTGGGCCCAGGAGGAGCCGCGCAACATGGGTGCGTGGACATTTCTGCAGGAGCGACTGCGGGGCGTGTTGCCCAAGGGCGCGACGTTGAGTTATGCCGGTCGTCCGGAGCGGGCGAGTCCGGCCGAGGGGTACCCGGCCGCGCACGCGGCGGAGCAGGCGCGCATCGTGCGGGAGGCGCTGGGCAAGTAGGTGGCGAGTGGCGGGTGGCGGGTGTGATGGGAGGAGGCGATGAGGTTACAGTCCAACGCCAATCGACCCTTCGGGCATGTCCCCGGAGGGTCGTTCCGCATCAGACGGTCACGAGATCACCGTACATCCACAACGCGCCACTCGCCACCCGCCACCAATTACCGCCGCTTCCCCGGCTTTCCCGGGCGGAACCGGAGTCCCACGGCGGCGGGTGTGCCGTCGTTGGCGCTCAGGTCGAGCATCGGGCGGTCCACCAAGCGGGCCGCTTCCTGCTGCAGGCCTGACGAGAGGTGGTGTCCGTACTCCAGTAGGAGCACTGCGCGCGACTTGCGCTGGAGCAGCCAAGAGACGAGCGGCATGTCCGCCTTGGCGGCGTTGCAGTCGCGACAGGCGATGACCAGGTTGTCGGGGCGGTCGTACGCCTTCTGGCCCTTGCGGGGTCGTACGTGATCGAGGGTGGCGGTCTCCGGCCTGATGGTCTGGCCGCAATAGGCGCAGTGGGGACCGTAAGTGGTAAGCAACCAATCCCGATGCGAGTCCATCGAGCGCGTCGAGGAGGTACGGAAAGCGGTTGCGGGAACGTGGTCCGGCGCTGAAGGCCGGCGAGAGCGGGAACGCCTGCGGGGCACTGATCTTCCGAACGGACGCGTCTGCCGCGTCCTTTGGGTCACACCGGACCACCCAATGCGGGCCGGGTTCGTACAACTACGGACTTAAAGGTAGTCAGGTCGGCCCGGAACCAAAAATCGGCCTAGGGTGCGGCCGTGACGTTCGGCAGCGGTGGCGCGTCGGCTCGGTGGGCCGGCGAGAGCAATCGGCCCCACCGCTGATCGAACGGATGCACCAGTGGCGTGGGGCCATCCACCCGGATGACCGGCCGGCCGGCGTTGGCCCAGCCGAAGATCCCCCCTGCCAGGTCCGTCACCCTGTGATACCCCTGCCCGCCCAACCACTCGGCAATGCGCGCACCGCGGTACCCGACCGAACTGTAGACCACGATGGCGGTGTCGCGGGGTGGGTCGCCGAGCGGGCGGAGCTCGGGTCGATACGGATCGATGCGCAATGCTCCGGGGATGCGGCTCACGGCGAACTCATCGGCGGTCCGGGCATCGAGGAGGAGCGGCCGGGTGCGCGCTTCGGCACCCGACCACGCCTGGAGGGAATCGCCGTCGATCCAGCGCACCGCCGGAAAACGGCGCGCCGTCTTCCACGTCACCACCCGCAACGCGAGCGGCCGACCCCACCAGGTGGTGGCGCCGGCCGCGACGATCAGGACCAGCAGGACCCACGGCCAGCGACGACGCGAGCGGGTCATCGCGGCCGTTCCGGGATCAGCGACCGCGGCCGCCGTGACCACCCCGGTCACGGTCGTCCGTCTTGCGGGTCTTGGCCAGCTCTTCCGCCGCCAGAGTGGCGCGTCGGATCATCTGCTCGGGACTCACCGCCTTCGGCAGCGCCCGCGCGGGCCCCGCGTCGAACACGATGGCACCGCCCTCGCCCCGTGGCGTGAGCGGCTTCCGCTCCCGCACGTCGAAGCAGCCGAGCACCGTCTCTCCGGCGGTGGCGGCGGCGGCCACCCGCTGGGCCAGCGCGGCGCGGTCGGCGACGCCGTGCAGCACCACCGGCGCCTTGCCAGTGAACGTGCGCGGCGAGAACAGGAAGACGCACCCCGCCCCATGCACCGATGGCGTCGATGTGACCTCTTCCTTCGCGACCTCGGTGGCCCACCGCTGCGCCTCGCGCTCCTCGATCGAGGCGGAGGCGTGTTTGCCGCCGGTCAGCGCGGGCGCTGCGCCCTTCTTCTTCTGCTGGGAGGCGCGGAGCGCCTTCAGGTAACCCGGTTCGTCCGACACAGTGCCTGTTCTCCATTCGGGCCCCGCGGGGGCCGTGGCTCAACTATCAAAGGCCAAGATAGGCGGACTGGAGGGGCCGGGAAAGTGCGGACGCCGGTGACGGAGGGGGTCCACGGTGTTAGTTTTGCCTCGCTTTCCGCTTCCGTCCCTGCCCTCCCCGGAGCCTCGTGTCCACGCCACCGCCCCCTGCATCCGCTCCCGCCGGCCCCGAGGGATCGACCGACGCGCTCGCCTGGGCCACGATTAACACGATCCGGGGCCTGGCGATGGACGCCGTGGAGAAGGCGAACTCAGGCCACCCCGGCACGCCGATGGCGCTGGCGCCGGTCGGCTACGTGCTCTGGTCGAAGTTCCTCAAGTACAACCCCGATGATCCCGCGTGGGTGGACCGCGACCGATTCGTGCTCTCCTGCGGTCACGCATCGATGCTCCTGTACTCCCTCCTCCACCTGACCGGCTACGACCTGTCCCTGGAGGACCTCAAGCGCTTTCGGCAGTGGGGATCCCCCACGGCCGGCCACCCCGAGCGCGGCCACGCCGCCGGCATCGAGGTCACCACCGGCCCGCTCGGTCAGGGCGTCGGCAACTCCGTCGGGATGGCGATCGCCGAGCGGTTCCTCGCGGCACGGTTCAACCGGCCCGAGTTCGCCGTCGTCGACCACCGCACCTGGGCGTTCATGAGCGATGGCGACATGATGGAAGGCGTCGCGTCCGAGGCGGCGAGCCTGGCCGGCCACCTCCGACTCGGCAAGCTTTGCTGCGTGTACGACGACAACCACATCACCATCGACGGGACCACGGAGCTGTCGTTCTCCGAGGACGTGCACAAGCGATTCAGCGGCTACGGCTGGAAGGTCATTCGCGTCTCGAGCGGCACCGACCTCAAGGCGATCCAGCGTGCGCTGGCGGCCGCCCGCCGCGAGACCGACCGCCCCACCCTCATCATCCTTCGCACCATCATCGGCGAGCCGGCACCCCACAAGCAGAACACCTCCGCCGCGCACGGCTCCCCGCTGGGTGCCGCGGAGGTGAAGGCCACCAAGCAGGTGATGGGGTGGCCGGACACGCCGTTCTTTGTACCACCCGAGGTCGATGCCCAGCGCGCGCGCTATGCCCGGCGGGGCCGCAGAGAGGAACGGGCGTGGCGCAAGTTGTTCGATGCCTACGCGGCACAGTACCCCGCGGACGCCGTAGAGTTCGACGCCTGGATGCAGGGCGGGCTGCCGGTCGGTTGGGATGCGGACCTTCCCGACTTTGCAGGGCAATCAGGACTCGCCACGCGACAGGCGTCGCAAGTGGTGCTTGATGCCGTCGCCAGGACCGTCCCGAACCTGATCGGCGGCGCCGCCGACCTGGCCCATTCGACCTGCTCCATCATCAAGGATGGCGGGGATTTCTCCGCCACCACGATGGGGCGGAACCTTCATTTCGGCATCCGCGAACACGGGATGACCGCCGCACTCAACGGGATGGCGGCGCACGGCGGGGTCCGGCCCTTCGGTGCCACCTTCCTCATCTTTTCCGATTACCTGAAGCCGTCGATCCGCCTGTCCGCACTGATGAAGCTCCCGGTGATCCTCCTCGGGACCCACGATTCGATCGGCCTCGGCGAAGATGGCCCGACCCACCAGCCGATCGAACAGCTCGCCGCCCTGCGCGCCACTCCGAACGTCCACGTCTTCCGTCCCGCCGACGCGACCGAGACGACCGAATGCTGGCGGATGGCCCTCGGCCGGACCGACGGACCCAGTGTTCTGGCGCTGACCCGCCAAAAGCTCCCGACGCTCGATCGCACCAAGCTCCGTCCCGCGGCCGATGCCCGGCGCGGCGGCTATGTGCTCTTCGACCCGCCGATGGCCCCGGTCGCGATCGTGATGGCCACCGGCTCCGAGGTGCAGCTGGCGCTGGCCGCGGCGGAACAATTGACCGGTGCGGGGACACCGACCCGGGCCGTGTCCTTCCCGTGCTGGGAGGTGTTCGAGGCCCAACCGCAGGAATACCAGGACTCAGTGCTGCCTCCAGCCGTGACCGCGCGAGTGTCGGTCGAGGCCGCGAGCACCTTCGGCTGGTCCCGATTCATCGGCTCGTACGGCGTGGCCATCGGCCTTGACCACTTCGGCGCCTCGGCGCCGGCCGAGACGCTGTTCCATGAATTCGGGATCACCACCGACCACGTGGTCGCTGCCGTCCGGCAGTCGCTGGCCCGGAGGACCGCCTGATGTCCAATCCGCTCGTGTCCCTCGGCAAGTTGGGCCAGAGCCCCTGGTACGACTTCATCACCCGCGACCTGGTGCAGTCGGGGAAGCTCCGCCGCCTCATCGAAGATGATGGCCTGATGGGGATGACCTCGAACCCGACCATCTTCGAGAAGGCGATCAGTTCGAGCGACCTCTACGACGAGGACATCAGCAAGCTCACGGCGGACGGCAAGAACGCGGCGGAGGTGTTCGAGTCGATCGCGGTGGCGGACGTGCAATCCGCCTGTGACGCGTTCCAGCCGGTGTATGAACGGACCCGCGGCGTCGACGGTGTGGTGTCCCTCGAGGTCTCGCCCACGTTGGCGCGCGACACGGACGGCACCATCGCGGAGGCGGAGCGGCTCTGGAAGCGGGTGGCCCGTCCCAACGTGATGATCAAGATCCCCGGCACCGTCGAGGGGCTCGAGGCCATCACTCGCTGCCTGGCGGGCGGGATCAACGTGAACGTGACCCTGCTCTTCTCGGTGGCGCGCCACGCGGAGGTCATCGAAGCGTTCTTCCGCGGCATCGAACAGCGCGCCGCCGTGGGCGAGCCGGTGGATCGCGTGGTGTCAGTGGCGAGCTTCTTCGTGAGCCGAGTGGATGGACGGGTGGATGCCGAGCTCGACAAGCGCGGCGACCCGTCGAAGCTCCGCGGGACCATCGCGATCGCCAACGCGGCCGCGGCCTACGCGCTCTTCGAGGCGGAGTTCAAGGGACCGCGTTGGGAAAAGCTCGTGGCGCGCGGAGCGCAGGTGCAGCGGCCGCTCTGGGCCTCCACCAGCACCAAGGATCCGAAGTACCCCGACACCTACTACGTCGACGCGCTCATCGCGCCGCACACCGTGAACACGCTGCCGCCGGAAACGTTCGCGGCGTTTGCCGACCACGGCAAGGCCGTCGTCCGGATCCGTGACGCGATGAGCAAGGCGCCGGCCCGCCTCGAGGCGCTGGCCGGTTGCGGCATCGACCTCGCGGCCATCGCGACGTTCCTTGAGAATGACGGCGTCGCCAAGTTCGCGGCGTCCTACGCGTCGCTCCTTGCCGGGATCGACGCGAAGGCCCACGCGCTCTCCGCGCGCTGAACCCCGGGGCCGGCCACCGCCGCTCCACCCCAACCGGTCCCATCCATGCTCGCACGCCTGCGGTCCATCTCGCTCTCGCAGTGGATCCTGATCTCGATGGTGGTCGGCACCCTGCTGGGCTGGGCCAACCACGAGTTCTGGCCCGACGTGGCACTCAGCGGCTATCTCAATCCGGTATCGTCGATCTTCCTCCGGATGATCAAGTCGATCGTGGTACCCCTCGTCTTCTCGGCACTCGTGGTCGGGATCGCGGGACACGGCGACGACCTCAAGCGCGTGGGCCGGTTGGCGCTCAAGTCGATCCTCTATTTCGAGGCCGTGACCACAGTCGCGCTGTTCATCGGGCTGGGTGCGGTCAACCTCATCCGTCCCGGAGTCGGCGTTGACCTGCACACCGCTTCGGCCGACACCGGTCGGCAGCTGGCGCAGACCACGCTGACGGTGAGCGGTGTCCTGGAACACACCGTGCCGACGAGCTTCTTCGATGCGGCGGCGCGGAACGAGGTGCTGCAGGTCGTCTTCTTTGCCGTGCTCTTCGGGATCGGCCTGGCGCAGATGACCGGCAAGAAGAAGGAAGTGATGCTCGGGTTCTGCGACGCCCTGACCGAGGTGATGTTCAAGTTCACGGGATTGGTGATGAAGTTCGCACCATTCGGCATCGGGGCCGCCATCGCGGTGACCGTCGGCAACTCCGGCATCGGCGTGCTCAAGAACCTGCTGGTGCTGGTGGGGACGCTCTATGGGGCACTGCTCGCGTTCGTGCTCCTGGTGCTCATCCCCATCGCGCTGGTGGCGCGAGTGCCGCTGCGCGGGTTCTGGCGCTGGGTCAAGGAGCCATGGCTCCTTGCGTTCTCCACCGCATCGAGCGAGGCCGCACTCCCGATCGCGATGGAGAACCTGGAACGCTTCGGGGTCCCGGGTCGGATCGTCGCATTCGTGCTGCCGACCGGATACAGCTTCAATCTCGACGGATCGACGCTCTATCTGGCCGTCGCGTCGGTGTTCGTGGCGCAGGCGGCCGGCGTGCCGATGACGCTGGGCCAGCAGATCCTGATGATGCTGACGCTGATGCTCACCAGCAAAGGCGTGGCCGCAGTGCCGCGCGCCTCGTTGGTGATCCTGGCCGGCGCACTCGCCACCTTCGGCCTCCCGCTCGAAGGCGTCGCGGTCATCCTCGGTGTCGACGCGCTGATGGACATGGCCCGCACCTCCATCAACCTCCTCGGCAATTGCCTGGCGGCGTGCGTCATGGCGCGATGGGAGAAGGACGTGGTGGCGGGGAGCGGCATGGAGTTGATGGTTTAGAACTTAGAGTCTAGAGCTAAGAGCTAAGAGCTTAGGGCTTGGGGCTTAGGGCTTGGGGCTTGGGGCTTAGGGTTTGGAGCACAGCCCATGACTCATGACCCGCCACCCGCCACCCGCCACTCACCCACAGATCCGCTGACGCCCCCGTCACACCTAGCACCGAGGACCTAGGACCTAACTTCTGAACCCGCATTGCACCTCGCTTCACGGCTTCCTCACGAACACTCCGTAAGCTTCGGTCCATGGACCACATTGCTGATGAAGCGCTCCGCGCCTGGTTCCTGGGGCCGAGGGCGGAGAACGCGGATGTCCTGGAACGACTGGTAGTGGAGTCGCTGCGCGACCACGCCTTCTGGCGCCGCAACCATCACCCCGAGGATGGGCTCCGGATCCGCGAATCGGACCGGCGGCGCGAAGGCTATGAGGCCTCTATGGCCACACTCACGCAGGAACTCCTCGGCCTCCTCGCCGACCTGAAGCAGGACGTGCCGTTCTTCAGCGGCCGGTACCAGGGCCATATGGTCGGTGAACAGACCATCGCCTCGCAGGTCGCCTACTTCGCCACGATGCTCTACAACCCGAACAACGTGGCCGGAGAGGCGGCGCCGGTCACGACTCGACTCGAGCTCGAGGTGGCGGCCCAGCTTGCCACGATGATGGGGTACGACCCGAAGGCCGCGTGGGGGCACCTCTCATCCGGCGGCACGGTGGCCAATTTCGAGGCGCTGTGGATCGCGCGGAACCTGCATTACCTCCCGGTGGGGCTCTCCGGCGCTGCGGCCGACCTGGGCCTGGCGCTCGACGTAACGCTTCCCGACGGTGGCCGAGCTCCATTGGCCGAGCTTCCGCTCTGGTCGATCCTCAATATCGACGGCGGCGCTGCGCTCGATCTTTGGGATGCGCTCCGATCGCAGGTCTCCGCCGAGGCGGCGCGGGCCGCTCTCGATGCGCACTCGCTCTCCAGCATCGGATATCAGGACTACAGCATCCGGCTCGCGCGTCGCTACGGAGAGCAGCTTCCGGCGGCGGTCGTCCTGGTCGCTGCGACCGCCCACTACTCATGGGAAAAGATCACGCGCGCACTCGGCATCGGCGCCAGCCAACTTCGGCTGGTGCCGGTCGACCAGCACTTCCGGATGGATCCCGACGCGCTCTGGGCGGAGCTCAAGCGCTGCGCCGAGTCGAAGACGGCGGTGCTCGGCTGTGTGAGCGTCTGCGGCAGCACCGAAGAGGGCGCCGTCGACCGCCTGGACCAGGTGCTCGCCGTCCGGGAACGGGCCAGGCGGGAGCTGGGGATGGCGTTCCACGTCCACTCGGACGCCTGTTTCGGCGGCTACGCCTCGGCAGTGACTTGGGGGGCCGACGGACACCGACGGAACGCCACCGAGATCCGGACGACGACCGGCATCGCGTGGCCCACCGACGAGTGGGTGGCTTCGATGACCGCGCTGGGTCAGGCCGACTCGATCAGCGTCGACCCGCACAAGCTCGGGTTCGTGCCGTACCCTGCGGGCGCATTCCTCCTCAGGGACCGCCGCGCCCGCGAGCTCGTGGCCGTGGACCCGCCCTACCTGACCGCTCGCGGACGGGAGGCGGACGAGCTCTTCCTCGGACGCTGCATCCTCGAGGGATCGAAGCCCGGCGCCGCGGCGGCGGCCGTCTGGCTCAGCCATCGTGTGCTTCCACTCGACGAACGCGGGTACGGACACCTGATCTCGCGGACCGTCGTCGGCGCATATCGACTCCATGCCGCACTCGCCAACAGCGCGCTGGGCCGGTTCCGGATCGTCACCCTGCCACTGCCCGACCTCAACATCGTCTGCTTTACGGTGACGCATCCCGGCATCCGATCGCTGGCGGAGCTCAACGCGTTGAATGAGGGGATCTACGAACGGATGAGCGTCGCACCGGGACGCACCGCACCGGAATACATCCTGACCCGCACCCGATTGTCGTCCCCGATGTATGATGGTGCTGTCGACCCGTTGATCGAGGCACTCGGCGCCTGCACCGTTGCCGACTGGCGCGCCGCGCACGGCGAAGGACTGGTGGTGCTCCGCGCGACCGTGATGGACCCGTTCCTGGCGGATACGGATGGCGGCGTGGACCATGTGGCGGGATTCGTTGCGGCGGTGGGGCGGGCGGTGTCAGCGGTGGCCCGGAAGATCGGGCAGTAGCGCCGCGCTACTTCCCCTGCGTCGGCGGGATCACACCCTGCCTGGAGAGCCGCGGGAGGAGGGCGTTGATGATCGCCTTGTTGGTGGCTTCCGTCGACGTGGGATTCATCGCCTTGGTGGTGGCCGTCCACACCATCCGGAACGTGTCGGCGGCCATCCAAACATCGGTGTCGACCAGCAGCGACCGGCTCACCTCCACGTGGCCGGGGGTCTTGACCTGCCGGTAATACGTCACATAGTGCTGCTTCCACTTGTCGTACACCTTCGTGGGGACGAGTGCGGTCCCGCCATGCACGTACGTGCGGGAGGTCTTCACATCTGCGGGGTGCGTCAGCACCACGCCATCGAATGCCTCCCGTTGCACCTCCGGGGCCAGGGAGTCGATGTCCGGAGGGCCGCCCGGCCAGATATCATAGGACGCCGTGGCATCGACGCCGTGACCCTTCAGCCCCACCACCATCGCGTCCTCCCAGGTCCGGCGCAGGATCTCGCTCGGTGCCAGGCTCACGACCATCAGGTGGGTGAGCGGCGCGGCCGGCAGGCCCGGATCCTTCCAGACGTCGGTGAGCCGCGCGGTGACGCAGCCGGTGGTCGCAGCGAGGAGTGACGCCGCCAGCACGGGGCGGATGCACGACGACAGACGCATGGAGGTTCCGGGAAAGGAGATGCTGGAGGATGCGGAGCGCCCGAGGGACGCGCAAGGGCGCTCAGATGCCGGGCACGCTGCCCAGCGTCTGAGCGTCAGGTCAGCGCCTGCCCTGCCGCCTTGAGCGGCCTCAGGTCCCCCCGCCCACGGCACTTCCGTCCGACCAATGGCCCACGGGAACGTTGAACTCGATCACCGGCGCTGGATCCCACGACACAAAAGAGCTGGCGTCGTCCGGGAACACGGCGTTGGGCGGGAGTTCAAACATCAGGTGGCAAAGGTTGTGGCCGTCGCGATCGGTCAGATACGCCTCCTTGGACATCATGTAGGCCATCGAGCCCAGCGCCGGAGCACCCAACTCCTTCCTGGCAACGGCGGTCCTGATCGCATCGGTGATCTGCGCTTTTGAGGCGCCAGCCAAGGCCATCCCGGCCTCCTTCAACGCATAAGGCCACAGGGACCGCGCGGCCGACGCATTGAGACATGTGGGACTCCGATTCTTGGGATTCCAGAACTCCGGGTTGCTCAATGGCCCGGCAAACGCCCTGCCCACCGCACAGACAAATCCGTTCTTGCCTCGGACCGCGATCTCGAAGTTCTTCTCGCCCAGCACCCAGATCTCGGCATCGCGAGAGATCGAGGCCGGGGCCGCCGTGCGTGCCAGCGCTATTTCCGCAGCGCGATCCATCCGATATTCCGCGATCGGGGCCATGCTGGGATACGGCGAT
>JBAUHI010000086.1:0-78370 GCA_049680185.1 Gemmatimonadales bacterium | reverse complement strand
CCGGGATGTCCACCACGGTGGAGAAGGTCCCCGTCCGCCGGTCGAGCATCCCGACCCGCCGCCCGTTGACGAAGACGAGCCCGAAATCCCGGAGCCCCGGGATCTCGAGCATCCCGTAACTCGCCGTATCCACCTGATGGCGGTAGAGGACATACCCGGCACTCTGCCCCAGCTCCTCGAAGGTGAGGGGGCGGTTCCGCTTGAGCCCGCGCGCGGTGTCCACCAGCTGGAACAACCCCGTCGTCGGCGTCATCGTGATCGGCGCTATCCCGATCACCGGTGCGGTGGCCGGCACTTCCGACAACGTCTTCTTCAAGTGCTTGGCCAGCACATCTCGCAACGAGAAGTACTTGGGGGTCGGATGACCCGCCTCATCCAGCGGCGCATCGTAGTCATAGCTCGTCAGCGACGGCTGGATCGGCACCTGGTCGGTGTAGTTGGCGCCGGAGGTGAATCCGAAATTGGTGCCGCCGTGGAACATGTAGAGATTGACGCTGGCACCCCGCGAAATGAGCGAGTCGTACTGCGGCAGGAAGTCCTTGGTGGCCACGCGCTGGAACTTCTCGCCCCAATGATCCAGCCAACCCGGATAGAACTCCGGGACAAAGTACGGGCCCTTGCCGTGATTGAACTTGTTGACCCGCGCCACCAGCGTGTCGTAGTTGGTCTCGCCGTTGGCACCGGGCAGGACACCGGGGATCGCTCCCTTGTTGAATAGCCAATCGCCATCGGCAGTAAAGAGCGGCACGTTGAAGCCGGCGTCGGTGAACATCTTCTTCGTGTCCTTCAGGTACACCTGGTCGCTCCCGTACGACCCGTACTCATTCTCCACCTGCACCATCAATATCGGCCCGCCGTGGGTCACCAGCCTCGGCCCCACCACCTTGGCCAGCGCCTGGATGTAGCGCTTTTCCGCGGCCAGGAATCTCGGATCTCGGCTCCGCACCTTGAGTGTGGTGTCCTTCGCCAGGTACGCCGGATACCCGCCAAAGTCCCACTCGGCGCACACATACGGCCCAGGACGGAGGATCACCCAGAGTCCCTGCTTCTTCGCCTCGTCGAGGAAGGCGCCGAGATCGCGCTCGCCGGTGGAGAAATCGAAGTGACCGGGACGGGTCTCGTGGAAGTCCCAGAAGACGTAGGTGGAGATGGTGTTCAGTCCCATCGCCTTCGCCATCGCCAGCCGATTGGCCCAGTACTCTCGCGGGATCCGGGTGTAGTGCAGCTCACCGGAGAGGAGCTGGATCGGCTTCTTGTCGAGGAGAAAATGCCCCTTGGCAATCGCGAAGGTGTGGCTGCCGGGGCGTGCCTTGGCACGCCCGGTGGCGAGTGGCGAGTGGCGCGGGCCGCCGATCGTGATCTCATTGCCCGGCAGGTAGCTGATAGCCGATAGCCGATAGCTCGCAGTCCCTTGATAGCCGATAGCTGATAGCTGATAGCCTACCAGCAGCCCCGCTACCAACACAGCCTTCATCGCCGCCCCCACGGCCGGTACTTGGCACCCGCCAGGAACGCCGACCCCGCCACGAAGAGCACCGCTCCCCAGATGGACACGATCGGGATCCCCGTCGGGTGCATCGCCGGATCGGCGCCGTGCGCCAGCCCGTAGGTGCCGACGAGCACGCCGATGAGTGCCAGGAGGGAGCCGATGGGGACGCGCAGGTCGAGCATCGCCATCACCAGAAGATGAGGTTGAGCGCCACCGTGGCGCCGAGTGCCACGCCAGCGAGCACGGCGGGACGCTGATACCAGACTACCGCGCTGTCGTGCGGGATCGGTGTCACCGAGTATACCAAGCCGGTCAGCTCCGTGTCGGGTCGCGGCCTGGTGAGGAGGCTCACGATGATCGTCACCAGGAAACAGGTGGTCCACGCCGCGATCGCGGTCCAGAAGGTCTGCGCCAGTTCACTCGGGTAGGTGGCGAAGACGCCGAAGTATCCGCCCTTGATCCCCACCACCGCACCGGCGGGGAGCGTCATCCCGTGGTGGACCGCCGCCGCCAGGATCCCGCTCACCAAGCCTGTGAACGCACCGTGTCCGGTGGCGCGTTTCCAGAACATCCCCAGCATGAAGGTTGCAAAGAGCGGTGCATTGACGAACGCGAAGACCAGTTGCAGCACATCCATGATGTTGTTGAACGACGCCGCCACGTACGCTGCGGCCACCGATACCGCGATACCGAGGACCGTCGCCCAGCGGGCCACATGGAGGTAGTGCGCGTCGGGCGCGTCGGGTTTCACGTAGCTCTGGTAGATGTCGTAGGTGAGCACCGTGTTGAACGCCGTCACGTTCCCCGCCATCCCGCTCATGAAGGAAGCGAGGAGGGCGGTGAGGCCGAGCCCCAGGAGCCCAGCCGGTAGCATCCTGACCAGGAGCATCGGTGTGGCGAGATCGAAATCGGGCACCACATGGCCGGCCGCATCGAGGAGCGGGAGGCCCGCTGCGGTGAGCTTGTCTGGGATCAAGCCGTGGGGACCCGTTCCCATTGCCAGCGCGATCATCCCCGGCAAAATGACCAGGAAGGGGAAGAGCATCTTGGGAAACGCTGCGAGGATCGGCGTCCGCCGAGCGGCGGTCATCGATTCCGCCGCCATCGCGCGCTGGACCACGAGGTAATCGGTGCACCAGTACCCGAACGAGAGCACGAAGCCCAATCCCATCACCAATCCGAACCACTCCACACCTATCGGATTGGCTCCCGCACTCCCCATATGGGCCCAGCTCCTCACGTATACGTCGGGCGCCATCCCGCGGGCAGTGGCATCCTGCGCCAGTCGTGCCACCAGTCCCGGCCACCCACCCACGCTCCGGAGCCCGATCCACACCAGCGGCAGGAATCCGAAGACGATCAGGAAGAACTGCAGCACCTCGTTATAGATGGCACTGGTGAGGCCGCCCAGGAATGTGTATGCCAGCACGATGCCGGCGGACACCAGGATGCTGACGTTGAAGTCCCATCCGAGCAATAGATGAAAGAGCTTCCCCATCGCGTACATCGAGATACCCGAGGAGAAGACGGTCATCGCCGCGAACGACAGCGCATTGACCGCGCGGGTCTTCTCGTCGAATCGGAGCCGCAGGTATTCCGGCACCGAACGCGCCTTGGAGCCGTAGTAGAACGGCATCATGAACAGCCCCACGAAGAGCATCGCGGGGATGGCGCCGACCCAGTAGAAATGGCTGGTGACGATGCCGTACTTGGCACCCGACGCCCCCATTCCCACGACCTCCTGGGCTCCCAGGTTGGCCGAAATGAACGCCAACCCCGCCACCCAGGCGGGGATCGAGCGCCCCGAAAGCAGGAAATCGCCGCTCGACCGCATCCGCCCCTTGAGCGCGGCACCGATGCCGAGCACAAAGGCGAAATACGTCGCCATGACGGCGTAATCGATCCAATGCAGGGTGACCATGCTCGGCCGGTCGGAAGGGAATGGGTAAGACAGGCGCACGTGGCGGCGTGCCGTGCTATAGTATGTACCTTGCCGGGCCGTCGCGCGAGCCACGCGCTCCACCGGCCCGATACTTCACACCCGAGTGCCCATGCCACCCCGCACGGTCGTCACCACCTGGATGGCACTCAACTCGCCTGCGGACTTCCGCCCCCCTGCCGTCATCCCCCCGGGGCTGACCCTGTCCGGGCCGGCGCCCGAGTCACCCGAGCTCAATCGTTTCTTCTATACCGCCATCGGTGGCGACTGGTGCTGGACCGACCGGCTGGAGTGGACGTACGACCAGTGGGCGGAATGGCTTTCGCGCCCGGGGCACCGCACCGTGGTGCTTTCTATTGAAGGGGTCCCGGTGGGCTACGCCGAATTGGTCCAATCCGCCGACGAGACCGTCGATATCGCCCTCTTCGGGCTTCTCCCGCAGTGGACCGGACGTGGGCTCGGCGGCCCTTCGCTCGCACTGGTGGTGGGACAGGCCTGGGAAATGGGGGCCACTCGCATCGTGCTCAACACCTGCTCGCTCGATCATCCCCACGCGCTCGACAATTACAAGGCCCGGGGCTTCGAAGTGACCCGTACCGCCGAATCGGTGAAAGTGGTGCCCGAGACGCCGCCGGGTCCCTGGCCCGGAGCTCGCTGAACGTGCTGATGTCGCGATCGCGGCCCTCACTCTTCGTCCGCGCGCTCCTATTCGCGGCGACACCCGCGCTACCCGTTTTACCCGTTCTACCCGTCTTACTCGCTCCACCCGCCCTGTCCGCCCAGGCCCCCGAACTCCACCCGCCCAGGGAACCCGCCTGGTACCAGGGCATCGAATCACAGACCCTCTATTTCGTTCGCGGTGCCGATACCACCCGAATGACCGGCACGGCGCCACGGATCGCGCGTCTTGTCTGGGTCCCCTCCCCCCACGGCGATGCACTTGTCGTCAGGACTACCGCACTCGACGTCCACCGCGCGGTCACCACCGACACCCTGCGCCTCGATCAGCATGGCAACGTGGTGGCGGTCGCCCCTGACAGCGCTTCGGCCCGCGATCGCTACGCCCTCTTCCTCCGCCTGCCGGTGCCTCCCGGTGCGCTCGATTCCGGCGCAACCTGGGGCGACACGCTGGCCCCCGGCTGGCCCGCCCCCGGCACCCGATCCCTCTCCGCCCACATCACCGGCTACCGCATTGTGGGCGCCACCGATACGCTCGGCACCAGCGCCACGGTCGTGCAGGTGGATGGTGTGGCGCGATATCGGCAGTCGGATTGGGTCGACGCCAGCGCGGGGACCACCTATCAGGTGGATGCCACCGGCCCGATGCACGAGACCTGGTGGCTCGACCCCAAGCGCGGCGAACTCCTGGCCCGCCGACGAGAGCTCGAGCTCGCTGGCGTGGGTGTGATGCCCGCGGAAAAAGTGGTCGATACCATTCCCGTGGGTGTGATCGCCGATGACGCGTGGGGTCGTATTGCACCGGAGCGGGCCCAGGTGCTTTCCAGGCCGCTCCCCGGGCGGGACACCTCGTGGACCGTAACGACCGGGCCGGTACTGCTCCACACCGTCAACGCCGTGGGTCAGGCCATCGAATCAGGGCTCGCCACCAACGACGGCGCGGTGGGCACCGCACTCGCCGTGACCGCGGGCGCCACTCCAGTCCAGTATCAGGCGCTCTGGACCGCGCCCGGTGCCACAGATACCAGCGCACTCGCGGCAGTCCACGGCGACAGTCTCTATATCACCGGCACCCAAACGCACAGCTGGCACGTTCCGAAGAAGCTCTGGGCCATTGCCGATGAAGGCATGGAAGAGCAGCTCGTTCCCGTCCTGCGCACTCTGGCCGATTCCCAGTCGGTGACCCTTCCGGTCTTCCGGCCGCGCACTGCCACCTGGGACACCCTGAATGCATCGGCCCGGTACATCCCCGGTGGTGCTCGGCTCTTCGTGCTCTCGAACGGCACCCCTGACACCCGTGTAGCGATCCTGATCGACTCGACCGGTGCGCTGCTCACCGTTGAAAAGGCCACCGACCCGCCCAGCCGGCGCCTCCCCCCCGCCGGAAGCCCCCGCCGCGCCCAACTCGACCAGCTCTTCAAGTCGCTCGGCGCCCCCGACTGACCTGCGCGGTCCTGCACCATCCTGCGTAGTTCCGGTTACCGCGGATCAGTTGGCAAATGCCATACTGCGCCGTGGACTCGACCCCTGCACTCCTGCTCCCCCACTATCGCCAGGCACTCGCCGAGGCGCTGGCCCGCTACGCGCACCGCGGGTGCCCGGCGCTTCGAGGTACGCCGCCGGAGCAGTGGGCGCGGACCGGTGAGGAAGCCGGCTGGCTCAAGCCGGCCGATGCCATCCGGATCAGGCGCCTGGCAGAGAAGGTGAGGTTCTACGAGGGGAGGCGAGAGGAGTGAGGTGAGAATGCAGAGACAGGAGAAACGAGACAACGCAGTACGAGAGGGGAGGGAGAGGACGACGGGACAGGGCCGACAGAGGTGGAGGAGGGGGAAGACGGGAAAAGGCGAACGCAAATCAGAATTCATGCCGCTCTCCCGTTCCCCTCCTCTACCTCTTCCGCTCCCTGCCCCCACCTGCGTTGTCTCCTTTCTCGTGTCGCCTCGTTCGCCTCCTCCCCTCTTCTTCTCGCCGCACCGATCTGCGTTGTCTCTTGTCTCCTTCCTCGTGTCTCGATTTCCGCTTAGCATTGCTGCATGCCCACCATCGATCGCTGTGTCTGCCAGAACGTCCGGTTCGCGGAGCTGCTCCCGCGTGCCCGAGAGGCGGGGTGGGACCTCCAGAAACTGGTCGAGGACACCAGCTGTGGGGCGCGCTGCGGGCTCTGTCGGCCCTATCTGCGGCGGATGCTCGTGACCGGCGAGACGGTCTTCTCCGAGGTGATCGTCGAGTGAGACCGCAGAGAACACGAGGCGAGGCGGAGGACGGGCGATCGGCTCCCCCTGACGGTCTTCGATTTTGATGCCACATTCCCTCTAATGTCAGAATCTCCCCGGGATGTGGACGCAATGCGGCGCACCGTGGCCGCACGGGTCGGCTGGACGCCGATCATCCTTGTGGCGGCGGTCGTTTCCGGCTGGATCGGGTGGCTGCTCGTCTACGACGGGGACGTCCTGGTCGGCGCCGGTGGGATGATACTGGCCAGCGTGTTGGCGCTCTATGCCAGGCGTCGAGCGCTGGAGACCGTCAACGCGTCGCTCCACGGCTTTGCCCGCGAGCTTGACGCTGCCGCCGCCCGAAACCGCGAGCTCGAATCCTTCCGGCACCTCTCCCAGGTGCTCCTCTCTGGCCGTCCCCTGGCGGAGCTCTTTCACGAGATCGCGCGGCTCGCGGCTGAATTGCTCGATGCGGAGGCCTCCGGCATAGGCTTGGTGGCGGAGGAGGGGCGTTTCCTGCGCGTCCTGGCCGGGACCGGGCTGATGGCGCACGCCGTCGACCGGCTGATCCCGGTGGACGGGTCGCTCGCCGGATGGGTCGTGAGCCATGACCAGCCGCTCATCACCAACGACATGCGACTGGATCCGCGCAACTTCGAATTTCCCGATACCCCCGACGCGCTCACGTCCGCTGTGATGACGCCGCTTCGATCCGGTGGCCTCGTGATCGGCGCCGTGTGGGTCATGAACCGGCGAGCGGGGCAATCGTTCCGGGAGGACGATCTCTACCTGATGCAGGCGCTTGCCGATCAGGCCGCCTTGGGTCTCGATCGTGCCAATGTCTTCGAAGAGAGTCAGCGCAATGCCGTTGAGTTGGCGGAGAAGAACCGGGAGCTGCGGCACGCCACCCAGCTGAAGGATGAGTTCCTCGCCAACGTGTCGCACGAATTGCGGACCCCGCTCAACGCCATCATCGGCTTCTCCGACCTTCTCCTCACCGGCGATGTCGGCGCGGTCGCGCCCGGGCATCAGGAGTTCGTGGGGTCGATCAATCGCAACGGACGGCACCTGCTCCGGTTGATCAACGCCGTCCTTGATATGTCGCGGATGGATGCGGGTCGAATGGCGCTCGAGCTGACCCGCACCGATCTGCGCGATGCCATTCGCGCTGCCGTGGCCGACACCGAGGGGCTCCGTGTCGGCCGCAAGCAGGTGCACCGCTTCGAACTGCCGGAGACGCCGCTCATTGCGCTCGCCGATGCCGTGCGGGTCCAGCAGATCCTCTTCAACCTGCTGGCCAACGCGTCCAAGTTCACCCCTGAAGGCGGCGAGATCGTCCTCCGCGCCCTGGCCACCGAGGCGCCGTTGCCAGTCCCCTCCGACCGGGCCGGCGATGAGGTCAAGCGCATGACCCGACCTGCGGTGTGGGTGGCGGTGAGTGACAACGGGATCGGCATCAAGGCCGAGGACATGTCGAAGCTCTTCGTGGAGTTCAGCCAGGTCGACAGCTCTCCCAGTCGGCGGGTCCAGGGCTCGGGGTTGGGTTTGGCGCTCTGCAAGCGCTTCGTGGAACTGCACGGCGGCCAGATCGGTGCCGAGTCGATGATCAATTTCGGGAGTACGTTCTGGTTCATCCTGCCTTCTGACGGTCCCTTCCGCCAACCCGTTGCTGTCGACGTCGACCGACCGGTGCGGGCCGGTGACTAAACCGTAAGTCGTTGTAACAAGGCAACATACATATATGCTTGACATACCCCCCTACCCTATGTAGAGTTGGTGGTTGGCTACCAGCTACCAGCTACCAGCTACCAGCGAGCCTCTAGCCCTCAGCCTCCAGCCTTTTGAGGAGTCCAACCATGAAGCCCCTCACCCTCTCCATCACCGGTATGTCCTGCGGACACTGCCTCAACACCGTCAATCAGACCCTGTCCAAGATGGATGGCGTCAAGCTCGGCTCGGTCAAGATGGGACGCGCCGAACTCGAGTACGATGAATCGAAGCTCTCGCCGGAGAGCGTCTCCGCCGCCGTGTCGGCCGCGGGCTACCAGGCCTCGGTGATCGCGTGACCATCGATCGGCTGGCGGTGCTCGTCCTTGCGGCCGGCGCACTCGCCTGGATCTACTGGTACTTCTTCGTCGTGCCCGGCCGCTCGGCCGGTCAGGTCGCACGGCGCTCGGGCGCATTCCAGGAATTGGCCGTCGCCGTGGCCGGCGCGTACGACCCGTCGGTCATCCGGGTCCGGGCCGGAACACCGGTGCGGCTCACCTTTACCCGCACCGACAACAACAGCTGCACCGAGGAAGTGGTGCTCGGAGATTTCGGGATCCGCACCTTCCTCCCCACCGGCACGCCGACGCCGGTCGAGTTCACGCCGAGCACCCCCGGCCGTTACGACTTTCACTGCGGAATGGGGATGGTGCACGGGACACTCATTGTAGAG
Organism: Gemmatimonadales bacterium; assembly: GCA_049680185.1. Classification (GTDB taxonomy): domain Bacteria; phylum Gemmatimonadota; class Gemmatimonadetes; order Gemmatimonadales; family GWC2-71-9; genus CAMLHU01. The sequence goes on along the minus strand of JBAUHI010000086.1, from coordinate 69,611 downwards.
GGAAGTGAACGGTGAGCGCTGAACGGTCAAGGGTGAACGGCCGAAGCAGGCCGTCATCTCAAACGAGCAACGTCATCCTGAGCAGAGCGAAGGATCGGCTCGTCGGCGGATCGATCCTTCGGCCCTTCAGGCCTCAGGATGACGGACTTCGAAGCCCCGTTGACCCTTCACCGTTCACCGACTGACATGCCCACCACCATCGAACTCCCGGTCTCCGGAATGACCTGCGCCGCGTGCAGCGCGCGGGTCCAGCGCGCGCTGGAGCAAGCCCCTGGCGTCGCGGCCGCGAACGTCAACTTGATGACCAACGCGGCCACGATCACCTTCGATCCCGGTGCGACCAGTCCCGATGCGCTGGTGGAGACGGTCCGCGCCACCGGGTACGGTGCCGAGCTCCCGAACCCCGACGCCGGCGCGCTCGATCAGGTCACGCTGCAGGATGAGGCGAACCTCGCCGAGCGGCGGGAACTGCGGCACAAGCTCGTGGTCAGCATCGCGGCCGCCGTGCTCACGATGCTGCTCTCGATGCCGCTCGCCCGGCTCGAGATGACCAGCGGTCCCGTCGACCCGCTCATGCGCTGGATGATGCCCTTGGGCGACTGGCTGCGGCGCGTCACTCCCGGACTCTCGCTCCTCTCCGCCGGGGCACTGCGCCTGGTGCTGCTCGGGCTCACGCTGCCCGTCGTCCTCTGGGCCGGTCGCCACTTCTACGTCCGCGCCTGGGCCGCCTTCCGGCACCATGGCGCCGACATGAACACGCTCATCGCCGTGGGCACCGGGTCCGCGTTCCTGTGGAGCCTCGCCGCCACGGTGGGCGCTGGCTGGCTCCGGGGCCACGGCCTGGCACCGGATGTCTACTACGAGGCCGTCGTCTGGATCATTGCCCTCATCCTCCTCGGCAATCTCCTCGACGCCCGCGCCCGCGGCCGCACCGCCGACGCGATCCGCGCGCTGGTCAAGCTGCGGCCGCAGACCGCCCATCGCATCATCGACGGGGTGGAGCAGGACGTACCGCTCGAACGGATCGTCGTGGGAGACACCCTCCGGGTCCGTCCCGGCGAGCACGTCCCCACCGATGGCGTCGTCCTCGACGGCACCTCGGATGTCGATGAGTCGATGCTCACCGGCGAACCGATGCCAGTGGCCAAGAGCACCGGCCATGAGGTGACCGGCGGCACCGTCAACGGTGTCGGCGCCTTCCGGATGCGGGCCACCAAGGTCGGGCGCGATACCGTGCTCGCCCATATCGTGCGCCTGGTGCGGGAAGCGCAGGGCCAGAAGGCCCCCATCCAGCAACTCGCCGACCGCGTCTCCGCCATCTTCGTGCCGGTCGTGCTCGGTATCGCGATCATCACCTTCGCAATCTGGTACACCGTCGGGCCCGAACCCCGCTCGCTCCAGGCGCTCGTCTCTGCGGTCACGGTGTTGATCATCGCCTGTCCCTGCGCGATGGGCCTGGCAGTTCCGACCGCGGTGATGGTCTCGACCGGACGTGGCGCCCAGCGCGGCGTGCTGGTCAAGGGCGGGGAAGCGCTGCAGCGCGCCAGTGCCATCGAGGTGGTACTCGTCGACAAGACCGGCACCGTGACCGAAGGACATCCCGCCGTCACCGACGTCCACGTCATGACCGGGAGCGAGGCCGAACTCCTTCAACTCGCCGCTGCCGTCGAACGGTCGAGCGAGCATCCCCTCGCTCGTGCCATCGTGGGGGCGGCGGAGTCGCGCGGCCTGACGCTCGCCGACGCGACCGATTTCAAGGCGGTGCCTGGCCAGGGTGCCAGCGGCGCCGTCGGCGTTCGAGCGGTATCAGTGGGGAACGCTGAGTGGATCCGGGCATCCCACGTCGAGCTGGGGGTGGCGGAGGCCTCTGCGGAACGGATCGCCGGAACGGGTGCCACGCCGGTGTATGTCGCAGTCGATGGCGCGGTGCTCGGTGTCATCGGCATCTCGGATCCGATCCGATCGAGCAGCGCGGCGGCGGTCGCAGAGTTGCGGCGCGGCGGTGCCGATGTGGTGCTCCTCACTGGAGATCATCCCAAGGCGGCAGCACGGGTGGCGGCGGCGGTCGGGATCGCTCGGGTGGTGGCGGGGGTGTCGCCTGCAGGCAAGCGGGCGGAGATCGAGCGGTTGCAGCGGGAGGGGAAGGTCGTGGCGATGGTGGGGGACGGGCTCAACGATGCGCCTGCACTTGCCCAGGCCGATGTCGGCATCGCGATGGGGACCGGCACCGACGTTGCGATGGCCTCCGCGGACATCACCCTGATGCGCGGGGATCTGGCGGGTGTGGCGCTAGCCATCGCGCTCTCCAAGGCCACGCTCCGCGTCATCCGGCAGAACCTCTTCTGGGCCTTTGCCTACAACGTGGTATGCATCCCCGTGGCCGCCGGTGCGCTCTTCCCTTCCTTCGGGTTCCGCTTGAGCCCCGCGATCGCCGCCGCCGCGATGGCGGTGAGTTCGATCACGGTCGTGACCAATAGTCTTCGACTTCGAAACGTGTGAACGGTGAAGAGTGAACAGTGAACGGACCCTGGAAGGGCGATGCGTCCGACACCCCCGTTCACCGCTGACCGTTCACCTTGGCCAAGGAGCCCGAAATTGAGCGACGCGACACTCCCCTGCGCCTGCGGACGCGGCGCCGACGACACCGATCGCAAGGCCGTGGCCGTCGATCCCGAGATCAAGCTCGCACTCGGCAACCGGCTCCGTCGCATCGAAGGCCAGGTCCGGGGCCTGCAGAAGATGGTCGAGGGCGAGCGCTACTGCGCTGACGTCCTGACCCAGGTCGCCTCAGTGCAGGAGGCGCTCCGCGGGGTCGGCAAGACCCTCCTCGGCAACCACCTGCGCCACTGCGCCACCCAGGCCATCACCTCCGACGACCCGGCCCAGCGCGAAGCGATGTACGATGAGTTGGTGGAGTTGTTCTACCGGAATGCGAAGTGAGTGGCGGGTGACGGGTGGCGGGTTGCGCGGCTGGACAGGGACGAACCCACGACCTGTCATCCCGAGCGTAGCGAGGGACCTTGCCTGCCGATATCGAGTAGGGCCAATGGCGCCGTGCTCGCCAAGGTAGGTCCCTCGCTACGCTCGGGATGACAGATCAAGACGCAGACGCTCCGTTCCCCTCCTCCCCTCATCGTCTCAGCTTCTCGTACTGCGTTGTCTCTTTTCTCCTGCTTCTTCTCCCCTTGCGCTTCACCCGTCCGCCGCCACCACCGGGAACTCACCCGTCATCCGCATGCTGTCGGCACCCACCGTGCGCACCGCCGGGAGGAGTGCCAGGCCGCCGATGACCGCCACGATCGGGAGGAGGATCATTGCCCGGTCGATGCCGAACTTGTCGGAGAGGACTCCCACCAGCGGAAACGCGATCGCGTCGCCGGCCACGTGGGTAAAGAGGAGGTAGGCGCCCACGACCGTGGCGCTCACCCGGGCCGCCACCACGTCGAAGATCGTCGCCGCGAGGGGGCCGTTGTACCAGGTGAGGAAGAAGAACGACACCGCGAAGACCGTCACGAACTGCCTCGGGTCGCGGATCGTCACCAGCCACACCGCGAGGGCGCCGCCGATCAGGAGCCCGATCGTCCCGGCCCAGACCCGTCCCGCCACGGTGTACTTCCGGAGCCAGTCGGCAAAGATGCCGCCGAAGAGCGTGCCCGCCGTCCCGGAGATGAGTCCCCATTCCCCCAGGTGCGCCGCCGCTTCTGCCGCGCTCCAGCCCAGCTCGCGACTCGCGAACGTCGCCCCCCAGCCCACCAGGCCGTTCAGTCCGAACGACACCAGCGCCCCCGAGAGGAATACGTACACCAGGGTCGGCGTCCGGAAGACCAGCCGAGTGGCGCGGACCAGCTCGACGAACACCTCCGACACGCCGCGACCGAACGGGATGTCCTCGATCCGGTCATGCCGGATCTGCACCACCCACCACCATACGTTCAGCGCCAACCCGAGCCCTGCCGCGATGGCCAGGATCGCCGTGACGGTGTCCGAGCTCGCGTCGAACGCGAAATCGGCCAGGAGTGCCGCGAGGGCACCGACGACCACGGTGGCGAGGAACGGGTTGAACTGGCCGATGAGCGTGTCGACTCCGACCCGAAGTTCCTTGAGCAGGTGGGTCACCTTGACCGGTGTCAGCACCCGGGTCGGGTCCACCAGGCGCACCGCGAACACTGCCAGTAGGAATCCCGGCAACCCGACGGCCATGAACGCCACGCGCCACCCGTACACCGCTTCCAGCTTTCCGCCCAGCCAGAGTCCCATCACCCCGCCGAGCGAGAGCCCCGCCGACAGGATCCCCATCGCGAAAGCGCGTCGTTTGCCGGGGAAGTAATCGGCCACCAGTGACTGGGACGCCGGCCCGAAGGCCGCCTCGCCGATCCCCACCGCCGCGCGTGTCACGAAGAGCTGCCCGAACCCGCGCGCCAACCCGGCCAGCACGGTAAAGGCGCTCCAGAGCGAGACGCCCCACGCGATGACCGCGCGGCGGGAGCGGAGATCGCTCAGCACGCCGAAGGGAAGTGCGGCGATCGAGAAGACGAGGATATACGCCGAGCCCAGCCAGCCGAGCTGGGTATCGGTCAGGTGGAGATCGCGCTTGATCGGTTCGAACAGCGCGAAGATGACGTTGCGGTCGAGATAATTGAGGAGGTTCAGGACCGACAGCAGCCCGAGTGCGTACCACCGGTACGCGATCGAGAGCTTGATCGGTTCGGTGCGCCGGAGCGGGTTCAACGGCCGCTGGCCGTGTCCGCAGCCTCACCCGCTCGGCGGTCTCGGAATGCGATCGCGGCCTGGTACTCGGTGCGGAGCCGGGTCATCATCGCCTCGCGCCGGGCGTAGAGCCGCTTCAAGGGCCGCTTCTCGTGGCGGTTGAGGGCGTATGCGGTGAGGAGCGGGAGCGCCACGGTGTTGTCCATGTACACCACCACCGTCCCCGGCAGCATCTCCGGGTCGATCTTCCCCCAGCTCACCGCTTCCGCCGGGGTGGCGCCGGAAAGTCCGCCGGTATCGGGACGGGCGTCGGTCATCTGCAGGAAGTAGTCGTGGCCACGCTCGTCGATGCCCAGTACTTCCTGGATCTGCGGCTCGGTCTGGAGCAGGAAGTTCTTGGGGCTCCCGCCGCCCACGATCAGCGCGCCGCTCTTGCCGCCGGTGCGCTTGGCCTCGAGCACGATCGCCGCGGTCTCGTTGACGTCGGTGCTCACGTCGAAGCGCAACTCGCTCCCGGCCAGTGCCTGCTCCGCCACGTTCATCCCGATCGAGCTGTCGCCGGGGGAACTGGTGTAGATCGGCACGTCGAGTTCGTGCGCCGCCGCCAGCAGCGACCGCCGCGACAGCTTGAGCGCCCGCTCCCGCTCCCGGATGTAGCCGCCGAGGAGGTAGTGGTACTCGGCGGTGCCCATCGAGCGCTGGAACTCCGGCCGCGCCGAGACCTCGCGCACAAAGGCGTCGGTGGAGAGGAGGACGTCGTAGTCGAAGAAGATGTCGTAGATCCGCACCACGCCGTGCTCGCGGAGCTCCACGTCGTCGGCATCGTGGCGGCCGCGGTGGAGCCGAAGCCCCAGCCCGAAGTGCGCGTCGTGATACAGGTTGGCGCCGGTCGAGATGATCCAGTCGACGAAGCCCGCTTCGATGAGCGGGATCAGCGTGCTCATCCCGAGCCCCGCTGGCGTCATCGCACCGGTCAGGCTCATCCCGACGGTCACGGAAGGATCGAGCATCCGCTCGGTGAAGAGTTTGCACCCTTCCTTGAGCCGGCCGGCGTTGTAGGCCAGGAAGGCCGAGTCGATCAGGTCGGCGGCGGTCTCCTGGCCGGTGATCGCCTGGGGGTCGATCCGCTGACCGCGGAGGAAGGGTGCGGATGGTCGGGTCACGGGCGTGCCTCCTCTGGCGTTCCGTGGCGGAGCGCGCGCGCCTCGCGCGCCTCCATGATGCATCGCACCACTTCCGTCGGGTCGTCGGTCAGGTGGAACAGGTCGAGATCCTGGACGCCGATCTTCCCTTCGCCAACCACCGGCCCGCGGAGCCAGTCCACCAGACCACGCCAATACGCGGTGCCAACGAGGATCACCGGGAAATGCTTGACCTTGCCGGTCTGGATGAGCGTGAGCGCCTCGGTCAGCTCGTCCAAGGTGCCGAAGCCGCCGGGGAACACGACGAACGCGGTGGAGTACTTGAGGAACATCACCTTCCGCACGAAGAAGTAGCGGAACTCGACGCCGCGATCGACGTACGGGTTGAGTCCCTGCTCGTGCGGCAGCTCGATGTTGCAGCCGATCGACAGCGCTCCGCCTTCGGTGGCACCGCGATTGGCGGCCTCCATGATCCCGGGGCCGCCACCGGTGATGATCGGGCACCCCGCGCGGGCCAGCGCGCGCGCTGTGTCGACCGCGGTAGTGTACAACGGATCATCGGGCGGGGTGCGGGCGGATCCGAAGATGGCCACGGCGTCGACGACGTCGGCGAGCGCATCGAACCCGTCGACGAACTCCCCCATGATGCGGAGGACGCGCCATGGGTCGGAGTGCTTGAGCGCGTCAGGCCGCTCGGGGGCCCCGCCCGCGAGGAGCGCTTCATCCTCGGTGGGTGCGCCATTGGTGCTCGGACCGCGTCGGCTCACACGCCCCAATTTGGCTCCTGGCTGGCTGGAAACTCCGTCCTGGATAGGCCGGGAATATACCGGACCCGGTTATATATCGGCATGGACCAAGGCACCTCTCCCGCTGGTTCCTGGCTTCGGCTCTCCCTGGCGGTGGTGCCTCGGGCGCTCGTTTCTCCCTCGCTTGCCATCGCGCTGGTCTCGGCAGGCTGGGCGTTCCGCCGCCGCAGTTGGTGGCGCCTCCCGCCGTTCCTTCCCCTCCCCGATCGTACCTATCTCCGCTGGCGGATGTACACGGCGTATGGCGATGAGTCGGCCGTCCCGCCGATCGGGGACCTCGTCCGATTCGCCCGCTGGCGCCGTGAACTCCTCCGGCTGGGACGCTGAGCGGTGGCATCCACGACGACCCCGAACGTAGTGATCCTCGGCGGCGGATTCGCTGGACTCTACGCCACCAAGGCGCTCCGGAATTCCCCCGTCCACGTCACGCTCGTCGATCGACGGAACCACCACCTCTTCCAGCCGATGCTCTACCAGGTGGCCACCGCGGCCTTGAGCCCGAGCGACATCGCCTCACCGATCCGCTCGATCCTCCGCCGCCAAAAGAACGTCGACGTCCTCCTCGGCACCGCCGATCGGATCGACCCGAACGCCAAGGCCATCACACTCGCTGATGGTAGTAGTATTCAGTACGACTACTGCATCGTTGCCACCGGCGCGCGGCATTCGTACTTCGGGAACGACCAGTGGGAAGGTTCGGCGCCGGGACTCAAGAATCTCGAGGACGCGCTCGCCATCCGCCGACGGATCCTCCTCGCCTTCGAGGCCGCCGAACGCGAACGTGACCTGGTCCGTCGCCAGCAACTGCTCACCTTCGTGGTCATCGGCGGCGGCCCCACCGGGGTCGAGATGGCCGGCGCCATCGCGGAGATCCGCCGCTACGCTCTTCGGCGTGACTTCCGCCACATCGACCCGCGCGATGCCTCGGTGCTCCTCCTCGAGGGCGGACCTCGCCTCCTCACCAGCTATCCGCCGGAACAGAGCGACTGGGCCAAGCAGGCCCTCCGCCACCTGGGCGTCGATGTCCGCACCGATACCCTCGTCACCTCGGTCGATCCTGATGCCGTGCAGGCTGCCGGATGGACCATTCCCACCCGCACGGTGGTCTGGGCCGCCGGCAATACCGCCAGTCCGCTCACCCGTTCCCTCGATGCGCCACTCGACCGCCAGGGGCGGGTGCTGGTCACACCCGAATGCACTGTTCCCGGGCACCCCGATCTCTTCGTCCTGGGTGACGCCGCAGCCTTCGAACATCAGGGCGGCGCCACGCTCCCTGGTATCTGCCCGGTCGCCATTCAGATGGGGAACTACGCCGCCCGCGCGATCATCCAGGACCTCACTGGAAGGTCGCGGCCGCCTTTCCACTATCTCGACAAGGGCCAGCTCGCGGTCATCGGTCGCGGCCGCGCCGTCGCCGATATCCGGCGCTTCGGCTTCCATGGCTTTTCCGCGTGGCTGGCCTGGATCTTCGTCCACATCTTCTTCCTGATCGGCTTCCGCAATCGCGTCCTGGTGATGCTGCAGTGGGGCTGGTCGTATTTCACCTACGGACTCGGCGCCCGCCTCATCTACGGCGAAGCGTCCGCACGCCCCCCCGAACCACGCTGGTGACGCTCCTCGCCGAACGGGTCAAGGCCCGCGCCGCCGAGCTCGGATTCGTCGCGTGCGGCGTCACCGACCTGGCCCCTAATGCGCAGGCCGACCGCTTCGATCGCTGGCTCGCGGCGGGCCACGCCGGTGTCATGCGTTACCTCCATCGGCAGGCGGCCAAGCGCCGCGATCCGGCGCACATCGTCCCCCGCGCCCGCCGCGCGGTGATCGTGCTGGAGAACTACTACCACGCCGAGACCGACGACTCGCGACGTGCGCCACGGGTGGCCAAGTATGCTCGCGGCAGTGACTACCACACCGTCACATACAAGCGACTCCAGGCACTGGCGGGCTTCCTCCGCACCGAGGGTGCGACCGTCGCGCACCCCTGGGTGGACGATGGCCCGGTGCCAGAACGTGAACTGGCCCGGCGAGCGGGGTTGGGGTGGATCGGCAAGAACGCCATGCTCATCAGGCCCGGTGTCGGGTCGTTCTGTTTCATCGGGACCGTGTTCACCGACCTCCTGCTCGCGGTCGACGCACCCTTCGAGGCGGAGCATTGCGGCAGCTGCACCCGATGTCTCGACGCCTGCCCCACCGGCGCCTTTGTGGAGCCGGGTGTGGTCGATGCCACGCGCTGCATCTCCTACCTGACCATCGAGCAGGATGGGCCGATCCCTGACGAGTTGGCACCCAAACTCTCGGGGTGGGCGTTCGGGTGCGACATCTGCAATGATGTTTGCCCATGGAACGAGCGCTTTGCTCGGGAGAGCAGCATCGCCGAGTTCGCCGACCGGAGGCCGCTCGCGGGTGTCACGGCTGCAACACTCGACCGGATGTCGGATCGGGACTTCGAGGAGCGTTTTGGCGGGACACCGCTGGCGCGGGCGGGGCGGGAAGGGCTCCTTCGAAATGTCGCGGCGGTGGAGCAGGGTGGCTGAGGAAGGGCACTCATCACTAGCCGGGAAGGTGAGGCCAATGCGGATCTTGACCGAGATGCAGGGCACACGACCGTTGCATGGAAGGGGTTGGTTGACACCCGTTCTTGTGGGGCTCGCCGTGATGGGCTTCACGCCGTATTGCTATCCTGTGGCATATGTCGACTACCAGTTCAGGTTGACCGGAGATGTGCCGCCCTCGGTTGTGCTTCCTGATTCCGTTCGGGATGGGCAATGGGCCCTATTCGCCGATGACTCGAAGCGTTGGTATCGGTGTGACGGTTTAAGGCCTTATGCACTGCGGTTTCAGCAATCTGGTCATATGGATGTCGGGATGGCTGGGATATACGTCGGGCTTGACCGCCAGGGACTGCCGATACTCCACGTGGTGGTGCGTGCTGATTCGGCCCGCCCGCCGGATCCTGATGATGAATGGGCCTCCGAGGTTGCTGAACTCGTTACCCGAGACTTCACGGCCAAGCCGGTTATTCCGCCCGACTCCGCCGTGGTGCTCGGCAACGTCTCGGAGTTCAAACGGTGGTGCATGCGTTCCACAGACGGCAATTGATCGAGGACCGCGTCGGCGGAACACCGCTGGCGCGGGCGGGGCGGGCGGGATTGCAGCGGAACTTGTCGGCGGTGGAGAGCGGGAAGGGGAAGTAGCTCCGATGAGGCGTGGGGGTCGCTTGCGGCGACCCACACTTGAATCTCCGAGCCATCCGCAAAGGGTCTCCGCAGGCGACCCCCACAGGTCAGTGTTTTCCAATATGTTGCAGCCGCGAGTCCACTCGCGCATGAGCGGGGCCGCGATGGAGCCTCTCTACTTGTGAGGAAGGGTGTCACCGAACGTCATCCCGCTAGGTTTCACGCCGGAGCCGGCACCCGTCGCATTTCACCCACCACCCGCCACTCGCCACCCCCATGACCGCCCCATCGCTCTACTCCGCCGCCATCTTTGTCACTGACATCGAACGCGCCATCGCGTTCTATCGCGACACGCTCAAGCTCCCGCTCGCCAAGCAGGGAACGTTCGGCGCCGAGTTCTTCGTCGGCGGCACCAAGCTCGGCGTGCATCCGGCCAATCATCCCAGTGCCAAGGAGATGGTGGGCCGCGACACGGGTCTGGTGCTCCACATTCCTGGCATACTGGATTATTGCAGTGACCTGATGGACGCCGGTGTGACGTTCGTATCGGAGCCGACCCGCCAATCGTGGGGGATCATGGCCCTCGTTGCCGATCCCGATGGCAATCGCATCGCGCTCTGGGAACAGTTCGAAGAAAAGCCACCAGAGTGAAAAGGGCCGGTGGCAGCTATCAGCTATCTGCTATCAGCTTCAAGCCCTCAGCTCTTGGCCTTTAGCCTCTAGCCTCCCCCAGCCTCCAGCCTCTAGCCTTTCTTCCGTATCTCGATCGACCCGTTCACCGTCTCCATGTCGAGATCCCGTCCGCCAGTCCCGATCCTCCCCTTGAGGCTCCGCGGGCTCATCGAGCCCGTGACGGTCACCGGGAAGTCGGTGGTGATCCTGCCGTTGACGGTGGACGCCCGCAGGTCGGCATTCAGCCCATCGGGCACCCGCAGTGTGATCCCGCCGTTGACGGTGTTGAACTTGAGCGCTCCCTCCCAGTTGTTCTTCCCGCTCGTGGCGTCGATCGATCCGTTCACTGTCGTCGCCTCGACCACTCCGGCAGCGCTCACTGATACGTCGCCGTTGACGGTCGACAGGTCGGCATCGCCGCCCAGGCCGTCTGCCGACACCTGCCCGTTGACCGTGGCCCCGGTGAAGTTCACCTTGGCAGGCACCTTCACCGTGAACTCCACCGACACATCGTTGTTGTCGGTGCTCATCGAACCGCCGCCTTGCGGGGCGCACTCGTTCTCGTGGCGGGCGCGCCGCGGCGTCGGGTAGACGGCACAGATGGTGACCCCGCCATCCCACGGCACCACCTGGATCTTCACGTCTGCGGGATCGCTGTGGCGCCCCCGCTTGGTCGCCGTCACCTCGATCTGATCTCCCGAGGCGAGACTGGCGTGGATCCCGCCGATCACGCCTCTCACCTCGAGCATCTTCCCCGCCGCCAACGTGCCCTTCCAGCTGAAATCCTGCGCCGCTGCCGGTGCGGCGGTCCCCGCCGCGAGGGCCAGCGTCAGAAGCATCATCGAACCGCGCATCGCATCGCTCCGTCTGGATGGTTCAGCGCGCAGGTGCGCGCCGCAGTGAGATCTTGCCGTCGAACGTCTGCAGCTCCACCCGGGCCTTGCCGGCGCCCAGCGTGAAGGTCATCCGCCGGTTGGAATTGGCACCGGTCACGGTCACCGGGTAATCGGATTCGAACTCACCATCGAAGGTGCTGATCGACATCACCGCGTCGGGCGCACCGTCGGTCAGGAGGACCACATCGCCGTCGTGGGACTCGAGATGGTACGTCCCGCCCGCGTTGATCGGGCCCGAGAAGCGGATCGAGCCATCCACCGAGCTCGCATTCACCGAACGCGAGTCCACCCCGTCCAGGGTGATCTCTCCGTCCACCGACTGCACGTCGAGGTCGCCGGCGATGTCGGTCGCGCGGATCTCCCCTTCCACGGTGTTGAGTCCGATCCGTCCCTTCGCACCGGAGACGGTGATGTCGCCGTCGACGGACTTGAGGGAGATGGTGCCATCGCCGCCCTTGAGCGAGACGGTGCCTTCGACGGTCTCCGCCCGCACCGACCCGCGAACGCCGCTTACATCGATGTCCACCTCGTTGCCGCTCAGGTCGAGCTCCATCCAGGCCGGCACGGAGACGGTGATGTCGTGATCCTCCTGGTCTCCCCAGCGTCCACCATTGCCGTTGACCCGCAGGGTCACGGTCCCACCCGACACATCGACACCGCTCTGATCATCGCCGCCGGTCTTCACGCGGACCTTGTCCTGGTCCCACCCGACCACGGTGATGTGGCCGGAGAAGTTGTCGACCGAAAGGCGCACACCCTTCTCGACCGCGATGGTCGTGTCGGTGGTCCCGGCAGTGCTGCCGTCCTCATCGGCCTGATCGTCCCGATCGGCCGACACATCCACGTGCACCCTTGGCGTCACCACGATCGGGGCGCGCGGCGGGCGCGGGGGCCGGGGCGGGGTCGCCCCCTGTTGAAAGTTCGCGAGGACGAGCGCGGTCATCGTCAGCAACAGCATGGCAGTCTCTCCGTTCGGTTCAGCTTGCCGAGACCAGTCCGGCGGTCCGTTGGAGCAGCTGGAGCTTCCGCTGCCGCATCTCGGTCACGTGATCATTCAAATAGGTGTTGCGCGGATCCTGCTTGAGGGCTCGCGTGGCCCGCGCCAACGCTGCGTCGATCCGCGCCAGGCTCTGGTCGATGACCTTGACGGTGGCAGGGCTCAAGCGCTCCCGATTGTCCGTCACCACGCGCTGCAGGTCCTCGATGGCGTGGTCGTAACTCTGGTCGGCCCGCGTGGTGTTGGCGATCAGCCGCGTCTGCCGCTCTGGCGCCGCCGGCACCGGACGATCGGGAACGAGTGGCGTGGCGCCCCCCGTCGCGTCAGTAGGATGGAGCACGGCAACAAGAGGTTGCGTCACGACCGAGGGCGTGACGCTGCCGTGATCGCGGAGCGCCCACCACGTGCCGACGGCGCCGACCGCAAGCAAGACGCTCGCCGCGGCGGCAAGCTGTGACATCGAAAAACTCACGCGACTCCGGACCAGCGGCCCCGCCGTCGTGCTCACCCGCGGTCCATCGATCCCCGCCCGCACCCCCGACCACACGGTCTCCGGCACGGCTCGCATCGGCAGCGCGGTCGCTTGATGCTTGACCTGCGCCAGTTCCACGACGGCCCGCCGTCCCGCCGGATGCTCGGCCAGCCACTGCTCCACCGCCGCGCGTTCCGCAGGCGGGAGCGTGCCATCCACATATTCCGACAGTCGCGACATCATCAGGTCGTCCATTCGGTCCTCCGGTCCTACCGGTCCAGGTGTTTCCGCAACGCATTACGCGCCCGATGGAGCGCGGCCTTGGAACTGCCGGTCGCGATGCCAAGCGCCACCCCGATCTCTTCGTGGGTGTATCCCTCGACATCGTGCAGCAAGAACACTTTTCGATATCCGTCCGGCAATCGCGACACTGCGGCATCGAAATCCATCGCGAACTCGGGGCTCGAGTCCCGTGCGCCACTCGGCACCAGCTCCAACGGTCCATCGTCGTCGTGGAATCTGGTCCGCGCGGTGCCTAATGCTCCGCGTTCACCCAGGAAAACGTTCACCGCCAGCCGGTGGAGCCAGGTGCCGAATCGACTCTCCCCCCGGAAGGTCCCGAGTTTGTACCAGACGCGGATGAACACCTGTTGAGTGGCGTCGGCGGCGTGGTCCTCGCCGAGCATCCGCCAAGCCAGGTTGTATATCCGCGGTGAGTGTCGGCGGTACAATCGCTCGAACGCCAACTCGTCCCCTGCCTGCGCAAGGGCCACATCATCACCATCTCCTTCACTGGCAATGACTTGCGAGCTGACGGTCAACGTCACCGACCCTTGTTCTGTGGCGTGCACAGCCGGTTGGATGGGATGAACACCTGCATCGTTGCGTCAATTTGGCGGGAAGAGGGACGCTCCGACACCCTGGGGTCAGCGCCCCAGCGATTCCGGAGCACGGGTGCGCCCGACCGCCCCGCCGAGCGCCAGGAGCGCAACGGCATACGGTAGCACCAGGAACAGCTGATACGGAACGTTCAACCCGAGTCCCTGCAGCAAGAACTGCAACGCGGTAAGTGCTCCGAATGCCAGCGCCGCGATCGCCACGCGGAAGGGGCTCCACCGGCCCAGCACCACGATCGCGATCGCGATGAATCCTCGACCGGCGGTCATGTTCTCGGAGAATGTCCCGATCTGTGTAAGCACGAGGCTGGCACCAGCGAGTCCAGCAAATGCCCCGCCGATCACGGTCGCCGTGACGCGCACTCGCAGCACCTGCACCCCCGATGCCGCAGCAGCTGAGGGAGATTCGCCCGCCGCCCGCAGTTCCAGGCCCCACCGTGTCCGGAAGAGGACCCACCAGACGAGGGGGACGGCCAGATAGCACGCGTACGTCACCCACGGTTGATCGAAGAGCGCCGGCCCGATGATCGGGATGTCGCCGAGCAAAGGCAGGTGGACGTTGGGGAGTGTCGGCAACTGTAGGGCGCCGCTGGCGGATCCATACGTCATCCGGTAGATGGCGCCGGTGAGCCCGGTGGCGCCCAGGGTGATGGCAGTCCCGGTGACGACCTGGTCCGCACCGGCGCCAAGCGCCACCGCGGCGAACAGAGCGGCCGTGAGCGCCCCCGCCGTGGCACCGACCACGATGCCGGCCCACGGTCCGCCCGCCACCGCGCCGAACACCGATGCGAGGGCACCGATGAGCATCGCCCCTTCGATCCCGAGATCGAGCACCCCGCCGCGCTCGGCGATGGTCTCGCCCAAGGCCGCGAGGAGCAGTGGCGTCGCGATCCGCACCGCCGCCGCCCCGAACCCAGCGACCAGAAGCATGTTCACGAGGCGCGCACCCGCGCGTAGCGATCGGCCACCAGCACGACGATGATCACCACCGCTTCCACGACATACACCGCCACACTCGGCACGCCCGCATCACGCTGCATCGCGGCGGCGCCCGACTCGAGCGCGCCGAAGAGGATCCCCGCCACCACGACCCCCAGCGGATCGAGCCGCGCCAGCAGTGCGACCGCGATCGCGGTGAATCCGTACCCCGGCGAAAGGTTCTGGAAGAGCGCATACGAGACACCCGCTACTTCGATCCCTCCCGCCAACCCTGCGAATGCGCCGGAGCCGAGCAATGCCGTTGCCACCACACGGTCGACGTCGACACCCCCGACCAGCGCCGCCGCCCTGGGGCCCACTCCGGCGGCCTTGAGGGCAAATCCGAACCGGGTCCGCGCGAACACCACCGCCAGACCGACGGCCAGCACGATGGCGATGATGATCCCGATATGGAGCCGCGAGCCGAAGAGCAGCGGCAGGCGCGCCGATAGCGCCACCGGATCGCTCTGGGGATATGCCCGTCGCGCCTCCTGGAGCGGACCGGTCACGGCCCAGCTCACCAGCGCCAGCGCAACAAAGTTGAGCAGGAGGGTACTGATCGCCTCCATCACTCCGTAGCGCACCCGCAACCACGCCGGGACCGCCGCCCACACCGCACCTGCCAGCGCGGCCACCAGCAGCAACACCGTGACCGCGAGGGGCGCCGGCCACCCCTGCATGTGCACACCGACGGCGGTCGCGGCGATGGCTCCCGCGTAGAACTGACCCTCGCCCCCGATGTTGAGGGCACCGGCCCTGAACGCGAGCGCGATCCCCAGCCCGACGATGACGAGCGGAATGGCACGCAGGAGCGTCGAGGACATGATCGCATACTTGGAGCCGAAGGCGCCGCTCCACATGGCACCGAGCGCCACCATCGGCGAGTGCCCCGAAGCGGCCAGCCCTGCCACCAGGAGACCGAGACCCACGGCCAGCGCCACCCCGGCGATGGCAACGGCGTTGCGCCGCTCCCGCCACGACGATGTCAGGAGACCCGTCCCGCGTCGGGATCGAGCATCAATTCTCCGACGGCGCGGCGGTCGGCACCCGGCGGGACATCACGAAGCCGCCCACCGGACATCACCACAATCCGATCGGCGATCGCGAACGCCTCCTCGAGGTCGGGGCAGTGCATGAGCACGGCGGCCCCGCCGTCGGCGGCAACCCGGATCTGCCGATGGACCGCCGCCGCCGCGCGCACGTCCAGCCCACGCGTGGGATGCTCGGCCACCAGCACCGCCGGATGGATGTCGAGCGCCCGTGCGTTCACGAACTTCTGCTGATTGCCACCACTGAGGCTCCGGGCCAGTGCGCCTGGTCCAGCCGCCTTGATGTCGTTCTCCGTCAGCAGTTCTGCCGCGCGCCGGTACGTGCTCGCCTGATCGAGCCAGGCGCCGCCCGGGACTGCCAACTCCCCCAACTGCAGGTTCTCGGTCAACGTGAACTCGCCGATCAGCGCCTCGGTGGTACGGTCCTCCGGGATGAACGCCACCGGCACGGCAACGTTCCGCGTCCCGCCGACCATCGGCACCACACCGGCGATGGCCCGCAACAACTCCCGTTGTCCGTTGCCTTCCACCGCAGCGACGACCACGATCTCGCCCGACCGGACCTGGAGCGTGGCGTCGTGGACCGCCAGGCCACCGCGGCCTTCCCGCGCCACCGATAGCCGGTCCACGTCGATCGCCACCGCCCCGATCGGGCGGGTGCGCCTGGGCGCCTCCGGGCTGATGTCGTGGGAGCCGAGCATCGCCCCGAGCAGCATCTCGCGATCAACAGCGGCGGCGCGCACGTTCGCGAGGACGACCCGACCTTGTCGGAGCACCGTGATCGCATCCGCTTGCTCCAGCGCTTCATCGATCCGGTGCGTGATGAGCACTGCCGAGCCGCCGCCCGCCACGAACGGCCGGAGCGCTCGGAAGAGTTCGACGGCCTCCGCCGGTGCGAGCACGCCGGTCGGTTCATCGAGCAGGAGCACTCGCGGCCCCGCGGCGAGCGCCTTGGCGATCTCCAGTCGTTGGCGAAGTCCCACCGAGAGAGTGCCGGCGAGCGCGTCAGGATCGAGCGGCAGCCCTAAGGTGGCCAGGAGGTCGCGGACCTTCGCGCCCAGTTGCCGCGGTCGGACCGACCACCTGGTCGCGAGGGCGATGTTCTCCGCGACCGTGAGGGCAGGGATCGATGTGAAGTGCTGGTGCACCATTGCGACGCCGCGCCTCGTCGCGACGCGCGGCGACGCAGGGAATCCGTCAACACCGAGGAGCGCCATCGCACCTGAATCGGGAAGCAGGACACCGGCGGCCATGTGCATCAACGTCGACTTCCCTGCCCCGTTCTCCCCAAGCAGCGCGTGGATCTCCCCGGCGCGCACCGTCAGGTCCACACCATCGAGCGCCACGACCGCGCCGAAGGTCTTCCGGACACGCCGCATCTCCAGCGCATTGGCAGGGGGCGGAACGGCGGGTTCGAATGAGATCGGGGTCACGTGCGGGAGGGTTTCGGGCCAACAGCCCGGCGGATCACAGGCCCGTCTGGTGGTCGTGGAATTCCCACGGCAGGCCGAACTGCCGGGCGGTCTTCTCGGCCAACGCTTTCACGCCCAGTGTCTCAGTGGCGTAATGACCGGCATACACCAGGTTGACCCCCAACTCAGTTGCATCGAAGTAGGTATGGTGGGCGCCTTCTCCGGTGATGAGCGTGTCACACCCGGCAGCTTTGGCTTCCTGTACCATGCCGCCACCCGCACCCGTCACCACGGCGACCCGAGCCACCTGCGCCGGACCGCCGGCAATGAGCGTCGGCGAGACTTGAAGCAGCGAGCCCAGCCGAGCGACCAGCGCGGTCCGATCGATCGCGAGATCGCCGCACACCCCGATAGGCACTCCCTGATACGATCCGAAGCGCCCCGTGACCTTCACGTCGAGCGCGTTCGCGAGCAGAACATTGTTGCCGACCTCCGGGTGGAGATCGAGCGGGATGTGGGCCGAGTAGAGCGCGGCGTCGGTGTCGAGCAGGAGCTTGAGCCGCCGGTAGCGGCGTTCGGTGATCGGCTGATTTCCGTCCCAGAACATGCCGTGGTGGACCAGGAGGAGGTCGCCGCGGTGGAGACCCTTGAATGTCGCGAGGCTCGCGTCGACCGCTGCCACCAGCCGCTTGATGGAGCCGCTGTTCTCGACCTGAAGCCCGTTCAGCGCATTCGGGCTGTCCGGCGCGTCTGTGATCCGGAGGTACGCATCGAGCCACGCGGTGATCGTGGCGAGGGTGGCGGCGGTCAATTGGGATCCGGGACCGGGATGAGCGTCCCTGCGGCGATCGAGTCTCCCGCGGCAGCCACCCGACGCGCCACGGTTGCGGGGACCCGGTCGGCCAGGGCCGGGTCGGGAACGTACTTGACGACGCCGCTCGCCAGACCGAACGACTCCACGTGCGGTGTGAACCGGCCATCGTGGACCTCGCGCGCCACCAGAAGCATGGCGCGGGGAAGATCGATGACTGCCGACCCGAGCACGTGGCCCGGCGCCAGTTCGTGCTGATCGGCGTTGGCGCCGAAGATGTAGACCCCGGGCCGATCCTTCACCGCCTGGAAGACACCCAGCGCGGCGGCATCGGCGTTGTGGTGCAACATGTCGACACCCAGGCCCATCAACTGGATGGCGGCCTCGCGCCCGGCCGCGGCATCGTCAAAGCTGTTGAGATAGATCACTCGGCTCTCGACCTTGGGGTCCATCGCGCGGGCCCCGCGAGACCAGCCCTCGTAGCCGCGCTTGATCGGCGGCAATTCGATGCCACCGATGAACCCGATCTTGTCCGTCTTGGTCATCCCACCGGCCACCATCCCAGCGAGGTAGGTGGCCTCCTCGATCCGGAACACCAAGGGCGCGACGTTCCCGACCTGGCGTTCGCCGGAGGTGATGATGAAGACCGCATTGGGGTAGTCTTGCGACACCCGTTCGGCGGCGCCCTGGAACTCGAACCCGTGGGCGAACACCAGCTGGTAACCCTGGGCGGCGTAACTGCGCAGGGCTTCCTCCTGCGCGCCCGGCGAGCCCGCTTCCACGTTGCTCACCTGCACGTGGAGCGAGTCGGAGATCTGTCGCAGCCCACGATACGCGCCGCTGTTCCAAGCGGCATCGGCGATCGATCCCGGAGTGACCAGACCGACCCGAAAACCGAGCGGCTTCGAGTGCCCAGCACACCCAGAGAACACTGTAAAGACAGTGACGATACACAGAGGTGACAATGATTTCATTGTATAGGAATTTGCCTCATCTGCCGTGAAACACAGTGGGAAGCACATGTCCTAAGCGGTTGATATCCACAAACTTGGCCTGTTTTTCAACTTTTGTGGAAGGTCCGGCCACCAGTTCAGGCAGCCGGTTCGGTCCTCATTTCGAGCGAGCCATTGAGCCGCCCCCCCTCCAATACCACCAGCCGCTTGGCGATGATATCCCCTTCGACCGACGCGGCCCCCTGGATCTCGACCCGATCGCCGGCGGTCACATTTCCGCTCACCAGGCCCCCGATGACCGCCTGACCGGTCTCGATATTGCCCTGCACCGAACCACCCCGTGCCACCAGCAGCTGCTGAGCGGCCCGGACATTCCCGATCACCTGTCCTTCGACCTTCAACACGCCTTCGGTGATCACGTCCCCGGTCACGACCGTGCCGGCGGCGATGATGGACAGCGTGGCGGATTCGGTTCTGCCGTTGGTGACTGCCATCAGCCCCCCTCTTTCACCATCGTGGTCGGATCGATGCTGCTCCCGTCGCGCCGGATCTCGAAGTGCAAATGCGGCGCGCTGGAGCGCCCGGTACTCCCCGACAGACCGATGACCTGGCCGGCCTGGACCTGGGCGCCCGTGCGCGCCAGTATCCGGGAGAGATGTCCGTACATCGTCTGGTAATCCTCCTCGTGCTGCAACAGCACGAAGTTCCCGTATTGCGGATCGACCCCCGACTCGACGACGCTTCCCGACGCCGATGCGCGCACCAATGTCCCTTCCGGGACGGCGATGTCGATCCCGGGGTGTGCTTCATCGGCGGTGCCGCTGCCGACCTGCCCACGGGTCACGTATCCGGGCTCATCCAGTGGCCAGCGGGCCGGCACCACCGGTGCTGGTCCTGCAGGTACCGCGTCTGGCGCCAAGGCGGCCAACGGTGGCGCTGCCGGGAGCGTTCCCCCCGCCTGGCGAGCCCGGGGAACGATGTCGCCGCCGATCATCGAGCGCACCGTCGCATAGTGGGCCTCGGCGCTGTCCAGCGCCGCGGCGAGCTCCCGGATCTTCCCGTTCTCGGTCTCGAGATCGGCGACCCGTCGCCGGAGACCCGGGACCTCGGCGGCGGTGCGCGCCACCGGGACGTAAGACGCGATACCGAGGATGATCGCGGCCCCGAGCACGACGCCCGACACCACAAGGATCCGGGCGAGCCAACCCGGAAGCCGGAACGACGTCGATTCGACGGCACCGTCCCGGTGGATCATGATCGTGACGTTGTCCTTCTGTGCCATCATCCGTCGAACGGCCTGCCGAGGATCCGTTCGAGGAGCCGGGCAAGATCGTCGTTGGAGTAATAGTTGAGCGTGAGAAATCCGCGTCCGCGCCGCCGCGTGGTCAGGCGCACTTCAGTGCCGAGGTGGGCCCGGAGTTGCTCCTCGACCCGCTTGGCGTCGGCACTCGCGACACGGGGCCCGGCCTTGGGGCGCTTGGACGCGGGACGCTCGCCGCGGACCCGCGCCTCCAGTTCGCGCACCGACCAGCTGCTGAGGATCGCCTGCCGGGCGAGGGCCAGCAGTTGGCGCGGATCGGCCACGGCGAGGAGTGCGCGGGCGTGTCCCTCGGTAAGCCGACGATCATCGACCATCTCGCGCACGTCCGCAGGCAGCCGCAGCAGGCGGAGTGCGTTGGCCACCGTCGACCGATCACGCCCCACCAGCCGGGCCACATCGGCCTGGGTGGACTGGAATTCCTCGATGAGCCGCTGGTAGCTCGCCGCCTCTTCCAACGGCGAGAGGTCGGAACGCTGGATGTTCTCGACGATGGCCAGCGTGAGCAGCGTGCGGTCGTCGGCCTCCTTGACCACCACCGGCAGCGTCTTCCAACCGAGCCGCTGGATGGCGCGCCACCGCCGCTCGCCGGCGATCAACTCGAACTGGCCGCCCGCGACCGCCCGCACCACCACCGGCTGCAGCAGCCCCGACGCTGCGATCGAATCGGCGAGCTCGGTGAGCTCGGCATCATCGATCTTCTTCCGAGGTTGAAAGGGGTTGGGTCGGACGCTCGCCACCGGGACCTCACGAAGCGCCCCTGACTTCTCGGCCTGCTCGCGATTGACCGGGCCGAGCAGGGCTTCGAGCCCGCGACCCAGACGACGGTCCGTCACTTGGTCACCTCCCGATCCCGGCCGGCCGCAGCGGGGGTGCCTACGCGCTTCATCAACTCCTGCGCGGCAGCCAGGTAGCTCTTGGCCCCGACCGACTGCACGTCATAGAGGAGGATCGGCTTCCCGAAGCTCGGCGCCTCGGCCAGGCGGATGTTCCGGGGCACCGCTGCGCGTATGACCTTCGGGCCGAAGTATTCCCGCGCTTCGTCCGCCACCTGACGCGACAGGTTGAGCCGCTGATCGTACATCGTGAGGAGCACGCCGTCGATCTGGAGCGTCGGATTGAAGTTCTGCTGCACCAGGTTGATCGTGTTGAGCAGCTGGCTGATCCCCTCGAGCGCGTAATACTCGCACTGGATCGGGATGAGGACGCCATCCGCCGCGGTCAGCACGTTGAGAGTGATGAGCCCCAAGGAGGGCGGGCAGTCCACCAGCACGAACTCGTATTCGCCTCGGATCGGCTCCAGCACCCGACGCAGGGTGGTCTCCCGATCGGGACGCTCGACCATCTCGAGTTCCGCACCGACGAGATCCTGCGTCGCCGGCAACACCGAGAGGTGCTGCAACAGGGGATGCGGGATGATCGCGTCCGACGCGGGCCGGCCGTCGATGAGCGAGTCATACAGCGAGTACCGGATCGAGTTCCGCGCGATACCGACACCACTGGTGCCGTTGCCCTGCGGATCCGCGTCGATGAGCAGGGTGCGCCGCTCGCTGATCGCCAAAGAGGCCGCCAGATTCACCGCGGTAGTGGTCTTCCCCACCCCGCCCTTCTGGTTGGCAATCGCAATGACCCTCGACATGTGTATATGTCTTTCTATTGCAATTAGTTATGTTAAGCACAACTGTGTAGTACAACAGTGGAATGATGAGCCTATTGCACCAATATACCGGTTCCAATAAGAGAAGGCCAACCGATACCACCTGTTTCACGTGAAACATGGGGGGTTGGTCACGCTCTTGCACTACCGGGGCGCGCGAACACCCTGAAACGCAGAACCCCAGCTGTATCGCTGGGGTTCTGGTCTAGACCCGGAGTGCGGTCAGCCAGCTCGGATCCAGCGGAAGATCTCCTTTGGGGTTGGCCGCTTGCCGTACGCGAGGACGCCGATCCTATAGATCCTGCCAGCTATCCAGACGACCGCCAGACCTCCAGCCAGCGTCACCAGCATCGACGCTATGACTTCGGTCCATGGCAGTGGCGATATCGCATACCGGACCGGGACCACGAACGGCGATGTGAACGGGATAAAGCTCATGATCCGCGCGGCAGGCGCATCGGGGTGCTTGATCGCGGCCAACGCCCCGAAGAACCCGACCAGGACCATGATCGTCAGTGGTTGCGCGAACTGCTGGGTCTCCTGGGTGGAGTTGCACATCGAGCCGACCGCAGCATAGGCGGACGCGAACAGGAAGAACCCGAGCAGGAAGAACGCGAGGAGGATGATCAGCATGTTCGGGGAGATCGTGGGCATCGAGATGTTGGCGGCCTGTTGCGCCGGCACTCCCATCGATCCTGCGATCGGCCCCCGGAACACGCTCAATACGGTGCCGCTTCCAGCCCAGATGGCCAGTTGCAGCAGCACCGCCCCCCCTACCCCGATCACCTTGCCAAGCAAGAGGTAGAATGGCGTGACGCTTGAGATCAGCACTTCCATGATCCTGGTGGATTTCTCCTCCACCACAGCGCTCATGATCTGGATCCCGGAGATCAGGATCGCGAAGTACAAGATGAACGACATCACATAGCCCACCATGAACGCCATCTCACCGCTCTCACCAGTAAGCGCGCCATGGGTGATCTTCATGGTGTTCATGTCGAATGTAGCCTCCGCAAGCTTCGCAGACTCCGGGGTCACCCCGGCCTGGACGAGCCGTTCCTGCAGCACGACCCCCCGTAGCAACCGCTGCAGGCCTTCCATATCCTGCATGCTGCTCACATTCGAGCCGAGGTAGTCGAGCCGACCTTGCAGGAATCCAGAATCGGTGACCACCAGGATCCCATCATATCTTGCGGCACCGGCCCCGGCCACATCGACTAGTTTGACCAGGGAATCCCGCACCGCAATGAGCCGGTCCGGTGGAGTCGCGACCCGGGTTACATTGTACATGGAATGTGATGTATCTGCTTTAGTGACATTGACTTGCGATATTGCATTCGAAACACGCTGGCCCAGATCGCCTCTGGCGGCATCGAGCACGACCAGGTCGATCTTTTCCGATCCCTTGCCGAGGATCAGGATCGGCAACGCAAAGATCGCAATGAAGAAGATGGGCCCGAGCAGGGTGCTGATCAGGAACGCCTTGGTGCGGACCCGCGCGAGGAACTCTCTCCGAATGATCGCGGCAAGTTTATGCATGGGTCGGTGCCTCCGATGCCGGGGCCGTTGCTGCATCGGCGCCGACCTTGGCAATGAAGATGGTGCGCAGGGAAGGGGAGACGACTTCGAAGCGGCTCAATCCGACGCCGGCCTGGACCAGCGTCCGCAGCAGCGTCTCACCCGAGGCGCCCGCCGCCAGTTCGACCTCCGCCGAGGCCCCATCGTCCTTGACGCTCGCGACGAGTGAACGGTCCGCCAGGATCCGATCGGCCGCAGCGCGATCGTGCGTGAACGCCAGCGCCACATAGCGATCGCCATACCCCGCCTTCACCTCCGCCACCGACCCATCCACCACTTTCTGCCCCCGTGCGATGATCACGACCCGATCACACATCTTCTCGGCCTGCTCCATGTTGTGCGTTGAGAAGAGAATGGTGTGCCCGCTCCGGGACAGCTGCACCACGGTCTCCTCCAGGATCTGCGAATTGACCGGATCCAGGCCGCTGAACGGCTCATCCAGGATCAGCAGTTCCGGGTCGTGCACCAGGGCGCCAGCGAACTGGACCTTCTGCTGCATGCCCTTGGAGAGGTCCTCGATCTTCTTGGTCATCCAGGCGCCGAGCCCCAGCTGGCCCAGCCACCAAGCGGCACGCTCGCGTGCGTGACTGGCGGAGAGACCGCGGATCTCGCCCATGAACACGAGCTGGTCCAGCACCTTCATCTTCTTGTAGAGACCGCGCTCCTCGGGAAGGAATCCGATGCGCTTCGACAGGTCCCGCGCGCCGAGCGCACCGCCGAGGATCGAGATCTTGCCTTCTTCGGGCTCGATGATGTCGAGCATCATCCGGATGCTGGTGCTCTTCCCGGCTCCGTTGGGGCCCAGAAGCCCGAAGATCCCGCCCTTGGGCACGGTCAGCGAAAGGTCCCGGACCGCGGTGTGACCAGCGAATCGTTTGGTCACCCGTTCCACGACGATGACAGGCTCGGACATAGGACTCCAGGTCAGGGAAGGGGACAGAGCGGCGTACGCGGGAGCCGGATCGGTTGTTTCACCCCGGAACACAAGAGAACGGGGCGGCGCGTGCCGCCCCGTTCTGGGCCACGAGCACTGCCAAGCTACGTCGTGAGTTCGGCCAGCGGAACCAGAGAGCGGACCTCGGCCTCGGGAAGGGCGAGGTGTTTGAGATCCACCCGGACGCCGAACTTGTGGCTCTTTCGGAGGAACTCGTCCCGTGGCGTGGCGGTCGAATCATGCACGCCAACGTTGAGGAGCTGCACCATTCCCTCCTCCACCTTGTCGAAGCGGCCAACGAAGGTGCGGGCACCGGCATCAACCACCACGGTGACTCCGTGGAGTTCGTGGTGCCCCGGGTGGAACACGTGGCCGGTCATCTCAGACCGCCACCGCGCAGTACTTGTCGAAGGCCGCGACCAGGTCCGCCGAGATCTGCTCCGGGGAGCGTCCTTCGATCATGTGGCGGTGCACAAAGTGCAGGACCTCCCCATCGCGCATCAGCGCGATCGACGGGGAACTCGGCTGGTACTCGCCGAAGTAGCTGCGCGCGCGCTGGGTCGACTCGAGATCCTGACCCGCAAAAACGGTGTAGAGATTCTGCGGCAGCGTGGAGTGCTTGAGCGCCAGCGCCAGGCCAGGCCGCGCGGTACCGGCGGCGCAACCACAGACGGAATTGATGAACACCAGCGAGGTGCCGGACTCGTTGCCGAGGGCGGCATCGACATCGGGCGCGGTCTTCAGTTCCTGCACGCCAAGGCGGGTGACCTCCTCACGCATCGGCTTGATCATCATTTCGGGATACGGCATCGCGAACTCCGGGAAAGGGGCGTGATCACTCGGTGGAAGCGGGAACGGATCCTTCGTGCTGTTGCAGCGCCGCACGGAGCGCGTGCCAGCTCAAGCTGGCGCACTTGACGCGGATGGGGAACTCGGCGACGCCGGCGAGTGCGGCGAGCTTGCCGAGTTCGGGCGCCGGGGCAGGGGAGGGCGCGCCGGTGATGAGCGCGTGGAACCCGCCGAAGAGGAGTTCGGCCTCCGCGGTGGTCTTCCCCTTGACTGCGGCGGTCATCAACGAGGCCGAGGCCCGGGAGATGGCGCAGCCCTGGCTCTGGAAGCTGATATCGACGATCCGATCGCCATCGCGCTTGATCCAGACCGTGATCTCATCGCCACAGAGCGGGTTATAGCCTTCGGCCCGCCCATCGGCGTTCGCCATTGCCCGGCAGTTCCTGGGGGACCGGTTGTGGTCCAGGATCAGTGCCTGGTAGAGCTCGGCGAGGTCGGGTGTCATCCGAACACCTTTCGTACCCGCTCCATCCCCCGCACCAATGCGTCGACATCGGCGACGTCGTTGTAGGCCCCGAACGATGCGCGCGCTGTGCCCGACAAGCCGAGGTGCTGCATCAGGGGCTGGGCGCAATGATGCCCGGCGCGGACCGCGATCCCTTCCGCATCGAGGACTGTCCCGATGTCGTGCGGGTGCACGCCATCCATCACGAACGACAGCACGCTGATCTTGCCCGGCGCAGTACCCACGATCCGGAGCCCAGGCAGTTCGGCCAAACGCTCGGTTGCGCGCGTCAGGAGCATCTGTTCATGCGCGGCCACGACGGTCCGGTCCAGGCCCGACACCCACTCGATCGCAGCGCCCAACCCGACGACGGGGAGGATCGGGGGCGTCCCCGCCTCGAAGCGGCCCGGCGGCGGCGCAAAGGTGGTGCGCTCTACCGTGACGCGTTCGATCATGCCCCCGCCGGTCTCGTACGGGGCCATCGACTCGAGGAGCGAGAGCCTGCCCCAGAGGATCCCGACACCGGTGGGCCCGTAGAGCTTGTGGCCGGAACAGATGAAGAAGTCGCAGCCGAGCGCCTGCACGTCAACAGGAAAATGAGGCGCCGACTGCGCGCCATCGACGAGCACGACGGCGCCACGTCGGTGCGCGAGGTCCGCGATCCACCGGATCGGCAGCACGGTGCCAAGCACGTTGGACACATGGGCCACCGCCACGATCCGGGTGCGGTCCGTGAGGAGGCGTTCGAAAGCGTCCTGGTCGAGCGCGCCATCGGGCAGGAGCGGTGCCACTTTGAGCGTGGCGCCGGACCGCTCTGCCAGCATCTGCCAGGGGACGAAGTTGCTGTGGTGTTCGAGCAGGGTGACGAGGATCTCGTCGCCCTGCTTGACGTGTCCATCCCCCCAACTGCGGGCCACGAGGTTGATGGCGCTGGTCGTGCCGTGGGCAAAGACCACTTCATCGACCGAGGGGGCGTTGACGAACACCCGGACCTGTTCGCGCACCGCATCGTACGCTTCGGTGGCCTCGTAGCTCAGCGTGTGGACACCGCGGTGGACGTTGGCATGTCCCTCGGTCTGGTGCCGGACCATCGCATCGACGGCCACCGCAGGCATCTGGGCGGAGGCCGCACTGTCGAGGTACACGAGCGGACGGCCGTGGACCTGACGGGCAAGCACCGGGAACGCCGCGCGAATGGCGGCCGGATCGGACGTCAGGGCGCCCTTCCGGGTGGCCGCCGGCACGGGCGGCGCTGCGCGCGGAGCGGAGCGGATCACTCCAGCCACGCGCTCACCAGGGCTTCGAGCTGCGCCCGCACCGGATCGATGGCGAGGCTGGTGAGCATCTCCGCGGCGAACGCATAGGTAAGGATCTTCTGGCCCAGCACCGGGCCGACGCCCCGACTCTTGAGATAGAAGAGCGGGAGCTCCTCCAGCCGTCCGACCGTGGCACCGTGGGTGCACTTCACGTCGTCTGCAAAGATCTCGAGCTGCGGCTTGGTGTCGACCCGGGCATGATCGGAGAGGATCAGGTTCCGGTTGGTCTGCTTCCCGTCGGTCTTCTGCGCCTCGGGGGTCACCAGCACCTTGCCGTTGAACACCGCGTGCGCCTTGCCTGTCAGCACACCCTTGTAGAGCTGGCGACTGCCGCAGTTCGGCTCGCGGTGCTCGATGGACGTGTGGTTGTCGAGGAGCTGGTCGGCGCGCGCCAGGTAAAGGCCATTGAGGGTGCACTCCCCACCGGTCCCGGCAAAGACCGTGCGGGTGTCGTTCCGGCCGATCCGTCCGCCGATGGCGGCCGAAAAGCCGTGGTACCGGCTGTCGCGCCCCTGCCGGGCGTGGATCGCCGCGAGCTGGAACGCGCGGGCGCCCTGTCGCTGCACCTGGTAGTGCGTGAGCTCGGCGTTGTCACCCAGGTCGACCTCGGTGGCGGCGTTGACGAGGTATTCGCCGTCGGAGAGGGACACATAGTGCTCCACCACCCGGGCGGACGCGCCCCGCTCGACCACGACCACGTTGCGGAGATGCGCCATCGTGCCGGCCGCAGCACTGCTCGACACGAAAAGCAGGTGGATGGTCGGTGTGTCGACCACACTGGCCGCAACGTGGACCACGGCACCGTCGCTGAAGAGCGCCGCATTGAGTGCGACGAAGGGTGTCATCTCCACCGGCGTGAGGTGGCCGAGGCGTCGCGCCAGGAGTGCGGCACCGGCGGGAGTGTCGATGATCTCGGAGAGAGGCGCCACCGTCACGCCGGCGGGGAGCGCCGGACGGAGCGAGAGCCCCGGCACAAAGTGGCCATCGACGAAGGTGAGGCGCACGCCCTCGCTGACACCGAACGCGAACGGCGCGATGGCACCGGCGGAGACCGCCGCACCCGCACCGGCCGCGTTGAAGGTGGCCTTGGTGATCGGACCGATATCGGTGAAGCGCCAGTCTTCATCGTGCAGGGTGGGGAAACCGACGTCGGTGAACCGGGCCATGCCCAATTCACGCAGCGCGGTGAGCCACTCCGGCGAAGCGCTCCCGAGGGTGCGGGCGAACTGTTCCTGGAACACCTGGGTCACGCCAACGCCTCCGCGCCCGATTCCAGCCACTCGTAGCCCTTGGCCTCGAGCTCGAGCGCCAGCTCCTTGCCGCCCGACTTGACGATCCGGCCGCTGGCCAGCACGTGGACGTGATCGGGGATGATGTAGTCGAGCAGGCGCTGGTAGTGGGTGACCACGATGGTGGCGCTGTCGGGGCGCTTGAGCTTGTTGACCCCGTTGGCGACGATCCGGAGGGCATCAATGTCGAGGCCTGAGTCCGTTTCGTCGAGGATGGCGAGTTTGGGCGCCAGGACCGCCATCTGCAGGATCTCGTTGCGCTTCTTCTCGCCGCCGGAGAATCCGAAGTTGACCGCGCGCTGCATGATCTCGGGGCCCCATTCGACCAGCTTGAGCTTCGCCTCGAGGAGGTCGAGAAAGTCGATCGGATCCATCTCCTCCTCGCCGTGTGCTTTCCGGATCTCGTTGTAGGCGGCGCGGAGGAAGTAGGCGTTGGTGACGCCGGGGATCTCGACCGGGTACTGGAACGCCAGGAAGACCCCCGCCTGCGCTCGGAGTTCCGGCTCCAGGGCAAGGAGATCCTGGCCCTCGAAGAGCACCTGCCCGCCGGTGACCGTGTAGGCCGGATGGCCGGCGATCACCTGCGCCAGCGTGCTCTTGCCCGATCCGTTGGGGCCCATCACGGCGTGGACCTCACCGGCGTGCACGGTCAGGTCGATGCCCTTGAGGATCGGCTTGTCGCCGACGCTGGCGGTGAGGTTCTTGATCTGCAGCACAGCTACTCCGAAGGGTCGTGAGTCAAGTGTCGTGGGTCGTGGGTCAGCAACATCAGCCCCGCGGTCTGGCCTACCCCACGCTCCCCTCGAGCGACACGCCGAGGAGCTTCTGCGCCTCGACGGCGAACTCGGTGGGAAGGTTCAGGAATACTTCCTTACAGAACCCGTTCACGATGATCGAGATCGCGTTCTCGGTGTTGAGGCCCCGCTGCTTCAGGTAGAAGATCTGGTCCTCGCTGATCTTCGACGTGCTGGCCTCGTGCTCGAGGGTGGCGGTCGGATTCTGGATGTCGATATAGGGGAACGTGTGGGCGCCGCAGCGGTTCCCGATCAGCATCGAATCGCACTGGGTGTAGTTGCGGGCCCCTTCCGCGCGCGGCAGCACCTTGACCTGACCCCGGTAGCTGTTGTTGCCGTGGCCGGCGGAGATCCCCTTGGACACGATGGTGGAGCGGGTCCGCTTGCCGACGTGGATCATCTTGGTGCCGGTGTCGGCCTGCTGATAATTGTTGACGACCGCCACCGAGTAGAACTCGCCCACCGAGTCATCACCCTGGAGGATCACGCTCGGGTACTTCCAGGTGATGGCCGACCCGGTCTCGACCTGGATCCACGAGATCTTGGAGCCGCGGCCGGCCTTGCCGCGCTTGGTGACGAAATTGAAGATGCCGCCCTTGCCGTCCTTGTCGCCTGCATACCAGTTCTGGACGGTGGAGTACTTGATCGTGGCGCCATCGAGCGCCACCAGTTCGACGACGGCGGCAT
Organism: Gemmatimonadales bacterium; assembly: GCA_049680185.1. GTDB lineage: Bacteria > Gemmatimonadota > Gemmatimonadetes > Gemmatimonadales > GWC2-71-9 > CAMLHU01. The sequence goes on along the minus strand of JBAUHI010000086.1, from coordinate 39,780 downwards.
GGAGCTGATTCTTGTCACGCTTGGGCGCGGTGCATCCTTCGAGGTAGCTCACCTGGGCGCCTTCATCCGCCACGATGAGCGTGCGCTCGAACTGGCCCACGTCCGCGGCGTTGATCCGGAAGTAGGTCGAGAGCTCCATCGGGCACTTGACGCCCTTGGGGATGTACACGAACGAGCCGTCGCTGAACACGGAGGCGTTGAGGGCGGCAAAGAAGTTGTCGCCGGCGGGGACCACGGAGCCCAGGTACTTCTGCACCAGGTCGGGGTGTTCCCGGACCGCGTCCGAGAAGGAGCAGAAGATGATCCCGTATTCCTTGAGCTTGTCCTTGAACGTCGTGGCGACGGACACGCTGTCGAAGATGGCGTCCACCGCCACGCCAGTCAGGCGCTTCTGCTCCGAGAGGGAGATTCCGAGCTTCTCGTAGGTCGACAGGAGCTCGGGATCCACGTCATCGAGGGACCCCAGCGGCTTCTTGGTCTGCGGTGCCGAGTAGTAGCGGATGGCCTGATAGTCGATGGGGGCGTAGGTCACGTTGGACCAGTGCGGCTCCCGCATGGTGAGCCACTTCCGATACGCCTGCAGCCGCCATTCGAGAAGAAAGGGCGGCTCCTGCTTCTTGGCCGAAATGGCGCGAATAACGTCTTCGTTCAGGCCGGGCGGGAAGGAATCCGCCCCGATATCGGTGACGAAGCCGTACTTGTATTCCTGGTTGACCAGGGACTCGACCGATGAACTCATCGCGACTCGCCTCCGACGACACGACTGGCCCGTAAAACGTGAATCCTATGTTGGGAAGTCGGGATTGTCAATCGAATGCCGTGCTTCGGGAATCTCAACGGCTAATCGCTGATGTGGGAAGAGTTTAATGACGCCGCCATCGGCACTGTACTGATGGACGTCATCCGGTGCTGGTCTGTTCTGCGTCCTGGGTAGAAGCCCGAAATAGGTGTTAGTAGTTTGCTTAGCAACTACTTCAAGAGATGTGCGAATTCCACCAGAACCCATATATTGGCCTCGCTCCTATTCTGAGGACGGATCGACGATGAGCGTACACCGCATCCGACTGCTTGGCGACCCGGTGCTCCGGGCCCGCTGTGAACCGATCGCGAAGCCGCGATCGTCCGCGGTGCGCGTGGTCCTCGATGACCTGAGGGACACGCTCCGCGATGTCCGCACCCGCGTGGGGTTCGGGCGGGCCCTCGCCGCGCCCCAGATCGGCGCCCCGGTGCGACTGATCTATGTGGAACTCGACCAGCCCTGGCCGCTCCTCAACCCGGAGATCGTCGACATCGGCACCGATGACTTCACCGTGTGGGATGACTGCCTGTCGATCCCGGACCTGATGATCCGTGTGATGCGGGCCTACCGCATCAAGGTCCAATACCAGGACCTGAAGGGCGTCGAGCATTCGATCGACCTCGAGGGTGATCGGGCCGAGCTGCTACAGCACGAGATCGACCACCTCGACGGCGTGCTGCCAGTGGATCGGCCGCACGGACTTGATCCGTTCTGCTACCGGGCGGAGTGGGAGCGATTCTACCGCGACCAGGGCCGCTACGGCCTTCCCGAACCCCGGGCGAACCACTACGCCACGCCCCTCACCGGATTGCTCTAAGCACGACTAGAACCACCGTCCCACCCGCAGCACCACCTGATTGCGGAATCCGCGGGTCACGCCGTACTCCAGCCGGGCGGGCCCGAGCGGCGTGCTGATGCCGAGCCCGATGCGCCCCCCGACATGCCATCCATCCAGCGCCATTCCGGCGTTGCCGAACGCCACCTGCCCGGTGGCGCCCTGGGCGCGCAGCTCGAGCGACCCCGCGATCGGGATCGCGATGGTCATCGACCCGAACAACTCGCGATCGCCACGCAGCTCATAGATATGCAACCCGGGGAACCCGTCATCGCCGCCCAGCGGGAACGTGAGTTGGAGTGGAAGTGAATCACCGATCCCGGCCCGGAGTCCCGGCGTGAGCGTGACCCGACCCCAGTGGATCGGCTCCTGCCATTCGAACGACGCCCGCCGATATTGGTCCGCCCACTCCAACGACAGGTCGACGCGCGAGTCGCTCTCAGGGTCCGAGCGCAGCACCCGGAACCGGACCCCGCCAGAACGCTGGTGTGCTGCGGCTGGCTCGGCCCACGCCCTCCCCACCAGTCCGGCATCGACCACCCATTGCGATCCGAACGATTTTTCGAGGCCGACAAATCCCACCGCCTGTTCCGCATCGAGTTTGGCCAACTGGTTCCCATCACCGTCGAACGTCCGGATCTGTTGGTCGCTCAGGGTCAGGGTGATGGTCGGTCGGGGGATGGCACTGCTGCGCCAGGTCCGCCGGAGACCCAAGGCGATCCTGGTCTCCAGCCCGCCGAAGAACGCCGCCGCACTCGCTTCCGCCGCCCGATCGACGATCCGCCAATCCACCCCGCCGATCCAGAGCCGAGCCCCCAACTCGTTGTCGTAGGCGAGCCCCAGTCCCGCCACCCGGGTCGGCGCCTTTTGGACCTCGAGCCTCAAGTGCAGGGAGTCGCCTGGTGCGCCGGTGTCAGGATGGAGCCAAACACCGCGGAACCGATCGGACCGGGCAAGGTCCAGCAGGCCGTTCCGCAGGCGCACCGTGTCGACCGGCGAACCCGGCCGGAGCGACAGCGCCTGGAGGAGGTCGCGTGCATCGGTGTCCTTCAACCCGGTGGTGGAGACACTGGCGAGGATCGGCACCACGTTGACCGGCACGGCCCGCGACCGACCATCGACCTTGGCCCGTGGCGCGGAAAAAGCCGCGAGGGTGGCGGCGTATCCGTGTGCCTCCGCGGTGTCGAGACTGGCAATGGTGAAGTCGAGATTCCCGATGCCGGTCACGTCGGAGCGGATCATCACATCCGACGGGAATGCCGTGTCACCGGGCTGCCGGAAAAGGAAGGTCAGGAGGTAATTGGCCAGCGTCAGCGGCGATGCGAGGTCCACCGAGTCCTCGTCCTGCTGGATCATCTCCGAGATGATGAGGCGTTCAGCGCCGAGTTCGCGCGCCACGGTGACGGGGGTGTTGGCGGTGAGGCCGCCATCGGCCAGATAGCGCCCATCCAGACGGACCGGCTCGAAGACCAACGGTATGGCCATGCTGCTACGGACGGCCAGCGCCAGGTCGCCGGTGCCGAGCGCCACCGCCTGGCGACGCTGCAGGTCGGTCGCGACCGCGTAGAAGGGGATCGGCAGGCGACAAAAATCACCGCGGGCCGCGAGATCGCCAGTGAGAAGGGTGGCGCTCAGCAAGGCGTTGATCGGTCCGTCCTTGACCGCCGACCGCTGGAGCTCGAGCCCATGATCGGTCTGCTCCCACGACACCACCGGCCGAAGGGGGCCGAGGGCCCTGGGCATGACCCGGATGTCGGAGTGGAATGCCGAGGACGATGGGATGGCGCGGAAGAGTGAATCGATCCCGGCGGGGGAGTGCCCGCTGGCATAGAGCGCGCCGATGACCGCGCCCATGCTCGATCCGACGATCAGGTCCGGATGGATCCCCAGGCTGTCGAGGGCGCGCAGCACGCCGATGTGCGCCAATCCCTTGGCCCCGCCGCCCGAGAGCACGAGCGCCGTGCCCCCGCGGACGCAAGGTGTTTGGGCCGTGGCGCCCGCCGCGAAGGCGAACAGCATCGTCGCACTGAGGGTGATCCCGCGCATCCGATGAAGATACCGTGATGATGAATGGTCGCCGGCGCCCGCGCTCCCCTTGCGCACCGCGCGGCCTTCTCATACTTATGAGCTTCGTGGTTCAGGACTCGAATTCGATCCGGCAGGAGGTCCGGCAGGAATGACGTACGTCATCACCGAAGCGTGCATCGGCGTGAAGGATCGGGCGTGTGTCGACGTCTGCCCCGTCGATTGCATCTATGAAGGAGAGGACCAGCTCTACATCCACCCAGATGAGTGCATCGATTGCGGTGCCTGTGAACCGGAGTGTCCGGTCACGGCCATCTTCCCCGAGGAGGATGTGCCCGCCAACCTGGTGCAGTACATCGAGAAGAACAAGATGGTGTTCAGTTCGGACACGCCGCCGGGTCGCCCGAAACGGTGACGGCGACCGATCGACCCGCACGACCCCTGGCACCCCTCGCCTGTCTGGCGGGGGGTGTTCGCATCCGGAGGTGACACTCCCGGACGTGGCAGACCCCGGGGTCGTACTGCCTTGGCCGCGACCCCGGGGCCCGATCAGGAGGGACCACTGACTTCGATCGGCGTGGACCCGAGGGAGTAGGGTCCGACCGCCATCTTATAGACGCCCCGGAATGCCGGATGGTTTCACCGGAGCGACTCCAGGAATTCGTTGATGATGCGAGTGGTGGCGAGCGGCTGTTCGACCGACGGGAGGTGTCCGGCGTTCGGAATGACACCGAGCACCGCACCCGGGATCCCATCGACGATGGCCTTGGCCGTCGCTGGTGGAGTGAGCGCGTCCTGGTCGCCGACGATCACGAGCGACGGCACACTGGCAAGCGCGGGGAGCAAGGGCGTGCTGTCCGGCCGATCGCGCATGGCACCGAGCGCGCCGAGGATCCCGCTCACCGGCGCGGACTCCATGATGACCCGGACCCGATCGGCGACCTGGGGCATCAATTGCGTGGCGTCGGTGGCCAGCATCAGCGGCAGCATCTGCTCGGCGATCGCGCGCGGCCCTTGCTCCCGGGCGATCACCATGGCGGCCTCCCGCGCCTTCCGGCCGTCGGCGGAATCCGCCTCCGCGCGGGTGTCAACGAGGATCAGCGCTCTCAGCCGGTCACGGAACCGGCGCGCGAATTCGAACGCGATGTACCCGCCCATCGAGTGGCCGCAGACCACCGCCTGCTGGACGCCGAGTGCATCGAGGAGTGCGGCGAGATCGTCGGCGTAGGTGGCCATCGAATAGCCGAGATCCGGCGCGTCGGAGAGACCGAAGCCGCGCAAGTCCGGGGCAATGCGGCGCCAGCCGGTGAGCGCGCCGATCTGGTGCTGCCAGATGGTCCGGTCCAGCGGATAGCCGTGCACGAAGAGGATGGCCGGTCCATCGCCCCGGATGTCGACCGCCAGGTTGACCCCGTTGACCGTGAGGCGCGCCATCTCGCCCCGGCTGGAGGGGCGGGCATTCATGAATCGCGCCACCTCGACCGGCACCGGCACCGGGCGGCCCTCCGAGTTGATGCAGACGAAGACGAACTCGGCCGTGGCGATCAGAGAATCATCTTCCACCCGCCGGGCCGTCTGGCGCATCGTGAAGCTGGTCTGGCCGTGGTGGGTGAGGGCCTGCTGGAAACGCAGCACGTCACCGGGGAGGGCCGGGGCGTGGTAGTCGATGGTCGTCTTGCGTACGGCGGGCCAGGTACTCCCGCGGCTGAACACGTCCATCCCGGGGCCACGGGCGAACATCTCCCAACGGGCCCGCTCGAAGAGGGAGAGGAACGAGGCCTGGTTGAGGTGCCCGAAGGCATCACACTCGTCAGGGTATACGGTGAGGTCGATGTCGGGGGTCTGCATGGGATCCGATGGCCGGTGATTTCTTCGGAGCGCACATCTCGGCTAGGTTCTGACGGGATAATATGGCGCCGCACGCCATCGGGATAGCCGCCGGCCCCAGGGAGACCCTCGCCATGCGACCACCGACCGAATACATCCGACACGCTGCCAAACTGACCCGAAAGCTCCAGATGGACGCCGCGACCGGTGGTACTGCACAACCCGACGCCGAATTCTGGAAGACGCTGGCCAAGGCGCTCGACGAGGCCGCCGCCGGCCTCGAGATCGTATCACGTGCCGAGCAATGACGCCGGCCTGATCGCCACGGCCGATGGCCTGGCGTCGTTCCTGGCCAGGATCGGTCGTCCGCCGCTGCTGGCGCTCGATACCGAGGCCGCCAGTTTCCACCGCTACTCCGACGCGGTCTGTCTGGTGCAGGCATCGACACGCGACATCACCGCGGTCATCGATCCGCTCGCCGTCCCCGATCTTGGTGGCATTGGCGCCTTGGTGGCCGATCCCGAGGTCGAGGTGGTCTTCCACGACGCGGATTACGATCTCCGGCTTCTCTCGCGCGACCATGGATTCCACTGCACCCACCTGTTCGACACCCGGGTCGCGGCCCAGCTCCTCAACGAGCCGGCGATCGGTCTTGCCGCACTCCTGGAGAGATACCTCGGCATCTCCGTGGACAAGAAGTTCCAGCGGGCAGACTGGTCGCTCCGCCCCCTGGCGCCCGGAATGCTCGAGTATGCTGCCGCGGACACCCGTCATCTCCCAACGTTGCGCGACCAGATGTACGACCTGCTGGTGGCCGCGGGGCGGTGGAGTTGGGCGGTCGAGGAATTCGAGCGGCAGGCCTCGGTGCATTGGGAGCCCGAGGATGCATCGCTCGCATTCCTGCGCGTGAAGGGAGCGGGGAAATTGCGTGGCAGGCAGTTGGCCATCCTGCGCGAGGTGTACGCCTGGCGGGATGCCACCGCCCGCACCCTCGACCGCGCGGCGTTCCGGGTGGTCAACCCGGATGTATTACTGGCGATAGCGATGACGGGGCCCGAGAACGTGGAGCAGCTGAAGGAGATCAAGGGGATCTCGCCAGGACAGGCGGAGCGGTACGGTGCAGAGCTGCTGCGGGCGGTCGCGCACGCGGTGGCGCTCCCCGAATCGGCGTGGCCTCGGATCGAACGGGGCACGCGTCCCCCTCCCGATCCCGCCTACGACCTGCGGCTGGAGCGCCTCAAGGCCGCGCGCACTGCGGCGGCGGAGCGGATCGGGCTGGCGCCGGGCGTCCTCTGTCCCAACGGGACATTAGAGGCGATCGCGCGGGCGGCACCGGTGTCGCTGGAGGAATTGCGAAAGGTCCCCGAACTCCGGAACTGGCAAGCGGAGACCATCGGCACGGAACTGCTGGGGGCCGTGAAGGGCGGGTGACGGGGGCGAGTGGCGCGTCACCCGCCAGCGTCACCCCAGGAACGCGCGGATCCGCGGATCCATCTTCTCCGGCGTCCAGTACGGGTCCCAGACCAGTTCCACCTCCACCGCTCCCACCCCTTCCAGATCCTTGATCGCCCGTTCGACATCGCCCATGATCTCGGGGCCCGATGGGCACCCCGGCGACGTGAGCGTCATCGTGACGTGCACGTCGCCGGTGTCATTCACGGCCACGCCATAGATCAGCCCGATGTCCACGACGTTCAAGTTGAGTTCCGGGTCCTTCACCCCGCGCAGCGCCTTGCGGACGGTCTCTTCGGTCAGCATCACCGCTCTCCTTCCGGCATTCGAAACGGTACCTGTCGCAACCTAGTGCGCTGTCCCTGGCGCATCAACGGTCCACGCCCGCACCACTGCATCGGCCACGCGCCCCCGGACGCCGTGCAGGGCGGCGAACGGCTTTCGCACCCGCGGGTCGTAGCTGCGGTTGGTGAGCAGTACCACGAAGAGGTCCCGTGCCGGATCGATCCACACCTGGGTCCCGGTCCAGCCGGTGTGCCCGTAGGCGGAGTCGGAGAGCAGCGACCCATACGGGTCGGGCGTGTATTCCGCCGGATCGGGGCGCTCCCAACCGAGGAGCCGGTGGCCGCTGTGGGCCCCGGGCGTAAGGAAGGTGCGCATCGCGGTCGCGGCGACCAACCGCGATCCGTCGGAACGAGTGCCGGCGCGCAACCAGAACTGGGCGTAGCGGGCGACGTCCTGCCCGGTGGCGAAGAGGCCAGCGTGTCCGGCGATGCCACCGAGACGGGCGGCGTTCTGGTCGTTGACGACGCCGGCGACCGGCCGGCCGCGGAATCGGCCCGTGGGTGCGATGCGCCGACGCCACGAGACAGGCGGGCGGAACCGGGTGTCGTGCATCCCGAGCGGTGCAAAGAGTTCGCGATCGACGAAGGTCGCCAGCGAACCGCCGGTGACGCGTTCGACCAGCAGCCCCAGCAGCATCGCATTCAGGTCGCTGTAGACTGGTGTGGTACCGCTCGGACGTGCCAACGGTGTCGCATACAGGATCGTGATGGCACTGTCGCGGTCCGGTGCAAGCGTCGAGAAGGGGCGCCACGCCGGCTCGCCGCTGGTGTGATCGAGCAGCATCCGCACCGTGACCTGGGCCTTCCCGGGACCGATGAATCGCGGCAGGTAGCGGACCACCGGCGCGTCGAGATCGACCTGGCGCCGGTCGACGAGGAGCAGCACCGCCGGCATGGTGGCCACGACCTTGGTGAGCGAGGCCAGGTCCCACACGGTGGAATCGGGCGACACTACGCCTGAGCGCGGACTCCAGGTGAGATGGCCGAAGCCGCGGGCATGGACGATGTGATCATGGGTCCCCACCAGCAGCACCGCTCCAGGATACACGCCTGCCCGGATGCCGGCGGCCACCGCGGCATCGGCGACGGCGAACGACTGTGCCGCTGCCGGTGGGCCGGTGAGCAGCAGGAGTCCGAGCCCGAAGAGCGATCGCCGCATCCGTCTCACTGCTTGATCTTCCCCGGTCGGAGTTGATAGAGCAGCTCTACGGTGGCCACGTCGCGCGGGGAGAGGGAGCTGGTGCGGGTCGCGGAAAAGAGGACGTCGGTGGAGTCGCCCGAGTGGGCCAGGCCGAGTGCGTGGCCCATCTCGTGGGCGGCGATGGCGCGGAGGGCGGCGTCACTGAGCGGCTGACCGTTCGGTCCCAGCAGGGCGAGCGACACATCGACGTGGTGGATGCGGCCGGCGCGGTCCCAGATGAGATCGGCCTGACCGGTGCGGTTGCCGCGGAGGTGTTCGACCCAGTGCACGGTGATCGAGGCGTCGGTGGCATCGAGCGGCTCCACAAAGTGGAGTCCCGGGACCACCGATTCCCACCCACGCAGTGCCTCGCGGACCTGATCCACCATATCGGGACGCCACTCGGTGGGGCCGCCGTTGTTGATCACGACCACCAGCGCGCGGAGGGTGGAATCGGGCCACCGACGGAGGGTGGAATCCGTCTCGGCCAGGAGCGAATCGAAGTAGACCGTGGTGCCGGCGTCCCTGATCGCGATCCGCGCGTTGGAGCGATCGAAAGTGGTGAGGGTGTCAGCTTGCGGGACCGGGATCGGAGCGCTCTGTGCGGGCAAGGACGAGCGGATGTCGGCAGGTGTCGATGGAACGTCTGCTGGCGCGTGGGCGGGGCGTGCCATCCGTGCGCGGTGCAGCTGGTCGCCGATCACGGCGACACAGAGGAGGAGGGTGACGATCGCCAGCGCGCGGACCCGGATCACCCCGGAGGATACGGCGGGGACCCGCACATCCGCTAGCGCCCGGGGCGGGCGGCGCCTAACATTGGGCCGTCGCAGTGCCTCCGGGCCGGCGGCCGATCACCGGCGCATATCAGGAGGCAACAGGTCGATGGGGTCTGTGGCGGAAACGCTGGTCCGATGGCGGTGGGGCGTGATCCTCGCTTGGGTCGTGGCGGGGTTCTTCGCGTTCCGGGCCGCGCCACGGACACCTGCGCTCCTCAACACGCGGGGCGGGAGCCGCCACCCCACTGAAGCCTCCCAGGCCGATTCGCTCATCCGCACGCGGTTCCCCCAACCCCTCAGCGAATACTTTGCCGTGACCGTGCAGGGACCGGCCCGCCTCACCAATGGTGCGGGCCGAGCGCTCCTCGACACATTGGCGGCAGCCTCCCGGCGCCTCCCGTACGTGCGCGACGTCATCGGGCTCGGCTCCACCAAAGACTCGATGTTCGCCAGCCACGACGGGCGGACCGCCTTCTTCGTCGTGGCGCTCGACGTCCCGACCTCCGACAGCGCGGGTGCGCTGGTGCAACCGTACCGCGGTGCATTGGATGCGGCGTTCCGTGCACAGCCGGGGCACGAGCAGTACACGGTCCAGGTGACGGGTCGCGCACCGCTCGATGTGGACATCCGGAACGTGAGCGCCCAGGATAGCGAGCGCAGCGAGCAGCGATTGCTCCCGCTCACGCTCGTCATCCTGGTGCTCGCCTTCGGCGCGTTGGTGGCGGCGGTGCTGCCGCTCATCGTGGGCTTCATGGCCATCGCCGTGACGTTGGCCATCGTGGGTGTGCTCGCCCATCACATGCCGATGTCGGTGTTCGTCCTCAACATGACGACGATGATCGGCCTCGGCGTCGGGATCGACTATTCACTGCTGGTGGTCACCCGGTTCCGGGAAGAGCTGACCCGGGGCCTCGACCGGACCCAGGCCGCGGTCGCCACTCTCCGCTCGGCGGGCGGTGCCGTGGTCACCTCCGGCTTGACGGTGGTGGTCGGCTTCGCGGCACTGCTCTTCACGCCGCTCATCGAAACGCAGAGTGTCGGGATCGGCGGGTTGGTGGTGGTGGTGACGGCAGTGCTCCTGGCCACGACGCTGCTGCCCGCGTTGCTGGCGGTGTTCGGCCGCCAGATCGATCGGCCGCGCTGGCTGGCGCGGCGGCTGGCCTGGTATCACGCGCCGACCATCTGGGAAAAGTGGGCCCGCAGCCTGGCCCGCCATCCGCGCCGCGCCCTGGCCCTGGGCGGGCTCGGCGTGGCGCTCTTGACGGCGCCGGTCGTGCTCATCCGCATCGGGTTGCCGGCCCGGAATTGGTGGCCGCTCGCGACCGAGGCCGGTCGAGGAGTGCAGACGTTGCAGGAGATCGGCGCAGCGGGGGTCATCCTCCCGGTGCGGGTGGTGGTGCAATTCCCCGACGGCCGGAATGCCGTCGACGCCACCAGCCTGCGGGGCCTGATGCAGTTGAGCGACTCACTCCAGGCCGACGGCAGGGTGGCGGATGTGCGGAGCATCGTTTCGCTCCAGCGCGACGGCTCGCTCCTCAGCTATTCGATGCTCTACAGCGACCTCGGCTCGGCCCGGCGCCAGTACGGATCGTATCTCGATGCCTACCTGAGCACGGACACGCGGGTCACGCTGCTTGACGTGCTCATGACGGACACCACCTCGCTCACGTCCACGATGGACCTGGTCCGGCACGTGCGCGCGCTCGCGGCGCGTCCGCCGAAGGGCCTGCGCGGCGCCACCATCAAAGTCGGCGGCTACCAGGCCGCGAGCGTCGATTTCCAGGACGACCTGCTCGCACGATTCCCGCTGATGGTCCTGATGATCCTGGGTTCGACCGGCGTGATGCTGGCCATCGCATTCAAATCGCTGCTGGTGCCCATCAAGGCCGTGATCATGAACACCTTGTCGGTCAGCGCCACGTTCGGCGTCATCGTGCTGGTGTTCCAGTACGGGTACGGGGCGCGGATCTTCGGCCTCGACGGCCCCGCCGACGCGATCTTCGTCGTGGTCCCGGTGCTGGTCTTTGCCGTGGTATTCGGATTGTCGATGGACTACGAGGTGTTCCTGCTGGCGCGCATCAAGGAGGCGTTCGACACCCACGGACGTAATTCCCAGGCCACGATGGAAGGCCTGTCCGCCACCGCCTCGACCATCACATCCGCGGCGCTGATCATGATCCTGGTGTTCGGGGTGTTCGCGTTTGCGCGGGTGCTGGTGGTGCAATTCCTCGGCTTCGGGCTGGCGGTGGCGGTGCTGCTCGACGCCACGCTGATCCGGATGGTGCTGGTGCCGGCATTCATGCACCTCGCGGGTCGCTGGAACTGGTGGCCCGGCGTGCCCCGGCGTCGCACCCCGCCCACGAGTTGACCGACCCGCACGCAGGTCAGTTGGAGAAGAAGAACGACCCTCCACCACCCTCGAATCGCGGATTGACCACGTTGTTGAAGATGGAGCCGAAGCTGTAGGACAACCCGGTATAGAGCGAATACTGGTAGTTGGTGGCGAGCTGGCGGCGCTGGAGATACACGTCCACCGGGCTCAGGTCGGCGCGCGAGAGGTAACGCTGGTCGTGGATGGACGACACACTGCCGAAGAAGTTGAGCGACAACCCCCGCAACAAGCGCACGTTGGCGTTGCCGAACAGCGACAGGTGATTGTACGCCAGGTCATTGAGGTATGTCGCTGCCTGGACGGAAAGCCCTGCCGATCCCCACGCTTGCACCGCCGTGAACGACACATTCAATGTCTGGTCGAGCAGGGTCTCGCTCGTCCGGTCGAAGATGGTCGTGTCATCGTATACGTACCGATCCACGCCGACCTGGTAGCGGAAGGTGAGCAGCCGGTGCGCGGACTCGGAGTAGGGGAAGACGTCGTATTCAACACCCGGCGCCAGGCGCAGGGCCAGCTTCTGGTTCACCGAGGTCGAGCGCGTTGCGGTGGCCTCACCCCCTGCCGACCAGTGTCCCCCGACGCTCCGCACCCACAGCAGGTCGGCGTTGTAGAACTTCGACTCGCTCGCGGTGTGTTCGGTATGGCTGAAGATGGTCGTGTCGCCGTACGTGCTGTCGACGACGTCGAAATCGAATGCGCTGTGGTTGTAACTCTCGTTGAACGAGAGACGGAACTTCGACCGATCCGTGATCCGACTGGCGGAGGCCGACCCGCCGAGATACGCGGAGTTGTCGCTCTCTTCCCCGTTGAGGTTGGTGGTGCCGCCCAGGCGAAAGACCCAGTGATCCCACGGATCGCGGGTGCGCGTCGGGGCGGCGGTCCCGGCGGCGAGTGGCACGTAACGCACGCGCAACCGATCCGCGGTCGGCGTCGTGGCCGCGAAGCGCACCAACCCGAGCGCGATCCGTTGCAGCAGCCCCACGCGGACGGAATCGTCGGTGATGTCCTGCGGCACAAAGTAGGAGAGGGTGTCCTGGCGGCCGGTGAATTCCTCCCGCCCCAGGAAGACGAGCGTGAATGCGGTACCGCCGCCACCGCTGGTCTGGGCGCTCACCAGGACGTGCACCTGGGCGTCCTCGGGGGTCCGCACATGATCCACCCAGGTGAGCTCAGTGCGGAAATAGTCAAGGTCGCAGGAGAACATCTGTTGGCAATCGATGAACACCCGCAGGCGCTCCTGCGTCGAGTCGGAGGTCACGCGTTGGGCGGTGGCGGCAGCGGCGAAGCCACACCACAGCACGGCCGCGATGACCAGCGCGGACAGACGACGCATCAAGGCTCCTGGAATGGACGAGACGAACAGATCGGGACGAGGTGGCCCCACCTACAGACGTCCGGGGTTTCGGAATGGTCGCACCAGCATCAGTGCTTGGCGTCGAGCCAGTTGTCGCCGACGCCGACCGACACCACCAGCGGCACCCGCAGCTCCGCGGCGCCTTCCATCTTCTCTCGCACCAGCCGCTCCACTGCCGGCACCACCGACGCCGGGGCTTCGACCACCAGTTCGTCATGCACCTGCAGCAGGATGTGCGCGTCGAGCCGCTGCTCGAGGAGCGCACGGTGCAGGCGGATCATGCCGAGTTTGAGGAGGTCTGCCGCGGAGCCCTGCAGGGGGGAGTTGGTCGCGACCCGCTCGCCGAAGGAGCGCACACTGAAATTGCGGTCCTTGATCTCAGGGATGTACCGTCGACGCCCGAAGAGCGTCTCGACGTAGCCCTGCGCGCGGGCGAGCTCCACCATCTGGTCGAGCCAGGCGCGGACCCCGGCAAAGCGTTCGAAGTACTGGGTGATGAACGCCTTGGCCTCCTCCTGCGAAATGCCGAGCTGGCGGGAGAGCGCGAAGGGCCCTTGACCGTAGATGGTGCCGAAGTTGATGGTCTTGGCGCGCGAGCGCATCTCGGGTGTCACGTCCGCTTCCGGCACGCCGAAGATGATCGCCGCCGTGCCGCGGTGGATGTCGCCGCCGGCGTGGAACGCCTCGATGAACGCGGGATCCTCCGAGAAATGTGCCAGGAGTCGAAGCTCGATCTGGCTATAATCGGCCACGACGAACTTGCACCCTGCGGCCGGCACGAAGGCGCGGCGGATCTCTTCGCCGCGCGGGGTCCGGACCGGGATATTCTGCAGGTTGGGATCGGAAGAGGAGAGCCGGCCGGTGGCAGCACCGGTCTGGTGGAAGCTGGTGTGGATCCGGCCGGTGTCAGGATGGACAGCGGCGGGAAGCACGTCGACGTAGGTGCTCTTGAGCTTCTGCACCTCGCGATAGTCGAGGATGAGCTTCGGCACCTCGTGCCCCATCCCGGCGAGTTCGTCCAGCACCTCCGCGTCGGTCGACGCGCCGGTCTTGGTCTTCTTCAAGACCGGTAACTGGAGCTTCTCGAAGAGCAGCACACCCAGCTGTTTGGGTGAATTGAGGTTGACGCTCGCGCCCGCCGCCTTCGCGATGCGGGCCTCAAGATCCTGCAGGTCGTGCGCCAGCTCGCCGGAGATCTTCGCGAAGAGCTTCCGGTCGATGGCGATCCCGATCCACTCCATGTCCACCAACACCGGCACCAACGGCATCTCCAGGTCGGTCAGCAGGTGCGCCAGCCCTGTTTCGAGCAGCCGAGGGGCGAAGAGGGCGTGGAGTGCCAGCACCGCGGCGCTGTCGTGGCCGCAGTACGCCGCCGCATCGGCCACCGCCACCTCGGCGAAGGGGATCTGCGCCTTCCCCTTGCCGGCGATGTCGGTGTAGCTCCGCATCGGGGTGTTCAGGTGTTCGAGGCTCAGCACGTCGATCGCGTGCGAGCGGCGCCCCGGATCGAGCACGAAGCTCGCCAGCATCGAATCGTACGTCACACCACCCAGCTCGACGCCCGCTCGCCGGAGGACCTGCCAGTCGTACTTGATGTTGTGCCCGGCCTTGGGGACCGCCGCATCGCGCAGGAGCTCGGCCACGGCCCGGCACGCCGGGTCGGTGATCGGCGGCAGGTTCTGGACCGGCGTCGGTGCTGCGAGTTCGCCGCCAGCGGGCCGGTGACCGAAGGGCAGGTACCACACCTCGGTCGGAGACGCAGCCAGCGAGAGCCCGATCAGCTCGGCGCTGTGCGGATCGAGCGAACTGGTCTCGGTGTCGAGCGCCACCAACGGGGCACGCCGCAGCCGGTCGATGAGCGCCGGGAGTCCGGCCACGTCATCCACCACGGTGACGGCAGGTCCGGTGCCTGGCACGCCCGGTGTCGCAGCGGCGGCGAGCGCACCCGGCGGTGTCACCGGTGCGGCGGTCACTTCGGCGCCGAGTTGCCGCAAGAGCGATGTGAACTCAAGTTCCGCGAAGAGCCGGGCCAGCGCATCGGGATCCGGTGGACGGGTCGCGAAAGCCTCGATATCGAGCCGGATCGGCGCATCGAGGCGGATGGTGACGAGTCGGCGGGAGAGCCTCGCCTCGTCGGCGTGTTGCTCAAGTCCTTCGCGGTAGCGCTTCTGCTTGATCTCCCCGGCGTGCGCGAGCAGCGTCTCGAGGTCGCCGTATTGGCGCAGGAGTTCCGCCGCACCCTTTTCGCCGATGCCGCGAACGCCCGGGATGTTGTCGGCGGTATCCCCCACCAGGGCGAGATAATCCGCGACCTGTACCGGCGGGACGCCGAGCCGCTCCTGCGCGTTCGAGTCATCGACCCAGGTCGGATCGACGCTCGCCGCCCCGCCACGGCCGGGGTTGAGCACCACGACTCCCCCGCCGATCAGTTGATAGAAGTCCTTGTCCCCCGACACGATGACCGCCTGCCACCGCGCGTGCCGGGCCTGCTCGGCCAGGGAGCCGATCACGTCGTCGGCCTCCCAGCCATCGATCGCGATCAACGGGATGCGGAGTGCGGCGAGGAGCTCCTGCACTCGCTCGACGCCGCGATCGAACTCCTGCTGCTCGACGTCCTCCATCGGGACGCGAGTGGCCTTGTACTCGGGGTATTCCGCCGTCCGGCCCGAATCGCCGGCATCGTTGACCCATACGAGGGCCTCGGGGTGGTACTCCGCGATGAGCTTGGTGAGGAAGGTGAGCACCGCGCGCGGGATCGAGGTGTTCTCGCCGCGCTTGTTCCGGAGGGGGCGATCCCGTAATGCGTGGTGGGCGCGATAGATCAGCGCATAACCATCGATGAGGAAGAGCCGGGAGGGGGTGTCAGGCATCGCAAGAAGGTAAGAGGTGAGCGGAGGGCGGTAAGGGGTGGGCGCGCCAACGGACCCGCCCGGAGGCGGGCCCACCCATTCGCGCCGCGATCAGTGCCCCAGTCGCCGGATGCGATCGGCCACCCGCTGGAAGTCGCCGCGTGACGCGATCGTCAGGCGGAAGCGGCCGAACCCGGTCTCATCGACGAAGTAGAGCGTCAGGCGCTGCAGGGTGTAGTCCCACCGGATGATCCGACCCTGGTTATACCCGCTCTGGTCGAGGATCTGGTCGGGGTCGCCGAGGGTGATGAAGACCTCGCCGCGATCGGTGAGCCAGCCGGGAATGCCTTCATCGGTGAACCGCTTGTTGGCAGCGGCGATCCGGGTGAAGTACGCGTCGATGGCCTCGTTCTCGGGGGTGGCGGGGTTCGGGTCGGTGTCCTTCCAGAACTTACGCCACATCGCCGGTCGGTCGCCGGCGGCCGCCTTCTTGATCGCGGCGAGTTGCTCGTCGTGCCCGAAGTAACGGAGCAGTTCCGCCATCTGGTCATAGTTGGTGAGCGCCCATGCGTTGGAGAACGACACCAGCGCGACCGACCCATCGTGGCTGGCGGAATCGCCCACCACCACATGCAGCTCGCCGAGGGGTGCACTGTCGGGGACGATCTTGGCCAGGCGGCCCTCGATCGGCGTGGCACCGGTGAAGACGATGGTGTCGCGCATGATCACGCTGTCGCGGGAGTCGATGACCGACATCGGCACGCGGGCACCGGCCGGCATCCGGTAGCCCTCGACGTAGACGCCGAGCGTGTCGGAGCCGTACGCGACGGTGCCCCGAGGGTTGATGATCGCGTTGATGGGTTGGGACGGCTCGGTCCGCGAGCTGACCTCGTACACGAAGATCGGCGCCGTGACCGACCCGGGACGGACGGCCGGGATGGTCACATCCGCCTCCGTGCGCCCCTGGTTGTTGGTGCGGCGGTCGGTGAGCGTCACGATGAGGTGGTACTTCCCTGCGGCGAGGCGCAGGGGCTCCTGGAACACCACGCTCTCCTCGTTGCGCAGTGTTTCCGGGAAGGTGCCCACGCGCAGCGACTGCTCCCGCCCGATGATGATCGGCGGCAGCTCCGTGCGCTGCAGGACGATATCGACGCGGTACCGCGCCTCGAACCCGGTGCCTTGGCGTTCGAAGCTGAAATACCGGTTCTCGAGCGACAAGGCGAGGACCCCGACGCCGGTGTCCGCTGGCCCGGGAAGTACATCCACCACACCGACGAACGGGATGCCGGTGGCGGAGGTGAGGCGCCCCATCCGCCGGAACACCGCGGTCTGGTCGAGGATGTCGGTCAAGGTCTGGGCGGGGGTCGGCTTGGGTGGGGCATCGCCGACGCGCTGCCACGGCCCGCACCCGACCGCGAGGGACAGTATCAGTAATGCGCCGAGGGACCGGCGGGTCGCGCCTGGGGACTGCCGCATCTGGGGCTCCTGGAGGGCCGTAGGTTAGCGGCCGGTGAATCGGTGCGTCAAGCGCGCGGTGCTTGTCGCGGCCCAGCGGGCGCGATAGCTTTGGACATCCCCATGAATCAAGACAGCCTGATCGGCCGGACCATCGCTGGGTACCGGCTCCTCGAACACGTTGGTGAAGGCGGCACCGCCGAAGTCTACCGTGCCGAGCACCCCGAGTACGGTGCCAGCGCGGTGAAGATCCTTCGCAACCGCCTGGCACAGGACCCGGTCGCCGTGAAGCGATTCCTCCGCGAGGCCGAGTTCGGCCGGCGGGTGCGGAACCCGAATATCGTGGAGACCCGCGGGTTCGGGCAGGTCGACGACATCTACTACTTGGCGCTCGAGTGGGCGGCCGGGGAGCCGTTGGCCACATTCGCGGGCAAGACCCCGACGCTGGCGCCCGCGGTGGTGGCCGACATCATCGAACAGCTGGGACGGGCCCTCGCGGCGGCGCACGCTGAAGGGATCATCCATCGCGACCTGAAGCCCGCCAACATCATGTACGATCCGGCGACCCGCACCGCCAAGCTCCTCGATTTCGGCATCGCTCGGGACGAGAAGGCCGCGCCCGAGGAGCGACTGACCCGCGCGGGATTCTTCGTCGGGACCTTGCAATACGTGGCACCGGAGACGCTGAGCGGCGAGCTCGTCAGCGAACAGGCCGATGTCTACAGCCTGGCGGTCATCGCGTACTACCTCCTCACCGGCACGCATCCGTTCCCCGGCCGTTCTCCCCGCGAGCTCTTCCAGCAACTGCTCCAGGAACCGCCAACACCCCTCAACCAAGCGGTGCGCGGCCTCAAGTTCCCGCCCGAGCTCGAGGCCGCGGTGATGGGGGGACTGGAGCGGGAGCGGAGCAAGCGCTTTCAGTCAGTGGACGTGTTCGCGACGGCATTTTGCACGGCGGCCCGATCCACGACCTCGGCCAAGCGGCCGGGATTGCTCTCGGGGTGGCTCCGCCGAGATCGATCGTGAACGACCCGGCGCTCGCGGCGATCCTCGGGCGCCGCTCCGTCCGGCGCGGGGATTTCGTGCTCGCTTCCGGTGCCCGATCCTCCTTCTATATCGATTGCCGCCTCACCACGATGTCCGCGGAAGGCCAGGCGGTCATCGGCCGGCTGGGACGTGCCGCCCTCGACGCCGCGGGCTGGCGGCCACGGGCGGTGGGGGGGCTCACGATGGGCGCCGACCCCGTGGCGTGCGCCATTGCGCGCGCGAGCGCCGATGCGCCGCCCTCGATCGACGCCTTCAGCGTGCGCAAGCAGGCCAAGGACCACGGCACCGGCCGGCTGATCGAGGGCAACCTGTCCGCCGGTGATGCCGTGGTGATCGTCGAGGATGTCATCACCTCCGGCGGCTCGGCGCTCCAGGCGGTCCGGTCGGTCGAGGCGGCCGGTGCCAAGGTGCTCGGCGTCCTGGCGGTGGTGGACCGCGAAGAGGGGGGCCGGGCCGCCATCGAGGCAGCCGGATACCAGGTCCAGGCCCTCATCACGGCGTCCGCCCTCGGCCTCACCTCCGCCTGACCCCACCAGAACTTCCGATGGCCCCTCCGCCCAGCTCCTCCGCCCTCTTTCAGCGCACCGTCCGCCGCCGGTGGTGGCTGGTGCTCGGCGCCGTGGCCGCACTCATCTGTGCGGGGCCGGCGACGGGTGGCGATGTGGCGTGGAGTCAGGTGGTGGAACTCCTGCTCCTCGGCGGCGCTGCGAATCTCGGTGCGGGGATCCTCGGACGCCGCGGACTTGCGGGACGCTCCGCGTGGGTCGGCGCCCTGCTGCTCGACCTGATCATCACCGGAGCGCCGATCGCGCTGTCAGGGTTGGTCGGGGTCGGCGTGCTCCCGCTGGTCGCGACGCTCCCGTACGCCGCCGACGACGAAGGCCTTCCCGGTGCCTTTGCCGCCCTCTCCGGCGGGATCGTCGTGCTGGTGGCGCAGTGGATCGCGAACGGCGGGGACCTGTCCGCGGCCGCCCTTGTCGAAGCTGCCATCGTGAGCATCGTAGGCATCGGGCTCCGCGACCGCGCGGCCGTCACCGAGGCGCGGTTGCGCCGCATTGCGGAAGGGCTTCGGCGGGCGAGCACCGGCGATCTCACCTTCCGGGTGTCCACCAAAACGCTCGATCCCGTGGGCGCCGTCGAGACCGCATTCGACCAGATGTCATCCGCCACGGCCACCTTGCTCGCGGCCGTGCAGCAGGACTCCAACGAAATGGCCAAGGTCGCGGGTGAGTTGTCGGCCACGACCGGCGCACTTCAGGGCTCGGCCGATGCCCTTTCCGGGGCCGCTGACCGCCTTGCCCACGACCTGCAGCAACAGCGATTGATGGCGGAGGACAGCCGGCGCCAAGGGGAGGGTACTGCGGCTGAGACGGCACTGCAGCGAGAGCGATTCCGTACCCTGGAGGATGAAGAGGCGCGATTGGTGGCCGTGGCGGAACGGGCCCGGGAGCGAGTGGCGCGCGCGAGCGACACCTTGGTGTCGGTCGGCAACGAGGTGGCCACCACGGGCCGGATCGTGTCGGAGCTGACGGCGATGAGTGCGAACATCGGCAGTTTTGCACAGACCATCGCCGTGATCGCGCGGCAGACGCACCTCCTGTCGCTCAATGCCGCCATCGAGGCGGCGCGCGCGGAGGGCGATGGCCACGGATTCAGTGTGGTGGCGGAACAGGTGCGCACCCTGGCCGCCCAGGCGGGGCGGTCGGCTCGGGAGGTCGGGGAGGTGGTCGGGGAACTGCAGGCGGGGATCGCCTCGGCGGAGCGAGCGATGAGTTCCGGAGGATCCCAGGTACAGGACATCGCGCGGGTGGCACGGGAGGCGGACGAGGCGCTGCTCGACCTCACCGCCGGCGTCCGGCGCTCCGCCGAGCGGGTGGCGGCGGCGGCAGAGAGCACCCAGGCCCAGGCCGAACACCAAGCCGCGCTGCGCCAGGTCCTCGACCGAGTGAGTGCGGTGAGCCACGGTGCGGCGAGCAGTTCCGATGCCGCGGCCCGTTCCGCCCAGCAGCAGATCCAGGCGATGACCGAGCTCACCACCTCCGCCGAGCGACTGACCCTCCTCGCCGAGCGGCTCCGGACCGCGACCGCACACTTGAAGGCCTGATTGCGACCGAGGAGAAGAGACAAGCGACAAGAGACAACACAGTACGAGAGAAGGAGAAGAAGAGGGGAGGAGGGGAAAGGACACAAGAGACAACGCGCTACGACAGAGGGAGAAGAGGAGCTGGCCTCTACCGGTCTCCGTTGGTCGCTCCACAACTCGCCTGTGTTCCGCCCGTTCGTTCGCGCGCCCTGCCGCACTTGCCGCTCGTCCTTTTCCGACCCGCACTTCCGTCCGCCGATGGGGATCCTCCCGCCCGGTGCCGTTCCTGCGCGCTCAGTGTCCGCTGTCCCAGGCCCCGGAAGAGAGGGGATGGAAGGCGCAGAGCACGGTCCGGTACGGGAGGATCATCAGGTCGGTGTAACGCCGCAGCGCCACCGGGAACGGAAAGCGGCGCCGGAATTCGGTGCCGCTCACGCCCATGAGGGCGCGGAGATGGCGCCCGAAGCTCTGGGGCGACGAGTAATCGAGTCGATACGCGACATCGGCCACGGATAGCCCGGTCTCCTCGAGCATCAGTGACGCGTGCAGCAGGCGCATCGCCGCGAGATAGCTCTTGGGGCTGGGAAGTCCGGCCCGCCCGAAGCGCGACATCAGCGTGCTGGGACGGACCCGGAGTGCGGCACAGAGCTTCCGGACGGTCGTGATCGTGGGCGCGATGCGGATGAGCACCTCGAAGAAGAGCCTGGTGTCGGGTGGTGCGTCCGAGAGCAACTCGAGGATCGAGGCCTGGATCCGTGCCCCGGCCAGCGGTACTGGACCGGCGACCAGGGTCCGGAGGCGCTGCCAGCCGCCCGGATCGGTGACGTCCACGACATCCCGGATCCCGCGAGCACCGAAGTGCAGCAACGTCTCGGTGGCACCGGCATCGTGCTCGGAGACCAGCGCCACAGTGGGGACCCCCGGGAACCCGCGCACCAGTCGGTCCACATCGCTCAGCGTCTCGCGAGTGCAGCGGTGCACCGACACCAGCACTGCCCGGAGCGGCCGCTCCCGGACCACGCGGATGGCCTCGGGGATCGAGTCGCGGTGGACCACCGCCACCGCACCACCCATCGCCGCATCAACTCGCGCGCGCTCGCGCGGAAGCAGCACCGCGGCCACCGCCGCTGGATCGTTCCGTACCGCTGTTGCCACCAGTGCCTCCACGCTTGGGTCGACGCCATCCTACCGCCAGTGGCTCAACCCGTGGTCAATCGTGACCCGGTACGGAGGCGTCCCCGGAGGGTGCAGAACGCAACCATTTCCGCCACTGGCGCGTCCGTGGAGGGGTGGGCTTCTCTGGCCCCGGGACGTCCAGTGCGTATCTTCACGATCCTGATGGGGCTCATTCCGGCCCCGATCGATCGGAGCGGGGGCCCAACCGGGTGACTGTCGGCATCAGCGAATTGCAGCGTCGGCTCCAGACCGCCCTGGGCCCCCACTATCGCCTTGAAAGCGAGCTGGGGCAGGGGGGGATGGGCGTGGTGTTCCTCGCCCGCGATGTCACCCTCGATCGGTCGGTGGCGGTGAAGGTCATCCGTCCCGAGCTCGCCATCCACTCGTCCATCACCCAGCGCTTCCTGGCCGAGGCCCGGGTGGTGGCCCGGCTGCGCCATCCGAGCATCGTCACCGTGCACACCGCCGGCGAGACGGACGGTCTGTTCTACTACGTGATGGACCTGGTCCCGGGCGAAAGCCTGCGACAACGCCTGACGCGCGTCGGGAAGTTGCCCGCCGAGGAGGTGACCCGCATCGTGGCGGACGTGGCCGATGCACTGGCCGCCGCCGGGCGCCAAGGTGTCGTGCATCGCGACGTCAAGCCGGAGAACGTGCTCCTCGACCGGGACACCGGGCGCGCGCTCCTGACCGATTTCGGGATCGCGCGGGCGATGGCGGCGGAAGGTTCCAGTGTCATCACGACCGGGCAGGGTATCGCGATCGGCACGCCGACATACATGAGCCCCGAGCAGGCCTCGGGGGACGAGATCGATGAACGCAGCGACCTCTACGCGCTCGGCATCGTCGCGTACGAGATGCTCGCGGGCCATCCGCCCTTCCAGAGCGCCAGCCCCGCGGCCGTGGTCGCGATGCAGGTCTCCGAACCGCCGATCCCGATCCAGAAACTGAGACCCGACACCCCGCCGGCGTTGGCGGGGGCCGTGATGCGAGCGCTGGCCAAGTCACCGGCCGATCGCTGGACCGACGGACTGGCGCTGCGCCAAGCGGTGCTCGGCGTGGTCGCGCCGGCATCGCGGCGCTCGTGGTGGCGCCCGGCCGGGATCGCGACGGCGCTGGTGGCCGGAATGGTGCTCACACTGCTGCTGTGGCGGCGTGACGGGCCGCCTCGCGGGGTCGACCCACGGCATTCGATCCTGGTGCTCCCGTTCGACAACCTGCGGCGGGACTCGACACTTGCGTGGCTGCAGCAAGGCAGCGTCAGCATGCTGGCGCTCGACCTGGCCCAGTGGAACGACCTGACCGTGGTCGACCAGGAGCGGGTCCACGACCTCTTCGCCAAGCATGGGCTGGAGCCGGGCGATCCGGTCGGCCTGGACCTGGCCCGTCAGTTCGCGCGGGCCGCCGGCGTCTGGACGCTGGTCCTGGGTGACTTCGAGCGGACCGATGATTCGCTGCAGGTCACGGCGCGACTGCTCGATGTCGCGACCGGCGCTCGAGTGGACGTGGCCCAGGCCTCCGTCCCTGCGGACAGTGATATCCGTCCGGCCTTCGACCAGTTGGCGGCACGGCTGCTCGACATCTCCGGCGCTCCCGGTGGGCTCCGGCCGGGGCTTGCCGGCGCCACCACATCGTCGCTCGAAGCGTATCGGGCGTACCTGACCGGGATCGATCAGCTCAACCATTGGGACCTGGAATCGGCGGACACCGCACTTCGTCGGGCGGTGTCGCTCGACAGCACCTTTGCCCTGGCGTACTTCAAGCTGGCGCTCACCCGGGGTTGGATCGGTGGCGCGAGCGATCCGGCCGGACGACAGGCGATCGCCTACGCCTCCCACTATGCGGAGCGGCTGCCGGAGCGACAACGCTCACTCGTGAACGCCTACCAGAGCTTCCTCGACGGCGACCTGCCGCAGGCCCGGGAGCGATACACCAGGCTGCTTGCGCGCGACAGCATCGACACCGATGCATGGTACGCGCTCGGCGACGCCTGGTTCCACGACCCCGATTCGACCGCCGCCGGGCGGGCCAGGAAGATGACCAACTCGCTCCGGGCGTTTCGCCGTGCCCTGACACTCGACCCGGCGTATGCCCTCGCGTATGAGCACGTGGCAATGATGTACACCGACGCTTCCCGCGACCGACCTTTCTTTGCCCTGGTGACGAACGACTCGTTCGCGCCGGGAGCGCCGCTCGACAGCGCGGCGCGCACGCGGGCGATCCAACGGGCCCGACGCGCCGGCATCCAGTTGTCGCGTGACTGGGTCGGTGCACAGCCGGGGACCGAGCGGGCGCACCGCGCGCTCATCGATGCATACGCCGCCGCCCATGATGTCCCGGATGCGGTCCAGGAGATCGATCGGCTCCGGATCCCGCCGGGCCAGACCGACGCCGTGACCGCAGCGCTGCTGGAAGGGCGCGCCCGGTTCGCCGCGGGTGACGTGAACGGAGCGATCGCAACGCTCCGGCCGGCGTACGACTCGCTGGACGACGACCCCGAACGCGTGCGTCAATTGTCGAGTGCCGACTACCAGATGCTGCTGGCGACGGTGAACCCCTTCCTGTACGCCGGCGATCTCGGGACCGCGAGCCGGGTCGTCGCGCTCACCCGGCCCGCACGCCAACGGCTGATGCCGATGGAGGTGCGCGACACCACCGTGGATTGGCGCTACTTCGACCGAATACAGGAAGGCCAGTTCTACGGACCGGCAGGGTCCGGCCGGGACCTGCGGGCGGCGTGGCGCAGCGTGGCCGAAGCAGCACGGAACTCGAAGCCGCAAGGGCGCGCCGCCATCGCGCGCGCCGGGGCGGCCGCTGCGGTCGGACTCCTGCTCTCGCCGGCCGGCGACACATTGCCCGTGACCGAGCTCCGCTCCCTGACCGGTGATGAGCTCCCCGGCGACGTCGCGGCACTCGTCGCCATTGCCCGGGGCGATACGACAGAGGCCCGCCGGAGCCTGGCAGACCAGGGGCCGGTGCCCGGTGCCGTGTATCGCTGGGGATTGGGCGGTTGGGTGGGGACCCCGCGCCTGCTGACGGCGTATGCGCACTATGAACTGGGCGACTACGCGCTCACTCTCGACCTGTTGAGCAGTTACACGCCCGACTACCTCCAGCCGAACAGCCTCGATCCGCGCTGGGCCGCGATCGGCTGGGCCCGGTTGGTGCGCGGACTTGCCGACGAGCGACTGGGACGGAAGGCCGATGCCGAGCGCGAGTTCCGGTCGGTGTTGGCCCAATGGAAAGACGCCGACCCCGCCAAGGTGCCGCTGGTGCTTCAGGCGCGGGCGGGGCTGGGACGGGTGACCGGGGAGGGGTGAGGACGGTGAACGGTAAAAAGTGAACGGTGAACGGGGTTGGAGGGCCGGGCGACCCAGTTCCCGTTCACTGTTAACTGTTTCCCGTTGACGCTGTTAGTTTGGTCCCACGGGCCGAGCGCGATGGTCGCGGTGGGGGAGACTCCATCGAGGAAAGTCCGAGCTCCACAGGGCAGATCGCCAGGTAACGCCTGGGCGCCGAGAGGCGACGGACAGGGCAACAGAGAGCAGACCGCCGATGGTCCCGAGCGCAAGCGGAGGACACAGGCAAGGGTGAAACGGTGGGGTAAGAGCCCACCGCATCCCTGGTAACAGGGGTGGCACGGTAACCCCCGGTCGGAGCAAGGCCAAATAAGCGGCGAGGTGCGGCCCGCACCGACAACACCGGCAACGGTGAGCCGCGGGTAGGCTGCTTGAGGCGTCGGGCGACCGCCGTCCCAGACAGA
This sequence comes from Gemmatimonadales bacterium, assembly GCA_049680185.1. Classification (GTDB taxonomy): domain Bacteria; phylum Gemmatimonadota; class Gemmatimonadetes; order Gemmatimonadales; family GWC2-71-9; genus CAMLHU01. Next base: position 14,423 of record JBAUHI010000086.1, on the reverse strand, counting down.
TGACCATCTTCCGCGCCGCAAGGCACGGGAAACAGAACTCGGCTTACGGCTTGACCCGTGTCCCCCGCCCCCGGAAACGAGGGCGGGGGACTCCATTTATGGGCTGTCCGCTTGCCCCCCCTGCCCGCTGTCCATAGAATCCTCCCCGTGTCAAGCGACCGTCGTGCCCGCGAATCCCGTGGCGTTGGTGGGAGCGGAGGTCCGCCCACCGACGACCGGGGCTACCCCAATGCGTGGGAGCGAGTGGCCGAATTGCGGGTGTTCCGGACGCCGCTGACCGCATGGGAGCGGCTCATCGCCTGGCGGGCGGACATGCGCAAGCGTGGTTGGCGATTGCTGCGCGTCACGAGCGACTCCAAGGAGCTCGTGGCGGTATTCGGGAAGACCAAACCTGAACTGACCGCTCGGGACGATTGAGCGCCCACCCACCCATCCGTCACACCCCCACGGGAGTCCCTATGTTGGTTCGTCCGATCATGTTCGCTGCGCTCACCGTCAGTGTCCTTGCCGGCTTTGCCACTGACGCGACCACCACCCAGCGCTACCGGGTGGACACCACCAATTCGGCCGAACTCGACCTGACGGCCCTCGGCGGGCAGATGCAGCACCAGGGCGCCAAGCTCTCGAGCTTCTACACCGTCGCGTTGACCGACAGCGCCGCTGGCAAGGCGTTGCACGCCACGCTCGATTCGGTCCACGTGGATGCCGACAGCACCGTCCCGACCCCACCAGCGGGAATCGTCGACAGCGCTCGCGGCGCCACCGCGACCGCGTTCCTGAACACCGGCGGCGTGATCTCGAGCCTGGCCGTGGGGAGCAAGAACCCGATGGCCCAACAGTTGATGCCTGTGTTCCAGAACTTCTATCCGCGGATGAAGAGCACGGCCAAGGTGGGCGACAAGTGGACCGACACGCTCGACTATTCCACTCCGCAAGGGGCAACGGGCAGCATCCACACCCACGTCGTGGCCAACTGGGTGGTGATGGCGGAAGAACAGCATGATGGCGCGAAGACCCGCAAGGTCCAGAGCGCGTACAGCTGGGCCCGCGATGGCACCGTGGACGGCCCGCAGGGGAAGGTGACCCAGAACGGCACCGCCACCGGATCGGCCACGTATTGGGTCGCGGTCGACGGCGGGATGGTCGGCGCGACGATGAACGAGAAGGCCGCCTTGACCATCACGGTGGAACAGGCGCCGGCGCCGATCCCCGTAACGTTGACCAACGTCGTCACCATCTCCAGCCTCAAGTGAGACCGCGCGCTGCGGCGCTGGTGACGGTGCTGGCCGCGTGCAGCGCCGGTACCGGCGGCGGGACGCCCGGGGTGACACCCCGCTCCGGGCGAGGGCACGCCGGGCCGATGGCGCCGGTGCACATCCAGGCCGCGCCGCCGGTGAGCTACGCCTTCTACCGGCTGGACAGCATCACCACCCGGCTGCCCAACGGGACGGAGACCCCGCAGGTGATCGGGCGCACGCTGCTCATCACCGTCTCGATCACGCCACCGCCGCCGGGGACCGCCATCGATCCCCATATCGCGATCCACCTTGATTCGGTCGTGGTCGACGCCGACGCACCCGAGATCGCGCGGGCGCCCTTCGTCGGGATGACGGGGACGACGTGGAACGGCACCGTGAGCGCTGCCGGGGTCATTGCCGACCTGACCCCTGACCGCCGTTCCTCCGGCGCAGAGGCAGTGACGCCCGACCTCGAGCGTTGGCTGCCGATCTTCCCCGCCATCGGCGTGCGGGCCGGCGACGCGTGGACCGACACGCTCGTGTCGTCCTACCCGTTCTCCAACATGGGTCTCCAAGTGGCGGAGACGCTGATCGCCGGATGGAATGCAAGCGCGGGAAGCGCCGCACAGACCGTGGATCTCGCGTCATCGGGTACCCTCACCCGGAACGGCAACAGCGGCATCGTGACCCTCATCGGCAACGGGGTCCGGAGCGCGCGGTACACACTGGACGAGAACGGCGCCTTGGTGGCCGCCGGTGGTGCCGACTCGATGCTGATGAAGCTCTCGGTCAAGGCCGTGGGTCAGTCGGTCATCGTCGGGCAGATCGGCCACTTCACGGTGACCCGGCGGCCGTAACGGGATGACCCGATGGACCGTGTACCTCCTGCGGGGGGTGGCAGGACTTGCAGGAGCCTTCGGGTTGTGGCTCTTCGCAGTCTGGCCACCCCCCGTGTGGTATCGGACCCACTGGCCGGCGGAGACGGCGTTCCAGGAGATGCGGCGGGGGCAAGAAAGGGCGGACGGGCGGAGAGGCGAGTTGACGGATGGACGAATGGACGGTCGGTCGGATGTCTCGCGGCAGATATCGAGGTCATCCGCCCACCCGACCATCCGCCCCCCCGCTCGTCTATACCACCCCGTCCCGCTCGATTCGATCGCGTCGTCGATGGTGGACGCGGTGATGGCCGGGGAGGACCAGCGTTTCCGGGATCATCACGGGATCGACTGGGTCAACCTGCGGCACGCCCTCGGCTATGACCGCGACGACTTCCGCTGGCGCTCCGCCCGCGACCGGCGCGACCTGCTGCGGGCACTGTCACACGCCTGGGCGCGGCGCGACCAGCTCCGGGGCGCCAGCACCATCACCCAGCAACTGGCCAAGAACCTGTACCTCTCGCCCTCGCGCAACCCGCTCCGCAAGGTGAAGGAGGCGGTCACCGCGTGGCGGCTCGAGGCGGCGCTCGACAAGGACCGGATCATGGAGCTCTACCTGAACACCGTGGAGCTGGGACCGGAGGTGTGGGGGGTGGATGCCGCCAGCCGCCTCTATTTTGGCCATCCCGCTCGACGCTTGAGCCTGCTCGAATCGACCCAATTGGCGGGAGAGCTCCCGTTCCCGCTGCGATCGAACCCGGGATACCGGCCGGCGCGGATGCTCCGCCGGCAGCAGCTGATCCTGGCACACCTGCGCGGCGAACAGGTGGAGATCCCGCCCGACTCCGAACTCGGCGACGTGCCGGACTCGATCGTGCCGGCGCCGACGATCGATTCACTGCCGCCGGTACAAGCGGAGTCGTTGGTACGACTACTACAAAATGACAGTGGAAGATCAGGAGGGCGGGACAGCGGAACGGGCGCTCAGCGGGACAGTGGGTCGGTGGGTCGGAGGGGCGGAGGGACGGACTGACAGCGGAGCAGCTGACCCTCGCCCTTCCCCGTCAGTCCACCAGCCGCAGCGGCATCACCAGCGTCATGTAGCTCGAGGGATCGTCCCAGCCGACCGGCTCGCAGGTCGCGGCGCGTTCGGGCCCCTTGAACGTGAGCCGGATCTCGTCGGTGGGCATGAACTTGAAGATCTCGAGCAGGTACGTGGCGTTGAAGCCGATGTCGAGGGTCTCGCCGTCGTAGGCGATGGCCACCTCTTCCTGCGCCTCGCCCAGATCCGGGGTCTGCACTGAGAGCTTGCAGGAGCCGTTGCTCAACGTCATGCGGATCCGGTGGGTCTGGTCGCTGGCCACGATGCTCATCCGGCGGAGTGCCGCCGTGAGCGAGGCGCGGTCGGCGGTGGCGACCTTGTCATTCTCCCGGGGGATGACCTGCTCGTAGTTCGGGTAAGGTCCCTCGATCAGCCGAGTGATGACCTGGGTCGTGGCAGAGCGGAAACCGAGGTGGTTCTCGCTCTTGGCGATCTCGATCTCCTCGTCGGCGGCAAAGAGCCGACGGATCTGATCGAGCGCTTTGGGTGGGACGATGAGCTTGGCCTCTTCAGCGACGCCGGTCTTCAGGGGGATGTCCATCTTGGCGAGCCGATGCCCGTTGGTGGCCACCATCCGCATCCGGTCGGGGCGGAGCTCCCAGTGGACGCCGTTCAGGATGGGCCGGCTCTCCTCGGTGCTTGCGGCGAACGCGACGTGGGAGATGAGCTTCTGGAGGTCGCCTGAGCTGCAGCGCCAACCGCCCTCGAATTTGACCGCCGGGAACGCCGGGTACTCCTCCCGGGGCAGGCCCAGGAGCTTGAACTTGGCGCGGCCTGACTCGATGCTGACCCGTTGCTCCCCCGAACTGGTGACCCGGATCGACCCGCTGGGAAGCTCACGCACGATCTCCTGCAGCTTCTTGGCTGGGAGGGTGACGGCTCCTTCCTGGTCCACCGACGCCTGGATCAGCGTGCTCACCGCGATGTCGAGGTCGGTGCCGGACAGGCGCAGACCCTCCTTCGACGCCTCGACGAGGATGTTGGAAAGCACCGGCAGGGTCGTCTTGGCCGGAATGCTGGCCGCGACGTTGGTGAGGCCCTGATGGAGCTGCTCGCGCGTGATCGTGAACTTCATGCGTTCCCCGCTGGTGGCTAGAACAACCTACTACTTACCGTTTATAAGTAACTAGCAGTAGTAGTAGTACCTCTGGAAATGTGGACGCCTGCCGTAACACCCATCGTCACAACCACCTGACCCCAGTTCCCTCTGTCGACTGACTGTCGGGGTTCTGGATGAAATGTGGGCCACTGCACTGCGGACCGCAAAACATCCCCATCGGCCAACGTGGCCCATCCACACTGTGGACGGCACCGTGGACATCGTGTCAGTTGGTGACCAACTCCTGGCGCGCCGCCTCGATCCGGTCGCGGAACGTGCGATCGCGCTGCATCTGGAGCTCCACCTTCTCGACGCTGTGAATGACGGTCGAGTGGTCGCGGCCGCCGAAGGCCTGGCCGATCTCGACCAGTGGCATCTCCAGCAGGTGCCGTGCCAGGTACATCGCGATCTGGCGCGGCACAGTGAGCGTCTTGATCCGGGTCTTGGAGCGGAGCCCTTCCGTAGTGACGCCCCAGCGCCGCGCCACGACATCCTGCACCTTGTCGATCGATGGGAGCGCGCGGATGGCCTCGGCCGCGTCATCGGCGTCGCGGATCTTGTCCGCCAGGGCCTCGCGCGCCAGGTCGATCGACACCTCCCGGTGCCGCAGCGAGGCGAAGAGCAGGAGCTTGATGATGCACCCCTCCAGCTCCCGGACGTTGCTGCGCACATGCTCGGCGATGAACCGGAGGACCTCGTCGGGGATCGTGGTCTCGAGGTGATCCTGCTCCTGCTTCTTCTTCAGGATCGCGATCCGGTGCTCGAGGTCAGGGTGACCGACGTCGGCCACCATCCCCCACTCGAACCGGGTCACCAAACGCGCCTCGAGGCCCTGCAGCTCCTTCGGAGGCCGATCAGAGGTCAGGACGACCTGCTTCTTGTTGTCGTAGAGCGCGTTGAACGTATGGAAGAACTCCTCCTGGGTCTGGACCTTGCCCTGGAGGAAGTGCACGTCGTCGACGAGCAGGAGGTCGACCCCGTTCCGGTAGCGGCGTCGGAACTGCTCCATCGTTCCCTTGCCGATCCCCTCGATGACCTCGTTCATGAACTGCTCGGCGCCCAGATACAGGATCCGGGTCTCCGGATTGCGCTGGACCACGGCGTGGGCCACCGCCTGCATCAGGTGCGTCTTGCCGAGTCCGGTGGCACCGTAGATGAAGAGCGGGTTGTAGGTCTTCCCGGGCGATTCCGACACCGCGTGGGCGGCGGCGGCCGCCAGTTCATTCGACTTGCCGATGACGAAGGTGTCGAAGGTGTAGCGTTCGTTAAGTGGTTGGTGTGCATTGCCTTGCGCGCCAGTCGCCTCGCCGGAAGGGCGGGGCTGCTGGACGAAGAAATCCATCTGGGGGCGCTGGAGGCGTGCTTCCTGGACCCGGAAGACCACTGACGTGGGCCGGCCGACCACCCCTTCAGCGAGGCGGCCGAGGACCGAGGCGTACTTCTCCTGGTTCCACTGGACCGCGAACTGATCGGGGGCGGCCACCGTGAGCTGGCCATCCTCCAGCACCACAGCTTCGGTGGGTTGGAGCCATGACCGCATCGCTTCAGTTGGTAACTGGCGCTCCGCCTCGTTCAGTATGCGGGACCAAGCGTCTTTGGCGGACAGCTGCGGCATCGGTTCTCAGGGAGCATCGCTGAAGCGGATGAGCAAGGGACGGAGAGAATAGGCCCGGAATGTGGAAAAGTCAAATCACCTGAAACGAGGTGTTAGGTGTCAGGTACTACGTGTGATGGCTTGTGGGTGGCCGGTGGTGGGTGGCGAGTGGTGAGTCACTGATCACGCGGTCCGTGACCCGCCACCCGTGACCCGCCACCTGCCCGACCCAGCCCCTTGCCCCAACCCAATGACGTGACTACGTTTGCGGCCTCACTGGAAACTCGGGAACCGTCATGAAGCCGTCGTATCGTCCGCGCAATCGGCGCCGGATCAACAAGCATGGATTTCGCGCGCGGATGGCGACCCGTTGGGGTCGCGCGACGCTGAGCCGTCGTCGCAAGAAGGGCCGCAAGCTGTTGACGGTGAAGTTGCCGTCGAAGCACGGGGGCCGCTGACGACGGAACGTCTGCCGCGGGCCGATCGGCTCGCGCGGGCGTCGGAGCTGCGGCGCTGTCTGTCGGATGGACGCCGGCGCCGGGCGGCGCACCTTGAGATGTTCTGGCTGGACAACACATCGGGCCACCCGCGGATGGGGATGATCGTTCCCCGTTTTCAGTTCTCCGCTGTGGCCCGCAATCGTTTGCGGCGGCGGATCCGGGAGGTGTGGCGTCGGGAGATCCGGCCGACCCAACCCGGATGCGACCTGGTGGTGCGGGCGCGGCGGGAGGGGTATGCGGCCTCCTTCACCACCATCCGCGCGGAGTTGCACGGCTGGTTGGAGGCGGTGTGCAAGTGATGGACGGATGGACAGATGGTCGGATGGACGGATCACCAGGCACAGATTTGGCGGCGGCGCCCTCCGACGATCCGACGGCCCGGCCATCCGCCTCGATGTGGAACGCTCCCCGCCTCGCTGGATGGTACCTCATCCGCGGCTACCAGGGCTTCATTTCACCGATATTCCCGCCGTCCTGCCGCTTCACGCCATCGTGTTCGGAGTACACGCTCGAGGCGGTGGCGCGTTACGGCCTCATTCGCGGGACCTGGCTCGGTGGTCGGCGGCTGCTGCGCTGCCATCCGTTCCATCCCGGCGGTCACGACCCGGTCCCCTGACACGAGAAGATCTCCGATGGATCGTCGGATCATAGCGGCCGTATTCCTGATGATGCTGGTGGCGGTGGTCCCGGCGCTGATCTTCAAGGCGCCGCCGCCGAAGCCGGGCGTCACGGCACCGGGGGCCGCGGCCGCCGATACCACAGCGCACGCGGACACCTCCGCTCCGATATCGGCCTCCACGCCCGCTCCACAGGCGTCGCACGCGCCGGTGGCGGCCCTCGCTGGTCCCGCCAGGGCCAAGGTCACCTCGGTCCACGAAGACACCGTCCTCGTCTCCTCCGGTCTCTATCAGTACGGTTTCAGCACCCGCGGCGCGCGGCTCATCTCTGCGACGCTACCGCAGTATCGCTCGATGGCCAAGTCCGCCGCCGGCGCAACGGTCGACCTGGTCCGTCCCGATGGCGGGGTGCTCGACCTGACGCTTGTGTCGGGGCCGGATAGTGTGCCGCTCTCGGACTGGATCTTCACGCCATCAGTGAAGAGCATCACCGTGCCGAGCGTCGGGACGGCACCGCTCACCTTTACCGCAGAGCGCGGTGGCGTCACCGTCACGGTGACCTACACTTTCCAGCCGTCGGATTATCGGTTCGACGTGGCGGGGAAGATCGTGGGGCTCGGTCCTTCCGGTGGCGTCCTCCTGGTGGGGTTGGGGCACGGCATCGCCAACACCGAGGCCGATACCCTGGCCAACGGCCGCAGCCACGCCCTCGTGGTCAAGCCGGTGGGCAAGAGCACCAACCTCATCCCGTTCTACAAGATCGACGCCAGCAGCTCACGCGACGTGGCGGGGCCGTTCCAGTGGGTGGCGAGCAAGTCGGAGTACTTCGTGTACGGGCTCTTTGCGACCGACACGGCGGCCGAGTGGGCCGGCGCCCGCGCCACCATCCCGGCGGGGACCGGCAAGTACGCCGGTATCGCGTCGATCCAGGTGTCGCAGCCGATCACCGGGGCGGGGACGTTCCGTTACCGGCTCTATGCCGGCCCGATGGAGTACAATCGGCTCTCCGCCATCGGGCAGGACTTCGATGACGTGAACCCGTACGGCGTCGTCGGGTTCCGCACCGTCATCCGGCCCTTCGCGCTCTTCTTCCGCCAGGTGTTCGTGTGGATGCACACCCACCTCGGCATCTCGTACGGCTTTGCCATCATCCTGCTCGGGCTCCTGATCCGGCTGGCCCTCTGGCCGCTCAACCAGAAGGCGATGCGCTCGGCGATGGCCATGCAGGCCATCCAGCCGCACATGAAAGCGCTGCAGGAGAAGCACAAGGGCGATGCGCCGCGGTTGCAGCAGGAGATGATGAAGCTGTACAAGGAGCACAACGCCAACCCGTTGGGTGGCTGCCTGCCGATGCTGCTCCCGATGCCGATCCTCTTTGCGCTCTTCTTCGTGTTCGAGAGCACCATCGAGATGCGGGGGGTGTCGTTCTGGTGGTTCATCGACCTGTCCCAACCCGATCAGCTCCACATCATCCCGATCCTCACCGGACTCTCGATGCTGCTGCTCAGCTGGATCGGTCAGCGGTCGATCCCGCCCAATCCGCAGGCCAAGATGATGATGTGGATGGCGCCGATCATGTTCACCTTCTTCGGCTTCCGGTTCGCCGCGGGGCTCAACCTCTACTATGTGGTGAGCAACCTGGCGAGCGTCCCTCAGCAGTGGCTCATCTCCGAAGAGCGGCGGAAGAAGCATCCGCCCACCCCGCCGACCCCGGCACCAGCCAAGACCTAGCTGACCTGTGTTCGGCGCCTGATCCGGGACCCTCGACCACGTCAGGAGAGGGGGTGTGACCCATATCACACTCCCCTTGCGACCGGCTCCGTAGCCGTACGGAGCTTCGGGCGGTAAGTTAGCGGCCATGCCCCCCAGATTCCCGCCAATGACCCGGTTCCGTCTGCTCCGCAATCAGCTGCTCGTGGCCGCTGCGGCGCTCCTGCTCGTCACCTGCACCGATAACCCGACCGGCCCCACGGTCGGAGGAACGGTGCATTTGGCGGTCTCGCCCAGGTTCAAGGCCGGGGTCACGTTGAGCGCGGCACTGCCGATCGATCAGGTGCGGTTGACCGTCTACCACCAACCCGCCTGCGATTGTTCCGCGGACAGTGTGGCCGGTGCCACCGCGCCGTTCGCGCTCACCCAGGATTCCATCCAGATGCAGCTGTCGTTCACGCTGCTGCAATCTCCCGAGACGCTCGAGGTCCACTTTGACCTCCTCGGCGGGGGGCAGACGCTCTTTTCCGGCGACACCACCGTCATCATCCGGGCAGGGGTGCCGGCCACCGTGCCGCCGCTCTCGGTGTATTACAACGGTCCCGGATACGACATCGCGTACCTCAACATCGCGCCGAGGGATTCGGTCCTCACCTTCGGTGACTCTCTCCAGTTCCAGGCGAGCGGAAGCAATTCATCCGAGGCGCCGGAGACGGCATTCTATGTGTCGTGGCGCTCCGGATCGGCGACGGCCAAGGTCCGCCCCGACGGGATGATCAAGGCGCCGAACCAGCGGCTGACCACGACCGTCACGGCGCAGACGCCTAACGGGGTGCTCGACAGCACCACCATCACCTTCGTGCCGAAGCCGGTGTCGCTGGCAAAGGTGAGCGGCGATACCCAGGCCGCGTCGGTCAACGACACGCTGCCGCTGCCGCTCCGGGTGCGGGTCAAGGCCGCTGATAGTCTTGGTGTGGCGGGGGTGCGCGTGGTGTTCCATCCACTCGGCCTCGCGGGCCCTGCAGTGCCGGACACTGCGTACACCGATAGCCTCGGCTTTGCGCAGGTCCGTGCGGTGCTGGGCGACAGCACCGGCAGCCAACAGTGGCAAGCGAGCGTGAGCGGATTGAGCAGCGTCACCTTCACGGCGACATCGCAGGTCGTGGCGGGGCCGCCCTTCCAGCTCCACGTGGTGACCCAACCCGCCGACAGCCAGGTGAATGGCGCGCTGGTGGTCCCGCCAATGGTGCTGCAGGTCGAGGACAGCGTCGGTCTTCCCGTGCATCAGGCCGGGATCGCCGTGGATGCGCAGACCTGGAGCTGGCTGGATGGGGCGCCCCGACCCACGCGTAAGCTGGTGCGCGCCCCGATCCGCCGTGCCGGTGCAGCGGGTCCGTACCGCAGTGCTTACGCCTTTGGTGTGCTCACTGACAGCACCGACGCCAACGGCAGGGTGACCTTTGCCGGGTTCCGGCTGACAGGGTACGGCGATGATCGGGTGGTGTTCAATTCGGCCGGGCTGGTGGCGGACACGTCGATCGACCTCTTCGTGAAGGAAGGTCCGCCCAAGTATTTGCAGAAGGGGTCGAGCGACAGCACATCGGGATATGTCGACAGTCTGGTGTCGGCGGTGCCGTCTGTGTGGGTCTATGACACGACGTACAATCCGGTGCCGCACGCGGCGGTGCTGTTCCAGGTGACCGCGGGGAGCGGGAAGGTCAACGGGGCCGCCGATTCGATCACCATCTACACCGACTCGAGCGGGTATGCGGCGGTACCGTCGTGGACGCTCGGGCCCATTCCAGGAGCCAACTCCCTCCAGGCGACCGTGGGAGGGGCGGGGAGCCTCACCTTCACCGCCTTTGCCCAGCCACCGGTGCCGACGGTGCTGCTGCAGTTGCAGGGGACCTCGGTGATCGGCGTGGGCCGGACGGCCACGCTCCAGATCCACCTGAGTGCACCGGCGGGTGCGGGCGGCGATTCCGTCCAGGTATCGAGCGACAACACCGGCATCGTGTCGGTGGCGGGGCCGGGGATCTTCGTCGCCGCGGGTGACAGCCTCGGCAGCATCGTCTTGAACGGCGTGGCCGCCGGGACCGACACCATCCGCGCCACCGCGACGGGCTACATCGCCGGGGCGCTCGGGGTGACGGCGTCGATCAACTTGATCTCGCTCCCGGCGACACTCACCGTGCCGTTCGGCGGGACCACGGCCATCGGGGTGACGCTCGCGGCGCCGGCCCCGCCGGGCGGTGTCGTGGTGACGCTGGTGAGCAGTGACTCGACCAAGGTGCAGGTGCTCACACCCACGGTGTCGTTTGCGCAGGGCGTGCAGAGCCAGAACGGCCAGATCGGCGGTGTGGCACTGGGTGTCGCGACGCTGACCGCGTCGAACCCGAACTACTCGCCGGCGACCACCAGCGTCACGACGGCCGCCAACCTCAATATCGTGGCCGCCTCGGCGACGATCTATCCGGTGTTCCCTGACAGCCAGACCATCCAATTCCTGAGTTCGGGCACGCCGATCGCGGCGCCGGCCGGCGGGATCCTGGTGACACTCACCGCGGCGAACTCTGCCTGTGTGACCGTACCGGCGACCGCAACGATCATCGCGGGGCTCTCGACCGCCCTGTTCCCGGTGAGCTACAGCGGGTTCGCGGCACTGCCATGCACCAGCTATGTGACCGCCACCGCTAGCGGCGTGGGGCCGGACAGTGTCTTGATGACCGTCAGTAAGCCGCCGGTCATCGGTGCGTCAACGTTCGACGTCGGGGCGGGGCTGCAGGGCCAAGTGTATATCAGCCTCCAGACCGCCATCCAGGGCAACTCAAACATGACCATCCGGCCGCTCACCGTCGGGGTAGCCCGTTTTGCGCCCAACCTGACGACGCTCGGCGTGGACACATTGGTCATCCCGCTCGTCAACGGCACAAGCTCCGTCTATGCCACGGTGGCCGGTGTGGACACGGTCACCAATGACAGCACCTACGTCGAGGTCTCGATCCCGGGGTACGCCACCGACACCGCACTGGTGCGGGTGCGGACACCGGGTGTGACCCTCTATGGCGTGCCGGCGAGCACCACCTCGCTCTCGAGCAATAGTGCCCTCTACGGTTACATCGGTCTGCCGTACGTCGGGAACACCGGCATCCAGGCCTCGCAGGGACTTCGGGTAGGCCACGCGCCCGTGACGGCCACGTTCCATTTGACGCCGAGCGCGGTGGCGGAGCTCACCGACTCGACCGGGGTGCTCGACACCGTGCGGACTGCGGTGGTCCCGCAGCAGGCCAACGTCTACTACACTCCGACCTCGGTGGCCACAGGAGGCGTCGGATACCACCCAGTAGGCGCCGGTTCGTCCACCACGACGATCAACATCCCGGGGTTCATAACTCTCCCCGCGACCACCGGCACGATCGTGTCGGCGCCGACCTTCAGTGCCGGATCGCCGCAGGTCGGGTCGGGGCTGCAGACGACGCTCTACGTCTCCTTCGGCGCCCCGGTCCCGGCCTCGAGCCAGCTCACCGTCACCAGCCTCAAACCCACGGTGCTGGTGGTGGCCGACAGTGTCAGTCATGTGGGCGCTGACTCGACCAAGATCGCCCTCGGCACCGGTGTCAACTACACCTACGTCTATGTGGCAGGGCTGGAGGGCGTGGTCAACGACAGCAGCCAGTTGGTGTTCTCGATCCCGGGATTCAAACCCGACACCGTGTGGGGGTACGTCCGCCAGGCCGGGATCCAGCTCGTGGCGCTGCCGACCACCACCACCACGTTCACGCCCAAGTCGCAGTTCTACGCCACCATCGGACTGCCGTACATCGGGAACACGGCGATCTACCTGAACCAGCCGATCCGCACCGGGGCCCCGCCGCTCACCGTGGCGTTCCACACATCGTCTGCGGCAGTGGGCACCTTGACCGACTCGACTTTGATGCAGGACACCGTGCGCACTGCGGTGATCCCCGTGAATCCGTCGAGCGGCATCTACTACACGCCGACCACTGTCGCAACCGGCGGTGTCGCCTACCAGCCGGTCGGTCCCGGGCAATCGACGACCTGGGCCACCCTGCCGGGGTTCGTGACCGTGCCGGCCGACACGGTCAAGACGACGGTGTCTGCACCGATCTTGAGCGTTTCCGCGCCGTCAGTGGGGGCGGGGCTGCAAACCCAGACCTACGTGGGCTTGGGCGCACCCACGCCGAGCCCGACGACGATGACCGTCAAGAGTCTCAACCCGGCGGTCACGGTGGTCTCCGACACGATCACCAAGGTGGGAGTCGACTCGGTCGTGATCCCGCTCGCCGCGGCGACGACGTATCAATACGTCTACGTGTCGGGGCTCGAGGGCGTGATCAACGACAGCACGCGGCTGGTGTTGTCGGTCCCCGGATACACCCCGGACACGGTCTGGAGCTATGTGCGGCAGGCCGGCGTGGTGCTGAGCGGTGTGAACACGGCCACGACCACCCTCTCCGACAGCAACCTGGTGTACGCGCAGATCGGGTTGCCCTACGTCGGCAACACCGGACTCTACCTCAACCAGTCACTCCGGGCCGGTTCGGCAGGGGCGAGCTTCCTGATCAAGCCGTCCGACCCGACGGTCCAGCGGATGGTCACGACCGGCGGCCAGGCCGATTCCGCGGTCGTACTGATCCCTGCTGGTCAGTACTACTCGCCGTTCACGGTGGCCACTGGTGGCGCCGCGCTCAAGGTGCTCACCAGCGGCATCGACACCGCGCGGGTCACTGGCGCCGGATTCGTGTCGGTACCGGGGTCCGCGCCGGTCGTGACGGTCTCCGCGCCGGCCATCACCGTGAACGCGGTGTCTGTGGGCGCCGGACTTGCCGTCAATGGGTATTCGGTCCTCGGCGCTTCCCAGCACGGTGGCGACACGGTGACCGTGTGGAGCTCGAACCCGGGTGTGGCGTTGGTGGCGCCCAATGCCACGACACCAGGCACCGATTCGATCAAGGTCTTCGTACCCAACGGACAGACGAGTGTCCCGTACTACGTCATCGGCGTCGACAGCATGGTCGGTACACCGATCATCTATGCGTCCGCCAACGGATTCAACCAGGGCTCGGCGACCGCGACCGTGGTGCAGCCGATCGTCGAGATGTCCGGCCCCACCGCCAGCCAGACCGCCGGCGGCGCCGACAACGCGTTCTACGCCTACATCGGGATCCCCTACAGCGGGACGAACAGCTTCTATAACAGCCAGATACGGGCGGCAGGGAAGCCGGCGTTCACGGTGACGTTCAGCAGCAGCGCTCCAGCGGTCGGGACGCTCACGACCACGGCACTCACCGCCGGCATCATCACCGAGATGATCAACGTGGGGTCGTATTACACACCGACATCGGTCGCCGGGGGCGGGGTGGCCTTCCGCCCTCTCACGGCCGGATCCAGCACGGTGAGCGCATCGATCCCCGGATTCCTGCAGACGGTCAACGCCACCGGCGTGGTGGTGACGGTGCATTAACGGTGAACAGGAAACAGTGAACAGTGAACGGGCCGCCCAGAGAGAAGCTCATGGGAGGCCCGTTTACTGTTTACCGTCTACCGTTTCCCGTTCACCCAACAGACCCCTCACCCCTCTCCCCTCGCGCTCTTCCTCACCCCCCCGCGACCATCGGACCTTCATACCCGACCCCTCTCCCCGAGCACTCTTCCTCACCCTCACCC
>JBAUHI010000085.1:0-2999 GCA_049680185.1 Gemmatimonadales bacterium | reverse complement strand
GTCGTCGGTCCGCGCCACGCGGCCCGGGCGGTGCGCCTGGCGGGACGCGGCCAGAGCGGGCAGTGGCTCCAGTTGGGCGGTGGCTGGATGGCGGAACTCGCTTTCGGGCGGATGCACCTGCGGCGTTGGAGCCAGTTGCCGGCGCCCGAGCCCGCGCTGATCGAGGGCGCCAGTGGGGAACTCCCGTGGGGTGCGTGGCGTTTGCAATGGCGGACGGAGCCGGCACCGGCGGAGCAGTTCCGGAGTGCCTTGACGGCGTGGTTCACCACCACCGGATTGCTGGTGCGGCCGTGGCGTCGAGGGGATCGGGTTCATCCGCTGGGCGGAACCGGACACCGGTTGGCGGTGCGGTGCTTCCAGGATGCGCGGGTCCCGCTGGGTCGGCGGGCGCGCTGGCCGATGCTCGAGGCCGAAGGCCAGCTGGCCTGGATCCCGGGGGTCTGTCGCTCGGATCAGCTGGTACCATCACCCGGGTCGGAGGCACTGCGCATCGATGCTCACTTCGCCTGACGTACTGCGGCGCACCGGCGGGAAGGCGGTCAAGGGCATCGTCTATGATGCCGAGACCATCGCTGCGCGGGTCCGGGAACTGGGCGCCGAGATCACGGCGGCCTATCCGGAGGGCGAACTCCTGGTCCTGGGACTCCTCAAGGGAAGCTTCATCTTCCTGGGAGACCTGGTCCGGACCATCGAGCGCAAGCTGCAGGTCGACTTCCTGGTGGCGTCGAGCTACGGGGCGGGGAAGGTGTCCAGCGGCAACGTCCGTCTCCTCTACGATCCGGAGACGGTACTCGAAGGGAAACACATCCTCATCGTCGAGGATATCATTGATAGTGGCAAGACGCTCAACCGACTGATGGCGCTCCTGGCCGAACGCGGGCCGAAGAGCCTGGCCATCTGCGCCTTGCTGGACAAGCACGTGGCACCCGAACCCCCGAAGCACGTCCGCTTCACCGGGTTCGACGCGCCGCCGGCGTTCCTGGTCGGGTATGGGCTCGACCACGCCGAAGAGTATCGGCACCTGCCGTTCATCGCAGACCTGGAGTAGGACTGAAGATGCCAGACCGACTTCCGCCGCCGCGCCAGCAGGGCCCCGATTGGGCCAGTGTGAGCAAGAGCGCCGCGCTGTGGGCCATGATCATCCTTGCCGCGCTCTTCCTGTTCAACGTGATGGGACGCCAGCGCACCGGGGTGCAGGAGTTCACGTACACATCCTTCCGCGCCCAGCTCGATGCCGGCAACGTGTCGACCGCCAAGTACATCACCGGCGCCGCCGACCAGCGCATCGAGGGTGATTTCAAGGCCGCGGTCACGACGCCCGATGGCCGGAGCGCGCATGGCTACACGGTCCTCCTTCCGGTGGGGAACAGCGAGCAGCTGCTGACGGCGCTCGACAACGCCAAGGTGCAGGTGAGTGCCAAGGAGGACACCGGCACCTTTGCCACGATCCTGATCGGGCTCCTGCCCTATGTGCTCATCTTCGCGCTCGCGATCTACTTCCTGCGCCAGATGCAGGCGGGGGGCAACCGCGCCTTCAGCTTCGGGAAGAGCAAGGCCAAGCTCCTCACCGGTGACACGCCCAAGATCACCTTCGCGGACGTCGCCGGTGCCGACGAGGCCAAGGTCGAGCTCCAGGAGATCATCGAGTTCCTGAAGGATCCGCAGAAGTTCACCCGACTCGGTGGCCGCCTCCCCAAGGGCGCCCTGCTGGTCGGCGCCCCGGGCACCGGCAAGACCTTGCTGGCCAAGGCGGTCGCCGGCGAAGCGGGACGCCCGTTCTTCTCGATGTCCGGCTCGGACTTCGTCGAGATGTTCGTGGGCGTCGGCGCCTCGCGGGTGCGCGACCTCTTCGAGCAGGGCAAGGCGCACGCGCCGTGCATCATCTTCATCGACGAGATCGATGCGGTCGGCCGGCACCGTGGCGCCGGGCTCGGCGGCGGCCACGATGAACGGGAACAGACCCTCAACCAGCTGCTGGTCGAGATGGACGGCTTCGAGTCGAATGACGGCGTCATCCTCATTGCCGCCACCAACCGGCCCGACGTCCTCGACCCGGCGCTCCTGCGTCCGGGCCGCTTCGACCGCCAGATCGTGGTCGACGTCCCGGACGTCAAGGGTCGCGAAGGGATCCTCAGGGTCCACACCCGCAAGATCCCCCTCGGCGCCAACGTGCGGCTCGACGTCCTGGCCCGCGGCACTCCCGGAATGGCCGGCGCCGACCTGGCCAACCTGGTCAACGAAGCGGCGGTCCTTGCGGCGCGCCGGAACAAGTCGCTGGTCGACATGATCGACTTCGAGGACGCGAAGGACAAGGTGATGCTGGGGCTGGAGCGCCGGTCGCTGGTGCTCACCGAGGACGAGCGCCGCTTGACGGCGTACCACGAGGCCGGCCACACGATCGTCCTGGTCAAGACACCCGGCACCGATCCGATCCACAAGGTCACCATCGTCCCGCGAGGGCGTGCGCTCGGCCTCACCATGTGGTTGCCCGAGACCGACCGGCACGGGATGTCGAAGGAACTGTTGCTGGGTCAACTCGCGGTCGCGTTCGGCGGGCGGGTGGCCGAGGAGCTGGTGTTCGGTCCGGACCAGGTCACCACCGGTGCCGGCGGCGATATCCAGCAGGCCACCAAGATCGCCCGGCAGATGGTGTCCCGGTACGGGATGAGCGACAAGATCGGGATGATGGCCACCAGCGAGGCCGAGACGGAGATCTTCCTCGGGCGCGAGTTCGGGCAGCGGCGCGAAGTGTCGGAGCGCACCGCCGAACTGGTGGACGAAGAGGTCAAGCGCCTGATCGACGAGGCGTATCGCCGGGCGCGGATCATCCTCGAATCGGAGCGCGAACTCCTCGACCGTATGGCGGCGACTTTGCTCGATCGGGAGACCATCGACCGCAGCGACGTCGACCTGCTGGTGCAGGGGAAGCCGCTGCCGCCCCGGGCGGAGCCACCGGCACCCAACGCGCCGTCGGCTGCGCTCGCCGCAGCGCCCAAGCC
>JBAUHI010000084.1:0-10690 GCA_049680185.1 Gemmatimonadales bacterium | reverse complement strand
GCGGAGGGCCGCGCGTCCCGGGCCGTCGAGGCGCTCGCCGCCGCCGCGCCGCGGATCGCCCACCTGGTCCGGGGCGAGTCGGTGGTCGACGCACCGGTGGACGCCGTGCGGGCCGGGGATGTCCTGCTGGTCCGCCCGGGAGAGTTGATCCCGTGCGACGGTACCGTCGTGAGCGGCTTCGCGCCGGTGGACATGTCGCGCATCACCGGGGAGCCGCTTCCCGTCACCACCGGCCCGGGATCGCTCCTCCTGAGCGGCGGCGCCGTGCTCGATTCACCGCTCACCATTCGCGCCGATCGCGCCGCAGAAGAGAGCGAGTACGCGCGGATCGTCCAGTTGGTGCGGACGGCACAGGCGAGCAAGGCCCCGTTCCAGCGGATCGCCGATCGGTACGCGGTCTGGTTCACGCCGATCGCGATCGTCGTCGCCCTCGTTGCATGGGCCATCTCCCACGACTCGACCCGTTTGCTGGCGGTGCTGGTGGTCGCGACCCCCTGCCCGATGATCCTGGCCACGCCAGTGGCGATGATCGGCGGGATCGATCGCGGCGCTCGACGCGGGTTGATATTCCGGCACGGCGGCGCGCTCGAGGCCGTGGCCGGCATCACGATGGTGGTGATGGACAAGACCGGGACCCTCACGCTCGGCCGGCCGGAGGTGGCCGCGGTGACCGTGATCCCTCCGTTCACCGAGGAAACGGTCCTGGCGCTCGCCGCCGCGGTCGAGCGAGGGTCCGGACACGAACTGGCGCGAAGCGTCGCGGCAGCGGCGACAGACCGGGGCGTCGCGGTGCCTGGCGCCGGCCAGATCCGGGAGGCGCCAGGCCAGGGCGTGGCCGGGGTGGTGGCCGGACAGGAGGTGTCGGTCGGAGGGTGGAGTTACGTGGCGGGCACCACGCGCGATCTCGGAGCGGCATTCGGGGCCGAGGCGGCGGACGAGACCGGGCTCAGGGCGTTCGTGTCGGTGGATGGTGCGGCCGCGGGCATCATCCGGTTCGCCGACCGCGCCCGACCCGAAGCCGCCCGCGCGCTGGCCGAGTTGCGAACGCTCGGCATCGAGAGGATCATGTTGCTGTCGGGGGACCGGGAGGCCGAGGCACGGAGCGTGGCCGCTCAGCTCGGCATCGCCGACGCCCGGGGCGATACCCTGCCGGGTGACAAGCTTGCCGTGGTCCGGGACCTGCTGGCGGCGGGTCATCGGGTCGCGATGGTGGGGGACGGTATCAACGACGCGCCGGCGCTGAGTGCCGCCACGGTGGGGATCGCACTCGCTTCCGGGAGCGGCCGCATCGCGGCAGAGGCCGCCGACATCGTGCTGCTGGGCGATGACCTCGAGGGCATTCCTGCCGCGATCGCGATCGGCCGCCGCACGATGCGGATCGCCCGCGAGAGCCTCTGGGTCGGCGTGGGCCTCAGCGGCATCGCGATGCTCGTGGCGGCGGCCGGCGAAATCCCCCCCACCGTCGGCGCCCTCCTGCAGGAGGCGATCGACGTGGCGGTCATCCTCAATGCGCTGCGCAGCAGCACCGAGGGCGTGTCATGACGAACCGACCCCGCTTCAGCGATCTCGCTCCGGCCGATGCCGAGGCGTTGCTGGCACGCCACCATGTCGGCCGGCTGGCGTTCACCCACCGAGGCCATGTGGACGTGGAACCGATCCACTACGTGCGCCACGGCGAGTGGGTGTACTGCCGCACCGCGCCCGGAACGAAGCTCACCGCCCTGGGCCAGCGCCCCTGGGTGGCGCTCGAGGTCGACGAGATCGAAGGCCCCTTCGACTGGAAGAGTGTGGTGGCCCAGGGTACCGTCTACCTCGTGGGCAACGGGCCCGACCAGCGCACGATCCACGCCGAGGTGCTGGCCGCGATCCGGGCGGTGCACGCCGAGGCGCTGACGCCGAACGACCCGGTGCCCGAACGGTCTGTTCTCCTGCGGATCCACATCCGCAATGTCATCGGTCGTCAGGCCACCACCCGTCCATGAGGAACGATCCATGAACTGGTCACCCGCGCACCTCCATCTGCTGGTCAATCATCTGCCGATCCTCGGCGCCCCGTTCGTGCTGCTGGTGCTCGCGTGGGGCGCGTTCACCCGGTCGCGGGACGTGACCCGACTGGCACTCTGGCTCATGGTCCCGCTCGCCCTCGTCGGATTTCTGGCGGACCAGAGCGGCGATTCCGCCAAGCACCAGCTCAAGGCCGAAAGCTGGATCGACAAGGCGCTGGTGCACGAGCATGAGGAGCGGGCGGACACCACCGTCATCGTGTTCTATGTGGTCGGTGCCCTTGGTGCATTGGCGCTCTGGCGCCGGCGCAGCCACCCCGATGAGCGGTGGCCGCTGGGTGTCGCCGCAGTGGCGCTCACCACCGCGTCGCTGCTGGCGGCCTGGACCGGGCTGGCCGGCGGCGTCATCCGCCACGATGAGATCCGGCCGGCGGCCGCAGCGCCGGCGGCCACGTCGGTCAGCTTCCGCACCGACTGATGCCGCGCACCCTCGTCCCCAAGCTCTGGACCGTCCTCAAGGAAGGGTACGGGCGCCGCCAGTTCCTGGCGGATGCCGGGGCCGGCGTCATCGTCGGTATCGTGGCGCTCCCGCTCGCGATCGCCTTCGCCATCGCGAGCGGGGTGACGCCCGATCGGGGCCTCGCCACCGCGATCGTGGCCGGACTCCTCATCTCGGGGCTGGGCGGCTCCCGGGTACAGATCGGCGGGCCGACGGGCGCGTTCGTCGTCATCGTCTACGGCATCCTGCAGCACTACGGCCTCGACGGGCTGATGGTCGCGACGATGATGGCCGGACTCCTGCTCATCGGGCTCGGGGTGGCCCGGCTCGGCGGCGTCATCAAGTTCGTCCCGTACCCGGTGGTGCTCGGGTTCACCGCCGGCATCGCCATCATCATCTTTTCGAGCGAGGTCCCCGACCTCCTCGGTCTCGTCACCGGACCGCTGCCGGGAGACTTCGTCGGTCGGTGGAGTGCCTACTTCACCCACGCCGGCAGCGCCAACGCCTATGCCATCGCGATCTCGGCGATCACCGTCGTCGTCATCGTCCTGTGGCCCCGGATCGACCGCCGGATCCCCGGCCCGTTCGTGGCGCTCATCATCACGTCGGTGCTGGTGATGCTGCTGGGATGGCCGGTCGAGACCATCGGGTCCCGGTTCGGGAACATCACCGCCCACCTCCCGACCCCGCACTTCCCCACCGTGCCGCTCAAGGTGCTGCCGTCGCTGGTGCAGCCCGCCATCACCATCGCGCTCCTGGCGGCGGTGGAATCGCTGCTCTCCGCCGTCGTGGCCGATGGGATGATCGGCGGACGCCATCGCTCCAACATGGAGCTCGTGGCCCAGGGCATCGCCAACATCGCGAGCCCGATCTTCGGCGGGATCCCGGCCACCGGCGCCATCGCCCGGACCGCCACCAACGTGAAGAACGGCGGCCGCACCCCGGTGGCCGGAATGGTCCACGCACTCACCTTGCTGCTGCTGGTGCTGGTGGTCGGGCGCTACGCCGCCCGCATCCCGCTCGCGACCCTTGCCGGGATCCTGGCCGTCGTGGCGTGGCACATGAGCGAGGCGCGGAGCTTCATCGCGCAGCGGCGGGGCCCGCGCTCCGACCTGCTGGTGCTCCTCACCACCTTCCTCCTGACCATCTTCGTGGACCTTACCGTCGCGATCGAGGTCGGAATGGTGCTGGCCGCCTTCCTCTTCATGCGCCGGATGGCGGAAGTGACCAATGTGAGCGCCGTGACCGACCAACTGTGGGACGTGGACGAGGGATCGGACGCCAACGCCGTGAGCGCCCGCCAGGTGCCCGCGGGGATCGAGGTGTACGAGATCAACGGGCCGTTCTTCTTCGGCGCGGCGGCCGCCTTCCGGGAGGAGATGGCCGCCATCGCCCGGCGGCCGAAGGTCCTGGTGCTGCGGCTGCGCGGCGTGCGGTCCATCGACGCCACGGGACTCCACGCATTGACGCAGGTCGTGCGGCAGTGCCAGCAGGATGGGACGCGGATCATCCTCTCGGACGTGCACGCCCAGCCGATGGCGGCGCTCGCCCGAGCCGGCGCGATCGACCTGATCGGGGAGGCCAACCTCGTCGGGCACGTGGATGAGGCGCTGGACCTGGCCCGGGCCCACCTTGGGCTCCCCCCCGCGCCGCGCCCGGCGTGGAGCCCGACGGTCGCCCGTCAGGAACGACGCAAGACCCCGCGAAGCTGACGCCGTGCCCCGACTTTCACGCTGGCTGGTCCGCACCGCACTCGCGTGGCTGATCGCGGCATTGACGCTGGGGGTGGCCCTCGCGTTCCCCGCCCTGCCGGCTCGATGGCCGGCGCTGGCCGCAGCGTGGCCGATGTACCTCCACAGCTTCGTGGTCGGCTGGATCACCCAGCTGATCGCAGGCGTGGCCTACTGGATGTTCCCACGCGTCGACCGGATGACGCCACCGGATGATCTCCGCGGCTGGTGGGTGTACGTGACGCTCAATCTCGGGCTCATCCTGCGCGCGGCCAGTGAGCCGTGGGGCGGCACCCACTGGGCCAGCGTGGCTCTGCCGCTGTCCGCTGCGCTGCAGCTCTTCGCGGCGGGGGTCTTCGTCATCACCCTCTGGCCCCGGGCCCGAGGGCGCTGATGCCAGTACTGAGCACCTGGTTCGTCCGGACGGCCCTGCTGGAGTTGTTGGCCGGATTCCTGCTCGGCGCCCTGATGCTCGCCACCCGCGGGCACACCTTGGCACTGTGGGCCGCGCCGCTCCTTCCCCTGCACATCGAGCTCCTGGTCCTCGGCTGGCTCGCCAACCTGGCCCTCGGCGTCGCCTACTGGATCCTTCCCAAGCACGCGAGCGGACCGGAGCGGGGCCGCCGCTGGCCCGTCATCGCCGCGTGGTGCAGTCTCAACGCCGGTGTGCTCCTCGCCGGGTTGCATGTCGCGCCCGGCCTCGGGCGTGCCGCCGAGCTCGGTGCCGTGATGCTCTTTGCCGCGCACGCGCTCCCGCGGGTCAAGGCGTTCGGCGTCGGGCGCGGGATCGAACCGGGACGCGGGCAGCGATGACCAGTGTGGTGGCGCGGGAGGGACGCCGTACGCCGTGAGATGAACGCGTAGGACTGGGAAGGCAGCGCACAACAGGACAGAACGCGATGGATCATCGATGGCGTCCGACCCCGCACGTGGTCGGACGCGCTCTTCATTCGTGGGTGCTAAGAATTCGTGAAGAACGATTCACAAGTGCTTCACTCTCGTCTTTATGCGCCCCGTGCACCCTTCAGCCTGAGAATTTCACCACCCTCCAACGGAGTGTCATTCATGTCGCGTGTGGCCATTGCCGTCCCGCTCTTGCTCCTCGCCTTGACCGCGTGTGGTGGCGCCAAGGAAGAGGCCCCACCGGTGAGCAGCGGGCCGCCGCCCCTGACCGCGTTCCAGCAGGAAAATGGCGTGGGTCCGATCACGCAGGCGATCGACACCGGCAAGATCGACAAGAAGATGGCGGAGCGGGGGGAAAAGACATTCGAGGGAAGCTGCAGCGGGTGCCACAAGCTCGATGAACGATATGTGGGTCCGCCGCTCCGTGACGTGACGGTGCGCCGGACCCCGACCTACGTGATGAACATGATCCTGGAGCCGGACACGATGTATTCACGCCATCCGGTGGCGCGCGGCCTCTTGGCGCAGTATGCGACCCAGATGCCGAACCTGCACCTGACCGAGACCCAGGCGCGCGAGATCGTCGAGTACCTGCGCCGTGCGACGCAGAAGCAGCACTGACCCTCACTGTCCATCACCGCAGCCCCGTGCCGAGGAGGCACCCGATGTCCCGCATCACCGCATCGATCATCGTACTGGCCGTGTCGCTAGCCGGCTGCGCCAAGGGCGCTGGCCGGGTCGGCGACGTTTCCGCCGACGCCGCGCAGCGGGTGTACGTGGCGCCCGGCCACTACGACGAACTCTACGCCTTCCTGTCCGGCGGGTTCGACGGACAGGTGAGCGTGTATGGCCTGCCGTCCGGCCGGCTGCTGCGGCATGTGCCCGTGTTCTCCCAGAGTCCGGAGAACGGTTGGGGCTACAGCGAACAGACCAAGCCGATGCTGATGACGAGCTTCGGGTTCGTGCCCTGGGATGACGCCCACCATCCGGAGCTCTCCCAGACCAACGGAGTGCCCGATGGCCGGTGGCTCTTCATCAACGGGAACAACACGCCGCGGATCGCCCGGCTCGACCTGACCCGCTTCGAGACCGACGAGATCCTCGAGCTCCCGAACTCCGCCGGCAACCACGCCTCGCCGTTCGTCACCTCGAACAATGAATACGTCGTGGCGGGCACCCGGTTCAGCGTGCCGCAGCCGCAGCGCGACATGCCGATCGCCGATTACAAGGACAACTTCGTCGGGATGCTCTCGTTCGTGCGGGTGGACAGCGCCACCGGCCACATGGCGATCGCCTTCCAGATCCGGATGCCGGGATTCGACTATGACCTGTCGCACTCCGGGAAGGGACCGTCGCACGAGTGGTCGTTCTTCACCTCCTACAACAGCGAACAGGCGCACGAAGTGCTGGAGGTGAACGCGTCCCAGAACGACAAGGACTACATCGCCGCGATCCATTGGACCCGTGCGGCGGAATGTGTGGCCCAGGGGAAGGCCACGACCGAGCCCGCGCGCTACGCCCACAACGTGATGGGCGAGGACGGCATCGCCCGCACCGACTGGGGCACCAGCGTCAAGGTCATCGAGCCGAAGGACTGCGCCGGAATGGTGTACTACCTCCCGACGCCGAAGTCTCCGCACGGCGTGGACGTGGATCCGACCGGGGAGTACATCGTGGCCGGCGGCAAGCTCGCCACGGTCATCCCGGTGCACTCGTTCAGCAAGATGATCAAGGCCATCGCCGCCAAGGACTTCATCGCCGATATCCACGGGATCCCGGTGCTGCGGTACGAGTCGATCCTCGCCGGTGAGGTGGAGAATCCCGGCCTCGGCCCGCTGCACACCGAGTTCGACGGGAAGGGCAATGCCTACACCACGATGTTCATCAGCTCGGAGATCGTGAAGTGGAGCCTGAAGGACTTCCACGTCATCGACCGGGTGCCCACCTATTACTCGCCTGGACACCTGATGATCCCCGGCGGAGACACTCGCCAGCCCTACGGCAAGTACATGGTGGCGCTCAACAAGATCACCAAGGATCGGTTCCTTCCGACCGGGCCCGAACTGGCCCAGTCGGCCCAGCTCTTCGACATCACCGGCGAAAAGATGAAGCTGTTGCTCGACTTCCCGACCATCGGGGAACCGCACTACGCCCAGGCGCTCCCTGCGAGTGTCATCAAGGACAAGCAATTGCGGGTGTTCTCGCTCGTGAACAACCGTGACCCGTACGCGACGAAGACCGAGAAGGCGACCCGGATGGTCCGTCAGGGCCGCGTGGTCCACGTCTACATGACGGCGATCCGGAGTCACTTCGTCCCCGACAACCTCGAGGGTCTGCGCGTGGGCGACTCGGTCTACTTCCACGTGACCAACCTCGAGCAGGACTGGGACGTGCCGCACGGTTTTGCCGCGATGGGCAACAACAACGGCGAACTGCTCGTCATGCCGGGGCAGACCCGGACCCTGGTATGGGTGCCGCAGCGTGTCGGGATCTATCCGTTCTACTGCACCGACTTCTGCTCGGCCCTCCACCAGGAGATGCAGGGATACGCCCGGGTCTCCGCACCCGGCGCGACGGTGCCGCTCGCGTGGAACGGCCCCAATGGGACGCTCAAGTCCGTACCCACGCCAGACCACGAGATGTCACACTGATCCTGCCCGATGTCGGGCGCCCTCCGGCGCCCGGCATCGGGACGGAGCCACCGATGCGACGATCCTCACGCACTATCCTGGCCGCGGCGGCGGCAAGCCTCGCACTCCTCTACGTCACTCCACTCTGGCGGATCCAGCTCATCGCGCCCCAGTACCCCGAGGGGCTGGGGCTCCGGATCTGGGTCAACGGCATCGTCGGTGCGGCGCCCCAGGACCTCAACAGCATCAACGGACTCAACCACTATATCGGGATGCATCGGATCGAACCCGATGCGATCCCCGAAATGCATTATATGCCCTGGATCCTGGCGGGATTGATCACGCTCGGCCTGCTGGCCGCGCTGATCGGGCGCCGAGGTCCGGTGCGTGCGTGGGTCGGCCTGCTCATCTTCGGTGCCATCGCCGGCGTCGCCGACTTCTGGAAATGGGGATACGACTACGGCCATAACCTGGACCCGCATGCCATCATCAAGGTGCCAGGGATGTCGTACCAGCCACCGGTCATCGGGATCAAGCAGCTGCTCAACTTCCAGGCCACGTCCTGGCCCGACCTGGGCGCCGGAATCGCGTTCGCGGTCGCCGCCGTGACGATCTGGGTGCTCCTGCGTGAACGGACGCCGCGGGCGCCCGCCAGCCCATGAAGCTGTCGCTGGCGGTCATGTCGGTGGCGATGATCACGCTCGGATGCGCCGCGCCCGCGCCACGCCCGATCGCCTACGGCACGGAACCGTGCGCACACTGTCACATGACGATCACCGACGCCCGGTTCGCGGCCCAGCTGGTGACCCGGAAGGGCCGCGTCAGCGTCTTCGACGATCCGCTATGCCTGGCGACCTTTTACGCCGCCGGGACCATCCCGCCGGCCGAGGTGGCCCTGCTCTTCGTCAATGACTTCGTGACGCCCGACAGCATGCTCGATGCCACCACGGCCACCTATCTCCGCACCGATCGGGTGTCGACACCGATGGGGGGCGGCATCATCGCGCTCCGAAGCGGCCTTGAGGCCGACAGCGTGCGCACCGCCCTCGGCGGCGAGGTGCTCCACTGGCCCCAGCTGCTGGCGCTCGGGGAACACCATTGATCCTGGCTCTCCTGGCGGCAGTGGCGTGGGGTCCCATCCGGCGGCCGATCGACGTACGGCCCGACGGCGCCGTGGCGACGCTCACCGCAGCGCTCCGCATGGCGCAGGCCGGCGACACGATCATCGTGCACGCAGGGACGTACCGCGAGCCGCCCATCATCGTGGACCTCCCCGTCACCATCCTCGGCGCGGGACGGCCGGTCTTCGACGGCGGCGGCGCCCACGAGATCATCGAGGTCCGGGCCAACGACGTCACACTCCAAGGCCTGGTCCTGCAGAACGTCGGTGTGAGCTACACCGAGGACCGCGCGGCCATCCGGCTCGACGGAGTGCGCCGCTGCCGCGTGGAGGACAACGAGCTCGACAACGCGTTCTTCGGGATCTACGCGGCCCGGGTGGACGGATGCCGCATCGCCGGGAACGTGTTGCGGGGTTCCGGGCAACGTCAGTCGGCGAACGCCAGTGCGATCCACCTCTACTCCACCCGGAACGTGACCGTCCTCCGCAACGTGATCAGCGGGCACCGTGACGGCATCTACCTCGAGTTCAGCCGGCACGCGCTGATCGAGGGTAACCAGAGTTCCGCCAATACCCGATACGGCCTCCATTTCATGTTCTCCGACACCTGTGAATATCGCGACAACGCTTTTCATGACAACGTCTCGGGCGTCGCGGTGATGTACTCCCACGCGGTCACCATCGTCGACAACGACTTCTCGGGGAGCCATGGACCCGCGTCCTACGGGCTCCTGCTCAAGGAGTTGCGGGACAGTCGGCTCACCGGCAATCACTTTCGCGACAATACCGTCGGCCTTTACATCGAGGGGACCGACCGCCTGAACGCCACCGACAACGAATTCATCGACTGTGGCTGGGCCATCAAACTGATGGCCAATGCGGACAACGATGTGTTCGAACACAATCGCTTCACCGGCAATTCGTTCGATGTGGCCACCAACAGCCGGGCCACCCGGGCGCGGTTCCGCGGCAACTACTGGGACCGCTACACCGGCTACGATCTCGATCGTGACGGCTACGGCGACGTGCCCTTCCGGCCGGTGCGCCTCTTTGCACTCGCCGTGGAGCAGCACCCCGCGGCACTCCTCCTGGCCCGCAGCTTCTTCATGGACCTGCTGGATACGGCCGAGCGGGTGCTGCCGGTCCTCACGCCGGAGGCGCTGAGCGATGATCGACCGCTGATGCGGTGGCCTCGGTGACCGCCGGACCGCTCCACCTGATGGACGCCGTTCCGGCGCACACGCCCGGACCGGTGGTGCAGTTCGTCAACGTCCGCAAGCGCTTCGGGCGCCTCGATGTCCTTCGGGGCGTGGACCTGACGATCGCACGCAGCCGCATCACCGCGATCCTCGGCCCCAACGGCGCCGGCAAGACCACGCTCATCAAGTGCCTGCTCGGCCTCACCCGCCCCGACGAGGGCACGATGGAGGTCGGCGGTCGCTCCCCGGCCCTTGAACCGGCCGCCCGCGCGACCATCGGCTACGCCCCGCAGGCGCCCCGGTTCCCCGACAACCTCCCCGGGCGCCGCATCCTGACGATGCTCGAACTGCTGCGCGAGACCCCCGGGGTCGGCGTCGACCCCATCTTCCGATCGTTCGGGCTCGACGCCGAGCTCGACAAGCCGGCGCGGATCCTCTCCGGCGGCACCCGCCAGAAGCTGAGCCTGGCGCTCGCCCTGGCATTCCGGCCCACGCTCTTGATCCTCGATGAGCCGACCGCCGGCCTCGATCCGGTGTCGAGCGGCCACCTCAAGGACCGGTTGCGGCAGGAGCGAGCCGCCGGTACCACCGTGGTCCTCACCTCCC
>JBAUHI010000083.1:0-2838 GCA_049680185.1 Gemmatimonadales bacterium | reverse complement strand
AACGTGGAGAGGGGGTCGGGGGGTGAGGAAAAGCGGCGGGTGCATCCGTCTATCCGACCACCCGCCCATGCGCCTACCCCACGGGGTGTCATCCCGAGCGGAGCGAGAGATGACGCTCCGATGTACTTCCCCTCTCCACGAACGTGGAGAGGGGGTCGGGGGGTGAGGAAAAGCGGCGGGTGCATGCGCCTACGCGCCTATCAACTCCCGCTCCACCACCTCCACGATCAGATGCTCGATCGCGAGATGGGTCTCCTGGATCTCGCTCGACACATCGGATCGCACCACATAGGCGTCGTCCACGGCGTGCTTGAGCGCGCCGCCATCGCGACCCAGGAATGCCAGCGTCGGCACCCCGATCCGCTTTGCCGCTTCGGCGGCGAGCAGCAGGTTCTTGCTGTTGCCGCTGGTCGAATGCAGCACCAGGAGATCGCCCGGACGGCAGAGCGCTTCCACCTGGCGGGCAAAGGCCTGATCGAAGCCCAGATCGTTCCCCACCGCCGTCAGGAGCGACGTATCGGTGGTGAGCGCCACGGCGCGGAGCGGCCTGCGATCGGCCTTGTAGCGCACCACATATTCGGTGGCCACGTGCTGCGCATCGGCGGCGCTGCCGCCATTCCCGGCAAAATAGAGCGTCCCGCCGCCCCGGAGCGTCGCCACATAGCGGCCCGAGATCTCATCGAGCCGCTCACCGTCCTCCGCGGTCAGTTCATGCACCCGCGCCCGCCGCTTGAAGGCCTCGACGAAATGTCTCGCACTCATCGTGTCACCCCCGTACCCAGGCGCAGCGCGAATGCGCAGAGATCCTCCGGTCGATGCTCGGCCTGGTGCAGGAGCGCCAGGGTGACGAGCCCGTCGGTCGCCAGCAGGTCGAGCGCCACCCGCCGATCCCCCGGATGCGCCACCACACCCGCCAACCCCCGCTCCGCCGCCGCCGCCAGCCCCTCCGCCGACCACTCGTGCGCCGCCAGCTCCCGCATCCGCGCCCGCAGTGGCGCCGGCGCGTCCGCAGTGCGCGATTCGAACCAGGCCGCCGGATGGGTCACGTTGCTCCTCCTCCTGCAAGCCAAGACTGGATGACCGCGGGCAGCGCCGCCACATCGGGCTGCTTCTCCCGCGCCAAACTACCTGACGCGAAATATGGCCGCCCCCCGCCCTTCCCGCCCAGCCGCTCGACCAGCTGCCGCGCCTGACGCCCTTCCTTCACCAGGTCGTCGGTCAGCGCCACGTGGATCCCCCCCTTGTCGGTCGAACCGAGGAGCACCAGCACCGACCGCGACTTGCCGGCGCGGAAGGTATCGGCCACCGCCGCGATCTCGTTGCGATCCTCCGCCGAGGTCTGCGAGAGCGTCACCGACAGATCGCCGACGGTGATCGTGGTCCCGGCATCGGCGCCGCTCCCCGACTTGAGGAACTCCGCCACTCGCCCCTCCAGCCGCTCCCGCTCCGCCACCAGCTGTCCCAGCTTCTGGATCAGGTGCTCCGGCTGCGCCTTCACCGCCTGCGCCGCCTCGTCGATGGTGCCACGCAGCGCTTCGACCACGCCATAGGCCTCCGGTCCCGTCACCGCCTCGATCCGTCGCACCCCTGCCGCCACGCCACCCTGGCCGGTAAAGCGGAAGAGGCCCAGCTGTCCCGTCGTGCGCACGTGGGTGCCGCCGCAGAGTTCGATGGAGTAATCGTCCATGAACACGACCCGCACCCGGTCGCCGTACTTGTCCTGGAAGAAGGCCATGGCACCGAGCGCCAGGGCGTCCTTGGTGGCCATCTCGCGGGTGCTCACCGCGCGGTTCTCCCAGACCTGTTCGTTCACTTCGCGCTCGATCTCCGCCAGCACCGCGGGCTCGATCGGCCCATGATGGGAAAAGTCGAATCGCAGCCGTCCCGGCTCCACCAGCGATCCTTGTTGCCGCACGTGATCGCCCAGGTGGCGGCGCAGGGCCGCGTGCACCAGGTGGGTGGCGCTGTGGTTCCGCTCGACGTTGCGCCGGCGGGCCACGTCGACCAGCGCGGCGACCGGTGTAGGCTCGAAGGCGCCGTCGAACGCCGCCGACACGACGGTCCCCTCCGGCGTCTTCCGCACCGCGTCGACCGCGAGGGTCCATCCCTTCCCGCGCACCAGGCCGGTATCGCTCACCTGCCCGCCCGACTCCACATAGAAAGGATTGTCCTTGAGGAGGAGCTCCACCCGTCCCTCCGCATCGCGGAAGGCAAGGACCTCGGTGTCGGCGCCGGTCGTGTCGTAGCCGACGAACTTCTGCTTTCCCTTGCCGACGGTACGCCACTCGCCCTCGTGTCCCGCGATCACTGCCGGCGCGTTGACCTTCATCTGGCTGGTCCGCACCTCGCGAGAGCGCCGCCGCTGTCCCTCTAGCGCATGCTCGAACCCCGCCACATCGACCTCCGCCCCTCGCTCGGCGGCGATGAGCTCGGTCAGGTCGATCGGAAAGCCGAACGTGTCGTAGAGCTTGAAGGCGTCCTCGCCGGAGATGGCCTTGGCGCCGCCCGCGAGCAGTTCCTCCATCCGGCCCAGCCCGCCCTCGATCGTCTCCAGGAAGCGCTCCTCTTCCTGACGGGT
This sequence comes from Gemmatimonadales bacterium, assembly GCA_049680185.1. Taxonomy (GTDB): domain Bacteria; phylum Gemmatimonadota; class Gemmatimonadetes; order Gemmatimonadales; family GWC2-71-9; genus CAMLHU01. Next base: position 260 of record JBAUHI010000083.1, on the reverse strand, counting down.
CACATCGGCGACGTACGCCGCCTTGGCAGTGAGTTCGGGATAGGCGCGCGCCATCTCCTGCACCACCACGGCCGTGAGCGGCGCCAGCGTAGGCTCGCGCCGGCCCAGGAGCCAGGCGTAGCGCACGCCTCGGCGCAGGATGCGCCGGAGTACGTAGCCGCGCCCCTCGTTGCTCGGGTAGCAGCCGTCGGTGAGGAGGAAGGTGACCGCACGGGCGTGATCGGCCAGCACCCGGTATGGCGCGCCGTTGATGCCGCGGT
>JBAUHI010000082.1:0-9491 GCA_049680185.1 Gemmatimonadales bacterium | reverse complement strand
GTCGCGATGGTCAGGATCTTCGTCGCGTCCCGCCGCCCCTGGCTCTCCGACGCCTTCGCCACCTGGTCATAGGGGATGTACGTCGCCAGCCCCTTGTCCGCCGCCACCTTCGTCAGCGCCGCCGTCGTCGTCGTCTTCCCGTGGTCCACGTGCCCGATCGTCCCGACGTTCACGTGCGGCTTCGTCCGCTCAAATTTGGCCTTCGCCATGGTGCATCCTCGCTGCGTAGTTCGTGTTCAGTGGCGCTCAGCTATCCGCGACCAGCTATCAGCAATCAGCTATCGGCTATCAGCTATCAGAAAGCTCGCGACCGGGATCGAACCGGTGACCTCATCCTTACCAAGGATGTGCTCTACCAACTGAGCTACACGAGCGACGTCAACTCAGTCCTGCACTCTCCTCGACCAACAGATCCATCGGCGGATCAAGCGGGCGACGGGACTCGAACCCGCGACCCTCAGCTTGGAAGGCTGATGCTCTACCAACTGAGCTACACCCGCGTGCCCACATTCAGTCGACAGACGCTCTGACGCTCGGTGCACCGCCTCGACCGCAAACCCCGGAGCGCCTGAGCGTCCGTCTTCCGTCCCCTACAAGCATGGTGGGGGTAGGATTCGAACCTACGTAGAGCGTGAGCCCGGCAGATTTACAGTCTGCTGCCTTTAGCCACTCGGCCACCCCACCGATACCGGCCCTGCCCCCACGACAGATAACCCCGCCTGAACGCGGGGTCGGTGAAAGCGGATTCCCACTCCACCGGAGCACGGTAACCTAGCCCGGGGTCTAGGGATAGTCAACGGGTGCGGGAATTGCGGTAGTGGGTCCCTTTCAGCGTAACAGAAATGTGGGCTCCATCAGCGCCAGCAAATCCGCCATCGTCCAGGGCCGCTCCGTCAGCCCTGCCGCCATTGCCGGAGTGGTCTTGGCCCCCTGGGCGGCCTTGGTCAGCGTCCCGTGGGCGCGGCAGAAGTTGTAGGCGAAGAAATGCAGGGCCACGGCGTACCCGTGGTTCTCCGCCTTCCGGCTGAACCCGTTGGTCAACCGGGTGAACCGGCGGCAGTTCTGCCGGGTGTTCAGGTTCAGCCGCTCGACAAAGGACGTAGACACCAGCTCCTCCACCGGCTTGCCGATCCGCCGGACCTTCACGGCCCCGGTGCAGACCATCGGACTGTACCGCCGGGAGGTTTGGGGCGCCCCAGTATCCTGCCCCGGCCCGTAGGACTTCACCAGTTGGGCGAAGTCACAGCGGGCGAAGCCGAACGCCCGCCGCACCGCCTCCGTGTACGCCGCGAACCCATCCGTGGTCAGTTGCACCCGGTTGACCACCCGCCCCGCCAGGTCCGCGATAAAGGCATAGGTGTTCTCCGGGGACCGGGCGCCCACCAACCAGCTCATGACCAGCTTGGTATCCGCGTCCAGCGCACAGAAGGTCCAAATATCGCCCTGGCCCTCCTTGGCGTTCTTCTGCTTCGCCCCAAGGAACGACCACTGCTCGTCCGCTTCAATCCGGGTGGTGGTGAGCTTGCGGAGCCGGTGATACTGGTAGACCTCGCAGAACTCCCCCACCTCGGCCAGCAAGCGGAGGATCGTCCCCTTGGCGCTTCCCGTGAGGCGGGAGGTGGCCCGGATGCTCATCCCGTCGGTGAGGCAGTTGAGGATCAGGGCGCGGGTGTCAGTAGGCGTCTTGTTCATGGCTCAAGTATATGCTTGAGCGGTCAAGAAGTCAATACATCAAACACACCACCACCACCACACCCTCTTGTGTGCGGCGGCTGGCGTATTAGATTTGTGGTGTCTGAATACAAGCAGGGCACCGGAAGATTCCTTGGCCGGAATCCGGTGCCCTACCCGAGGAGGTGGTACGCTATGAAAAACTGATGGCCCCTAATAAGGGCCGGTTTCTGTCCCAGCGCTACCGAGCGTTGGCGACCCACCAAAGATAGGGTCCATGAGGGCCGGGGGCAAGTATGTCTGCTGATGATTCGATACTGGCGACGATCGAGCAACTCGAAGCGGAGCGGGCTCAACTCGACACCATGATCGCCTTCCTACGCCAGCGAGTCGGGACGACCGGGGAAGGGGGCGATGTGGTAGCCGCCAAGCCGATTCCTCGGGCCAACAAGAGCGAGTTGCGTTCTGACACCTTCTTTGGGATGAAGGCGCCCGACGCGGTGAAGGCTTACCTGGCGATCTCGAAGGCACCCAAGCCCGCGAGCGACATCACTAAGGCGCTCTTGGGGCACGGCTTCACAACCTCATCCGTCTCTCCGGCCAATTCAATTCGGACGACCTTGGGGCGGCTGGAAGCGAGTGGGGACGTGGTACAGGTGAAGAAGGATTGGGCGTTGGCCGAATGGTATCCCGGAAGGAAGAACAAGCGCGCCAAGAAAGAGGAAGGGGAGTCGGGAGAACCAGACGTAGAGGATGTGCTCTAGACCCTAAGACGCTCTCTTTTCCCACCGCTTCTGTGCCGCCTGTTGCGCGATCTCCCTGCGCCGGGCGGCACTTAGTTTCTCCGCCCGCGCCTTGCCACCTTTGGCCCCCCCGAGCCGCCCTAGGGCCACGGCGGCAGGGTTCTTCTCCCGCTCTTGGCCGGTCAACCGGCCCACCACGTCAGCGGCGGCTTTGTTCGGGTCGCTAATTGGCTTACTTGAGCGCTTAGGCATATTGGGAAGAATAGCAATACTGGGCTGATTGCAACAGGGTGCTCACTAAAAACAGAGATGGGGGCCACAGAATCGTGCGCCCCCATCTCCGTGTACCTGGTAAGTGGCTACAGTTTCGCATCACCACCAGGATCTGTCAAGGTAGCAGTTGATTCACCGGCAAAGTCAAGCAGTTTCGGCTTTTGTTCGTGAAAGGAAGCAGTGGGGAGGTGACCACCGGGACTTGCACCCGGGCCTCATACTTACCAGGTACGCGCTCTACTACCTAAGCTATGGCCACCCCAGGCAGCCGATTAATGAGGGTGGTAAGGCCCCTAGGCTGCGCTCCCACCACCCACAAAGTAGGTGATGGGTGGAACTAGTCAATGACTCGGCGGCGGGTATTCCCACCACGACCGAAAGGCTCAAAGGGGCCTTGCTGGCCGCCCATTATCTGGAGCCCCATATTCCCTCATCCCACTCTGCGAGGTTTGATCCTATGGCCGACGAGCCGCAGCCCTCTCCCCCAGCCCCCCAACCACCCAAGGTCGCCACGAGCCCCTGGACGGTGCTCGGATGGCTACTTGTCGTGGTGGTCGTCCTCTGGCTCCTCGGCGCGGTGGTGCTGGCCGTTGGGTCGTGAGAGGGGCCGTGTAACAACCCGAATGGACCCATTACCGGAATTGCGGGGAGATGTCCTGGAAAAGAGACCCTTCGAGACCTGAAGGCCTCTCAGGGTTCGGTCCCGGCCCCTGCGGGGGACAAGGTTAAGACCCTTCGGCGTCTGAAGACGCCTCTGGGTTCGCTCTCTGCCTTTCCAAGGCCGAGAGCGAAGCTGACGGCCGGACTTGAACCGGCAACCGCCTGATTACAAATCAGGTGCTCTACCAATTGAGCTACGTCAGCAAGCCACAACAAGTTAGCTGATCGTCGCGAACGGGTAAACGGTGAAGGGTCAACGGTGAACGGGCGGGTCGGAGTGTTCCCGATGTTGTGTCCCGTTCACTGTTCACCCTTTACCGTTCACGCCCCTACCCGCCCATTCTCCACTTCGACCCCTGCGGCGTGTCCTCCACCTCGACACCCTTCTCCGCCAGCTGCTGACGGATCGCATCGGCTTCGGCAAAGTTGCGCGCCTTCCTGGCCGCCTGGCGCGCTGCCACTCGTTCCTCGATCCAGCCGGCGAGTGCGGCATCGACCATCGGTGGTCCCGGCACGAGATCGAGCACCCGACCGGCCAGCGCCCACGCCGCCCGCGCGTCCGCACCCACCGGCACCCGATCGTCCAGCATCCTGTTCCCTGCGGTCACGAAGTCGAAAAGTGCCGCGACGGCCCGCGGCGCATTGAGATCGTCGTCGAGCGCCGCGGTGAACGCCGCGATGAACGATTCGGCGATCCCATCGAACGGCCCCGGAGCCTCGCTCGCCAGGGAGGTGCGGAGTCTGGCGTCGAAGGCGCCCAGTCGGCGGACGCCGACCCCCGCCGCGGCGAGCGCATCGTCGGTGAAATCGATCGGCTGGCGATAATGCGTCTGGAAGAACAGCAGCCGTACCGCCGCAGGGTCGATCCCCTGTTCCCGCATATCGCGCGCGGTGAGGATGTTGCCGAACCGCTTCGACATCTTGGTGCCGGCCATCGTCAGGAACTCGCCGTGCAGCCAGTATCGGGCGAACTCCGGTTTTCCGGTGTGGGCGCAGCTCTGGGCGATCTCGTCCTCGTGGTGCGGAAAGATCAGGTCCACACCGCCGGCGTGGATGTCGAGGACATCGACGCCCCAGTGCTTGCCCAGGAGGTCGAGCGCCATCGCTGAGCACTCGAGGTGCCACCCCGGGCGTCCGCGGCCGAACGGCGCATCCCACGCGGCGCCGACCTGCTCATCCTCCGGCTTGGCCGCCTTCCAGAGCGCGAAGTCGCGGGCGTCCTCCTTGGCGTACTCGTCGGCGCTCACCCGCTGACTGGCACCGGCCTTCAGTTCCCGGGTGTCGAGGCGCGACAGGCGCCCGTACGCGGGGAATCGCGCGATGGCGAAGTAGACCGACCCATCCTCACCCTTGTACGCCACACCCTTCTGCAGCAGGCTCTCGACCAACGCCACCATCGGTGCGATGAATTCAGTGGCGCGCGGGTACACGTGCGCCGACCGGATCCGGAGGTAGCCGCAGTCCTCGAAGAAGGCGGTCGCGAACCGGTCGGTGTACGCCCGGAGGGAGGAGTGCGCCGCGAGGGCACCCTTGATGGTCTTGTCATCCACGTCGGTCAGGTTCATCACGTGGAAGACATCGTACCCGCTCGCCTCCAGCCACCGGCGGAGCAGGTCCTCGAAGAGGAAGGTCCGGAAGTTCCCGATGTGGGCGTAGTTGTACACCGTCGGACCGCAGGTGTAGAGCGACGCCCTCCCCGGATGCAGGGGGAGGAACGGGTCGAGCGCGCGGGTGAGGGTGTTGTGCAGCTGGAGCGCCACGTCAGGTCCCCGTCGCCCGCGTTCCACTCGGCGCGTCGGGGCCGGCGCCGGGCGGATACCGATGGTGGATGACCCGCTGGGGGAACGGGATGTCGATCCCCTCCAGCTCGAGGCGTCGCTTGATCCGGCGCCGGAACTCCCGCTCGACCCCCCAATGCTGCCCCGGCTTGGTCCGGAATAACGTCCGCACCACGATGCTGCTGTCTCCCAGTGCGGTGACACCGGACACTTCGGGAAGGCCGTCGAGTCGAGACGCCCACGCCGGATCGGCGGCCAGTGACCGCGCCTCCTCCTCGAACGCCAGAAGCGCATGGTCGAGGTCGGTGTCGTACGCGACGCCGATCTCGATCACGGCCCGCGACCAACCCCGGGTCTTGTTGGTGACGACCCCGATCTGCCCGTTGGGGATGATGTGGAGCGAGCCGTCGAGGTCGCGCAGGTGGACCACGCGGAGCGTCATTCCCTCGACGACCCCGCCCTTGCCCGCCGCTTCGATCACGTCGCCCAGGCCGAACTGGTTCTCCATCAGGATGAAGAACCCGCCGATGACGTCCTTGACCAGGCTCTGCGCACCGAAGGAAACGGCGAGCCCCAGGATGCTGACGCCGGCGATCAGCGCGGTGATGTCGATGAAGAGATTGAGCGAGAGCAGGAACGCCACGGCCAGGAGCACGATCCGGCCCGCGCTCCGGAGCAGGTGGGCGAGGGTCTGCCCGCGCTTCTCCGCAGCGGTGACGGTCTCGGGGTCGCCATCGTCGACGGCCGCGACGATCCGCCGTGCGAGCACCTTGACCAACAGCCACCCCGCCCACGTCGCCACCCAAATGACGAGCAAGCGCGCGACGAGCGTCAGCACTCCGCGGAGGCTGTCGAATTCACCGAGGTCGAATTTGAGTGCGGCGGACACGGGTGGGACCACTGCGACAATGCCTCCGGGAGACGCGGGCCAGCACCCGCAGATCCCGGGAATTAACCCCGATCCCGCCGTGGGCGCGAGGCTAGGCGCGCGGCGGCAGCGTGCGCCCGATGCCGAGCACGCGGTAGAGCGGACAGAAGCCGGTGAACGCCGTCGTGATGAGCACCAGGCCCAGGAGCGTCACATAGCGCCACGGCGAGGGCAGCACGCCGAAGAGTCCCAGCAACAGCACGCCAAGGATGAAGCGCACCATCCGGTCGAAGCGTCCCATGTTGCAGACCACCCTGCCTCCTTAGAGAGGGATCGTCAGCACGGCTCCGGTGGACCGGCGCAGGATCCGCCGCGCGATACCGCGCTCCAGGTCTGAATCGGGCTGCCCCAGCCGGCGCATCCCCACCGCCACGACATCGACGCCGCCCGCCGCCTCGGCCAGCACCTCATCCACCGGTTCGCCATGCCGGACCAGCACCGTCGGGCCCGGGCCCCCATCGACCGACCGGCGGCCACGATCCTTCCGCAGTTCCCCGATCCGCCGGACCCGGTCCCCGACCATCGGATCGCTCATGGCCGTGCCGCTCCCGATCAACGGCGCCTCGAACACCGTCACGGCCCGCGTTGAACCGTGACAGAGCTCCGCCACCCGAGCCGCGCCTCGGAGCACGCTGGCGCCCCGGTCGGTCCCGTCCACCGCAGCAAGGATGCACGGGCGCTCATGCCACGACCCATCCGGGATGACGAGACAGGGGACCGACGAGCGGCGCACCACCTGATCAGCGGTGGGGCCGAGCATCGCGTCACCCAGGTCGGCCACCGGGCGTCGGCCGATGACCAGGAGCGAGCCCTCCAGGCACTCCGCGCAGCGGACGATCTCGATCGACGGATACCCGGTCAACACTTCGACACGCACCCGGTCGGTCACGGCCGTCGATCGGCGCCCCGCTCGCGTCGCGGTCCACTGCGCGACGATCGGCGGCAGCGCCTGTCCCGGTGCCACCACGCACAGGACGACCAACTCCAGGTCGACCGACGCCGCAATGGCGCGGGCGACGGTCACCGCGTAGTCCCCATGCGGGGAGCCCTCGGTCGCAGCGACGATCCGCCGGACCGGTGATCGAGGGATCTGGTACACAGGACTAAGAAAAGCCCGCTCCCATGAAGCGAGCGTGAATCGTCCACGAAGCGTCACGCACGTTCGCGCCACTGACGAGCGCGCACTAACTTGCAGCCATGTCTCCCTATCGGCTGCCGGCCAAGGAGCGGATGGAGCAGGTGGTGGCCGCCGGGCTCACCCTCTCCTCGATCACGACCCTCGACGGCGTGCTCCAGCGTGTGGTCGAGTTGGCGGTCAAGGTGATCGGCGCGAAATACGCGGCCGTCGGCGTGCTCGGGCCCGACAACCGGACGCTCGAGAGATTCGTGACCATCGGCCTCGAGCCCGGGGTCGAGGCCCGCATCGGTCCCGCACCCCGTGGCCACGGGATCCTGGGGCTCGTCATCCGGAACGCCAAGGTGGTCCGCCTCCCCGACCTGACCGCCCACCCCGACTCGTATGGTTTCCCGCCCGGCCACCCGCCGATGCATTCCTTTCTCGGCGTGCCCATCCTCGGCCGGAATCGGACCTTCGGCGACCTGTATCTCACCGAGAAGCTCGACGCCCCCGAATTCAGCGACGAGGACGAATACATCGCGCGGTTGTTCGCCGCGCAGGTCGGCGCCGCAGTGGAGAATGCACGCCTCCACGACGAGAGCGCCCATCTGCTGGAAGAGGTCCAACAGCTGCACCGCGGCCGCGAGCGATTTTTTGCGATGGTGAATCACGAACTGCGCAACGCGCTTGCGGCGACCTACGGCTGGGCCGAGATGCTGGTGCGGAAAAAGGACCCGGGCAGCGTCCCGCGGGCCGCGTTCGAGGTGCTCGAGGCGGCCGGGGAAGCGGTGAGCCTGATCAACGACCTGCTGGACCTGAGCCGCCTCGACGAGGATCGCCTCCGGCCCGAATTCCAGGACATCGGCGCCATCGTGGCGGCCGAGCGAGCGTTCAACCGGGTCACCCCGGCGGCCGAGGCCCGGTCGATCCGGTTGGAGCGGATCAGTCCGCCCCCGCCCGTCGGATGCTGGACCGACGGTCACCGCCTGGAACAAATCCTCAATAACGTGCTTTCCAACGCGATCCGCCACACGCCCGTGGGCAGCAGCGTGACGCTGACCATCGCGGTCGAGAGCGACATGGTGGAGTTCCTGGTCCGCGATCAGGGCCCCGGCGTGGCCATCGATCGGTTGGAGGAGATCTTCGACCTGTACCACTCGGATGCGAGCGCAGGCAAGGGGATCGGACTCGGGCTTCCCCTCTCGCGCCGGCTCGCGCGTCTCCTCGGCGGCGACCTCGTCGCCGAGCACGACCCCACCGGCGGAGGGGTCTTCCGCCTGCGGCTCCCAGCCGTGATCGGAGATCGATGAACCTTCCTTCACGAATCCTTACACTGTAGTTCACCCTTGCCGGGCAAGATTGGACCGCATGCGCATACTCGTGGTGGAGGACGACCGGAAGGTCGCGGGATTCATCGAGCAGGGATTGAAGGAAGAGGGCCATGTGGTCGACCTCGCCGCCGACGGTGAGGAAGGCACGACCTTGGCGCACGTCTATGACTATGACGTGATCCTCCTGGACGTGGTGATGCCCAAGAAGAACGGCTTCCAGGTGGCTCAGGAGCTCCGGCGCGAAGGCCGGAATACCCCCATCCTGATGCTCACCTCGCGCGATGCCACCGAGGATGTGGTACGAGGCCTCGACTCCGGGGCCGACGACTACCTCCCCAAGCCCTTCCGATTCGACGAGCTCCTGGCCCGGGTGCGTGCGCTGGTCCGCCGCGGCGGGGCCGAGCGGATGGAGACACTGCGGTTCGGGCCGATCACGATGGAGCGGCTCAAGCACACCGCGACGGTCAACGAGCGCGTGCTCGACGTGACGCCCAAGGAGTTCCAGCTGCTGGAGCATTTCCTGCTGCACCCCGACGAGGTCGTTCGGCGCACCACCCTGCTGGAGAAGGTGTGGGACATGCACTTCGATCCGGAGAGCAACGTCGTCGATGTGCACGTGGGGAACCTCCGTCGCAAGCTCAAGCATCTGGCGGGAGAGCCCTTGATCACGACGGTGCGCGGGGTCGGGTTCGTGTTGCGGCACAACGGCACCGACGAGTGACCCCCGGCCGCACGGCCGCGTCCACCTACGTTCGGCCGGCCGGCGCCCTCCTCCTCCTGGCCGCCGGCGCCCTCATCCGGCTGGTCGATGTCCGCTGGAGCGACCCGATCTGGATGGCGGGTGTGGTGGTGATCGGCATCCCGATGGTCGCCCGGACGCTCGTCGGGATGTTCCACGGACGCTTTGCCGCGGACATCGTGGCCGGCCTCGCGGTCCTGACCGCCGCCATCCTCTTCCAACCGCTCGCCGGGCTCGTCGTGGTCCTGATG
>JBAUHI010000081.1:0-25489 GCA_049680185.1 Gemmatimonadales bacterium | reverse complement strand
GTTCTTCCAGGTGCCGGGTCGTGGCCGAACCGCCGAGATCCTCAAGCGCTTCGAACAGACGGCGCTGCTCCCGTGCCTTCCCGAAGCGCTCGTTCCGTTCGAGCAGCGGCATCCCGGTGACAGCAAGCGTGAGTGCCCGCTCGACGACCTTTCCGCCTCCGGTGTCGGGGGGTTCGACCCGGAGAACCAGCGCGCCGATGCGCTCCAGCCGATTGACCACATCCCAGATCGGCCGCTTGAGCGCACGCGCCGCCACCGCGACCGGGGCCTCGCCGCCCTTCTGGTCGAGCCAGTCCAGCAGTTGGCCTGCGGTCCCGCCGGTCGCGTGACTTCCGGGAACGCGGCTTATGATCACCCGTGAGGCGCCCCAGAGCCCTGCCGGCAGCACTGCCTTGAGTGCCAAGCCCATCGGCGTGCCGTAGTATCCCGCCATCCACTCCACCGTCTCGAGCAGCGGGCGGGGCAAGGCCGGTTCCGCATCGAGCACGCCCAGGATCTCCCGCGCCGCGGACGGAGGGGGAGGCACGTCGATGGCCGTGACGACACCCACCACTTCGCGATTCCGAAGCGGCACGACCACCCGCGCGCCGGGGATCACCCGGTCGAGCAGGGCCTCAGGGATCTGGTAGGTGTAGGGGTCCGGGACCGCGATCGGCAGGGCGACCTGGGCGAACCCGGCGCCGTCGGTCATCGGCGGGTGACGCCGAGTCCCGGGCCGTCGGGCAAGCGGACCTGCCCGTTCGTGATCGTCGCGCCGACGAAGGGATCATCCTGGAGGAGTGCCGCACCGTCCAGATCGACGATATCGACCAAGGGCGTGAAGTGGGCGGCGGCAGTGATCGCGAGCGAGCTCTCGATCATGCACCCGACCATCACCGTGAGCCCGTGGGCACGCGCCACGTGGATCATCCGGAGCGCTTCCCGGAGCGACCCGCACTTGGCGAGCTTGATATTGATCCCATCGACCTTGCCCACGAGCGGCGGGATGTCGGCCGCCACCAGGCAGCTCTCGTCCGCGATGATCGGCAGCGAGGAATGCCGGCGGACCTCTCCCAGTCCGTCACGATCGTCGGGCGCCACCGGCTGTTCGAGCACCGTCACCCCGAACTCCTCCAGCACCGGCAGCATCTGCACCGCACGCTTGACGGTCCAGCCGCAGTTGGCGTCGACCCGGAGCTCCTTGTCGGTCGCCTCGCGCAGGCCGCGCAGGATATCGATGTCCCGGTCGGTCCCGAGCTTGATCTTGAGGATCGGATACTCGGCCGCCTCCCGCACCTTGGCCTGCATCTTCTCCACCGAGTCGAGGCCGATGGTGAAGGTGCTTCGCGGCGCCTTGGCGGCATCGAGTCCCCAGAGCTTCCAGAGCGGCACGCCGAGGCGCTTCCCGACCAGGTCGTGCAGCGCGGCCGAGAGCGCGGCGCGGGCACCGGGATTCCCGGTCAGCGTTGACTCGAAGCCCCGCTCCGCCGACTCCAGGTCGAACGCCGAGTCGGGCAGCACCGTCGAGTAAGCCTGCAAGGCCGCAAGTGCGGTCTCCGGCGTCTCTCCATAGAAGGGGATCCCAGCAGCCTCGCCCCATCCTTCCAGTCCGTCGGCATCGCGCAGCTTGACCACCACCGTGCGGTACTCGCTCTTGCCGCCGCGGGCGATGATGAACGGATGCCGGGTCCGCAGGGTCTGGACTTCAGCTTCGAGATGGAGTTTGGGCATGGGGGGCGTGATCGGTGAACGGTAAAAGGTGAACGGGGAGCGAGCCGCCGTGGGTAAAGATACTCTCTACCGGCCGTCATCCTGAGCGCAGCGAAGGATCGGTCAGATAGTGGGCCGATCCTTCGACCCTTCGGGCCTCAGGATGACGCGCTGGCTACCCCAACGCGCCGAGCGTTGCGACCACGCCATCCGCCAAGCGGGCGGGGGCGTACCCCCCTTCCAGCACGCCGATCACCGGCGCATCAGGGAACCGCTCGCGGATGCGGGTGGTCAGGACCGCGTAGTCGTCGGGTTCCAAGGTGAATCCGCCAAGCGGATCCCCTCGCATCGAGTCGTACCCGGCAGAGAGGATGATCGCATCCGGTGTCTCGCGCGCGGCCGCTGCCTCGATCGCGTCCCAGAGATCGGTGCGGTAGCGTTCGGCAGGGAGGCCGGGTTCCCGTGGCACATTGAAGATGTTCCCCAACCCGCGTTCAGCGGCGGCACCGGTGCCCGGGTACCAGGGCCATTGGTGCATCGACACGTACGAGATGCTCGGGTCGTTCTCGACCAGTGCCTGGGTGCCATTGCCGTGGTGGACGTCCCAGTCGATGACGAGGATCCGCTCCCGCCCCAGCCGCTGGGCGTGGCGGGCTGCGATGACAGCATTGGCGAACAGGCAGAACCCCATCGCTCGCTCGCGGAGGGCATGGTGCCCGGGAGGACGGACGGCGGCAAATGCGTTGCCACGTCCGGTGTAGGCGTGCTCGACGGCAGCGAGGATGGCACCGATGCCGCCGAGCGCCGCGGCGTAGCTGGAACGATCGAGGACCGTGTCCTGCCCGATGATGGCGCCGCCGCGGCGACAAAGCTCCTCGATGTCGCGGGCGTACGACTCGGGGTGAGTTCCTTGCAGCGCCGTCACGTCCGCCGCGGGCGCTTCTCGTACCTCGCCACCCGCCTTTCGCACCCTGTCGAGCACAGTCCGCAATCGTTCGGGGCTTTCCGGATGACCCTGGCCGGGGTCGTGGAGGAGGCAGGCGGGGTGGGTGTAGACGACGGTCACTGCCGGCCGACCAACTTTCGCAGCTCCTCGGCCGCCCGCCGCAGCTCCTCGCGTTGCTGCGCGATCGCTGCCAGGCGCCGCTGCTGCTCGCGTGCCGCGAGCACCACGACCGCCGCCAGCACCAGGCACCCTGCTCCGGCCCACAGGAACCCCGGCCGGCCGACGGCGTGCGCCAGCCAGAGAAAGAGCACGCCGTCGAGTCCGAGGAACCCGACGGCGGCGAGGGTCAGTGAGCGGTAGCGGTGCCGTGCCATTGTATGGGATCCCAGTGCCAATCTAGACTGAGGCTGAAGCTCAGTGTCTCTCTTCCCGCCTGAATTGTCGAGGGCACACCACCGATCTGAGCCTGGTGTGCCCCCAATCGGCCGTAGCTCACCGTGGGCGTCAGCGCGATCCCGGCGGCCACCGGATGCTCGTATCCGACCCCGACCTGCCAGTCGAATCCCGACACCGTCGCCAGGCTCGGAGCCGCACCCGATCGCCGAAGTTCGAAATGCGCGAAACCAAGCCCCGCGCCGACGAAGAGCCCCGAGGATCGGGGGACCGACACCAACGCCTGCGCGTGGACGGCACCGGCCTTGATCGTGCTGGAGCCGTCCGCGACCCGGTCGCCACAGAACTGGACCGCGACCTGGAGCGGACGGCCGAGGGAGTAACCGATCGTCGCATTACCGGCGAATCCGACTCGGGTCAGGCCCTGACAACCGGAGCAGGAAAGTGAGAACTGGCCGATCCCACCCCCCATCCCGACCCAAAAGCCCCGCGTATCGCGGACGCCGGGGAGGCGCTGTCCGATCAGCGGTGCGGCCAGCAGCATCGCACCGGCCAGGACTCCGGCCAGTCGCCTCAAGGTATCTCCTGTCCATCGACCGGGACGGGCACGGCGTTCGGGACCCCATGCAGAGCACCGTCCGAACCGTAGGTGTTCCCACCCCAGCAATACAACACGTTGGCAGCGTATCCGCAGGACATCAACCCACCCAGCAGGAGCGAATCCCACTTGATCGATGAATGGACGGCGAACGGAACGAAGTTGTATGCGACAGACCCGGTGTCCGGGTCGCCCAAGCCATCGCGGCCCCCTTCCCGCCGCCCCCAACAATAGGCCAAGCTGTCGAGCCCGAGGCCGCATGAATGCTGATCACCCGCAAACACCCGGATGATCGTATCGCCTGTGGCACCTGAGGGAACGTGCATCGCACCAGGGGTCGCGCGGGGAGTGGTGGAATCGTCCCCCAGTTGGCCGAATTCGTTCGCCCCCCAGCAGAGCGCCGACCCAGTCCCATCCACCCCGCAGACGTGCTCCCCACCCACGCTGATGACCGCGAAATGGATCCCGCCCGGCACCGGTGATGGTGGCGTCGTGAGATCCGAGGGCCAGCAGACCGCCGTGCTGTCCGCTTGAAGGGCACAGGACTGGAGCCTCCCGACCCCAAGTCCGTGATAGGGACCACCGACGACGGATACCGACGGTCCGTCCAACTTGGGCCAACAGCGAACCGATCCGTCCGACGTCAGCCCACAGGTCGGGGCGCCGGCGTGCACTTCCGATAGTTCACCTGATCCGGCGATCCGCCACAGTCCCGACAGCGAATCGCCCCAGCAGAGCGTTTCACCCGTGGCGGCCACCGCGCATGATGTCAGCGCGCCAGCTGACACCGCGACCGCCCGCACCGGCAACGGGATCGCGGTGACCGGGGCAAAGACCAGCGACCCGGGTTGGCCCGAGACCTGACCCCAACGGTCGTCGCCCCAGCACAGTACGGAACCCCCACCAGTGAGGGCACAGGCATGCGCGTAGCCCGCGCTCGCCTGGACGAACCTCTCGGCACCCGATGGTTGGGTCGACGAGGTCCCGCAACCCGCAAGGACCACCGCCAGCCCCACCGCGACCACCTTAGAAGACGACGAGAAATAGTGCATAGGAAGCAACAAGGAGGGGGACTGCCACCAATGCGATCGTGCGCCTTTGGCTGTACGACCACACCTTGATGTGGGAAACGGAATCCAACGGAAGCGCGAGCGGCAGCAGCGGGTGCCCCGGTGGGGCAGACCCCATGAGCAAGCCGAACAAGCTATCGCTGCGGACCACCGGCGCGGTGACCAGACGAGGGGATGTGTCCGCCCCCACCCATACCTCGGCGAGAGGCAGACCACCCGCCAATGCCGCCGCCGGCGCGACCGATGTCGGCTGCCATGCCCAACAACCCGACGTCAGCACGACGACCGCCACGACCAGGCCGCGCGCAACACAGGCGGGCGGACCCCTCACCGCACCGCCCGCCGACGCCGACGCAGCACGATCAGTTCCGCATTCCGCACCACGCCCGCCCGCTCGAGCGACGCTGACTCATCCAGGATCGAGGCACCCCGGAACTTGACCTCGTACCGGTCGGGATCGCCAGGACGGCGCGCGGCGGCCAGCGCCTGCCGCTTCACGTCGGACATCGGGGTCCCGGCATCGAGATCCAGGCGCACCTCTTCCCAGGAATCGTGCACCCGCACCCGGATCGGCATCGGCGTGCTCATACCGGCACCGGTACTGCCGGCAGCGTCGTGAGGAACCGCGCCAACGCCTGGTCAAAGAAGAGCGTCGAGGCGCGAACGTGGGTGACGGCGCCATCGGCCATAACGGCGATCGCGACCTCCTCCCCGCCCTGCCCCCGCAAGGTCAGGAACGCCGGACCCTCTTCGTCCACAAAAGCGGCGGTCATCGGCACCCGCTCGGCGAAGAACGACTTGGCGCGCTTCAGGACCTCGGCGCCGGGGAGCGTAGTGGTGCACTCGTGGGTCATGAGTCCCTCGATCTGGATGCAATGCTTGAGAGGTGAACGGTCAACCGTGAAGGGTGAACGGGAAACAGCGGCAACACCCCGTTCACTGTTGACCGTTTACCGTTCACCGATTCATCCCAGCCGCTCGCCCAGCCACGCCGCCACGTGGTCCATCCCGATCCGTTCCTGGGTCATCGTGTCCCGGTGCCGAACCGTCACCGCCTGGTCCTTGGCGGTCTCGCCATCGATGGTGATGCACCAGGGCGTCCCCACCTCGTCCATCCGGCGGTAGCGCCGGCCGATGGCGCCACTGTCATCATAGAATGTCCGCATCCGCTTGCGAAGGGCATCGTAGAGGGCCGTGGCGGTCTCGGGCATTCCTTCCTTCTTGACCAGCGGGAGCACCGCCACCTTGATCGGCGCGATCGCGGCGTGGAGGCCGAGGACCACGCGGGTCTCCCCCTCTACCTCTTCCTCGCGGTAGGCGTCGACGAGGGTCGTGAGCGTCACCCGATCGGCGCCGGCGGAGGTCTCCACAATGTAGGGCAGATACCGGGTGTTCGCCGCCTGGTCGAAGTATTCGAGCTTCTTGCCGCTGTGCTCCTGATGCCGCGCCAGGTCGAAGTCGGTGCGGTCGTGGATCCCCTCGATCTCGCTCCAGCCGAAGGGGAACTCGTATTCGATGTCGTATGCCGCCTTGGCATAGTGGGCGAGCTCCCCCGGGCCGTGCTGGTGCCAGCGGAGCTTGGCGGGCGTCAGGCCAAGCCCGTGGTGCCACGCCATCCGCCATTCGCGCCACCGCTCGAACCATTCGAGGTCGCTCCCCGGCGTCACGAAGAACTGCATCTCCATCTGCTCGAACTCACGGGTCCGGAAGATGAAGTTCCCGGGGGTGATCTCGTTCCGGAACGCCTTGCCCACCTGGGCGATCCCGAACGGCACCCGCTGCCGGGAGCTGTTGAGGACATTCAGGTAGTTGACGTAGATCCCCTGCGCCGTTTCCGGTCGGAGGTACACCACCGCCGCCTCATCTTCGACGGGCCCCATGAACGTCTTGAACATCAGGTTGAAGTTGCGGGGCTCGGTCAGGTCGCAGGTCGAATGCTGTCCCGGGTGCTTGCTTGGCTTCTGGGGACAGGGCACGCTCTCCAGCATGTCGGCCCGGAAGCGGGACTTGCAGGTGCGGCAGTCGACCAGCGGGTCGCTGAACCCGGCCACGTGGCCCGACGCCTCCCAGACCTTGGCCGCCATCAGGATGGCGGCATCGAGCCCCTCGATGTCATCGCGCTCATGGACCATCGCCTGCCACCAGCGGTCCTTGACGTTCTTCTTGAGTTCGACGCCCAACGGGCCATAATCCCACACCGAGCCCAACCCGCCGTAGATCTCGGAGGACTGGAATACGAATCCGCGCCGCTTGCAGAGCGACACGAGCTTGTCCATCAGGGTGGTATCGGCCATGGATCGGTCGGAAGGATAAAGGAAGGGGCCGCCCCGGTTGAGCGACTGGCTGATGGTAAAGCTAGGGGAGACAGGCTGCGGGCGTAAGCCGGTCACCGCGTCACACCTCGATGATCTGATCCCTTCGCGTCCCCACGCTGACATACCGGATCGGCGCACCCGCCAGGTCCTGCAGCCGGTCAAGATAGGCCCGCGCCTGGGATGGCAGGTCGGCCAGACGCCGCGCCTCGGCGGTCGACCGTCGCCACCCGGGCAGCGATTCATACACCGGCTTGATCCGGCCCAGTCGCTCGATATCCGATGGCATCTCCTCGCAGCTCGCCCCGTCCAGCGTGTACGCGGTCCCCACCGGCACCTCGGCGAAGGTGTCGAGCACATCGAGCTTGGTCACCGCCAACCCCGTCAGTCCGTTGACCCGGACGGAATACCGCACCACGGTGGCATCGAACCACCCACATCGCCTCGGCCGCCCGGTCACAGCGCCGAACTCCGCGCCGAGCCGCCGGAGTTCTTCGCCCTCGGGGCCGAGCGCCTCGGTGGGGAGCGGGCCGTTGCCAACGCGGGTGGTATAGGCCTTCACGACCCCCAGGACACCGTCGATGGCGGTGGGACCGATGCCGGCCCCCGTCGCCGCTCCGCCCGCGGTGGTGTTGCTGCTGGTCACGAACGGATAGGTGCCGTGATCCACGTCGAGGAGCGCCCCCTGGGCACCCTCCAGGAGCACCCGCTTCCCGCCCCGGAGCGCCCGCTGCACCAGGAGACCAGAATCGACCGACACCGGGACGAGTCGCGGCGCCAAGCGCTCCAGCAAGGCCACATGCTCATCGGCGGAGGCACGCTCCGCGGAGCCCAGCATCGCCAGGACGCGGTTGGCGCGCTCGACCCGCTCCCGGACCAACGCCGAGACGGTCGGCAGGTCGGCGAGATCTCCCACCCGGATGCCGCGTCGCCCGAACTTGTCCTCATACGCGGGGCCGATCCCCCGCCCGGTGGTCCCGATCTTCTGGCTCGACTCGTTGGCCTGGTCGAGGAGTTTGTGGTACGGCAGCACCAGGTGCGCACGCTCTGACACCCGCACCCTGCCGCCGGCGTCGATCCCCTTGGCCTTGAGCCCGTCGAGCTCGGCAAAGAATTGCTCCGGGTCGAGCACCACACCATTGCCCACCACACAGGTGACACCGGCGTGGAGCACGCCGGACGGGATCTGCTGGAGGATGAACTGCTCCTCCCCGATCACGACGGTGTGCCCGGCGTTGGCACCCCCCTGATAGCGGACGACCACGTCGGCGCGCTCGGCCAGGACGTCGACCAGCTTGCCCTTGCCCTCGTCACCCCACTGGGCGCCGACGACCACCACGCAATGGTGCTTCGGATCGAACATCCGCGACCGCCTCCCACGAAAAAGGGCCCCGGCGGGGCCCGTAGATCCTTGGGTGAAAGCTATCCGGCACCCCGGGCCCGGTCAATCAGGCCGAGTTCACGACCCCGGTGGGTACCGGCTCCCGCTCGGTGAGTGCCGCGCGCGCGGTCTCGACGGATACCAGTTCCTTCTCGACCAGGTCGTCGAGATGCTGCCCGAAGGTCTGCATCCCATGCTCCTCCCGGCCCCGGATCATCTCGACGGTGAGGTCGTCGATCCGGATAGGATCGCGCAGGATCTCCCGGATCCTCGGCGTACAGACCATCACCTCCACCGCCGCCACCCGTCCATTGCCGTCCTTCCGGGGGAGGAGCCGCTGGGCCACCACGGCCCGGAGCGCTTCGGAGAGCCGCACCCGGCCGATCTCGCGCTCCTCCGGCGGGAAGAGCGAAAGGAGCCGCTTGATGGCCGAGGTCACGTCCGGGGTGGGCATCACCGAGATCACGAGATGCCCTTCCTCGGCCCCCTTGAGCGCCAGGTCCATGATCTCGGTATCACGGATGTCGCCGATGACGAGCACATCGGGATCCTGACGGAGACCGGCCCGGAGTCCCACCGCGAACGACTCGGTGTCCACACCGATCTCGCGCTGGGTCACCGAACAGTTGATGTCCCGGTGCAGGTACTCGATGGGGCTCTCGAGCGTCAGGATATGCTTCTGCAGCGTCTGGTTGACGTGATGCACCATCGCCGCCACGGTCGATGTCTTGCCGCTGCCAGTGACGCCGGTGACGAACACCAGGCCCCGGTCGGACTCCGAGAGTTGGCGGATCACGTCGGGCAGGCCGAGCCCTTCGAAGGTCGGCAGCGCGAACGGGATGACCCGCATCACCACCATGAACGACGACCGCTGCCGCAGGATGTTGACCCGGAACCGGCCCACCCCCGGCATCCCCCAGGAACAGTCGTAGTCCCTGAGCTCATCGAGCGCGTTCCGCTCGGCGTCGCCGGGGAGGAGCTTGAGGGCGATGGCGCGCGTCTGCGCCGGCGTCAGGCGCTGCTTGGTGAGGGGCACCAGCGTGCCGTGCACCCGCGCCCGCACGACGTCGCCGGCCTTGATGTGCAGGTCGGAGGCCCCGCGCTCGACCGCGGCCTTGATGATCTTCTCGATCCCTGTCCCGCTGCTTGCCGGTTGCGTCGGGTCGCTCATGGGCCTCTCGGTGCTGCGGTAGGCGGCAGGAATCCCATCTTGTCCTTGACCTGGTGGATCGTTTCGCGCGCCAACGTCCGCGCCGACTCCGCGCCGGCCGCAAGCGCCCGGTCCACTGCCCCGGCATCGGCCTCCAGTGCGGCGGCGCGCTCCCGGATCGGCGCCAGCGTCTTGCTCATGTTCTCCGCCAGCAGCCGCTTGCAGTCGATGCACCCCCACTTGGCGTTGCGGCAGTTGTCCTCCACCATCGCCACCGTCTCGGGGGAGGAGAAGTACTTGTGCAGCTGGCAGACGTTGCAGATATCGGGATTACCACGATCATGGCGGGTGACGCGCGCCGGGTCCGTCACCGCCATGCGGACCTTCTGCCAGATCTCCTCCGGAGATTCCAGGAGACCCACCGTGTTGCCGAGGCTCTTGGACATCTTGGCCTGGCCATCGAGCCCGAGGATCCGCGGGGCGCTGCCCATTATCGGCTGGGGTTCGGGGAAGAAGTCGACCCCGCTGCCGAATTCCGCGTTCCACTTCCGGCAGAGTTCGCGGGTCAGTTCGAGGTGCTGGACCTGGTCCTCGCCCACCGGCACCATGTCGGCGCGGTAGAGCAGCACATCGGCTGCCATCAGGACCGGGTAGATCAGGAGCCCGGCGGGTATGCTCTCCAGCTTCCGCGATTTATCCTTGAACTGCGTCATCCGTTCGAGCTCGCCAAGCGGCGTGATCGTCGTCAGCAGCCACTGCAGCTCGGCGTGCTCGGGCACATGCGACTGGACGAAGAGCACTGCCTTGGCGGGATCGATCCCGGCGGCCAGGAGGCCGAGTGCCATCTCGCGGGTGCGGCGGGTGAGGGTGGCCGCGTCATATTTGGCGGTGAGCGCGTGAAGGTCCACCACGCAGAAGAGGCATTCGTGGCGCTCCTGCAGCTCGACCCACTGCTTCACTGCACCGAGCCAATTGCCGATGTGCAGTTCGCCCGAAGGCTGGATCCCCGAGAAGACGCGCGGCATCGGGGCAACTTAGCGCGCCGTAGCAGGAGCCGCAAGATGTTATGCCATCAGCACTTAGTCGGCCTCGGAAGACGTGTCGCTGCGGGTGCGCTCCTCGCGCTCGCACTGGGATCGGGACGAGCAGACGCGCAATCAGGCGAGACGGTCGCGGCGCTCGAGCAGTTCCGGGACTCGATCGTGGCGGTCTCGGACACCGAGAGCCTCCGACGGCTCCAACACGACCTCGATCGCGCTCGCGATACCTCGACCCTTGGACTGCTCCGGCGCGGTATCCTGGCGCTCCGGTTGGGAAGTCTGCCAGACATCGAGCGCGCCGGCGACCGTTGCGCCGCGGCCGAACGCCAGGTGCCCACTTGGCCCTACCCTCCCTTCTGCCGTGGCCTCGCGAAGGAGGCGTACGGCTCGGCGACGGCGGCGAATCACCTCAATCTCGGTCTCATGGCGGGCCAGGGAGACCTTCGGAGTGCGGCGGATCAGTACCTCGTCGCTATCCGGCGCGACCCTGGCTTTGCCCCCGCCATTTTCTCCCTGGGACAGTTGGTGCTCCGGTGGCGCGGCGTTGAGCGGCAGGCGGAAGCGCTGCAGGCCCTTCGAGCCGCCGTACCCTTGAATATCGGCACTCCCGCTCGTCTCCTGATCATCCGCGCCCGCCTCGAACGGCTCGCGGGGATGTACGACTCCTCACTCGCGGCATTCCGCGCGTATGACTCCGCGGGCGGGGACCATGCCATTGCCCTCCTCGAAGAGGCCAGGACGCTCCTCAGTCAGGGAGACAGCACCGGAGACTCACTCTATTATGTCGGCGCCGCGTTGCCGGACCCTGAGGCCTCTGGCGGCTATCGCGACGACCTCCTGCTCCTGGTCCCGGCGAACGAGCTTGGTGGCTTCGACAGCTTGACGGGGAAGGATCGTGCCGGGTGGCTGCTGCGCTTCTGGAAAGCGCGGGACCTGATCGACCTCCAGCCCGCCGGCAGCAGGCTCCGAGAACACTACCGCCGATGGCTCTACGCCATACAGCACTTCGCCCGTCTCGGCGACCGGCGGCCCATCCCCTTCTGGTGCTACCCCGACCAGGACTACGACTCCCACCGCGCGGACATGGACGATCGCGGGGTCATCTGGGTCCGGCACGGCCCGCCGGAGATGCGGATCACGACGCCAACGCATTTCGACTACCCGGCAGAGTCCTGGCGTTACCTCCTTGCCGGCCCGGACACGCTGGTCCTGCATTTCTACGATATGCATGTGACAGGAGACTATCGCCTCGTACCGTCAGCCTTCCAGCTCGAAACGCCGCCAGGGTGCATTCCGCAAAACCACGACACGCTGGCGATGATGGAACTCCGGGCGGCGATGCTGCCCGACTACAACCGTTTCCTGACCGCGACGCCGATGTTCGGCGCCAGGCTCATCACACAGGACATTGCGCGCGGGGAGGTTGCGATTCCTCGGGCGACCTCGACGGACGAGAATCCCGTATCTTTCGTCCACCCGCTTGAGATCAACGGCCGGGCCCGGATGTTCGGGAGGGCCGGAAACGACGGATTGCTGCACCTGGTGCTTGCCGCCCGCCTTCATGAGGACGACACCCTTGGCGCTCGGGCACCGCAGATCCGGATCGGGGGATACGTCGCGGGCACGCAAGCAATGGGCTGGTCCGGGTCCGCGACAACCTCCCGGACCGTGATCGTGAACGGCGCGCGTTGGTGGATCGGACTGGTCACACTCCCCCTTCCCGATGGTCACGCTGCGGTGCATGCCGCAGTGGACCTGGGACGTGGCACCGGGGGAGTCAGCGGCTGGGTGAACTTGGACCTGCCGCCTCCAGTGGCCGGGCTGAGTCTCGATGGCCCCGTCTTGGCGCCCACTGGCTCGGCCCTGCCGTGGGTGTCCGAGGACGGGGATTCGGCCTTCTTTTCCCCGTGGACCGACCCTCGCCGCGACGAGCCGGTGGAGCTGACGGCTGCAGTGCGAGGTGCCATACCAGCGGACACACTCACTATCACCCTCTCCGTGCAGCCAAGACGGCGTTCTCTCATGAGTCGCCTATTTGGGCCGCGACCACTTGGCGTCACGATCGAATGGTCCGAGGTGGCCACGGCCACGGACGTTGGAATACATCGCACGCTTGGGCTGAGCGCGCTGGATCCCGGAGGCTATCGTGTGAAACTGACGGTGAGAGCGACGCGAGGCGGATCGGCGGAGCGGGAAGTGGCCCTGACCATCCTTCCGGGCACCGCGGGGGGATCGGTCAGGTGAGGATCTGCGGGCCCTGCTCGGTGATGGCCACCGTGTGCTCGAAATGCGCAGCTAGGCTGCCGTCCTCGGTGACGATGGTCCACTTGTCGTCGAGGGTGCGGGTGGCGTAGTCGCCCATGGTGATCATCGGCTCGATGGCGATGGTCATGCCGAGGGCCAGGCGCGGGCCGCGCTTGGGGCGGCCGAAGTTCGGCACCTGGGGCTCTTCGTGGAAGGTCCTGCCGATGCCGTGGCCCACGAGCTCCCGGACCACACCGTAGCCTGCCGCCTCGGCCACCGTCTGCACCGCGTAGCCGATATCGCCGACGTGATTGCCCGCCACCGCCTGGAGGATGCCCACGCGGAGGCACTCCTGCGTCACATCGAGCAGCCGCTGCGCCTCGGGCGAGATCTCCCCCACCGGGACCGTGGTAGCCGCATCGGCGTGGAGGCCGTCGAGTTTGGCGCCCACGTCGACGCTCACGATGTTCCCCTCCACCAGCACCCGCTTCTTCGACGGGATCCCGTGGACGATCTCTTCGTTGATCGAGACGCAGAGGGTGCGGGGGAATCCGTAGAGCCCCTTGAACGAGGGCGTGGCACCCTCGTGGCTCCGGATGAACGCCTCGGCGACGTCATCGAGCTCGGCGGTGGAGATGCCGGGACGGACGGTCCGGTGCATCAGCGCCAGGGTGTCGTGGACGATCCGGCCGGCCCGGGCCATCGCCTCGATCTCGCGGGGGGACTTGAGGGTGATCACGGGATCATCGCTCGAGGAGGGCCTGCACCCGACCGGCGACCTCGTCCACCGTGCCGATGGCCGGAACGACCGTCACCGGACCGCGGGCCCGATACCAGGCGAGGACCGGGGCGGTCTGTTCACGGTACGTGGCCAGGCGCGTAGCGACCGCGGCCGGGTCGTCATCGGCCCGGTGCTCTACACCGCGGCGACGGTCGATGCGGGCGAGGATCTCGCGGTCCGACACCTCGAAGAAGAGCACGCGGTCCATCTGCCGGCCGCGTTCCTTCAAGATGGCCGCCATCCCTTCGGCCTGGGGGATGGTCCGCACCACACCATCGAAGACGATGCCGGACGCCGCATCCGGGCGCGCCACCTGCTCGCGGATGACACCGAGGATGATCTCATCGCTCACCAAGCGACCCGCCTCCATCACCGCCTTGGCCTCCAGGCCCAGGGGCGTGCCGCGCTTCACGGCATCGCGCAGCAGGTCACCGGTGGCGAACTTGGGGATGCCAAGCCGCTGGGCGAGCAACGCGCCCTGGGTGCCCTTGCCGGCGCCTGGTGGTCCGAGGAGGAGGAGATCCATGGGTTCTCGCTATCCGTTATCCGACGCTCAATGGGCGGCGACCTTCCGATGCTGGCACCGGAAGGTCGTGCGCCCGCGGGGCAGCGGAGAGCTGTGGCTGATAGCTGGTAGCTGGTAGCTGACCTCCGATAGCTATCAGCTCACATATACCGCTGTTGGCGTCCCCGGAACCGCACCCGGCCCTTCATCATCAGGCTGTCGTATTTCCGGAGCTGGCGATGCTGCTCGATCTGCCGCACCGTATCGAGGAGCGTGCCGACCACGATCAGCACCGACGTCCCGCCGAACTGGGCCTGGATGTTGAGCTTGGTGCTGAGCCAGTACGGGATCAGTCCGGCGACCGCCAGGAAGACGCCGCCCCAGAGGGTCACCCGCGAGAGGATCGAGTCGATGTAGTCGGCGGTGCTGGCCCCCGGCTTCACGCCCGGCACGAAGGCACCCTGCTTCTTCAGGTTCTCGGCGATGTCGACCGTCGGGAACACGATCGACGTGTAGAAGTATGCGAAGACGATGACCATCACCGTGAAGAGCACAGTGTAGGGCCAGTCGCCCGGAGTGAAGGTGCTGGCCAGGTCCTGCAGCCAGGCGGCCCGGGTAAAGCTCGCCAGCGTACCCGGCACGATGATGATCGTCTGGGCAAAGATGATCGGCATCACGCTGGCGGTGAGGAGCTGGACGGGGATGAAGGACTTCTTCCCCTCCTGGATACGCCCGCGTCCCATCACCTTGCGGGGCACGTTGATCGGGATGCGCCGAGCGGCGATGGTCATGGCGGTCGTCGCGGCCATCGCCACGGTCAGGGCCACGATCCACGCGACGACGGCGGGGAACGTCACCACCCCGCTCTTCAGGAAGTTGATCAGGTTGATGGTGCCCGGCCACAACCGCTCGAGGATCGAGAAGGTGATGAGCAGGCTCATCCCGTTCCCGATGCCGCGCTCGGTGATCTGCTCACCCAGCCACATCACGAAGATGGAGCCGGTGGTGAGGACCAGCACCGTCGTCGCGAGGAACCCGAAGCCCGGGGCCGCTACGGCGCCGGGGATCTGCTGTTCGATGAACAGGCCGAAGGTGTACGACTGGGCCAGCGAGATGCCCACCGTGATATAGCGGGTCCACTGCGTGATCTTCTTCTGCCCCTCTTCGTCCTTCTGCATCTTGGCGACGGTCGGGACCATCCCGCCCGCCAGCTGGAGCACGATGCTGGCGGAGATGTAGGGCATGATGCCCAGGGCAAAGACCGTGGCGCGCGACAGGCCGCCGCCCAGGGTGTCGTAGAGCCCGAAGAAGCCCTTGGCGGCGGAATTGTTGATGAAGTCGCTGAGCGCCTGGACGTTCACGCCCGGAGTGGCGATGTGGGCGCCGACGCGATAAATGACGAGGGCCAGGACGGTGAACAGGAGCTTGCGCTTGAGCTCCTCGTCCATCGCGAATGCGGGGGCGCCGCGGGGTGCGGTCACGACCTACTCCTCGACACTGCCGCCAGCGGCCTCGATCTTGGCGCGGGCGGCGGCCGAGACGCGGACGCCCCGGACAGTGAGGGCACGGGCGATCTCGCCGGTGGCGAGGAGCTTGACCGGCGCATTTTTCTTGGCGATCAACCCCGCGGTGTGAAGCGTCTCGGGGGTCACCTCGGACACGGACACCTTGCCCAGGTCCTTCAGGTTCACGGCCTGGGCCGGGATCCGGAAGGGGTTGGTGAATCCACGCTTGGGCAGCCGCCGGTACATCGGCATCTGGCCGCCTTCGAAGCCCGGGTTGGTCGAGCCGCCGGTGCGGGCCTTGTGACCCTTGTGGCCCTTGCCGGAGGTCTTGCCGAGCCCGGAGCCGATGCCGCGTCCGACGCGGCGCCGGTTCTGGGTGGATCCCTCGGCGGGGCGCAGGGTGCTGAGCGTGACCTTGCTCGGGGTCTTGGTCTTGGTGGCCATCACGTCTCCTTCGTCGGCACGATGTCGACCAGGTGCCGGACCTTGAACAGCATGCCGCGGATCGACGGCGTATCCTGGACCGTCACGACCTGCTGATGCCGGTGCAGGCCGAGTGCCGCGAGGGTACGGCGATAGGTATCGGCGTGGCCGATGGTCGAGCGGACCTGCTTGACGCGCAGGCCGCCCTTGACCGGCTTGGCCGGAAGTTCGATCTGGTGGAATGCGGGGCCCTGACGGCCCACCGCAGGATTACGACCCATGTGACGCCTCCTGGCGCCCGCGGAACGGGATGCGATCGGCCTCGATGCCGCGCTCGCGCGCCGCCTGGCGCACGGTGATGAGCCGCCCGAGGCCGTCCATCGTGGCCCGCACGACGTTGTGCGGATTGTTCGAGCCGAGGCTCTTGGTGAGGATGTCGGTGATGCCGACGCACTCGAGCACTGCGCGCACCGCGCCGCCGGCGATGACGCCAGTGCCGCTGGCGGCGGGCTTGAGGAGCACCCGTCCGGCGCCGTGCTCGCCGATGATCTCGTGGGGGATCGTGGTCCCGATGCGGGGGATCTCGACCATGGTGCGGCGGGCGGCGTCCACGGCCTTGCGGACCGCCTCGGAGACCTCGTTGGCCTTGCCGGTCGCGATGCCGACCTTCCCCTTGCCATCGCCGACGGCGACGAGTGCGTTGAAGGAGAACCGCCGGCCCCCCTTGACCACCTTGGCGACGCGATTGATGGCCACGACGTTCTCGACGAACTCGCTGTCGCGGTCGTCGCGATTGCGATCGCCACCGCGCCCGCCCCGCCCGCCGCCGCTGCCACCGCGTCCGCCACCACTACCACCCCGTCCCCGACCACCACCCGGGCCACCACCGCGGCGTGGCGCCTGGGAGGGCGCTGAACCGTGGGAGGGCGCTCCGCCCTCGGATGGTGCGGCACCGGTGGTGGCGCCGGTCGTTTCCGCCTGTTCGGTCATTCTACAGCTCCAGTCCGCCCTCGCGGGCGCCGTCGGCCACGGCCTGCACCCGGCCGTGATAGCGATAGCCGGCACGGTCGAAGACCGCGCGGGTGATCCCCTTGTCCTTGGCCAGCTCGGCCAGCCGCTTCCCGACCGCCTTGCCCTTGGCCACTTTCCCCTTGGCCGCGGGCGCCACGCCGTCGGAGTCGTCCGTCACGCCGAAGAGCACCTTGCCGGTCTCGTCGTTGACGAGCTGGGCGGAGATGTGCTTCAACGAACGGAACACGACCAGGCGCGGGCGCTCGGTGGTTCCTTCGAGCTTCTTCCGGACCCGCAGGTGGCGGCGGTAACGCCGTTCCGCACGCGTCTTGGGCTGGTGGATCGCACGCATTACTTGGCTCCCGTCTTCCCCGCCTTGCGGCGGACCTGTTCACCCTGGTACCGGATCCCCTTGCCCTTGTAGGGCTCAGGCGGACGGACCGAGCGGATCTCCGCAGCGACCTGTCCCACCAGTTCCTTGTCCGGACCTTCCACCTTGAGCACCGTGTTGTTGTCGACCGTCAGCTTGATCCCCTTGGGCGCGTGGAACGGCACCTGGTGGGAATAGCCGACGACGAGGTTGACACCGTACGGCTTGGGCTCGGCCTTGTAGCCGACACCCTGCAGCTCGAGGGTCTTGGCGAACCCGGTGTGGACGCCGTCGACCATGTTCTGGATCAAGGCGCGGGTCAGGCCGTGGAGCGCCTTGTGGCGCTTCTCGTCGGTCGGACGGCTCACCGTCAGGACGTCCCCGGCCATCGCCACGATCATGTCGGCGTGGAGGGTGCGGGTGAGCTCGCCCTTGGGACCCTTGACCGCGATCCGGGAGCCGCTCACCGTGGCCGTCACGCCCTTGGGCAGGACGACGGGCTTCTTGCCGATACGCGACATCGCCGGCCCCCTTACCAGACCACGGCGAGGAGCTCGCCGCCAAGCTTGGCCGTGCGCGCTTCGCGATCGGTCATCAGGCCCTTGGGCGTCGAGACGATGGCCATGCCGAGGCCGTTCTTGACGCGCGGGATCTCGCGGCACTTGACGTAGCGCCGGAGTCCAGGCTTGCTGACGCGCTGCAGCTCGCGGATCACGGGCAGCTCGTTGTGGTACTTCAGGTACAACCGCAGCACGCCCTGCGCCTCAGCTTCGAGGAGCTTGAAGTCCGCGATGTAGTGATTGTCGCGCAGGATGCGCGCAAGCTCGCCCTTGAGCCGGGACGCGGGCATGTCCACACGCCGGTGGCCTGCCATGCAGGCGTTCCGGATGCGGGTCAGCATGTCCGCGACGGGATCGGTCATCGTCATCTGTCGTGTCTCCTCACCAACTCGCCTTGCGCACACCCGGGATCTCGCCCTTCAAGGCAAGATCACGGAAGCAGATCCGGCAGAGGCCGAATTTGCGCAGGACCGCTCGGGACCGGCCGCACCGCTGACAGCGGCGCACTTGCCGGACCTTGAACTTCGGGGTGCGCTTGGCGCGCTCGATCCAACAGGTCTTCGCCATAGTTTCCTCAGCCCACTCGCACAGGGGTTTCACCGCGGAACGGCCAGCCGAACGCCCGAAGGAGGGCCATCGCCAGGTCGTCCCGATCGGTCGACGTCACCACGGTGATATCCATCCCGTGGACCCGGTCGACCTTGTCGAAATCGATCTCGGGGAAGATCAGCTGCTCCTTGATGCCGATGGAGCAGTTGCCCCGCCCGTCGAAGCTCTTGTTCGAGAGCCCGCGGAAGTCCCTGATCCGCGGCACCGCCACACTGATGAAGCGGTCGAGGAACTCGTACATCCGGGCGCCCCGGAGGGTCACCGCCGCGCCGATCGGCACCCCGGCCCGGAGGCCGAAATTGGCGATCGCCTTCTTGGCACGGGTCACCACCGGCTTCTGCCCGGTGACGATCATGAGCTCGTCCACCACCGCGTCGAGCAGCTTCGGCGACTTCTGGGCCTCGCCCATGCCGACGTTGAGCACGATCTTGACCAGGCGCGGGATCTCCATCGCATTCTTGAGCCCGAACTCCTTGGCCACCGACGGACGAACGACGGTCTCGTAGTGGACCTGGAGCCGGGGCTTCCCGATCCGTGCCTTCGGCGCCGGATCGAGCTGGAGGCTCTCCGCCTTGTCCTTGTCGCGCCCGCCCTTGGCGCGGGGTTCCTTTTCCTTTTCCTTGGTCGTCGCCATTTACCGGTTCCTCGGGATTGGCTGTCCGGACTTCGCGGCCACGCGCTCGACCGTGCCGTCGGCGGCCTTCCGCCGGCGCACCCGCGTCGGCACCCCGCTCTTGGGGTCCAGCAGCATCGCCTTCGAGTGATGCATCGGCGCCGGCTTGGTGATGATGCCGCCTTCCGACGTCTGGGTGGCCCGGAGGTGCCGCTTGACCAGGTTCACGCCCTCGATGATCAACCTGCCGGTCTTGGGGTACACCTGCAGCACCCGGCCCTGCTTGCCCTTGTCGTCCCCGCTGATCACCTGCACCAGGTCGCCCTTGGTGAGGTGGAGCTTGACGGCCTGCGGCAGCGCCTGCCGGCGGTTCCGTCGGGACTTGCGATAGACGAGCGGCTTCATGTCAGAGCACCTCCGGCGCCAGCGACACGATCTTCATGTAGCGCCGCTCGCGCAGTTCACGCGCGACGGGGCCGAAGATACGGGTCGCCCGGGGCTCGCCCTGGTCGTTGATGAGGACGGCGGCGTTCTCGTCGAACCGGATGTAGGACCCGTCCTTGCGGCGGGTCTCCTTCACGGTGCGCACGATGACGGCCTTCGCCACGTCGCCCTTCTTCACCTGCCCGGTCGGGATGGCGTCCTTGATCGTCACGACGACCTTGTCGCCCAGCCCGGCGTACCGCCGCCGGCTGCCGCCCAGGACGCGGATGACGAGCGCCTTGCGTGCGCCCGAGTTGTCCGCGATCCGAAGAATCGATTCCTGTTGGACCATAAGTTCCTCTGTCCGTCGAAAGCAGGGCGCACGTGGTGCGCCCCTGCGTTATTGCGCCCGAGACACGATCTCGATGACCCGCCACCGCACCGTCTTCGACAACGGGCGGGTCTCCATGATCCGCACGGTGTCGCCGAGCTTGGCGCCATTCTCGTCGCGGGCGTGCACCTTCTTGGTGCGCGTGATCTGCTTGCCGTACCGCGCGTGCGCAAATCGGCGCGTCAGCAGCACGGTCACGGTCCGGGTCATCTTGTCGCTGGTGACGACACCCGTGCGGGTCTTCCGCCGGGCCCGGCTGTCGGTCGTGGTCTCGCTCATCGCTTGCCTCACGCCTGTCCGGCCCGCGCGCGGGCCCGGAGGAGGGTCTCGATCCGGGCGATATCGCGCCGGAGCGTCCGGAACTGCATCGGATTCTCGATGGCCTCGGTGGCCGAGCGGAAGCGGAGCTTCACCCGCGCCTCGCGCAACTCGGCCAGCTTGGCCTGGAGTTCGGTCACCGACAGCTCGATGATCTCATTCGCCTTCATGCGTCAGACCTCCAGCCGCTTCATGAATCGGGTCCGGAGCGGCAGCTTCGACGCCGCCAGGCCGAGCGACTTCTTGGCCAAGTCCTCCGGGAT
Organism: Gemmatimonadales bacterium; assembly: GCA_049680185.1. Classification (GTDB taxonomy): domain Bacteria; phylum Gemmatimonadota; class Gemmatimonadetes; order Gemmatimonadales; family GWC2-71-9; genus CAMLHU01. The sequence goes on along the minus strand of JBAUHI010000081.1, from coordinate 4,894 downwards.
CCCTTCCAGCTCGAACAGCATCCGTCCGGGCCGCACCACCGCCACCCATCCCTCCGGGTTCCCCTTGCCCTTCCCCATCCGGGTCTCGGCCGGCTTCTTGGTGATCGGCTTGTCCGGGAAGATCCGGATCCACACCTTGCCGCCGCGCTTCATCTCGCGCGTCATCGCGACGCGGGCGGCCTCGATCTGCCGGTTGGTGATCCACCCCGGCTCCAGCGCCATCAGGGCGAACTCGCCGAACGCGACGGTGGTCCCGCGCGACTCGGTGCCCTTGGTGCGCCCCTTGAACTGCTTCCGGAACTTGACTCGCTTCGGCGCCAGCATGGCTCAGTTCCCCGTGCTGTAGGTACGGCCACCGAGTTCCTCGACGACCTCACCCTTGAAGATCCAGACCTTGATCCCGATGGTCCCGTAGGTCGTCTTGGCCGTGCTCGTGGCATAATCGATGTCGGCGCGCAACGTGTGCAGCGGCACCCGACCCTCGAGATACTTCTCGGTCCGCGCGATCTCGGCGCCACCGAGCCGGCCCGAGAGCCGCACCCGGATGCCCTGGGCGCCCATGCGCATGGCGCTCTGTACCGCACGCTTCATGGCCCGGCGGAAGGAGATCCGCTGGATCAGCTGGTGCGCGATGTTGTCGCCCACGAGCTGGGCCGAGAGCTCCGGCCGCTTGATCTCCTCGACGTTGACCGCCGCTTCCTTGCCGGTCAGCTGGGCCAGCTCGTCACGCAGCTTGTCGACCTCGGCGCCCCGCTTGCCGATCACGACGCCCGGCCGCCCGGTGTGGACCGTCACGGTGACCTTGCCGGGCCGCCGCTCCACGTGCACCTCGGCGATGGCCGCATGCCCCAGCCGCGCCTTCAAGTACTTCCGGATCAGCTCGTCCTCCTTCAGGAGGGCCGGCATGTCCTTGGTGGCGAACCAGCGCGACTTCCACTGCTTGACGACCCCCAGCCGGAAGCCGATCGGATGTGTCTTCTGACCCATTACTTCGTCTCCCGCGTGGCCACGTGGACCTCCACATGGCTGGTCCGCTTCCGGATCGGCGTCGCGCGTCCCTGCGCGGCGGCCGTGAAGCGCTTGAGCGGCTGGCCCATGTTGATGATGGCCTTCTTCACGTAGAGCTCGTCCACGTCGAAGGGCTCATTGGACTGGAGCGCCCGCTGCTCCGCATTCGCCACCGCCGACCGCAGCGTCTTGGCGATCTGCTTGGCAGCGAGCTTCTTGCTGAACTTGAGGATCGCGTACGCCTCGTTCACACCCTTGCCGCGGATCTCGTCAACGACGAGCCGCATCTTCCGGGGCGACTGGCGCACCATCCGCTGGATCGCTTGGGCTTCCATGGTGCTCACTCCGGCTTGGCCTTCTTGTCGGCGATGATCTTGCCGCCGTGACCGCGGAACATCCGCGTCGGCGCGAACTCGCCCAGCTTGTGGCCGACCATGTTCTCGGTGACGTACACCGGCACGAACTTGTTGCCGTTGTGCACCGCGAACGTGTGGCCCACGAACTCGGGCAGGATGGTGCTCGCCCGGCTCCAGGTCTTCACGACCTTCTTCTCGTTCCTGCTGTTGAGCACCTGGACCTTCAGCAGCAGCGACTCCAGGACGAACGGGCCCTTCTTGATGCTACGCGACATCGGTTACGCCTCTGTTCGAGCGAGCAACGATCAGCTATCGGCTATCAGCTATCAGCTATCGGCTATCGGCTACCAGCGAGCTATCAGCTATCGGCTATCCGGGTTCGCAATCGGGACAGGCTGATAGCTGATAGCTGGTAGCTGTTCGCCGCCCCTACTGCGTCGCCTTCCCGCGCTTGCGGCCGCGCACGACGAACTGGTTGGACGCCTTCTTCGGGCGCCGGGTCTTCCGGCCTTCGGGCTTGCCCCACGGGCTCACCGGCGGACGGCCACCGGACGTCTTGCCTTCACCGCCACCCAGCGGGTGGTCGACCGGGTTCTTGGCCACGCCGCGGACCTTGGACCGCTGGCCCAGCCACCGGGTCTTGCCGGCCTTGCCGACGGAGATCAGCTCGTGCTCGGAGTTGCCGACCTCGCCGATCGTGGCCAGGCAGCGTCCGTTGATCCGCCGCATCTCGGTGGACCGGAGCCGGAGCGTCACGTAGTCACCTTCCTTGGCCACCACCTGCGCGCTCGAACCGGCGGAGCGGATCATCTGCGCGCCCTTGCCGATCTTGAGCTCGATGTTGTGCACCGTGGTGCCGAGCGGGATCTCCTGCAGCGGCAAAGCGTTGCCCAGCCGCACGTCGGCGCCCGGCCCCGAGACGACGGTGTCGCCCTGGTTCAAGCCCTTCGGGTGCAGGATGTAGCGCTTCTCGCCGTCGGCGTAGACCAGCAGCGCGATCCGGGCCGAGCGGTTCGGGTCGTACTCGATCTCGGCCACGGTGGCCGGGACCCCGAACTTGTTCCGCTTGAAGTCGATCTTGCGGAACATCCGCTTGTGTCCGCCGCCGATGTGGCGGGAGGTCACGTGGCCGAGGTTGTTGCGCCCGCCCGACTTCTTGATCGGCTCGAGCAACGACTTCTCCGGCGTCGTCCGCGTGATCTCGTCGAAGCCCGAGACCATCCGGAAGCGCGTCCCGGCGGTGATCGGACGAAATTGCTTGATGCTCATATCAGCCCTCGAATACGGCGATCGAATCGCCGTCCTTGAGCGTCACGATGGCCTTCTTCCAGGCGGCCGTCGCGCCGCGGGTGCGTCCGCGGTTCACTTCCCGGCGCCGCACCTGCATGGTGCGGACATCGGTGACCGTCACCCCGAACAACTTCAGGAGCGCCTCGCGGATCTGCGGCTTGGTGGCCGCGGGATGGACCCGGAACGCATATTCCTTCCGCGCCTGGTAGCTGGCCGAGGACTTCTCGGTCACCACCGGCTTGACGATGATCTCGTGCAATGCGGGCATTTACTTGCCCCCCTTCTTCTTCGGGGCCTTCTTCTCGGCCTTCGGCTTTGCGGCCTTGGGCGCGGACTTCTTCTTCTCGGGCCTCGGCGCCGCCGCCTTCTTCACGGCCTTCGCCTTGGCCGGCTTCGCGGCCTTCTTCGCCGGCTTCATCGTGGCTGATTCCGCCGCTTCGGCCGGGACCGCCCCGGAGATCGCCGCCTCTTCCACCACCACCTGATCGGCCCAAAGGACGTCATAGGCCGAGGCATCGGCGTAGGGCAGCACGTCCACCCGCGGCAGGTTCCGGCTGCTCAGGTACACCGCCGGGCGGTGGGTGGCGGTCAGCACGAGGACCTTCGCCTCGGCGACGCCCAACTTCTCCAGCAGCTCTGCCAGCACCCGTGTCTTGGGCTCGGCAAAGGCCAAGCTCTCCACCACGTGGAGGGCGCCTTCGCGTGCGCGCGCGTTCAAGGCCGAGCGGCGGGCCAGCTGCCGCACCTTGCGCGGAACGTCGGTCTCGTAGCTGCGGGGCTGGGGGCCGAATACGATGCCACCGCCGCGCCAGTGCGGCGCCCGGGTGGACCCCTGCCGTGCCCGGCCGGTGCCCTTCTGCTTCCACGGCTTCTGATTGCCGCCGGAGACGAAGCTGCGCGTCTTGGTGGCGGCCGTCCCCTGGCGCTGGTTATTGAGGTAGGCCTTCACCGACTGGTGCAACACCGCCTCGTTGACCGTGCCGTCGAAGAACGGCTCCGGCAGCGCAAAGGCCGTCTTGTGACGGGCCCCTGCCGCCGAGTAATGTGCGGCCTCAAGCATACCGGCTCCTCCCCGTCTGCTTGGCGACGAGCACGATCCCGTTCTTCGATCCCGGCACCGCGCCGCGGATGAACAGCAGGTTGCGCTCGGCGTCGATCTTCACGACCTGGAGGCCGAGCTCGGTGTGGCGCTCCGCGCCCTGATGCCCAGGCATCTTCTTCCCCTTGATGACGCGGGAGGGGTCGGTGCCCGGGCTGATCGAGCCGGGCTTCCGGTGCCGGGTGTTGCCGTGGGATGCCGGTCCGCCGCCGAACCCGTAGCGATGGACGACGCCCTGGAACCCCTTGCCCTTGGTGGTGCCGGTCACCTTGACCAGTTCGCCCGCGCTGAAGATCCCGACCGTCACCGTGTCGCCGGCCTTCGGCGCATCGCCGGCCAGGGCCACTTCGCGCAGCACCGCCGGCGCCGCCTCGACCCCCGCCGCCTTGGCGTGGCCCAGCTGCGCCTTGCTGGCCCGCACTTCTCGCCGGGCGCCGAAGCCGAGCTGCACCGCATCCGCGCGCACCTGCAGCACGCGGCAGGGGCCGGCCTCGATGACCGTCACCGGGACGGAGGTCCCGCCTTCGACGAACACCCGGGTCATCCCGAGCTTGCGTCCGATCAGTCCGTTGGTCATGGCTACTCGACCTTGATCTCGACGTCCACGCCGGCCGGAAGATCCAGCTTCGTCAGCGCGTCCATCGTCTGGGGCCGTGAGTCATTGATGTCGAGCAGGCGCTTGTGGGTGCGCAGCTCGAACTGTTCCCGGCTCTTCTTGTCGACATGCGGGCTCCGGAGCACCGTCCACCGCTCGATCTTGACCGGCAGCGGGATCGGTCCGGAGACCTGCGCGCCGGTCTTCTCGGCCGTGCGCACGATGTCCGCCGCGGCCTGGTCCAGCACGCCGTGGTCGAACGCCTTGAGTCGAATGCGGATCTTCTGCGCCATGTGGGCCTCTTTAAGCAGCTATCAGCTCTCAGCTGGCAGCTATCAGTACGAGCTATCGGTTATCAGTGCACCGCCATCCGCGGTCAGCCTCACCCTATCGATCCCGCCGATAGCTGCCAGCCGATCGCTGATAGCCTACTTCAATATCTTCGTCACCACGCCGGCGCCGACGGTGCGGCCGCCCTCGCGGATCGCGAAGCGCAGCCCCTCGTCCATCGCGATCGGCGTGATCAGCTCGATCGTCATCGGCACG
>JBAUHI010000080.1:0-2791 GCA_049680185.1 Gemmatimonadales bacterium | reverse complement strand
CGGAAACGCGCTCATGCGCCCACGCGCCCTATGCGCCCTAGAGGTACGCCTGCTCCCCGTGCAGCGTCTGATCGAGGCCTAGTTCCTCTTCGGCGGCCGTCACCTTCACCGCCGTGATCCGGTCGATGACGCCCAGCATGGCGTAGGTGAACAGGAATGCATACGCCGCTGCCGCCGCCACCGCTCCGATCTCCGTGACGAAGAACCCGATCCCGCCACGCAGCAGCCCGTCGGCCCCGCCGTCAGGATTGACCATCTTGGTCGCGAAGAGTGCCAGCGAGATCACCCCCACCACGCCCCCCACGCCGTGGACGCCCCAGACGTCGAGCGCATCGTCCCACTGCATCCGGTTCTTGAGCCAGATCGCGTAGTAGCAGACCACACTGGCCCCGACGCCGATGAGCACCGCCGTACCGGTGGTCACGAACCCGGCGGCGGGAGTGACCGCGGCCAACCCGGCGATCGATCCGGTCAGGAGGCCGACGAATTTCGGCTTCTTCTCGATGGTCCACGCCAGCACCAGCCACGTCATCGCCGCGAACGACGCTGCGACGTCGGTGTTGAGGAAGGCGATCGACGTAATGGGGTCGACCTTGAGCTCGCTCCCGGCGTTGAAGCCGTACCAGCCGAACCAGAGCAGGCCGGTGCCGAGTGCCACCAGGGGGATGCTATGCAACCCCGCATCGGCCACCCGGCGTCGACCGACGTAGAACACCGCCGCCAGGGCGGCAAAGCCGGCGGTCGCGTGCACCACGATCCCCCCGGCAAAATCGAGCACGCCGTGCTGCTGCAGGATCCCGCCGCCCCAGACCATATGTGCCACCGGGAAGTACACCAGCAGGAGCCAGGCGACCAGGAAGAGCAGGTAGGCCTTGAAGGTGACCCGGTTCGCGAAGGCGCCGGTGATGAGCGCCGGCGTGATCTGCGCGAACATCATCTGGTAGGCGATGAACACCACCAGCGGGATCGTCGGCGAGCCGGGGAAGGGCGTCGTCGGCGTCACGCCGTGCAGGAACGCCAGGTGGAAGTTGCCGATGATCCCGCCGATGTCGGGATCGGCCGCATTCCCATAGCTCCCGCTGAACGCCATCGAGTAGCCGCACACCACCCAGAGCACGGTGGTCACGCCCATCGAGACGAAGCTCTGGATCATGATGGTGAGCACATTCTTCCGACCCACCAGCCCGCCGTAGAAGAACGCCAGCCCGGGGGTCATCAGCATGACCAGGCTGGTCGACACGAGCATGAAGGCGATGTTACCGGTATCCCAGTGCATGGCGTCTGCTACCTCCCGTACAGCGCGGTGAGGTCCGCTTTCGCGAGCTGGTGCGCGTGGAGATTGAACCCCACATACGCGGCGGTCGCACCGGCGGGCACGTCGAGCGTGTCGACATCGAGCGCATAGATCGTGATGTGGTAGTGGTGCGGCGGGTCGCCGGGGGGCGGGCAGGCGCCGCCGTAGCCGGGGATGCCAAAGTCGGTGTTCCCCTGGGCCGCACCGTCGGCCAGGTGCGCCTTTCCGGCCTCACCCGCACCGGCGGGCAGGGACGTCACGGTCGGACGGATATTGTAGAGGACCCAGTGCCACCACCCGCTCCCCGTGGGTGCATCAGGATCGTACATCGTGACGGCGAAGCTCTTGGTGCCGGTCGGTGCGCCCTGCCAGGCAAGTGCCGGTGAGACGTTCCGGCCGGTGCATCCCATCCCGCTGAACACTTGGGCACTGGAGAGCATCCGGCCCTGCTGCACGTCGCTGCTGGTGAGCGTGAACGCAGGCGTAGTCTGGGCCTCTGCTCTCGACAGTGCGACGCTGGTCGCGAGCATGAGCAGGGCAGGAAGCGATCGATGCAGGGGATCCTCCGTGGTGATGATCCGGGGCGTTGGTCGGGGGCCCAGATAACGTACCCGGCGCCACGGATTGCGGAAGACCCGCGGGGGTGCAGCGGCGGGCGGGCGGACAAGGCGAGTGAATGACCGCGTGAATCCACGCGAGACTCCAAGAGTCCCTGCCCATTCGACCATCCGCCCACCAGTCGATCCGTCCCTCCTGAAACCTTTCCCCCTTCGGGACCGTGGTCAGGAGAGTAGCGGTACGGTTTCAGTGGCCGCGGTGCACTCCGACCCTTCCTCCCCCTGAGGTCCCCGATGTCCTCATTCCGATCCACACTGTGCGTAGTCCTCACCCTTGCCGGCGCGCCGGCGCTGGCCGCCCAGACCAACCCCATCTCCGACGCCTTCCGCGGGGTCGCCGGTCAACACGGAAAGGACATGCTGGCCGCCGCCGAGGCGATGCCGGCGGATAAGTACGGCTTCAAGCCGACGCCCGCGCAGCGGACCTTCGGCCAGTTGGTGCTTCATATCGCCGGCGATAGTCGAGTCACCTGCAGTGCCATCCTCGGGGTCAAGCCGGGCCCGAAACCCAATGTCACCGCCGCCGACTCCAAGGAGACGCTGGTCGCCACGCTGCGAAATTCCCTCACCCTCTGTGATTCAGCGCTGGCGCAGGTCACTGACGCCAAGCTCGCAGACCCGGTCATGTACTACGGCCAGTCAGCGACACGGGTGCAGGCGTTGGTGGGCTTGGTGGATGACTGGTCCGATCACTACAGCACCCAAGCGGTGTACCTCCGGCTCAACGGGATCCTCCCGCCCAGCGCCAAGCGTGGCAATATGTAGCGATGGTGCGGTGGAGGGTGCATCGAGCGGGATCGGTCAGGACGGCCGGTCCCGTTTTGCTGTCGTATCGAGGTGGAGGTCGGTCGATGGCGTGCTACGTGAGGTCCGAGAACAC
>JBAUHI010000079.1:0-34983 GCA_049680185.1 Gemmatimonadales bacterium | reverse complement strand
GAGCCGGATCCACCGCTATTTGTGGCGGTAGATCACTCGACCGCGCGTGAGATCGTAGGGCGAGAGCACCACGCTGACCCGATCGCCCTCAAGCACACGGATCTTGAATTTGCTCATCTTGCCGGCCGCGTACGCCAGCACGGAGTGGCCGTTCTCCAGGAGCACCCGATAATTCCGGTCGGGGAGCACCTCGGTCACGACGCCTTCCATCTCGATGCCTTCTTCTTTGGCCATCCACTCCGCTCCCCAAGGGTAAGACGGAAACATCACCTGCTGGGGCCGCGGAATCAACGGTCGGGTACGGGTCCGTCCAGCCGACCCAATTCCTCTTCCACCCGTGCCACCAGCGCCGCCATCCCGTCCGCGTCAAAGATCAGCCGGGCGCCGGCGGTGCGGTACAGCTCGGGCAGCGACCGGGTACCGCCAAGCGCCAGGGCCTCCCGATACGCTGCCAGCGCACCGGGGTGATCCGTGAGGCTGTTCCGCCAGAGCTGCAACGCCCCCAGACCGGCCAATCCGTATTCGATGTAATAGAACGGGTACAGGAAGATGTGGAGCTGACGGTACCATCGTGCGGCCCGCTCCGCATCGAGACCGGACCAATCGACCCCGCGCTCGAATCGCGACCGGATCCTCAGCCACGCCTGGTCGCGGGCATCGGCATCGGCTCCGTGGCCGCTGGTGTAGATCCAGGACTGGAAGGCATCGACCGACGCGACGTGCGCCAACGTCAGCAGGGCGTCCTCGAGATGCTCCCGCATGGCTCGACGATACTCGACGTCGGAGAAGAATCCGCCATCGCTCCGACGCAGCGCGGAGAACGCCAGCAGCTCCATCGACATCGATGCCAGTTCAGCCATCTCCATGGTTGGATGGCGCTGCCAGAGGTAGGGCAGCGGATGCGACGCGAACGCGTGGAATGCGTGGCCGGACTCGTGGAGCAACGTCATCACGTCTTCGACGGTGCCCGCGGCGTTCATGAAGATGAACGGGCGCCCCCGCACCGTGAGCGTTTCGCAATATCCGCCAGGCGCCTTGCCCTTGCGGGCGGTCAGGTCGAGCAGCTGCTCCTGCCGCATGATGGAGAATTCGCGCCCCAGCGCCGGATCGACCCGGGTGAATACGCGCTCGGCCATCCCGACGAACTCGGTCTCGGTCTCGAAGGGGCGGATCGCGGACCGCCCCCAGGGATCGACGCTGGTATCCCAGGGGCGGAGCACCGACAGGCCGAGTCGCGCCCGACGCCCCGCGTGGATCCGCTCGACCGCCGGCATCACCGCTTGCTCGACGGACTCGTGGAATCGACGGCAATCGTCCGGGGTGTAGTCGAACCGGCACTTGGCGGCGAAGCTGTACGCCTCGAAGTCCGTAAATCCGGCGTTCCGGGCGATCCCTTGACGGGCGGCGTAAAGTCGGTCGAACAGGGCCGCGAAGTCATCCCGACGGGCCACGTACGGAGACGCCCACGCCCGGAAGGCGCGCTCCCGTTCAGCCCGGTCCGTGCTCTTCAGAAAGGGCGCGAGCCGCGGCAGCGGGATCTCCTCGCCGTTCCATGGCACGGTGATCCCTCCGGTGACCTGCTGATACTCCGACCCCAGCCGTTCCGACTCGGTGACGAGCGGGACGTTCGCCTCCCGGAAGATCTCGATAGCGCGGCGGAACCGGGCCACCGCCTGTTCGAGGCCCGGCGGGATGACTCCGAGCGCCACGAACCTCCGCGCCAGACGGACGCTCAGCTCCTCGGCCTTCGGGAGGATGTCGCTGGAGAACCGCAAATGGGCCTCCAGCTTCGGTGCGGCCGCCGTGTCGCAAGTATAGGCGATCATCGCCAACGCGGCCGCCTCACCCAGCGCCGACTCCAGCCGCGACCAGTCCGCCAGCCAAGTCTCGGCCGAGCTGGCGTCGAGTGGGCGGGCCTCGAGCTCCTCGTACCAGACCCGAACATCATCCCACCCTGCGTGGGCGAACGTTTCCGGGACCGGGGGTACCTGGCTCAACGCGATGGTCTGACTCCTTGATCGTCTACCTGCGCCGGGGCGATAGAGCGGGGAGATCCAATCTCACCGCCCTCTCTCAACCGACCGTCAAATCGCGGGCCGTGCCCGCCGATGATAAAGATATGCCGCGCTCCGCGAGACCGACCCCGCCGGCGACATGGACCCGACCCGGTAGAGTGTACCGAGGGCGCCCACGAGCCCATCCACAGCGACGGACACGACACCAGCCACCGGAAGCGACCTGGAACGGCCCAACCCCGACTCGGCGGCGGCGACGCGTTCACCGGCCGGCACTCGGCGGATGGGTCGTACGAGGATCTCGACTCGGTACTTGAGTCGATCCAGGCGGTCACTGTCGGTCACACTCGCTCCGGGGGGGGCTGCCCAAAGTTACCCCGCACGGCCCACGAAGCCAGACCTACGCGGGGATCGGGGTCTGGCCCGGCGGCCGGGAGACATCCAGCCGGATGGCGAGGATGCTCACGACGCCGATGAGCGCTGCGGCCAGGACGAACGCCCAGGCGTGCCCGATGAACTGGAACGCGAAGGTGCTCAGGAACGGTGCGATGGCGCGGGCCACGCCGGCGAAGGTCTGGGCCACCCCCATCGTCACGCCGATCTCGTCCCGCTTCGTGAAGCCCGAGATGAGCGACGTCGTCGACGGGAACAGGAGCGCGGTCCCGAGCGGCACCAACGGCATCACCAGGCCGGCGAGCACCCAGACGTTCCCTGGCAGGGGGTAGAGCAGGAACCCGAAGATCAGCGCCACGCAACCGAAGCGGACGGTACCCCGCTCGCCGAATCGTCTGACGATCGGCCCCAGGAGCACCACGCGGATCACGATCGATAGCACACCGAAATACGTCAGGAAATAGCCATACGTGTGTTCGGTCACATTGAAGCGGGCGGCCAGGTAGAGCGGGAGCACCGAATTGATGGCCATGAACCCGAACATCCCCATCGCGTAGATCCAGATGAGCTGGGACACCCGCTCACCGGGATGGCGCATCACCTCCCACGCCGGGGCCCAGACGCGCCGCTGTGGAGCGGCGTTCGCGATCTCCGCCTTCGACTCCGGGAGCCAGCGCCAGGCAAAGTAGATGTTGACGGCGCAGAGTCCGGCGGCCAGGAGTCCCGGCGCCTGGGTCCCCAGCTTGATGGCCAAGAGGCCGATCATCGGCCCCAGGATGACGCCGGTCTGGGAGGCGGCAGAGAGCCAACCAAGCGCGCGGGCACGGTCTGCCGGCCGCACGGTGTCGGCCACGTACGCCTGCGCCACCCCGGTGGTGCCGCCACCCGCGCCTTGAATGAAGCGCGACAGGAAGAGCATCCAGAGCGACGTGGCGAACCCGAAGACGACGAACGCGATCGCGGACCCGAAGAGCCCCACCAGGAGCGCCGGGCGCCGGCCCACGCGATCAGAGACTCGACCCCACACCGGAGCCGACAGGAGCTGCGCGATGGCGAACGCCGCGATGATGGCGCCGACCTGCACATCCGACGCGTTCATGTTGAGCGCATAGAAGGGCAGCAGCGGCAAGACCATCATCAGGCCCAGCATGTCCACGAACCCCACCGCGATCAGGACCGAGAGGCGGCGGAACTGGTCTTTCTGGTCGTGCTCGGCTTCGGTCATCGGGTGGCGGCTCGTTCCGATCCAAGGAGGAAGACGGTGGCGCTGGCGAACATCAGGACCACACCGTAGACGGCCGCGACCCCCACATCGCCATCGCGGAGGCTCGAGAGGATCTCGAGGGACATCGGTCGAGAGTCATACGTATAGAGCAGGATGGAAGTGACGAAATCGCCAAGCGCCGTGACGAACGCCAGCGCGGCGCCGACGGCGATGGCGGGGCGCAGGAGCGGCAGCACGATCCGCCGCCAGGTGGTCCACCGGCCAGCGCCGAGGGCGGCCGCGGCCTCATCAAGGGTGGGATCGAACTGGCGGAATCCCGTGAGGACCGGCCGGCTCGTCACCGGCAGGTCACGGATCAGGTAGGCCAGCGGCAGGATCCAGACCGTCCCGACCAGCACCATTCGGGCGGCCCACGGTTCCCGGACGCTGAAGGCGGTCGCGAGCGCCAGGGCGAAGACCGTTCCCGGCACCGCCCACGGCGTCGCGAGCAGGGTCTCGAGCACCCCCCGACCCCGCACGCGCCGCCGGACGATGAGCACTCCGGATGCCACCGCGATCCCGACGCTCGCAATGGTGGCCACCACCGCCATCCAGAGCGAGTTGACCAGCGGCAGCAGCCTCGACGGCTCATGCGCCACGGTCACATAGTTGGCGACCGAGTAGACCGGCGGGAGGGCCTGCGTGGTCCAGGTGGCCAGCGGCACGAACGACAACAACAAGAGCGTGGCGTGGGGCAGCAGGAGGAATATCGCGAGCCCCCACCCGGCGATCGACACAACGACCCCGGTCCGACCACCGATGGCCCGAGCGGGTGCCGCGCCCTTGCCACCGGTGGTCGCAGCATCGGGTCCGCCCCTCGTGCTCAGTGCCAGCGCCACCAGCGCCATCAACGTGAGCGCCACGGTCTCGACCATCGAGAGCGCGTAGTCACCATTGAGTCGAGTGGCGAGGATCTGGGTCGGGAGGACGCGAAACCCGCCGCCGAAGATGTACGGCGCGCTGAAGCTCGCGAGCGCTGTGGTGAACGTGAGCAGTGCGGCGCCGATGAGCGCAGGGCGCAGGAGCGGCAGCGTGACCCGCGTCAGCGTACGCCATCGGGAAGCGCCCAGGCTCGCCGCGGCCTCGCCGGCCGAACCGTCGAGACGTTCGAGTGCCGCTCGGGTCAGCAGATAGAAGTACACGTACATCGAGTACGCCTGCACCAGCAGGATGGCTCCGGGCCCTTCGAGACGCCACGGCGCCATCGCCGATCCGGTGATGGCGTTGTACAGGTGCGCGACGAATCCGGTCTCGCCGTAGAGGAACAGGAACGCGACAACGCCGACGAGGGGCGGCAGTGCGACCGGGAGCGCCACCAATGCGCCCAGCACCCGCCGTCCGGGGAATTCGAATCGCCCGAAGAGGAAGGCGAGCGGCACGCCGATCAGCGCCGAGAGTGCGACGGTGGCCACCGAGAGCCAGAGACTTCCCCAGAACGCCTGCCATTCATTCGGCCGGGCAAGGAATGCCCGTACATGGTCGAACGTCCAGCCCGCCGGGCCCATGAACGCATCGCGGGTCACCAGCAGGATCGGATACACCACCAGCCACACGAGCACGACGATCACCACGGCCGCGATGATCTGCGCCCTGCGGGTGAGCTTCACCGCGCGTCGGCCCGAAAGAGGTGGATCCCGCGGTCGTGCGGCAGGAGGCCCACCCGATCGCCGACCTGTGCGGCACCCGACTCGGCCGCCACCTCGATGGTGACGCCATCGGCCACCTGCACGGTGAAGTACGCCAGCGCCCCGGTAAATCTCCGGGCCACCACCGGGCCCTGCAGGTCACCGGGATTCGGCTCGATCATCCGCCACGACTCCGGCCGCGCCACCAACACCACCGCACCCGGTGGCTGGGGTGGCCGCGGCCCCGGGAGCATCAGACGGACCTTCCCAATCCGCACGAACACCCGATCAGCGCCACTCTCCTCCAGGATCGCATCGAGCCGGCTCGACCGCCCCACGAACCCCGCGACGAACGGGCTCGCTGGATCGAGATAGAGCTGGTCCGGGGTGCCCACCTGCTCGAGCTTGCCCCCGCGCAGCACCGCGACCCTGTCGCCCAGATCGAAGGCGTCCTCCTGGTCGTGGGTCACCAGCACGGAGGTGATCCCGACCCGCGCGATGACGGCACGCAACTCGCGACGCGTGTGCTCGCGCAGGGTGGGATCGAGGTTCGAGAGCGGTTCATCGAGCAGCAGCACCCGCGGCTCGGGGGCCAGTGCCCGGGCCAGCGCCACCCGCTGTTGCTGGCCGCCGGAGAGCTGGTCGACCCGCCGACGCGCGAGTCCCGCCAGGTCCACCAACCCCAGTGCTTCGTCCACCCGGCGCACGAGTTCCGAACCGGAAACACCCATCGTTTCCAACCCGAACGCCACGTTGCGTCCGACATCCAGGTGCGGAAACAGCGCATAGTGCTGGAACACCATCCCGAATCGACGCCGCTGCGGCGGGAGCCGGGTCACGTCCTCGCCATCGACGAGGATGCGCCCCTCATCCGGCGACTCGAACCCCCCCAGCACCCGCAACGTCGTGGTCTTGCCACTGCCGCTCGGCCCCAGCAACGCCAAGATCTTCCCCCGCTCGATCTCGAGCGACAGACGATCAACGGCGCGGAGCTCGCCGAAGGACTTGGTGAGGGCGTCGAGCTGGAGAAAGGACACAGGGGCTCGGGGTGTGGGGCCATCGAGCTATCGGCTATCGAGCTATCGGCTATCAGCTATCGGCTATCAGCTATCGGCTATCGGCTATCGGCTATCAGTATGACATTGCCTTCATTCCCCACCAGGGCTCATCCGACAGCGATCAGCCTCCAGCTTCCAGCCTCGAGCCTCTTGCACGGCCAACTGCTCACCGCCTCCCCGTCCCCCGCACGTGCTGGTCCCAGTACGCCATCCAAGCGGCGCCATCGCGGGCGAGGAGCGGCCAGTCCATCGGCGCCACCTTCATCTGCCGATAGGTCTCGGCCACCCAGGGCGGCACCGAATCGGCTGGGAGGTCGAGTCGAGCGGGCAGGCGGAACACCACGCGCGCGGTGAGGATCTGCGCCTCCTGGCTGCCCACGAAATCGATGTAGCGCCTGGCTGCAGCGGGATGCTTCGCCCCGCGCACCAGGCCGATGGCATCCTCGATCACGGGGGTGCCACTCCGGGGGAAAACATAGCCGAACGGGAGCCCCTCCCCTTGCCAGATGAGCATGTCGGGAAGGTCCCAGATCGTCACGGTGCCTTCCCGCCGTGCCAGCTTCTGCTCCAGGATGGCTGGGTTGAGCGTGTAGGTGCGGGTCTGGGCATCGAGCTTCCGGAGCCACGCCATCCCGGCGGCGGTGTCGCTCGTGTCCCGCATCCCTCGCTCGAGGATGAGTCCCCACACGGCGCGCATCGTGCCGCTGGCCAACGGATCGCGGATCAGGACCTGATCGCGCCACCGGGGGAGGAGGAGGTCATCCCAATCCCGCGGGACCAGGGAATCGGGGATCGCATCCTTATTGTACGCGATCACCGCCGGCGTCCGGTACACCGGCCAGTAGAGGTCGTCGGGTCCGCGACCCTGGGAGTCGACGGCGTCGGCCCAGACGGGGCGGTACGGTTGCAGCAGCGAGTCGACGATGCCGCGATCGAAGATCGTCGTCGGGCCGCCGAACCAGACGTCGGCCTGCGGGTTCACCTTCTCGAAACGGAGCCGATCGAGCACTTCCTGGCTGCCGAGGTAGAGCCAGCGCACATCGATGTCGGGGTTCTCTTTTTCGAAGGCGTGCTCGAGGAGCGTCAACTGTTCTCGGCCGTGCGGTGAGTAGACCGTGAGCGGGATGCGATGGTCGCGGGCGCAGGACGCCACGAGCAGCGCGCACACCCCCACGCCACCCGCCACCCGCCACCATGCGGTCCTCCGACCAGCCGTCCCTCCGCCCACTACGGCCGCGCCCGCGATCCCAGAAGGTTCATGAACAGCCGGAAGGCACCCGGCACCCCGCCCGGAAGCTGCCGATGAAAGGCGAGGGCGTTGTACGCCCAGCTTCCCCGCCCCACCTTCGCCTCCAGCAGGCATCCCTTGATCGGTGCCTCGCCAGGATCGGCCATCGAGAGGATCGGCTGATAGGCGGCGTCCCAGGTGTGGGCGCAGTAGAGGCTCCGCTCCTGGATCCAGTCGTCCCAGTCGGCAGGACCGATCTGGTTGGGAGAGCGCAGGTCGGGGGAATCAGGCGCCAGCAGCGTGACGGGTGCCGTCTCATCGGTGGTGCGGTCGTTCTGATGATCGAGGCTCAACGGGAACGGTGCATAGTTCCCGGCAAAGAAGACCTGCTGCTGGTACTGCACCATCACCCGCCCGCCGTTCTTGGCGTAGGCGAGCAGCCGATCGTTGTGGTCGATGAGCGTGGTGTCGATCTCATAGGCCCGCGGCCCTACCACGATGGCGTCGAACCGGGAGAGGTCGCCGCTCGCGAGCGTGGCGGAATCGAGCACCACGACCGGGAGTCCCGCCGCGATCAGCGCCTCGGGTTCGTGATCCGCGGCGCCGCGCACATATCCGATGGCACGCACCGGCGGCAGCGTCAGATCCGCCACCACCACCCGCGCCTCGGCCGGTTCGGTGTACTGGCGCGGATGGATGTGCGGGTAGTCGACCAGGAAAGTGCCGATCCGATATTCGGCTCCCTTCGAGTCGATAGCGACGGCATGCACGGTGAACGTCCCGGCAGATATCCGCTGCGGGGGCCGCACCTGGAAGGTGACGACCTCCGTTTGATCAGCCGCCGTCAGGGAGAACTTCCGGGGCGCGGGCTTTGACCAGCCGTCGGGAAGCTCGAGGTGCACCTCACCGGACGTGGTTTCTTCGGCACCGTGCTCCAGCGTCACGGTGAAGTTCACCGATCCCTTGCCAAGAGGGAGCAGGACCTCGTCAGGGGTGAGCTTGACGCTCACGCGCGGGACGATGAAGACCGGGCGGCGGATCTCGCCGGTGGCGGGGTCGTTCTCGCGATACGTGACCTCCCGATACACCGATGAGGTGAAGGAGGTAGCGGCCTTCATGCCGGAGACGGGACCGAGACTGGCACCGGCCCTCAGCCACGCCGACTGGAATGGCCGACCCCAGTCATGGATCGCAGACTTCGGCCAGTCATATAACCAGCCTTTCCGAGGCTTGCGCAGGAAGTACGGTGCGGTGAGAGTCGCGTTTCCATCCACGTGCACAACGGTCGTATCGACCTGCATCGCGTCCGACGTACTGACGGTGGATGAGGACCGTTGCACGCCGGCCGGTCCGTCGACAAAGAGCGACAGGGTATCCTGCACGCCGTCGGTCGGCCGGCTGCGGCCGCTCGTCGTCACGACGACGTCCCCGTCCGGTGTCACCCGTGGGGTCGACGCGACCGCGTCGACCAGGATGCCTCGTGCCACTGCGTACGCGACTTCGAGGTGGCCCTCCTCGGTATCGAGCTCCGGCCATTCGGTAGGCGTTCCAGTCACCATGGCTCTAGCAAGGGAACGTTCGGCGCGACCGAGCGCGTCCGCTGATCGGATCGGATCGGCGAAGGCGGAGGTGCTTCGGAGCGAGTCGAGCTGACCGAAATACACAGCGATCTTTCGCTCGACCTCCTGCCGGGCCCTGGGATCGAGCGCACGCAGTTCCGGAAGCCCGAGAAGCGTCGTATCCACTCCCGCCCAGAATCCCCCCGTCCCCTTCCCGGTCCGGTCCTCCCAGAGCGTCACCCGCGCGGTACTCGGCCCGATCGGCTGCAACTGCCCCATCTTCTGCGATCGATGCAGGCTCCGCCCCGCCATCGCAAGCTGTCGATACGTCTTGCCGGTCACGGGATCGATGGCGCCGCCATCGAAGGAGATCATCTGCGCGCCCGGGTCGAAGCGCGCACTCCGGTAGAGTTTGAGCGGCGTCCACGGAGCGAGGCCTTCCTCGGTCTTGAGCTCGGGGAAGACGGTCGAGTCTCCCGCCACCTCGAATGCCCGCTTGGCGGCCCATCCCGCCACCTGATGCTGGCCGTGCCCGTCCCTCGGCGTGCCGCTGAACACCGACACCACGATCTGGGGCCGGAAGCGCCGGATGATCCGCACCGCGTCCTTCAGGATCGAATCCTGGGGCCAGTGCTTCCACGCATCGTCGATGGTCTTGGAGAACCCGAAGTCGTACGCACGCGAGAAGAACTGCTGCGAACCGTCGATCCGCCGGGCCGCGAGGAGCTCTTCGGTGCGGAGGATGCCGAGCGCGTCGCCGAGTTCAGGGCCGATGAGGTCCTGCCCGCCTTCGCCGCGGGTGAGGGAGAGATACGCCGTCTCCGCGCCCTCACCTCGGGAGAGGATCGTGAGGAGCTCCGTATCCTCGTCATCGGGGTGGGCGCCGATCATCAGCACCCGCTTGTAGTGACCGAGCTTGGCGAGCTCCTGCATCAGGACGGGAACGCCGCCAGTGGTCGAGGGCGCGAGCTGGGCTAGAAGCGCGGAAGAGGGGACGAGGAGACAGGAGAGGACAAAAGGGAGACAACGCAGTCTGGCGTCAGCGAATGGATGCATTGCTCATTCCATCATTGGGGGTGTTGCAGCAGCGGGGTTCAAGTCGACTTGAATAATACGGGAACGGGTCCCTTTCGGTTCCCGACCCGTCGGGCGCGAGCGCTCGCGTCAGTCGCCACGCCCCAGGCCGCGTTCCAGCGCGTCGAAGGTGTAGATCCCGGTGTGATGTCCATCGCTCCACCAGATCTTGAGCCCATAGTTCCCGATGAGCTGGAGCTTGACCGGCCGCATCTCCCCGGACACCCGGCCGGGATCGAGCAGCGCACGCCCCGACATCTCATCGACGCATTCCGCGCAGGGACACGCCAATCGGAGCGCACGGGCCGGATACATCACCGGCGGTCGGCCGGGCCCCCACTCGATGACGATGCCATCATCTTGCCGTGTGATGGCGTATGGTGTTCCGGGCATGGCTATATATTCCATTGGGTCGGCGGGCGACTGGATCCGCCGACGTGAGTCCGTCATTTACTCTCTCCAGAAGCTACTGCCATGACGAAGAATACCGTGAATCCATTCGGCACCCGCGGCACCCTCGCCGCCGGGTCCGGCAAGGCCGTCGTCTACCGCCTGCGCGAGCTCGAGAAGCAGGGGATCGCCAAGCTCGACCGACTGCCATTCTCCATCCGGGTCATGCTCGAGAACGTGCTCCGTCACAGCGGCCACGGATTCGCCACCGACGAGCACGTCCGAGCCCTGGGGGGCTGGCAGCCCAAAGCGACGCGCGCCGAGTTCCCGTTCATGCCGGCCCGCGTCCTCCTGCAGGACTTCACCGGCGTCCCCTGCGTGGTGGACCTCGCCGCAATGCGCGACGCGATGGCGCGGATGAAGGGCGATCCCGACAAGATCAACCCGATGGTCCCCTGCGACCTCGTCATCGACCATTCGGTCCAGGTGGACCGCTTCGGCTCCGCCGGTGCCTTCAAGTTCAACGTCGAGATGGAGTTCGAGCGGAACCGGGAGCGGTACCAGCTGCTCAAGTTCGCCCAGCATGCCTTCCACAACTTCCGGGTGGTCCCGCCGGGCACCGGCATCTGCCACCAGGTGAATCTCGAATACCTCTCCCCCGGTGTGCAGCTCCGCGACCAGCACGGCGAGCCCACCCTCTATCCCGACACCCTCGTCGGCACCGACTCGCACACCACGATGATCAACGGCCTCGGTGTGGTGGGCTGGGGTGTCGGCGGGATCGAGGCGGAGGCGGTGATGCTGGGCCAGCCGTACTTCATGCTCGTCCCGGATGTCATCGGGATGAAGCTCACCGGGTCGCTCCCGGTCGGGACCACTGCGACCGACCTGGTCCTTCGCGTCACCCAGATGCTCCGCAAGAAGGGCGTGGTCGACAAGTTCGTGGAATTCTACGGTCCCGGCATCTCCCATCTGGGGCTTCCCGATCGCGCCACCATCGGCAACATGTCGCCGGAATATGGCGCCACCATCGGATTCTTCCCGGTGGACGAGGAGACGCTGCGGTACCTGAAGCGCACCGGCCGCGACCAGGCCGCCGTGGATCGGGTGGAGCGCTACTGCAAGGAGCAGGGGCTCTTCCGTACCGACAACGTGCCGGACCCGGAATACACCGACACGCTTGAGCTCGACCTGTCGACCATCGAGCCCTCGGTGGCCGGCCCCAAGCGCCCCCAGGACCTGATCCCGCTCAGGGAGCTCAAGAAGAGCTTTGCGGTGACCCTCCCCGACCTGATGCAACCCACCGTTCCCGCGGCCCGGAAGGAACTGGCCCAGGCGGCGTTCTCCCGATGGCTGAACGAGGGCGGCAACGCCTCAGTGGCCGCGACCATGGCCGCGCCGCCGGAAGTGCACACCGAGGTGGACGGCGAACCCTGCGACCTGCACGATGGGTCCGTGGTCATCGCCGCGATCACCTCGTGCACCAACACCTCCAACCCGTCGGTCATGGTCGGCGCCGGACTCCTGGCCAAGAAGGCGGTCGAGAAGGGGCTCAAGACCAGGTGCTGGGTCAAGACGAGCCTGGCCCCGGGCTCCCGGGTCGTGACCGACTACCTCCGTGACGCCGGCCTGACCCCTTTCCTCGACAAGCTCGGATTCCAGACCGTGGGCTACGGCTGCACCACCTGCATCGGGAACAGCGGACCGTTGCCGGAAGGGGTCGCCAAGGCGATCGATGAGAACTCGCTGGTCTGCGCGGCGGTGCTCTCGGGCAATCGAAACTTCGAAGCCCGCATCCACCCGCAGGTCCGCGCCAATTACCTCGCCTCCCCGATGCTGGTGGTGGCCTTTGCGCTCATCGGCAAGGTCGATGCCGATCTCTCCATCGAGCCCCTCGGCATCTCCGACCAGGGGACGCCGGTCTTCCTCAAGGACATCTGGCCGTCCCAAAAGGAGATCGCCGACACGATGGCGGCAGCGCTCAAGCCGGAGCTCTTCACCCACCAGTACGGCCACGTCTTCGACGGGGACGCCGAGTGGAAGGCGCTCAAGGTGCCCACGGGGAGCCGATACGCCTGGGACCCCAAGAGCACCTATGTCCAGGAGCCACCGTTCTTCCAGGGCCTCGCGCCGAAGCCACACGCCCTCGAGAACATCACGGGTGCTCGCGTCCTTGCGGTCCTCGGTGATTCCGTCACCACCGACCACATTTCCCCGGCAGGCGCCATCCCCAAGAATGGGCCCGCCGCGAAGTACCTGAAGGATCATGGAGTAGAGCAGTTGGACTGGAACACCTTCGGCTCGCGGCGCGGGAACCACGAGGTGATGATGCGGGGGACGTTCGGCAACACCCGCATCAAGAACGCCCTCACTCCGGACAAGGAGGGGAACTGGACCGTCCACCTTCCCGAGGGCGAGGTCGCGTCGATCTACGACACCGCCATGCGCTACATCGTGGAAAAGACCCCGCTCGTGATCCTGGCCGGGAAAGAATACGGATCCGGATCCAGCCGCGACTGGGCCGCGAAGGGTGCCATGCTCCTCGGCGTGCACGCGGTGATCGCCGAGAGCTTCGAGCGGATCCATCGCAGCAACTTGATAGGGATGGGCGTCCTGCCCCTGACCTATGAGCCTGGCACCACCCGGGCCTCGCTCGGCCTTACCGGGCGCGAGACCTACGCCATCACCGGCATCGACAAGCTGGTGCCCGGCGGGAAAGTGACAGTGTCCGCCAAGGCGGATGATGGCAAGACGATCACCTTTCCCGCCATCGTCCGGCTCAACAGCCACGTCGAGCAGGAATACCTCGAGCACGGCGGGATCCTGCAGCGGGTGCTCAGGATGTTCAACGAGAAGTGAGGTGATAGGTGAGCGGTGAAGAGTGACAAGTGAGCGGTGGACGGGGCTTCCAGTGATGGGGCCCCGTTTTCACGACGGTGTCATCCTGAGCACGGAGCCTTCCCGACCACGGAGTCATCCCGAGCGCGGTGTCATCCCGAGCAGAGCGAGGGATCTTCTCCGCGAGCATCCACTCCAGTCAAGGTCGCCTGACCCTCACCCCCCGCCCCTCTCCCTGCGGGAGAGGGGGGCTGATCGATCAAGGAGCGTCATCCCCCGCTCTGCTTGGCATGACTCCGTGGCGAGGGATGACACCAACGCAAAAAGGGGCCCCCGCCTTCTGGGAGCCCCTCTTTTCACTTTTCGCTCTTTACTGCCGTCTCACGCCACCAGGTCTCGCAGCCGTTCGCCGGTCTCCCCTTCACGCAGGCGGGTGAGCGCCCGGTCGCGGAGCTGGCGGATGCGTTCGCGAGTGACGCCCATCATGCGGCCGATCTCTTCCAGCGTGCGAGCGTTGCCGTCGTCGAGCCCGAAGTAGAGCCGCAGCACCTTCGCGTCGCGCGGAGGGAGGGTCGCCAGCGCGGACTCGATGTCCGACGTTTGGCTATTGGCGATCGCCGAGGAGTCGGTCGCCTCCTGATCGGCCGCGAAACGCTCGATCCGTTCGCTGTTCTCGCCATCGCGGGTCGGCTGATCGAGCCGGACCGCCTCGGTGTTGAGGGCCGAGAGGGAACGCACCGCCTCGACCGTGAGGCCGGTGGCCCGGGCCAGTTCCTCGGTGGTCGGCATCCGACCGAGCTTTTCCTTGAGCAGCGTCGTGGTGCGGCCCAGCCGGCTCAGGTCGGCGGTGCGGTTGAGTGGCACCCGGACCGGACGGCCGTGGCGGGCGATGGCCGCCTGCACTGCCTGCCGGATCCACCACACCGCGTACGAGATGAACTTGACGCCCCGATCGGGGTCGAACTTCCGGGCCGCCGTCATCAGGCCGAGGTTGCCTTCGCCGATCAGGTCGACGAGCGGCACACCGCGGTTCTGGAACTTCTTGGCCACCGACACGACGAAGCGGACGTTGTGGCGTGCCAGTCGTTCCTGCGCCTTCACGTCGCCGCGGAATGCCTTGCGGGCAAGCTCCAGCTCCTCGTCCCGCGTCAGCAGCGGGACTCGGCTGATCTCATCCAGATAGAGGTCCAGGGATTCCCGGCCCTCGTCGACCGCGCGGGCGATCTGCGCCGGACGAAGCGCGCGCCGCTTGGTTCGAGTCTTGGTCGCCATGACTGCCTCCTCACTCCCCAACGCCCGCCCGTTGCGAACGCGCTCCGGGACGGCCGTTCAAAAATTAGTCGCGCAATATAGCAGTTAAGACAGCTAAAATCAACAGCTTAGCTAACTCTTGCTGCCCGTTGGCTTTGGCTTGGCACTCCGTTGGCCCAAGCGCTGGGCCTTGGGCAAAGTGCCAATGCGTCTTTCCGACACGCTCCACGGGCCCTCAATCGAGACCCACGGATTAGAAGACGCGCCGATGACCCTTTCGTTGCACCGGCACCTGTAGGACGCATGAGAAGGATGAATCGTTCCCGGCACGGCAACGGCCCCCGGAGCGTGGAGCTCCCCGGGGGCCGTCGGTCCAATGGCAAAGCCGGTCAGTTCTGGCGCTGTCCACCCATCATGCTGCCCATGTCCTGCGGCGTTTCGGTGATGGCGGACTTGGCCCCGGTCCCCTTCGCGGTCAATTCCATGCTGTTGTTCGGGCCCTTGACCTGTACAACGAACGGCACATCAGGGCTGACCCACACATCGGTGTTCTGCTTGGCGCTGTGCCAATGGGTCGCAGAGAACGATCCCGCCGGGACGGTCACCGTCTCGGTCCCGACCTTCTGCATCTCGCTGCACATCTCGGCGGTGATCCCGCCGTTGGGCGCACGACTCTGCATCATCTGCATCATCTGGGCGCCGACCTTCATCGCCGGGCGATCGCCCATCTTCATCACCATCTGCTTCATCGAGCTTGGCGCGTAGGGAAAGCCGTCGACCACCATCTGCATGATCATCTGACCCCGATCGCTCGACATCTGGATCTCGAGCCGATCGCCCTGGGCCTCATGCCCGAGGTAGGCCATGCGGAACGTAGTGCTGCGACTGGCGCCGTCACGGCCCGGCATGGTGGCATTGTACGATGCCCAGCTCCCCGGTGCCGGGAGCTTCGCGCCCTTGTCGGCACAGGGGCCCTGCGCGGCGAGCGGTGCCACGATGCCCGCGGCCAGGACCAGTGAGAGGATACCACGGTGCTTCATACGGTCTCCACGGAGAGGGTTCACAGCGACTTGACCTCGGACACCAGGCGGGACAGCGACGCCTTCGCGTCGCCGAACAGCATCGATGTCTTCGGGTCGTAGAAGAGTTCGTTCTCGATGCCGGCAAAGCCGGGACTCATCGAGCGCTTCAACACGATAACGTGCTTGGCCCGGTCCACGTTGAGAATGGGCATCCCGTAGATCGGGCTGGAGGGATCCGAGCGGGCCGCCGGGTTGACCACATCGTTGGCCCCGATCACCAACGCCACGTCGGCCTGGTCGAATTGCGGGTTGATCTCGTCCATGTCGTACAGCCGGTCATACGGGATATTGGCCTCCGCCAGCAGCACATTCATGTGCCCAGGCATCCGCCCCGCCACCGGGTGGATCGCGTACTTGACCTCCCCGCCCCGCTTCTCGATCTGCTCGGCCAGTTCCCGCACCTGATGCTGGGCCTGCGCCACGGCCATTCCGTACCCCGGCACCACGATCACCAACCCGGCATACCCCAGCTGCATCGCCACGTCCTCCGCGGTGATCGACCGGACCGCAAGACCCACCGACGTGCGACCGCTCGACTTCGGAGGGGCGCCGAAGGCGCCGAAGAGCACGTTGGCGAAACTCCGGTTCATCGCCTTCGACATCAGGATGGACAGCAGGAACCCGCTGGCGCCATCGAGCGCACCGGCGATGATCAGCACGTTGTTGCCGATCGCGAATCCGGTGGCGGCGGACGCCAGACCGGCATAGGAGTTGAGCAACGAGATGACCACCGGCATGTCGGCGCCGCCGATGGGCATCACCATGAACAGACCCACGCAGAACGCGACCCCGATCATCGTGTAGAACGCGACTTGCTGCCCCGGTACGAAGATGAGGTAGCCGAAGAGCCCGAGCGCGGCCGCGAACAGCAGGAGGTTGACGGCGTTCTGACCGGGATAGGTGATCGGTCGGCCCGGCAAGAAGCCTTGCAGCTTGCCGGTGGCCATGAAACTGCCCGTGATGGTCAGGCTCCCGAACAGCACCTCGAATCCCAGGGCGGCCATCTCGGCGTGCCCCACGCCGGGACCGTGTATCAGCGTGTAATACTCGGCGATGCCGACGAGCGTCGCCGCGAGCGCCCCGAAGAGGTGGGAGATGGCGATCCGCTGCGGCATCGCGGTCATCGGGACGAACATCCCGAGCGGGTACCCGATGGCGGTCCCGATCACGAGCCCGACGATGATCCAGTCGTACCGGATGATCTCGTGATGGGCCAGGGTGCCGCAGATGGCCAGCAGCATCCCGAGCGCCGCCTGGTTCATCCCGCGGCGTGCCTGGTCCGGTCGCGTGAGCGACCGGAGCCCCACGATGAACAGGACCGAGGCAGTGAGGTAACTGACCTGGACGAACAGTTCGCGCGGGTTCATCCGGCCTTCGGCGCCGAGCCCGGAGTGTCATGCCGCTTGAACATCTTGAGCATCCGGTCCGTGATGAGGAATCCGCCCACCACGTTGATGGTGGCCGAGGCCACCGCGATCACGCCAAGGATAGTGCTCACCATGTTGCGATCGGCGCCGGCCGCCACCAACGATCCGACCAGCGAGATGCCGGAGATCGCATTGGTGGCGCTCATCAGCGGCGTGTGCAACAACGGCGGCACCCGGGTGATGACCTGGTAGCCGACGAATCCGGCCAGCAGGAAGACGTAGAGTTCGATGATGCCGGTGGAGGGCATGGGTCGGCGTGCTCCCGGGATGGGCGGTGATCAACGATCAGCTATCGGCTATCAGCTATCAGCACCAAATTCTAAACTTCCATCTCTAACCTCTCATCGCCCGGTCACGATCATGGGTCCAAGGATCTCATCGGCAGGATCGACGACGAGCTTCCCTTCCTTGATCATTCGAAGCGTGAGCGCGGTCAGGTTGCGGCTCAGCATCTGGCTCGCGTGCCCAGGCACCGATGCGGCAAGGTTGACCGGACCGATGATCGTGACGCCGCCGACCTCGACCGATCCGCCCGCCTTGGTCCCCGCGCAATTCCCTCCGGTCTCCGCGGCGAGGTCGACGATCACCGAGCCGGGGCGCATCGACGCCACCATCGCGGCGGTGATGAGCTTCGGCGCGGGCTTCCCCGGGATCTGGGCAGTGGTGATGACGAGGTCCTGATCCTTGATATGGCCAGCGAGGAGTGCTTCGATCCGGGACTGCTGGTCGGCGGCCACCTCTTTGGCGTAGCCCCCCGCCCCTTCAGCGGTCTCCAGCTCCTTGCCGACCGACTTGGCGCCGAGACTTTCGATCTGCTCCCGCGCCGCACTCCGAACATCGAAACCCGAGACGATGGCACCGAGGCGTCGCGCGGTCGCGATGGCCTGCAGGCCGGCAACACCGGCGCCGATCACGAAGGCGCGCGCTGGCGCCAACGTACCCGCGGCGGTCGTCAACATTGGGAGGATGCGGGGAAGCTGAGCGGCCCCGAGGAGTACGGCCTTGTACCCGGCGATCGTCGCTTGGGACGAGAGCACGTCCATCGCCTGGGCCAGTGTGGTCCGGGGCACGAGCTCGACGGCCAAGGCGGTGACACCTCGCGCGGCGAGCCCGGCAATGCATTCGCCGTGGGTATGGGGGGCCAAGAACGAGACCAGCACCGCGCCGGACTGAAGCCGGGCGATCTCGGCCGGGGTCGGCGCCTGGACCTTGAGCACCAGGTCGACATCGCTCCACGCGTCCGACGCCACGGTGGCGCCGGCCGCGGAGTACAGCGCGTCGGGAGATCCCGCGGCGACGCCGGCGCCCTGCTCCAGCACGACCGCGACACCCGCTTTCACCAGCTTGCCGACCGATTCGGGGACGAGCGCCACACGGCGCTCCCCGGAGGTCGTTTCCCGCGGCACTCCGATGCGCATTACCGATCCAGTTCACGGTGAGGAGATGATCGGGAATCTACGCGTGCAGGCGTCCGGCGCGAGGGGCGCGTCGGCTCCGAACTAGAACTTGATGCCACCCGGAAGTGACGACTTGGCCAACCCCTGCAGACGCGACTCAAGTTGCTTCCGCTGGTCCTCCAACTTCGACTGGGCATCGGCCACGAGTGCGGTCCCCTGCTGCTCCACCTCGGCCACTTTGGCCTTTGCGGCCGCCACCCGCGGGCCGATCTGGCGGTCGACCTCTGCCCGAGCCTTGGCCTCGGCATCCTTCGCCGCCTGGCCCAGCATCGCCGAGACACCGGTGGCGACCGCGTCTCCCACGTTCGAGCGCACCGCCACCTGCGGCGCCGCAAGCGTTCCACTCAGCTCGGCGTCGAGCGACAACGTGCCGATACCGCGGAGCACCTTGCCCACCAACTGGTCGACGGTGCCTCCGCCGCTGGTGGTGCTGTCGCGGATCCAGGAGACCTGTGGCGCGGTGACGGCCCAATGCCCGTGAAGCTGGTCCCCGCGCACCGTGAAGGACAGGCTCGCAGTCCCGGTCCCGGGTACCGCGGAGTACTTGAGCCCCGGGAGCTGGAAGGTCGGCAGCGCGATGCCCGAAACGGTCCCGCTGACGCTGTCATCAGAGACGGTCCCGGTGTGGTCGAGCGCGCCTCCCAGGTCGATCGACATCGGGACCTTCCCGACCATCTGTCCCTTGCCGGTGAAGGTCGTCGGCCGGCCGTAGAGCGCCGGGTCGGAGGTGACGCCCTGCACGGTGGCCGCGAAGGCGTAATCCCTCGCCGAGTCTCCCCCGAACGAGACGCCGAGATCGCCACGGCGCAGCAGAAAGGTCGGCAGCTGGTGGAGGAGCGGGAACCGGACCGTGGTGCCCGCCATCCGGACCCGCTTCGGGCCGGGGTCCTTCCGGGGCAGCATCCCCGCCGGCATGTACTTCTTGGCGAGCGCGCTCCAGTACACCACCTGCTGGAAGCGTTGGGTGACCATCGGGCCGAAGAGCGCCGCACTGATATCGGCCGGCGACACGGTCGGGAGCTTGAGGAGTCCGCGCGCCAACCCGTAATCCTGCTGGCGCGCTGCATCGAGCGCCTTGGCACCGTCGGAGAGCGTGCTCGCAGAGGCTGTAGCCGTCCGTTGCAACGCGGCGACCCGGGACTCGGCGTCCTTGATCCGTGCGATCCCCTGATTCAGGTCCTTCACCGCCTGCTGGACCCCGGCCACACCTGCGGTGCCGGCGTTGAACTTTGCCATCCGATCGCCCAGCGCCTTGCTGGAATCGAGGACCGGCTGGAGGGCGAGCGAGTCATAGCGTGATCGGAGCGCGGTCGACACGGAGTCGGAGCGCTGCTGCAGTGCCGCGGCCGCCTGAAGCGACTTGAGCTGGGAGGGGTCAAGCACCAGCGCCTTGATGCTGTCGACCGGCGTCAGGCGCAGGAGCGGCACGCTCACCTTCGAGGCGAAGGCCTTGGCGGTCGCGAGCGCGCTGGTGGAGTCGGCGGCGGCCTTCGGGATGGGCCGGGCGGGTGTCCGGCGCCGGGCTCCGATCCTGACGCCAGTGGCCGCGAGTCGATCGACCACGAGCTTTTTCTGGAAGAGCGCCGCGGGATCGAGGTCGAACACCATCTGGCCAGCCTCGAAGGAGTTCGTGCTCGAGTCGGAGGCACTGGCCATCTGCAGGCCGTCCAGCTCCACCGATCCGCGGAAGAGATGGATGTGGAACGCGGCCAGGTCCACTTCGGCGCCGGTCATCTTCGACCCGGCGGCGATCACCGCCCGGCGGCCGAGCAGGTCGGCAAAGAGCAGCCACGCGAGGCAGATCAGGCCTACGAACACGGCGAGGGGGACGACCGCCTTCCAGCGGAAGATCCGGAGCGGCATCAGGTCACTCCGGCCGGAAGAGGCGGTAGTAGTTGTAGAGCTTGGAGGCGGTCAGGGCCTTGTAGAACTTCGACTGCATCACCTTCTGACCCCACGTGGCGCGATACGTGAGCACCGCCCACCGGAGCAGGAGCACGAGCGGCACGAAGAGCACCAGCCAGCTGACCAAGGCGCCCAGCACCACGGTGTTGTTGAAGTTGGTGAGCGGGACCACCGGGGTATTGGCAAGCCGGGTCCAGAACGGCGTCAGGCCTGGTGATCCGATGAGCAACCAGTGCCCGATCCGGTCAAAGAGCGGGTCGAGCGCAAAACCGAAGGGCACCGCCAGCGCCCAGCCCAGCATCCCCGCCCCGAAGGAAACGTTGAGCAGGAAGAGCAGGACGAAGATGATCAGGGCGGTGACGAGGTTGAACGGCATCCAGCCGAGGGCGGCGCCGAGAGCCATCCCGCACGCGATCTGTGCGGGAGAGCCGTCGGAGTGCAGCGTCTTGACCAGCGATTGGATCAGCTTGAGTATCGCGAGCACCGGCCCTCCACCGCGGGGAATGATGCGCGCCAGCCGCATGGCGACCAGGGTGATCGCCTGGCCGCGTTACTTCCGGGACCGCCCGATCGAGGTCAGCGCGGAATCGAGCTGACGATAGGCCAGCGGGTCGATCTCGCGGAACGGGGCCGCCACGTAGGCGATCTTGCCGTCCGGGCCGACGATGTAGAGCGTGCGGTCATCGACGTGGTACTTCTCGTTGCGCGCACCGTAGAGCCGACCCACCGCACCCGTCGAGTCGCTCAGGAAACGGAACGGGAAATCGCTCTCCTTGGCCCAGTTGGCCAGGGTGGTGTCGGCGTCGACGCTGATGGCCAGGAGCGTCGCTCGCTTGCCATTGCCGAACAGCTGCGCGTACTGATCACGGTACGCGTCCATTTGGATGGTTCAGCCCTTGGTCCTGGCCTGGAAGAAGAATGCGATGACCACCGTCTGGTCGCGAAAGTCGCTCAGGCGGATCGGCTTGGGCGTGAGGCCCTCGCGGGTGGCTCCCGCCAGCACGAAGTCCGGCGCCACCGAGCCGACCGTGAGGGGACCCGCCGGAGGTGGCGCCTGCTGGGCCCCGACCGGCCCCGCCGCCAATAGTGCCCCGAGCGTCCAATAACCCACTGTTGCTGCGTTCACCTCGTCACCTCCTCGATTCCGGTGGTACCGATCACCGCGCTCCGACCCAGACGACCCGCCAGATCTTCCCTGCAGCATCTGAACCAATATAGAGGGCTCCGTCAGGCCCCACCGCAACACCGGAGGGCCGGAATGTGACGCCCGAGCGTGCCGTGGCGAATGTGGAGTAGCGACCGATCGCACGTCCCCGCTCGAAGGGAATGTATACCACGCGGAAGCCCGCCTGTGGCAACGGTGCCCGATTCCACGACCCGTGGAACGCGAGGAAGACCCCACCCCGGAATTCGGCCGGGAAGATGCTTCCAGCGTAGAACACCAACGACATCGGCGCCCAATGCCCCGGAAACCCGATGACGGGGAGCGCCTTGCCCCCGCAGCGATCCGCCTTCCGGCCATCGCCACCGTACTCCGGGGCCGTCACCTTCCGCCCCGCAAGGCCATCGAAATAACAGTAGGGCCAACCGTAATCGGCATCCGCCGCCACCGGTCCGAACTCCTCCGCCGGCAGCTCGGCGTTCATCGAATCGCTGTAACCCCAGTCTTCACCCAATTGGTCCCGCCCATGGACCGCCATCCAAAGCACCCCGGTCCCGGGTTCGAACGCGAACGCTTCTGCGTTCCGGAGCCCAGTGGCGAATCGATGTCCCATCTGGGGCGTCTGGTCGGTGCGGGCAGTGGCAAAGGTCCAGATCCCCGCCCGCTTCTCCAGCTCGGTACAGGGGTCGATCCCCCGCGAGCGCGGCGCGCGATCCTCGACCTGACAGCTGTTGGTGGCGGAGCCGAAATCGACGTACACCGTACCATCCCGCACCACGATCGGCTTCCAGACGTGGTTGCCGTCGGCCGGGAGGTCTTTCGCGACCACAACTGCGGGGCCCTCCGGGACCTGTTGGCCCGGCGTCCACTTCCACCGCACGATCCGGTCGTTCGGTGCGAAATAGAGCCAGCCGTCACTATAGGAGATCCCGGTGCCATGGCCGGAGCCGAAATAACTCACCAGATCGGCCCGACCGTCGCCGGTCGTGTCTCGGAGGAGTACGACCCCGCCGTTCTGGCGGGCGGCCACCACGTCCCCGTTAGGAAGGACGGTGAGGTTACGCGGAGTGCCGAGCCCTTCGGCAAACACCGTGGCACAGAATCCCGTGGGAAGGACGAGGCCGCCATTGTCGGGAGCGCAGGCCGGTGAAGGACCGCGACGGCCGGATGCCGCCAACCCGATCACCAGCAGGGACGGCCCGACGACGAAGATCCCTCGACGCAGTGACCAGACCATGGAGACCTCCGTGGTGGGACCCTTTCAATATACCGGCGGGACCCGACCGCGTCGCTTGTGGAGCGTGACCCTCGACGCGTGACCCACGACCCGCGATCCACGACTCGTTACATTCCCCACCCTATGGCCGGCGAATACATCTTCACCATGCGCGACCTCCGCAAGGTCGTGCCTCCCTCCCGCGAGATCCTCAAGGGGATCAATCTCTCCTTTTACCCGGGGGCGAAGATCGGCGTCCTCGGCTCCAATGGCGCCGGGAAATCGACCCTGCTGCGCATCATGGCCGGGGTCGACACCGATTACCTGGGCGAGGCCAAGCCGCTCTCCGGCACCAAGATCGGTTACCTGCCGCAGGAGCCCCTGCTCGACGCCGCCAAGGACGTGCGGGGCAACGTCGAGGATGGCGTGCGCGCGCTCCGGAAGATCCTCGACGATTTCAACGACGTTTCCGCCAAGTTCGCCGAGCCGATGGGCGACGACGAGATGACCAAGCTCCTGGACAAGCAAGGGCGGTTGCAGGACCAGATCGACCACCTCGGCCTCTGGGAACTCGACCACAAGGTCGACATGGCGATGGACGCGCTCCGCCTTCCCCCCGGTGAGGCCGACGTATCGACGCTGTCGGGCGGTGAGAAACGGCGCGTGGCGCTCTGCCGGCTCCTGCTCGAGCAGCCCGACATGCTGCTCCTCGACGAGCCGACCAACCACCTCGACGCCGAATCGGTGGAGTGGCTGGAGCATTTCCTGGAATCGTTCCCCGGCACCGTCGTCGCGGTCACCCACGACCGGTATTTCCTCGACAACGTGGCGAAGTGGATCCTGGAGCTCGACCGCGGCGCGGGGATCCCCTGGGAGGGGAACTACTCCTCGTGGCTGGCACAAAAGCAGCAGCGGCTCGCGGTGGAGGAAAAACACGCCTCCGCTCGCCAGAAGACGCTGCAGCGCGAGCTCGAATGGGTCCGGTTGGCGCCCAAGGCGCGCCACGCCAAGAGCAAGGCGCGCATCCAGCGCTATGAAGAGCTTCGCGCCGAAGGAGAGCGGCAGTCCGAGGGGACCGCCGAGATCCTCATCCCGGTGCCGGAGCGGCTGGGTGATGAGGTCGTGATCGCGAAGAACGTGGCCAAGGGCTTCGGGGAACGGTTGCTGTTCGAGAAGCTCAACTTCTCGCTCCCCCGCGGCGGGATTGTGGGCGTCATCGGCCCCAACGGCGCCGGCAAGACCACGCTTTTCCGGATGATCACGGGGGGCGAGGGTCCCGATGCTGGCACGCTCACCGTGGGCCAGACGGTCAAGGTGGCGTACGTGGACCAGAGCCGGGAAACGCTCGACGGGAGCAAGAGCGTCTACGAGGAGATCTCCGGCGGCCAGGACGAGCTGCTCTTCGGCACGCGCAAGGTCAACGCCCGGGCCTACTGTGCGGGGTTCAACTTCCGCGGCTCCGACCAGCAGAAGAAGGTGAAGGACCTCTCAGGCGGCGAACGGAATCGGGTGCACCTGGCCAAGGTCGTGAAGAGCGGCGGGAACCTGCTCCTCCTCGACGAACCGACCAACGACCTCGACGTCGATACCCTGCGTGCACTCGAGGATGCCCTGGTGGGCTTTGCGGGGTGCGCGGTGGTCATCAGCCACGACCGCTGGTTCCTCGACCGCATCGCCACCCATATCCTGGCCTTCGAGGGTGACAGCGAAGTGGTCTGGTACGAGGGGAACTACCAGGAGTACGCGGCGGACCACAAGAAGCGGAAGGGCGGCTCCGACGACCAGCCGCACCGGATCAAGTTCAAGAAGTTGGTGCATTGACGCTGTGACGGATGGGCGGACGGGCCCATAAGGCGCATGGACGCGTGGGACCGCACGGAACCGGATCCGTAGGGGGTGGCCTGCGGCCACCCCACACGCACGGAGCGCAACAACCACGGGAACGTTCCCGAGGAAGCGCAGCGACCGAGGGACCTACCTCGCTGGCATCGGGAGCCGGCTTGTTAGGTCCCTCCCTTTGCTCGGGATGACGATTCGCGTCACCTCACCCCCTGTCCCCCTCTCCGCATACGCGAAGAGGGGGGACGCCAAGCGGAGTTCCCGTTCACTTTTTACTTTTCACCCTTCACCGCCCACCGCCCCTTAGCGCGTCAGCACCCGCAGCGACAACGGCACCGTCCCGATGATGCGGTATGAATACTCGAAGCTCACCCCGCCGATCGCGATCGACTTGAACTGGTCGATCTGGTGGAGCCGGAGCTCCGTATCGATGGTCACGTCCCCACCCAACCGAAATCGCTTGAGGAACCCGAGCTCAGCATAGAAGCGGCTCAACTTGAAGTAGGTCGGGTCCCACCCGATCGAATTGTAGTGGTTGTCCCCTTCCTCCGAATGAAACCCGTGGCCGGTCCAGATGATCGCCACCACGTCGAGCACTCCACCCGGCGACACCTTCCCGCGGAAGTAGTTGCCGTATCCCTTGTCGGGATACGCCTGGGCCTGCAGCGTGTCGAGGTAGCCATCGCTGCCGAGCCGGAAGTAGGCAAGCTCGCTCCGGCCCAGGAACGGAAGGGAGTCGGAAAGACGGACGCCGATGGCGCCGGCGTGGTTGTTGGCCACGACGCCCACGTTATAGAGCTGGCCACCGTGGTGCTTACCGTGCAGCTGCCCTTCCACCGCGAGCCAGGACGTCAGGTCCTTCCGCACCACCAATCCGTAGTCGAAGATCTCCCGGCTGGTGGGGGTGTTGAGGTGCTGCCAGTTGAGGAACATCTCGCCGTGGAAGCCCGCGCCGTGCTGGATCCACTGCACGCCGTACTCGACCGGTCGGGTGATGTCCATCTGCATCACCTGCAGCGGCTCCAGCATCCCGTGCCGCTGGTCGGTCTCCAGCATCCCCATCACGCCGAGGGAGTGATCTGTGTGGTACCGGAGGGAGAGCACCGGCAGGACCGGACTGTAGGTGGTGGAGTCGTCGCCTTGGGGGAGCAAGGCGTGGGTCTGGCTGAAGAAATCCGGTGAGCCCAGTTGGTGGTTCCCGAACACGCCGGCCAGGAGCTCGACCCGCGGGTCGGGCCGGTAGGAGAGATAGCTCCAGAACTGCACACCGAGGAGCGTCTCGCCGGTCCGGAACTGGGAAAAGAACTCGGTGTCATCACCGTAGGTGACGAACCGGTTGACCCAATCCACCGTCTGATGCGTGGCGGTGTCGGCCGGTGCCTGCGCGTCCACCGATCCGGCGGCACAAGTCGCCAGCACCATGGCGGTCATCGATCGACGGAACGACCTCATCGGCCCTCTCGGTCAAGGATCCCGGGACGGTCGCCCCGGCAACGGCGGGAAAGCTACACCGCTCCTCTCTCGACCCGCACCCGCTTAGTTTTTTCCGTATGACTCCTCCCGCTGCTCGGCGTCCGGTGACGCTGGGGCTCATCCAGATGGCGTGCACCGCCGACCCGACGGCCAACCTGGCGCGCCTGCTCGACCGTGTCCGCCAGGCCGCTGCCCGTGGCGCCAGGCTGATCTGCACCCAGGAGCTCTTCCAGAGCGAGTACTTCTGCCAGCGGGAAGACCACGACTTCTTCAAGCTGGCGGAGCCGATCCCGGGCCCCAGCACCGACGCGCTTTGCGCGATTGCCCGGGAACTCGGCATCGTCATCGTCGGATCCCACTTCGAGAAGCGGGCTGAGGGGTTGTACCACAACACCGCCGTGATCATCGACGCGGACGGCACCCTGCTCGGCAAGTACCGCAAGATGCACATCCCCGACGACCCGCTCTACTATGAGAAGTTCTACTTCACCCCGGGCGACCTGGGGTTCAAGGCGTGGGACACCAAGGTCGGGCGGATCGGCGTACTGGTCTGCTGGGACCAGTGGTATCCTGAGGCGGCACGACTCACGGCGTTGCAGGGCGCAGAGATCATCTTCTACCCCACCGCCATCGGCTGGCACCCGTCGGAAAAGACGGAGTACGGCGTGGCGCAACGGGATGCGTGGGAAACCATCCAGCGGGGGCACGCCATCGCCAATGGAGTGTTCGTGGCGGCGGTCAACCGGGTGGGCCACGAAGGGCCCGCCGACGGTGGCATCGAGTTCTGGGGGAATACCTTCGTCGCTGACCCGGCAGGGGTGGTGCTCCACCGCTCCGGACAGGACGAGGACGTGGTCGTACTCGAGGTGGACCTGGCCCGGGTGGACACCCACCGCACCCACTGGCCCTTCCTGCGCGACCGCCGGATCGACGCGTACGCCGACTTGACGAAGAGATTCATTGATTGATGGACGGATGGGCCGGTAGACGCGTGAGGCGCATGGACGCGGGACGCGCGTGGCTCGGCTGCCAGACCATTGATCTGTAGGGGGTGGCCTGCGGCCACCCCGCGGTGTCATCCCGAGCGAATGCGAGGGATCTTCCCGCCGGATTCGGAGCGCCGCGACCGGTCTCTCCTCACTCGCCTTCAAGGAACCCCCCGTTGCCCGACACACCCGCCTCACTCGGCTACCGAATGCCCGCCGAGTGGGCGCCCCATCGCGGGACGTGGCTCAGCTGGCCGCACCGCGAGTCGTCATGGCCCGGAAAGTTCGAGCCGGTGCCGGCGGTGTTTGCCGAGATCATCCGGCACCTGGCGCCGCGGGAAGAGGTGCACGTCAACGTGGCCGATGCCGAAATGGAGGCATCGGCCCGGGAGACATTGCGGCAGGCGGGTGTGGCCACGGGGAATGTCTTCTTTCATCACTTTCCGACCAACGACGCTTGGTGTCGGGACCACGGTCCGATATTCGTGCAGCGCAGGGTCGCTGGACGGGTCGAGGAGGGCATCGTCGATTGGGGGTACAACGCCTGGGGGGGGAAGTACCCGCCCTTCGACCTGGACGATGTCATCCCATCCAGGGTCGGCGCTGAATTCGGGGTGCCGGTGTTCCACCCGGGGATAGTGATGGAGGGGGGCTCGATCGACGTGAACGGGGCCGGGACCTTGCTCACGACCGAGAGCTGCCTCCTTAACCAGAACCGGAACCCGGGGCGCGACCGGCGCGAGATCGAAGGGTACCTCCGGGACTTCCTGGGAGTGCAGAAGGTGCTTTGGCTGGGTGACGGGATCGAAGGGGACGATACCGATGGGCACGTGGACGACCTGACCCGGTTCGTGGCTCCGGACACCGTCGTCACAGTGGTCGAGCCCGACCCCGCGGACCCCAATCATCGGCCATTAAGGGAGAATCGGGAACGGCTTCGGGGAATGACCGACCAGAATGGGAGTCCGCTTCGGGTGCTGGAGCTCCCGATGCCTCCCCGAATGGACCACGAAGGTCAGCGCCTCCCGGCAAGCTACGCCAACTTCTATATCGGGAACGGGGTCGTGCTCTTGCCGGGGTACCACCCGGTGACCGACCGGCGTGCGCGGTCCGTGCTTCAGGGGTGCTTTCCCGAGCGGCAAGTGGTGGTGATCGACTCGTCCCACCTGATTTGGGGGTTGGGTTCGTTCCATTGCGTGTCGCAGCAGTGGCCCTCGCTCGTATAGCCCACGTTTCCCAGTCGCCATTTTCGCATCCCGCAGCACAATGCCAGTGCAAGACATTGCAGACAGACTGATCCACCGCCGATTTAGTTCGGGCCCACGGAACCAATCCGTGGGCATTTGCAGGCTGGTACGTTGCGAATTAAGACGTAGTTCATGTGAGCTGGGGCGACCTGGCCGGCGCCTGAACTGGGGCCATGTGCACACGGTATCTAGGTAAGCCATTGATATTAAATAACATAGAATAAGATTAGTAGTGATCCTGGGATCTGAATGAGGCCAGCGCCACGTCCATTACGATTCCCATTGACTTAAGCTGTTGATTTACCGATACTTTAGCTCGATCTGCGGCCGTCAAATTTTTAGACGGCCAATTTTTTGACGGCATTTCGCAGGCACGGCACCTGCCTTTGCAATAGCCCGGAACCGATGGGGTCGAGGGACCCTGAGACACTGAACCGAACTACCACTTATCTTTCAAGGAGTGCCCGATGAAGTCCAAGCTCTTCACCTCGATCGCAGCGGGCCTGGTGATCGCCGCGTTCGGGGCCTCCCCGGCGGTGGCACAGGCAAGCTGCACCGCTAACGGCTGTAGCCTGACGCAGACCGTCTCCGCGACGATCCCGCCCTTCCTCAAGATGACGCTGGGCGCGAACACGTTCACCCTGACCGCTCCGGCGATCACGGACTTCGCGGCGGACTCGACGGCCAACATCACCGAGGCCAGCACGTTCAACGTGACGGTGATCTCGAACAAGTCGTACAACGTGTCGCTACAGGGTGCCGCCTGGACCGCGCCGTGGCTCAAGCCGGTGAGCGACCTGTCGTACAACGTGAACGCCGGCAGCTTCTCGACCGTGACGACCAGCGCCGTCAACCTGTACGCGTCGAGTCAGACCCACACCTTCGCGGGCCGGGCTGCCACGATCGGGTTCAAGACCCACTGGGATTTCGACAGCGACGTCCCGGGCAGCTACTCGATGGTCCTGACCTACAGCCTCTCGGCTCCGTGAGCCGCAAGGACCATCACGACTGACGCAGGACGAACTGGGGCGATGCGGGTGCCCCGACGGCTCGGCGAACCCGCCGAGCCGTTTCGTTAAGAAGAACGGGCCTTGACCGGAAGGGAGTGAAGCAATGCGGCGTATCGACCTGATGGAAGTGTTCGCGAGGGGCCCGGGCCGGATCACGGCCATCGTGCTGGCGCTCGCCGGGCTCCTGGCCGGCCCGGCGCGGGCCCAGATCTCGGTGTCGCCGATTGACTTCACACTTCACCCGACGGGGCCACGGGTATCATCGTTCACGGTCACGAATGACACCCAGGAGCCACAGCAACTGACGTTCGTCCCCAACGACTGGGAACGGGACGAGGACGGTGGCAACCACTTTTCCGACCTCGGGGCCCTGCCGTCGAGCTGCAAGTCCCGGCTCCAGGTCTTTCCCCAGTCGGTCCGCCTGGGTCCGAGCGCGAGCCAGACGATCCGGGTCTCGCTGAACGACTCGGACACGTCGACTGCGCCGTGCTGGACGATCGTCTTTGCCCAGACGGCGCCGGCCCCGACCAGCAAGGGCTCCAAGGTGGCCTTCGTGGTGCGCATCGGCGTCAAGGTGTACGTCATGGCCGCCGATGCCATCCTGGACGCGACCATCGACTCGATGAGCGTTGCACCCCACCTGCTCGATGCCAAGACCGGTGCGGTCGACCCCAAGACCCGCGACGTCCTCGCGGTGCTGCATAACACCGGCACGGCGCAGCTGCAGGTCAGGGGAACGGTGGAGTTCCGGACCCTCGACAATCGAACGGTGGTCACGGACACGGTGGGGGACACGCCGGTCCTCCCCGGCGCGCTGCGCCGGATCCGGATGCAGGTCCCGACGACGCTCCTCCCGGGCCAGTACGTCGCGCTCGCGATCTTCAGCTTCGGCGGGGCCGACGACGTGGCGGCGCAGGCCGAGGTCACGGTCCGGTGAGGATCGGCTGCGCCGTCGTCGTCGCGGCGAGCGTGCTCCTCCCCCGTGCGGTCGCCGCGCAGGGGACGATGTCGCTGACGGTCATTGGTGGGCCCGTGGCGTTCACCGCTCCGGCCGCGGCTGACTTCAACGCCGGATCCATCGCGTCGACCGGTACGCTGACCTACAGCGTGGCGACATCGGGCGGGCCGAAGGGAACGTCCCATACCTCCACGGTGTCGATCCACGCCACGACCGGCACGTTGGGAGGCGCCAAGCCGGTGAGCGATCTGCAGTGGGGGCGGGCCGACCTGGTCGGCACCTGGAACGGGCTCACCACGTCCGACGCGCAGGTCGAGCAGCGGACGATCGTCCGGAAGGGGACCAACGACCCCTGGAGCAACTCGCTCAATTTCCGGATGCTGTTGTCGTACGCCAATGACGTCCCCGGGTCGTACTCCACCGGGCTCGTCATCACCTTGACGGTCACCACCCCGTGAGCTTCAAGCTCTCGGTCCGGTCCCGGAGCTGGCGCGCTGGCGCTGCAGGCCTTGCGTTGGTGGCGTCGGTGCTGGCCGCTCGTTCGATCCAGAACCGGGAGCGGACCGGTCATCGTGCGCCTGCCCCACTAGCCGCACCGACGCCCCCCAGGCGTCCGATGCGAATCCGTCCGGCTCGGTTCGACCGCTCCAGCGAGCGTCCCCGGCCAGCGACCTCCGCCGCCGCGGCGGACGTCGAGGCGCTCGCAGCGCTCGTCGGCGCCCGGAGTCCCGCGGCCTTGGCCAACTCACGGACGCATCCCGCCACGAGTGCCGAGTACTTCCCTGCCCGGATGCGCACCGGAACGCCGGTGACCCTTGACCGACCGGTCGCTCCCCAGAGCATCGAGGTGCTCGCGGTGCCGGTGCCGGAGGCCGTCCCGACCGGCGATCCGGCGGCCTGGCGGATCGTGCCGACCGGGTGGGCCGACGTGCTTTCCGCCGGAAGCGGCGTCGTTCCGCCTGCTACGGGCGATAGCACGCGGGTCATTCCCTTGGTGGTCAGGCTTCCGGCGAACGCCCCGGCCGGGCACACTGTGGTGGCCACCACCGAATTCGCCGGGCCTGAAGCGACCATCACGGTGAAGGTGAACCTGATCGTGACCCGCGTCCGGCGCGCCGATGTGCGGCTCATCCGCAATGCGCTCGCGGTGCGGCCGGCGGACCGGGTGGATGTTGCGGCGATGGTGACCAATCGCGGGAATGCGGTCGACACCCTTGCCGTGGGTGCAGAGTTGCCGCCAGGGTGGGTATTGCAAGGGACCCCTCGGACCGTCATCCTGCGTCCCGGTCAGCAGATTGTGGTCCACCTGCCCGTGACCGTCTCGCGTACCGCTGATGCGACCCACACCTACCTCTCGGTCCGGGCGCAGGCGGATGGCGAGTTCCTGGCGCAATCCACCGCCGACGTCGAGGTGTTGGACTCCCGCACGCCCCGCGACCGCGGCCCGGTGCTCACCTCGGCCCTCGCGACCTCCGCTGGCGGCGTGGCAGGATCGAGCCCGGTCGCCGGATTTGACCTGGCCGGCCAGTACAACGACGCGACGACGGTCCGTGGGCGCGCCGCATTCGCGTTCGACCGGGCCCACACTGATGCACGGGCCATCGGGCGGGTGGGTGTGCTTCTGGGCCAGGCGTTCCTCTCCGCAAGCTCGAGCACCTGGCAGGCCACCGTCGGTGCGACCGGGCAGGCGTTCTCGCAATCGACGGGGATCAACGCCTACGGTGTTGGCGTCTCGGGTGGCACGACGCTCGGCCGGTGGGCGACCGACCTGCTCGCCGCAGCACCCGCCGCCGGCGCCGATGGTCAGTTGCTGGGCGCCAAGCTCGGCTACGACCTGCACGCCGGCCGGATCTCGGCGAGTGCCACCGATTTCGACGAACGCGGCATCTACTCCCGGTCGCTCCACGCCTTCGGGGCGGACTACGAGAGCCCGTCATTGTTCGACACCAAACTGACCGCCGGGATGGCGTGGCGACAGTTCACCGGCGGCAGCGCCCTCGGTTGGAGCGTCGGCGCCGTCCGCGCGACCAGGCAAGATTACCTGATGGTCTCGGCGCTCCACACCCCCGGCGGCACCCAGGCGTATGCGCAGGCCACCGACCAGCTGACGGTGTCCGGGATGCGGCGTGTCAGCGATCGCGTGTCGCTTCAGGCCGGCTACACCAACTCGAGCGATTCCAACGCGGCCTTCAGCCAGCTCGCCACCCGCTCGTGGTCCGGCGGGGCATCCGTGCTGCTGTCACCGATCCACTCGGTGAGCGTCGACGTTACCCACAATCGCTTCAACGCGAACGGCACAGCGCTCGGCTTCGGCACTGGACAGACCAGCGCGAGGCTCACGCTCCACTCGCGGTTCAAGAGCTTTTTCACTGAGCTCGGCGGCTCGCTGGGCCAGACCCAGCGATCGGTGTCGATCGGAGCCACCAGCGTCGACCGGCCCCCGGTCGGGCAGTTCGGGC
Source organism: Gemmatimonadales bacterium (assembly GCA_049680185.1). Taxonomy (GTDB): domain Bacteria; phylum Gemmatimonadota; class Gemmatimonadetes; order Gemmatimonadales; family GWC2-71-9; genus CAMLHU01. Next base: position 2,067 of record JBAUHI010000079.1, on the reverse strand, counting down.
TGGCCGCTAGCGCAAATTGGGTCGCGGCGCTCGGGAACTTCAGCACGTCGGTGACCTACGACCACAGCGGCCTCGGTGCGGGCCTGTTCCCGAACGCGCTGGCGGTCGGCGCCTCGGTGAGCGGCCTGGTGGTATCGAGCCGCCGATGGGTACCGACATTCGACGTCTCCGCCCAGCGTTATGAGTGGTTCGGGTCTCGGCCCGGTGCCACGATCATCCGGGTCGGCGCCGGGGTGATGGTGGGAGACGGCTATCGCGTGGTGGCCGACGTGGAACGGAATCCGTTCCTTGAGGTGAATGGCAACTCGACGCCCACCGTGCTGGCGGTCAAGATCGAACGAGCGTTCAGCTTGCCCTTTGGCGAGCGGGGCGCCAAATCGACAGGCACTGTGTACGAGGACTTGAACGGCAACGGCAGCCGCGACCGTGGGGAGCCCACCCTCGCCGGGGTGATGGTCCGCCGCGGAGGTGAGGTCACGACCTCCGACAGCCATGGACAGTTCAAGCTCTACCAGCAGGACACCCGGACTGCGGCGATCGATGGCACCTCGCTCCCGATCGGCATGGTCCCGGGAGCCAGCGAGGTCGACGGCCGCCAGCTCTCGCTGGCCGTGCTGCCAACGTCGGTGCTCGATGTGACGCTGGTCCCGCAGGTCGACGGGCTCGGCCGCAAGCCCCACACGACCAATTTCTCGGCCGTGATCATCATCGCGAAGGACTCGGCGGGGGTGGTCTGGACCATCCAGTCGGACAGTGCTGGACACGCTCGCCTCGACGCGCTGCCGTCCGGCCGATATACGGTCGCGGCCGACCTGACGGGCCTGGACGAGCAGCTGCAGATCGTCGGACCTGCGCCGGTGGTGGACATCAGGGCCGGTGGGACGGTGCCGCCGGTGACCCTCCCGATCGCGCCCAAGACCGTCAAGATGTTCAATGCGCGGGGCGTCGAAGTGGTGCCGCTGGCCAGGGAGCCGAACAAGTGAATGGCGCCCGGGTCCTGCTCCTGGTGGCCCTTGCGGGCGTCGGCGCGTGTGCCTCCGCGCCGAGCGGATCGTTCAGCGCGCCGATCGTCGGAACGTGGGATTATGTCGCGACGCAGGAGTCGCCTACTACGGCGAGTATCAGTGGCACCCTCAAGGTGGACAATCAGTCGGACGGGAATTTCACCGGGTCGCTCTCGTTCACCCTGACCCCTTCCGGAGAGGGAAGCCCGCAGACGATGACCGGGCCGCTCACCGGGCAATCCGTATCTGCGACCGCCGTCGAATTCGATGCCTGCCTGGACGGGTGCACCGTGCCGTGGACCCATCTGGGCCTGATCGCCGGCGATTCGCTGGTGGGGAGTTGGGCACAGCAGGGCGGTCCGAGCGGCAGCTTCCGGGCCCATCGGACGGCACCGTGAAACGCGCCATCGGATGGCTGGGACTGCTCGTGGCGGCCACGGCGCCCAGGCTTGCGGCGCAATCCTGCAGCGTCAACGAACCCGGGGGCACCTGCACCGCCAGCGTCGCCGTCTCTCCGGTCACGATCGGGACGATCCTGCAGCTGACCGTCAGCACCGCCGCGGTGACCCTCACGCCGCCACTGATCAGTGATTTCGGTGCCGACTCGACCGCCACGATCACCAATCCCTCAGTAGTCACCGTGTCCGCCGGTGGGAACGTTGGCTTTCACCTGACACTTGCCGCGACCACGTCGACCTGGTCCAGCGCTGCGCCGCCGATCCCGAAGGCCGCGTCGGACCTGTCCTGGGCCACCGCTGTCGGCGGTCTCTACACGCCGATGAGCACCACCGCAGCCACGATCCTCTCGAGCGCCGGCCCGAGCAACCCGATCACGAAGACGCTGTCATACAAGACCACCTGGCATTTCATCGCCGACCCTCCGGGCGTCTATTCCCTTACACTCACCTATACGCTCACGAGTCCATAACGGCACACGTGTTCTCGGACCTCACGTAGCACGCCATCGACCGACCTCCACCTCGATACGACAGCAAAACGGGACCGGCCGTCCTGACCGATCCCGCTCGATGCACCCTCCACCGCACCATCGCTACATATTGCC
>JBAUHI010000078.1:0-15430 GCA_049680185.1 Gemmatimonadales bacterium | reverse complement strand
GCCCTAAGCCCTAAGCCCTAAGCCCTAAGCCCTAAGCCCTAAGCCCAATGCTCATACGCCGCCCCAACGACATCCGCCCCGACGAGATCACACCCGAGAAGCTCTTCTGGAACCGGCGGGAGTTCTTGGTCGCGGCCGGAGTCAGCGGTGTCGGGTTGGCAGCGATCGACTTGCCGGATCTGGGCGCCCGCTTCCGTCGCGCTGGTCCTGACTCCGACACCCCGACGCCGTACGACACCATTACCGGCTACAACAACTACTACGAGTTCTCGACCGACAAGCAGGAGGTTCGGACCCTCGCTGCCGGGTTCCGCACCAAGCCGTGGACGGTCACGGTGGAGGGCGAGTGCGCCAAGCCCGCCACGGTCGACCTCGACGTCCTCCTCAAGGGACTCACGGTCGAGGACCGGACCTACCGGCACCGCTGCGTCGAGGCGTGGTCGATGGTGGTGCCGTGGAATGGCGTGCCACTGGGGCAGGTCCTCCAGCGCTTCGAGCCGACGTCAAAGGCCAAGTACGTCGAGTTCACTACGGTGCTCGATCCCAAGCAAATGCCGGGGCAGAACTACGGAATCCTTCCCTGGCCCTACGTCGAAGGGCTCCGGATGGACGAGGCGATGCACCCGTTGAGCCTCCTCGTCACCGGCATATATGGAAAGCCCACGCCGCCGCAGAATGGCGCGCCGCTCCGGCTGGTGGTGCCGTGGAAATACGGCTTCAAGGGCGCCAAGTCGATCGTCAAGATCCGGTTCGTGAAAGATCAGCCGGTCAATACCTGGCAGCGCGCGGCATCCAACGAGTACGGCTTTTACGCCAACGTGAACCCCACGGTGGATCATCCCCGTTGGAGTCAGGCGCGGGAACGCCGTCTGGGAGAATTCTTCCGGCGGCCCACGCTCATGTTCAACGGCTACGCCGACCAGGTGGCCTCGATGTACGCCGGGATGGACCTCCGGGCCAACTTCTGAACCCGTGGTGACCCCCCTCCAATGGATCACGCGCGTCGTGAAGCCGGCGGCGTTCATCGGGGCCTCGGTCCCGCTCCTCATTCTCCTGCGTGACGCCTTCCTGGGCGGCGATCTCGGCCCCGATCCGGTCCGCCACATCCAGCACGTGACCGGGATCGCGTGCCTGGCGCTCCTCCTCCTGACACTCACCATCACGCCGCTCCGGCGCTACCTGCACCTGGGCCAACTCATCAAGCTCCGGCGGATGCTGGGCCTCTGGGCTTTCACGTACGCGGCGCTCCACCTCCTTACCTATCTCATCTTCGACCAGTCGCTCGATGCCAGCCGCATCCTGGCCGACACGGTCAAGCATCCGCGGATCTATTTCGGATTCGCCGCGTTCCTGATCCTGCTCGCCCTGGCCCTCACCTCCACCGACGCCTCGGTCCGCCGGCTGGGTAAGCGCTGGGTCACCCTCCACCGCTTGATCTACGTCGCCGTCATACTCGGCGTCATCCACTTCGCGATGGTGCAGAAGCTCGACTACCGGATCCCGCTCATTTGGGGAGCGGGGTTCCTGGTCCTGATGGCGCTCAGGATCCGGATACCCGTGGCGTCGAGGAGCACCCCGTCACAGGACGCCGTACCAAGCGGGGTTGTGAACACCGCCGCCCCGGACTAGCTTCTGGCCTCGATGACCGGCCCACGGCTGCTCCTCGATTCCAAGGCCATCTCCAGGGCCCTCGCCCGGATGGCAGGCGAAGTCGTTGAACGATGTGGCGGTACCGATGGGCTCGTGATTGTGGGGATCCAGCGGCGCGGTGTTGAACTCGCCGAACGGATCGCCAAGCTCATCGAGAACGCCGAGCAGGTCTCCCTCCCGCGTGGCAAGCTCGACATCACCCTCTATCGCGACGACCTCCAGGCCATCGGCCCTCGACCGGTCGTGGGCGAGACCCGTCTTCCCGATCTCGACGGCAAGATGGTCGTCATCGTCGACGATGTGCTCTACACCGGTCGCACCATCCGGGCGGCGCTCGACGAGTTCGCGGACTTCGGGCGGCCCCGCCGGATCCTCCTCTGCGTGCTCATCGACCGCGGCGGACGTGAGCTCCCGATCCAGGCGGATGTGGTGGGTGCGGTGGTGTCGCTCCGCCCCACCGAACGGGTCGATGTCCAGGTGAGCGAACTCGACGGCCGCGATGCGGTCGAACTGGTCCAGCGCTCCTAAATGGCCTCGACTCCGCTCCCCTCGCTCGGCAAGGACCTGACCGGTCTCGAGCCGCTCTCCGCTGATCAGATCCGCTTGATCCTCGACACCGCCGAACCGTTCAAGGAAGTGAGCGAGCGGCAGATCAAGAAGGTCCCGGCCCTCCGCGGCAAGACGATCGTCAACCTCTTCTTCGAAGCCTCCACCCGCACCCGGATCTCCTTCGAGTTCGCCGAGAAGCGCCTCTCCGCCGATACCGTCAACGTGGCGTCCTCGGGCTCATCGGTGTCCAAGGGAGAGACCCTCGTCGACACGGCGCGGAACCTCGAGGCGATGCGGATCGACATGGTCGTCATCCGCCACGGCTCGTCGGGGGCGGCGCAGTTCCTGGGCCACCGGATCGCGTCGAACGTCATCAACGCCGGCGACGGCAAGCACGAACATCCCACCCAGGGGCTGCTCGATCTGCTGACGCTGCGCGACAAGTTCGGGAAGATCGCCGGGCTCAAGGTCGCGATCTGCGGCGACGTGCTCCATAGTCGAGTGGCCCGCTCCAACATCTGGGGACTCACCAAGCTCGGCGCCGAGGTGGCGGTCTGTGGGCCGCCGACCCTCCTGCCGCGCGGGGTCGAGGAACTTGGCGTCACGGTGCTGCCCCGGATCGAGGACGCCATCCAATGGGCCGATGCCCTCAACATCCTCCGGCTGCAACTGGAGCGGATGAATGCCGGGTTCATCCCTTCGCTCCGGGAGTACAACCGGGTCTTCGGTGTCACCAATGAACGGCTGTCGAAGGCCCCCAAGGACCTCGTGATCATGCACCCCGGACCGATGAACCGCGGCGTCGAGATCGACAGCGACGTTGCCGACGGCCCCCACAGCGTCATCTTGCCGCAGGTCACCAACGGTGTCGCGGTGCGGATGGCGGTACTCTACCTCCTTGCCGGTGGCACGGCGGAGGGGTCGCAGGCCGCGGGCCGCGCCGGGGGTGAGTCGTGAGGCCGATCCTCTTCCGTGGCGGCCGCGTCATCGACCCGAGCCGCGATGCCGATGGCGTCGCCGACCTGTTGGTGGTCGATGGCCGCATCGCAGCGGTGGGGCGGGGCGTCGGAGTGCCGGACGGTGCCGAGGTCATCGACGCGACGGGAAAGATCGTGGCACCGGGGCTGATCGACCTGCACGTGCACCTGCGGGAGCCCGGCTTCGAGGACCTGGAGACGATCGCGACGGGCGCTGCGGCGGCGGCCGCCGGCGGATTCACCGCCGTCTGCGCCATGCCCAACACTGATCCGGTCACCGACAACCAGGCCGCGGTCGGCTTCATCGTGAGTCAGGCGCGCCGCGCGGAGATGGCGCGAGTCTATCCGATCGGGTGCGTCACGGTGGGGCAGCGGGGGGAACGCCTGGCGGAATTCGGCGAACTGGTGGGTGCCGGCGCCGTCGGTGTGAGCGACGATGGGAAGCCGGTGATGTCGAGCCACATCATGCGCACCGCCCTCGAGTACGCCAAGGTCTTCGGTATCCCGGTCGCCGATCACTGCGAGGACACACCCCTGGCCGCGGGCGGAGCGATGCACGAGGGGATCATCTCCACTCGATTGGGTCTCAAGGGGATCCCGTCGGCGGCGGAGGAGATCCACGTCGCGCGCGACTGCATCCTGGCCGAACTCACCGGTGGGCACATCCACCTCTGCCACATGAGCACTCGCGGCTCGGTCGATCTGATCCGCAGAGCCAAGGAGAAGGGGCTGAACGTCACCGCCGAGGCGACGCCACATCACTTTGCCCTGACCCACGAGCGGTGCGAAGGGTACGACACCAACGCCAAGATGAATCCGCCGCTCCGTGAGGCGGCAGACCGCGATGCCATCCGGCAGGGGCTCAAGGATGGGACGATCGACGTGATCGCGAGCGACCACGCGCCCCACCATTACGATGCCAAGGAACGGGAGTTCGATGACGCCCCTAACGGCATCCTCGGACTGGAGACGGCGCTGGGCCTCGCCATCCGGGAGTTGGTGACGCCTGGGATCCTGACCTTTCCGGAGCTGATCTTCCGGATGAGCACCCGGCCGGCGCAGCTCTTCCACCTGCCGGGCGGGACGCTGGCGGTGGGCGCCCCCGCCGACCTGGTGCTGATCGACCCGGCGGCGATGTGGGTGGTCCGACCCGAGGCGTTCCGCTCCAAGAGCCGGAACACCCCCTTCGGCGGGGAGACCCTCACCGGTCGAGCCGACCTGACCCTGGTCGATGGCCGGGTGGTCTGGCGCCGGGAGGCCGGCCCCAGTTGAATCGCGGGCCGGCCCACTTATTCTTACTATTAGTGTAGTGCGTTGTCCGTGGACCACGGCCGCCTTATCCCCTGAGAGGACCGGTCCGCATGGCGAAGGCTCCCCCCACCGACAGTGATCCCACCGTCACTCGGCTCCTGGCCGAGCGGGACCAGTACGCCCAGTGGATGCATCGACTGAGCGTCGCAAGCGACACTGTCCCCGAGAGTGTTCGGGGCAAGGTCCGTGCTGACTACGAGGCACGGCTGGTCGCCGTCGTTGAGCAGCTCAAGCAGCACACCGACCAGGTGACCCAGCAGCTGTCGTCGCAGCGCGCTCGGCTCGACGGGCTCCACGCCAAGGAGAAGCTGGCGGAGGAAGTCCTGAGCGAGGCGGAGCTGCGGCACGCCGTGGGTGAATACGACGAGTCCCAATGGCAAAAGCTCCGGGCCGAGACCCACCGCACGCTGGTCGAGGTACGGGAAGAGAGCGCCGGGATCAGTGGCGAGATCGCGCGGCTCGATGAGGTGGCCCGGCTCATTTCCGATGGACCCGCCGCAACGCCTGTCCCGGCGCCCGTGGCGGAGGCGGCGCCGATGCATCCGGCGATGGGCACCGTGGCGATCCCGGCGGTCAAGCGTCCGGCCCCGGAGGCCAAGACCGCGCCAGCGCCGATCCCTGAACCGATGCCCGACCTCGACGTGACGGATGAAGCGGACGATCCCACGGCGCGGGGAGGGAAGGGCGCCAAGGGGTCGAAGGATTCGTCCCGGACCCTCTTCTTCCCGAGTGGCAAGGGCGCGGAGAAGGGGATCGACGAGCTGGACTTCCTCAAGTCGGTGGGTGGCGGGGTGACGGAGAAGAAGGGTGGCTCGACCAAGCCGGCGGAATCGGCCAAGCGTGCGGCGGCGGTCAAGGAGCCCGAGCCGGTGGTGGAGACCAAGCGCGAGAGCACCTCGAGCGACGCAAGCGCCGGCAAGACCCTGAAGTGCGCCGAATGCGGCACGATGAACCGGCCGACCGAGTGGTACTGCGAGCGGTGCGGCGCGGAACTGGCAGCGCTGTGACACGGTGAACGGTGAACGGTCAACGGTAAAGAGTGAACGGGGGGCTCCGCCAACTGCTGGGCTCCCCGTTCGGCGTCTGGGGCCTTGGTCCCAACAACAGAAACGGGGGCCCCCTTCGTCTCGGAGCCCCCCGTTCACCGTTCACCCTTTACCGTTCACTTCGTTTTGGCGATCGCCTTGGCGAGCCGGCTCTTCTGCCGGGACGCGGTGTTGTGGTGGATCAGGTTCTTCCGCCCGGCGCGGTCGAGGAGGCTGGCCGCGGCGCGGTACGCCTCCTGGGCGTCGGCGGGCGTGGTGGCGCTGCGGACGCGCTTGACGGCACTGCGGAGCGCGGAGCGCTGGGCCCGATTGCGGAGTGTGGCCTTCTTCGACTTGCGGAGCGCCTTCTTGGCGGACTTGATCCTTGGCACTGAATCCCTCGAGGTCCTGGACGGGCAACGGCCACCGGTCGTGGCCATCGGAAAGAGGCGGTAAACCTAGGCGGGGCACCGGCTTCGGTCAAGCGACCGCTTGGTCGGCGGCGCTGCGAGCGTTATTGTTCCGTTCCGTGGCCCCCCACAAGGACTGTCCGCTGACCGACCGCCCCTCCCCGCCGGCCCTGGCCGGGCGCAACCAGACCCGATGACCGGTCCGGCGTCCGCTCCGACCACCACCGCACTGGGCGGCGATCCCGGCTTCGTGGTCGAGCTGGAGGCGTTCTCCGGGCCGCTCGACCTGCTCCTCCACCTCCTGAAGGAGGAGCAGCTCGACATCGGCGACATCCCGATCGCGCGGATCGCCGAGCAGTTCCTTCGGGTCATCCACGCGCTGGGACTCAATCAGGCCGCCGATTACCTCGAGATGGCCGGCCGGCTGCTGCGCCTGAAGGCGCAGATGTTGCTGCCCCGCACCGGGGACGATGACTGGGAGGATCCGCGACACGAACTCGTCCGGCGGCTCCTCGAGTACCAGCAGATCAAGGAGATCGTCCGGTGGTTCGAGCGGGCGCACGAGCGCCGGTCGCAGCAATATGCCCGCGGCTACCTGCCGCCGCCGCCCGCGCTCCCCGAGTTACCGCTGACGCTCGACATCCTGGCGCTGCTGCAGGCGGTGGAGCGGGTCATCGCCGGCATTCCCGATCCGGTGCTGCACCGGGTGGTGCCGCGCGCGCTCGACGTCGAAGGCGCCACCCGACGGGTGCTGGAACTCCTCGATCAGCAGGGGGAGATCGGATGGCTCCAGGCCCTGGGGCCTCGGCCCACCATCGTTGAAGTGCTCTCGACCTTCCTGGCCCTGCTCGAGCTTGCCAAGCATGGGCGCGTCAACCTCTTCCAATCGGCGCCGTTCACGCCGATGGTGATCCGCCGTGACCCCACTCGCCCAGCTGATTGAAGCCGCGCTCTGGAGCGCCTCGCGCCCGCTCACGGTCGAGGAACTGCAGACGCTGGAAGCCGATGCGTCGCTGGCCGACGTCCGCACCGCGCTCGACCAGCTGCGGGAGCACTACGACTTCGACCAGCACTCGGTGGAGCTGGTGGAACTCGCTGGCGGCTACCAGGTCCTGACCCGGGCCCACTTCGCCCAGGCCATCGAAGCGGCCCAGTTCTCGATGCGGACCCCGAAGCTGACCGGGGCGGGACTCGAGACGCTGGCGGTCATCTCCTACCGCCAGCCGGTGGGGCGGGCCGAGATCGAGGAGATCCGCGGGGTCAACGCTGGCGGCGTGCTGCGCTCGCTCCAGGAACGGGGCCTGATCGAGGTGGTGGGACGAAGCGAGGCGCTGGGGCGCCCGCTCCTGTACGGGACCACGCCTTACTTCCTGGAGCTTCTTGGCTTGAAAGACCTCTCCGATCTGCCGCGCACCGAGGAGCTGGCGGTGGCGCTCCAACCTCCCAAGCCCCCCGACATGGATGCGGACTCCGCGGCGTCCGTCCCGGCGGACCGATGAGTGAAATGCGGCTGCAGCGCGCGCTGGCCCAGGCCGGGGTGGCCTCGCGACGTGCGGCGGAGGAGCTCATCGAGCAGGGGAAGGTGCGGGTCGATGGCAAGGTCGCGGTGCTGGGCCAGAAGGTGGATCCGGCACGCCAGAAGATCTCCGTCGGCGGCAAGGCGGTGCGCGCGGTGGAGCGTCGCTGGCTCGCCTTCCACAAGCCGCTGGGCGTCGTCACCACCGCCAAGGATGAAGCGGGGCGCCGGACGGTGCTCGATTTCATTTCGAATCCCGCGGGGCTCACCTACGTAGGGCGTCTCGACGTGATGACCACGGGTCTGCTGCTGCTCACCACCGATGGCGAAGCGGTGCATCGGCTGACGCACCCGAAGTACCACCTGGCCCGCCGGTACACGGCACTCGTACATGGGCGGAGCGCAACGGAGCTCCAGGGCCTCATCACCAAGAAGTGGCTGGTGGATGGGCATCCGGTCGTGGCGGAACAGGTGCGGGTGCGGGAAGGGAACGAAGGACGGAGCATTCTCGACGTGACGCTGCGGGAAGGCCGCAACCGGATCGTGCGGAAATGGTGCGAGGCGATGGGGTTGAAGGTCGACCGCCTGGCGCGCCTGGCCTACGGACCGATCCGGCTAGGAGAGCTCCCGGTAGGTCGCTCCCGTCCGCTCACCGGTCCGGAGACCAAGGCCATCTACGCGGCGATCAAGCTGGATGAGGATCATGGGTGAGTGCGTGGCGGGTGGCGAGTGGCGCGAGTTCGGACTGCTCCGACCCGACACCCACCACCCACCACCCGCCACCCATCACCCGCCACCCGTAACCTGGCAGCACATCACATGACCAACCCACGCCCCTCGGGCGCGCAGATGGCGGCAGAGGCAGCGCCGATCCAGGCCGCGATGCAGGAGGTCGCCCTCCGGATCGTCGGCCAGGAGATGATGGTCGAGCGGCTCCTCATCGGGCTCTTGACCGGCGGGCACGTCCTCTTGGAAGGGGTGCCCGGGCTCGCGAAGACCCTCGCGGTGCGGACCTTGGCCGAGATCGTGCACGCCAGCTTCTCGCGGATCCAGTTCACTCCCGACCTCCTGCCGGCCGACGTGATCGGCACGATGGTCTTCGACCAGAAGAGCTCCGAGTTCACGGTCAAGAAGGGCCCGCTCTTTGCGCACGTGGTGCTGGCCGACGAGATCAACCGGGCGCCGGCCAAGGTGCAGGCGGCGCTGCTGGAGGGGATGCAGGAGCGTCAGGTGACGATCGGCGGGACGGCGTATCCGCTCCCCGAGCCGTTCCTGGTGCTCGCCACCCAGAACCCCATCGAGAGCGAAGGCACCTACCCGCTCCCCGAAGCGCAGCTCGACCGGTTCCTGCTCAAGGTGCGGGTGGGCTACCCGACGCGGGAACAGGAGCGCGAAGTGCTGCTCCGGATGAGTGGCGGGGCGCCGATCGCGGTGTCGCGGGTCCTCGATCCCGCCGGCATCCTCGCCGCGCGCCGCGCGGTCACCAGCGTCTATATCGACCAGAAGCTGGTCGACTACATCGTCGACCTGGTGCGGGCCACCCGCGATCCGGGGCTCGTCGGCCTCCACGACCTGAAGCCCCTGGTCGCCTTCGGCGCCTCTCCCCGCGCGTCGTTGGCGCTGGCCCAGACCGCCCGCGCCCACGCCTTCCTGCGCGGCCGGAACTACGTCGTGCCGGAGGACGTCAAGGCGATGGCGCCGGACGTGCTGCGCCACCGGCTGGTCCTCACCTTCGAGGCGGAGGCGGAGGAGGTCGATTCCGACCAGATCATCTCACGGGTGCTGGAAGCGGTACCGGTGCCGTGAGGGTGCGCCGTGAAGAGTGAACGGTGAACAGTGAAGGGTGAACGGGGGGTCCCTAGTCTGGCCGGTGTCCCGTTCCCTGTTCACCGTTGACTGTTCACCGTGGACTGTTCCCCGTTCACTGTTCACCGTTGACCGTTCACTATTCGATCTCCCTATGCTCCCTATCTCCCCTTCTGTCTTGAAGCAGGTCAAGCGGCTCGAGCTCCGGAGCCGCGGCTTCGTCACGGCCCTGTTCGCGGGGGAGTACCGCTCGGTGTTCCGGGGCCAGGGGATGGAGTTCGCCGAGGTCCGAGCGTACGAAGAGGGCGATGACTTCCGCTCCATCGACTGGAACGTCTCCGCCCGCTTGGGCGCTCCGTTCGTCAAGACCTTCACCGAGGAGCGCGAGCTCACCGTTCTGCTCGTGGTCGATCAGTCGGGTTCCACCCGGTTCGGCCATCCGATGACCAAGGCGGCGCTCGCGGTCGAGGTCGGTGCCGTGCTGGCGCTTGCGGCGGCGGCACACAACGACCGGGTCGGCGCCCTGCTGTTCAGCGACGTGGTCGAGCGGGTCATCCCGCCGGCGAAGGGACGCCGCCACGCGCTGCGTGTCATCCGCGACCTGGTCGCGTTCGCGCCCAGGGGCCGGCGCACCGACCTCGCCGCCGCCCTCTCCTACGCCAGCCGACTCCTCTCCCATCGCAGCATCGTGGTGGTGCTGTCGGATTTTGCCGCCACCGACTGGGAGCGTCCGCTCCGCCAGCTCACCTCCCGCCATGAGGTGGTCGCGGTGACGGTGGACGACCCGCGGGAGCGCGATCTTCCCGATGCCGGGTGGATCGAGCTCGAGGACCAGGAACAGGGCAGCCAGGTGTTGGTCGATGCGGGGGACCCGCACGTCCGCGCCCGGGTGGCGCTCCTCGCCGACCGGCGCCGCGCCGAACGCGCCCGCGCCCTCCGCTCCGCCGGCGTCGATCAGGTGACGCTCGCCACCGACCGCGATTACGCCGGCCCGCTCCACCGTGCATTCGCGCTCCGGGCGCGCCGGCTCGCACGGCGATGATCGCGCTCCTGTTCCTGCTGTCGCAGGGGACGCCCCTGCCCAAGGTGGGCGATACGGTCTGGGTGACGCGCACGGTCAGCCTCCCGCCCGGAAGAGTGCCGCGAGTGCCGGAGTGGACCCCCTCGGGCGACGTGGAGCTCCTGGCACCCGGCACCGCGGTGGCCCACGATGGCGTGGTCGACCTCCGATTCCCGGTGGTCATCTGGTCGTCGGGGCCGCACGTCATCGACCTGCCCGGACCACTCCTCCTCGGCGCCGGCGGTTCCATCGACACTGTACCGACCGCCCCGGTCTCGATCACCATCGCCAGCGTCCTTCCCGATTCGGTCCATCGCGATTCGGTGGAAGCGCGCCCACCCGCACCAGTGCTCCCGCCCTTCGAGACCGATCCCCAGCAACTCTTCCTGTGGGGTGGGGTCGGCGCCGTGCTTGCCTCGCTCATCATCCTGATGCGGCGGCGGCAGCGTCCGTCCGCGCTTGCGATCACCGCGGATCCGGTGCAGGTCGAGCCGCCGGTCGATCGGTGGATCGCTGCGGGGGAAGGGCGTGCCGCTGCGGCGATCGCCGCACTCCGGCTTCGCATGGCCATCCACCATGGCTTCGAGCCCGCCGACCCGCGCCTCGACACCAGCGCCCTGTTGCGACTCCTCGAAGGGGCACGCCCGCAGTGGCCGGTGGCGGAGATCCGTCGGGTGCTCGGGGCACTGGACCAGGTGCGGTTCGGCGCCTCGGATGGCGGTGGTGATGTCGGGCCGCTCGTCGCCGACGCTGCACGATTGGCCCACGACGTGGGAGGCTCCGCGTGATCGCGTTCTCGCGCCCGCGGCTCCTGCTGCTCCTGTTGCTGGTGCCGGCCTGGCTCCGCTGGCGCCGCCGCCGCCGAACGGTCACCGGGCACAGCGACGTGACGCTCTTCAGTGCTGCCGCGTCCTCGCCCTGGCCGGTGCGGGTCCCGGTCGCGCTCCGGGCGACGGCGCTCGCCTGCTGGGCACTCGCCGCGGCCGGTCCCCGGATCGGCGGGCGCCAGGTGGAGGTCAAGAAGGAAGGGATCGCGATCGTCATCGCCATCGACATCTCGAGTTCGATGCTCGCCGAGGATTTTGCGCCGTCGAATCGGCTGGAGGTGGCCAAGCAGCAGGCGGTGAGCTTCATCCGCGGCCGGCCCGACGACCGCATCGGCCTGGTGGCGTTCTCCGGCGAAGCGGTGACCCAGGTGCCGATCACCGTCGACTACGCCGTCCTCGAGCGCGCGGTGCAGGACCTCCACATCGGGCAGCTCGACGACGGCACCGCCATCGGCAGCGGGTTGGCCACGGCGGTCAACCGGCTGCGCCGAGCGCCCGACCGCTCGAAGGTGGTGCTGCTCCTCACCGATGGCGTCAATAATCGCGGCACCATCGATCCTCGCACCGCCGCCGCGGCGGCCGCAGCACTTGGCGTCAAGGTGTACACCATCGGCGTCGGCACCGAAGGACAGGCGGCGGTGCCCACCGGCCGCGGACCGACAGGACTCCGCTACGAGGTGATGCCGGTCGAGATCGACGAGGGACTCCTCAAGGACATTGCCGCCACCACCGGCGGCCGCTACTTCCGCGCCAAGGACAGCGAGGCGCTGGCCCGGATCTTTCAGCAGATCGACCAGCTCGAGAAGACCCCGGTCTCGACCCTGCAGTACGTCAAGTACGACGAGGTCGTGACGCCGTTCGTCCTGGCCGGACTCGGATGCCTGGCGCTCGAACTCCTGCTCTCGGCCACCGTGGCCGTGCGGGTGCCCTGATGCGGATCATCTTCGACGCGCCGGTGCTGCTCTGGCTCGCGCCCTTCGTCGGGCTCGTGATCGGCGTGCTCGCGTGGCTGGCCCGGCGTCGGCGCGTGCGCGGCGCCTTCGCCTGGTCGCCGGAATTGGGGATCCGTGCCGCCGCTGACGGCGTCTTCGGGCCGCTGCTTTTGGGGGTGGCCGCGGCACTCGCCTGCGTGGCGCTCGCGGGACCGCGGGGCGGCCGCACCGACGTCACCACCCAGACGCGCGCCTTGAGCCTCGTCATCGCGGTCGACATCTCCCGCTCGATGCTGGCCGAGGACGTGTCACCCGATCGATTGGGCCGTGCCGTGCGCGAGGCGCGCCGCCTGGTGCAAGACCTATCGAGCGATCGCATCGGGCTCCTCGCCTTCGCGGGTAGGAGCTACGTGCTGGCGCCCCTAACGGTGGACGGCAGCTCGATCGACATGTACCTCGACGGGCTCGACCCGAGCCTCGCGAGCGACGGCGGGACGGACCTCGCGTCGGTGCTGGCGCAGGGTCGCGAAGTGCTCGGCGCCGCTTCCGACGCCGCGGACCGGGTGCTGGTGGTGTTCACCGACGGTGAAGATCACGATTCCCTCTCCGAGACCGTGGCCCTGGCCGCCGCGCTCAAGGCGGCCGGGATCCGGCTCATCCTGGTGGCCGAAGGAGGCCAGAAGGGGGTGCGGATCCCGGAGCGGGATTCCTCCGGCGCGCTCCTCGGCTATCAAGTCGATGCCGATGGCGACGTCATCGAGACCGGTCGCGATGATCGCGTCCTCCAGCGCGTGGCCGATGCCGCGGAAGGGACCGTCGTTTCGGCCCGGTTGGCGGACCAGGAAGGCGCTGTCCGCGACCTCTTGTCGGCCTTTCGTCGCAGTCCCGTGACCGAGACCCGCGCCGCCGAGCTGGTGCCGCGCGGATGGATCGCCGCACTCGTGGCCCTGGTGCTCCTGATCATCCAGTTGGCGGGACGACGCTCCGCCGCACTGATCGCGCTGGCACTCGTCGTGGCCAGTCCGGTGCAGGCCCAGCGGCCATCGGCGGGGGAGCGGGCGCTCGACGCGGGGCGCCCCGGGGTGGCCGCGCACGAGTTCTTGAGCGGCACCTTGCACGGGCCCACCGCTGATACCGCATTCTATGACGCCGGGACCGCAGCGCTCGCCGCCGGCGATTTCGTCTCCGCGGAGAAGTCGCTGGCCGTCGCGACCCGCACCCTCGATCCGGACCTCCGCTTCCGCGCGCTCTACAACCTGGGAACGGCTTTCCTGCTCCAGGCGGTGAAGGACACCGTCCACCGCGCCACGTTGCTCGGCCAGGCCGAAGGGCACCTGCGCGACGCACTCCGGATCGACCCGGCCTCCGAGCCGGCCAAGTGGAACCTCGAGCTGGCCACCCGGCGCCATCCGCCCCCGCCGCAGTCAGGCGGAAGCGGCAGCCCGCCACCACCGCCCAAGGGAGGCGGTGCGCCGCCGCCACCGCCGCCGCCGACAGCGAATGGCGCGCTCACACCAGGACAGGCCGAGGCGATCCTCAATTCCGTGGCCCGTGAGGAACGGGAGGCCAGGGAACGGCACCTGCCACGAAATCCTGGTGGCGATCCGAGGATCAAGGATTGGTGATCCTGGCGCTGGCAGCACTCCTGCTGCAGCAGGGTGGCCCGGTGAGCGTGACCGCGGCCGTGACACCCGATCGGGTCACCGTCGGGAGCGATGTGGTGCTCACGATCAACGCTACGAGCCCCGGCTCGGGCCCGATCTCGCTCGACCTGCCGAGTTTCGGCGGCTTTGTCGTGTTGACGAGCGGGGAGCGCAGCACCGTGGCGGTGGGCCTGCCGGGGAGCGGTGGGCCTCGCCGAGTGACGACGTGGGAGTACCATCTGCGGGCGGTGCTGCCCGGGCACTTTGCGCTGGGACCGGTCCGGGTCGACGAAGGCCGACGCTATGCCACGGCACCCGCTGTAGAAGTCAGCGTCTCCGCCAACGCCGCTGCCGTCGTCGCCGGTCTCGATCCGCGGGTACAAGCGCTGCTCGAGCGCGCACCGCCGCCCCCGGATACCGGCGTCGCCGTGACCGTGCTTCCGTCCGCCCAAAGTGTGCTGGTCGGCGAACAGCTCGATATCGTGACGGCGGCCTGGTTCCCGCGCGAGCTCCGGATGCGGCTCCGGCATCCGCCGACCCTGGAGCCGCCCGTATTCGAGGGGGTGTGGAGTTACCCGCAGGTGGTCCCTGCAGGGATCGCGGCCAGCCGCCAGGTGGACGGCACCTGGTACGATCTCTTCATCCTGCACCAGATCGTCTTTCCGCTCACGTCGGGTCCGCTCCAGATCTCGCCGGCCACGTTGCGGTACGGCGTGCCGGTCGCGTTCCAGTTCTTCAGCCAGGAAGACCACTACGCGCTGGAGAGCGCCGTGCCGCACGTGAACGTGCTGGCGCTCCCCGACAGTGGCCGCCCCCCGGGCTACGGCGGCGCCGTTGGCAGTGGCATGACGCTCGACCGCACCATCGGCGCCGCGCCCCGCACCGGCGATCCGCTCTCGATCACGGTGACGCTTCAGGGCGGCGGGAATGTGTCGCTCTGGCCGGCGCCGTTCATTCGGTGGCCCGACGGACTTCCGGTCTACTCCGACGGCACCGACGATCAGGTCCGGACCGATTCGGGGCTGGTGGCGGGCGAGAAGGTCTTCCGCTACCTGATCGTGCCGGATTCCTCGGGTACGCTCGCACTGCCGACCATCGCGTATCCGTACTACGACCTCACCTCCGGGACCTTCCAGGTGGCGTCGGTGCCGGCGATGCGGCTCGCGGTGACCGCGGCGGGCGAAGCGCCGAAGGCACGCGCCTCACCACCACCCCTTCTCCTCGGTGCCCAGGCGACCGCGGCGTGGCGGCTGGTGCACGATGTGCCCCCGCTCATGTGGTACCTGATCGTCTTCGCGCTTCCGATGGTCTGGCTCTGGCGGAAGCGTCCGCGGCGCAGGTCGGTGGCCCCACGGCGGGTCGTCCGGCGATCGCAATTCACCGAGGCCAGCGAGTTGCTCGAGGAGGCGTTGCGCAGCGTGGTTGGCACCGACGCGTTGGCGGACGGCGCCCGGTTGCCGGCGCGGCTGACCGCGGCGGGGGTGGATCCTTCGCTTGCGGCGGAGGCGGCCGCGGTGTGGGAGCGGACGCGGGCCCTGCGGTTCGCACGCGGGGAGACCCGTGAGGCAGCGGCGCTCGCGGATGAGGCGCGTGCGGTGGCGCTGCGGCTGGCACCCAGGGTGCAGCGGGGCCGGTCGGCCGGGCCGTTGCTGATTGTTGCCTTCGCGGTAGCGTTCGGGGGACACGCGGCGGCGCAGGCACCGCCGCCACCTCCGGAGCAACTC
>JBAUHI010000077.1:0-26338 GCA_049680185.1 Gemmatimonadales bacterium | reverse complement strand
GGCCTGGGCGGCGTTGAACGCGCGACCGGCACCCGCGCCTGCTGCCTCTCCGCGCGCATGGCAGCTCTTCCTCGACCGCGAGGCCTGCGCGGTGGCGCTGGCGCGGCTGCCCGGCCTCGAGATCCCGGAGCCGGTCCGGCGGCGCGCCCAACTCGAATCGCAACAGATCCTGCTGGCCCGAGCGGAACTCGCCGCCGTGGCCGTTGCCGTTCGCTCAGCCGGGCTCCAGGTGATCCCGCTCAAGGGCACCGACGCCTTGCTGACGCCTGCCACTGCGCTGACCCTCAAGGACGTGGATGTGCTGGCCGCGCCGGGGGCCACCGCCGACACCGAAGCGGCACTGGGGTCGGCTGGGTTCGTCGCGGCCACGTCGCGCAGTTACCTCCACGTGGTCCTGGCGCGCCCCGGCACCAGCACGCCGGTCGAACTGCACGGCACCATCTGGCCGCAAGCGGGCCTGACCTCGACCGACCTCTGGACCGCCGCACCTGCCACCGAAACCCATCCCGGGCTCCGGATCCTCGACCGCGCAGACCATCTCTGGCTCTGCCTGGTACACGTGGTGGCCGTCCACCCCGATCGCGCGGGGCGGCTTCGCGACCTCCTCATCATTCGCGGCGCCAGATTGGAATGCAGCGCCCCGCAGTGGGAGACCGTCTCAGCCCGGATCGCGGCCCACCCGATGGCAACGGCGCTGCTCGGGGAACTCGCCCGTGCGATGGACCAGGACACCCCGCAGGATCGATCGAATGGAGACCACGTCGCCGCAACCTGGTACGCCCTCGATGCGCTGGTGGCCCGGACGCCGATCGGGATCACGCCCCGGATGGCACTCTCCACCTGGGCCTCGATGATCGCCGCGCCATCGGTCACCTGGCGGGAGCTCTCGCACCGCCTGCTCACGACCGGTGGGAACTCTCGTCTGCGCCCAGTGGCCTGGCTCGAACGCTTCGTCCCGCCACTCGGCGGCCTGGTGCGCGTCGGCATCAGGCTCCTCTGGATCGTACCCGTCATCGTGCTGGCACTTCCGATCGCGTACTACGCGCGACGAATGGCCACCGCAGTCGTGCCGGACTAGCGGACGACGGCGGCCAACGCTGCTACCAGCTTCTCGGGTCGACGGTAACTGTCGCGCCCCAGTGACAGACGCCGCACCGGCAACCGCGCCACTCCCGTCAGCAGTTCCACCACCGATGGCGCTACTGCCCGATCCGCCAGCAGCCACGGCGATTGCCGGATCAGCGCTTCGAACCCGTCCGCAGAACTCGCCGGCGCCAATGCCGTCGGGCGATCGGGGACGACCGACGGCAGCAGGATCCCCGAGAGTTCCTTGGGACCAGCCACTCGACCCGATGGAACCGTCCCTGAGGCGACCCTGCGCCCGGTGACCTCGCTGTCGTCCCACCCCGCGTCAAGATTGAACGGTCGGCACCACCCTTCCGCGACGATGCGCCCTCTCTGCTCGCCGATCACCACCTGGTCATCCGAGAGATACCCCCATCCGCCGAGCGCCAGCGTGGCGACGGTGCTGGACTTGCCCGCGTGACTGTCACCGACCAAGAGCCAGACCCCTCCCGATGGCGCAACGACCGCGGCAGCGTGGACGAGCGCGCACCCCGACCGTCCGATGAGAAGCGCTGCGGTAAGGGTCAGGATCGGTTCGACCGCATCGGCCGACTCGTTGGTGAGGACGATGTCCGCACGACGCGCGCGCAGCTCCACTCGACCGCCGGCACCCGACGGATGATGGAGATGGGCGACGTCACCCACCACCCACGCGGAGAGGTCCAAGAGCCGGAGGGTCTCGGCAGCCTTGCCCGGAGCGTCAACGGTGCCGACACGCATGGCGATCTCCGCCGTTCCTGGAGCGGAGCTCGGTCGAAGCCCGATCGGCACCCACCCCGCGATCAGCGGTGCCGCATCTGGTGTGCAGGTGAGGGAAAGGGTGCCGTCGTCGAGCAGTCGATGGGTGGTCCCACGTTCGGTCATCGAAGCGCCACGAACTCTTCATCGCCTTGGTGCGGCAACGCGCTCGATGTCACACCAGGACTCTCGACCCATGCGTGCGCCGCGATCCCTGCCCTGCCCTCACGCACCCCGAGGTGGAGTGTGGCCGGCACGCCAAGGGAGCGCAGGGCCAGGGACGCGGCGATGCTGCGGTAGAGACAGGTGTTGCGCCAAGGCGAGAGCGGCAATCGCCCCAACCGACGGAGCAGCGCCGTCGAGGTCCGGAGGGCGCGATCGCTCTGCTCGGCCGGCACCGCGCCTTCACCTGGTGCCGCAGACTGCAGCTCACGGATCCTGGCAGCCGAGAGCCAGGCTGGGGTTCGGAGCGCCGCGAGGACCCCGACCCTCACCGCGCGGAGCATCAGAGCAGCATCCCCCGCTCCCGCAGACCGGCCACCGTGCGTTGCAGCTCCTTGCGCGCTTCCTCCGGCTCGACCACGAAATCGCGCACCAGGCGCTTGAGGAGTGTCGCTTCATCGTCTCCCGCTTCGATCCCCTTCCAGATGGCGGCCGCGGTGGCGTTGAGCTTGAAGTACGCCTTGGTGCCAAGATGCAGGAGCACCGCCTCCCCTTCGAGGTGGGCGGTGAGGATATCGGCGGAAGGCTTTGCCAGTGGCGTCATTGAACGGGTCGGAGTGCCGGGTGGAGTGCATCGCCGGTGGTCGGGATGTCGTGAGTGCTGTCGGGGACGGCAGGGTCGAGCCAGCGGAGCCGCGGATGCCCGCTGGCCCAGGTGACGTAGACGATACGACCATCGGGGGTCCACGCCGGCTCTCCGTTGGGCCCGCCGTCGTTGGTCACGGCGGATACGGCACCAGTGACCAGGTTGAGCAGGTAGAGCTCCGTTGGACCGGTGCGGCTGGAGGCGAATGCGAGGTGGGCGCCGTCGGGACTCCACGCCGGTTCCACGTCGGCGCCGCTGGTGGCCGCCCCCGGGAGGGTGTCGAAGAGGCCGCTGTTCAGGTGTGCCCGATAGAGTCGCGCCGGCCCAGACGTGGTGGACACGAACGCCAGCATCGAACCATCGGGAGACCACGTGGGGCTCGCGTCGACGGCACCGGAGGATTCGAAACTCGCCGTGACCTGAATGGTGTCGGTAGCGGTGCCGGAACCGACATAAAGCTTGGGAAGCCCCCCGACTGGAATGGTATAGGCGACGTGCGACCCGTCGCTCGAGAGCCGCGGACTCGCCTCATCCCCTGAAGTGGCAGTAAGACGGGTCGCCGAAGCACCGGGATCGGAGGTCGCCGAGTAGAGCTCGCCGTTCCCGTTGCGACGGCTCACGAAGACCATCGCACCCGACGAGGAGAGCGTCGGCTGGGTGTTGTCGGCGGTGTCGAGGGTGATCTGCGCCGTGTCCAGCCCATCGAGCGCGATCCGATAGACGCTGTGATACGACACAGAGTCGTGGTGGGCACTGACCAGGAGATCGAAATAGACGACAGGCGGCGCCGAGACGTGCACGATCCGGAAGACCGAATCGGTGTCCACCCGCGCCACCAGTGCGATGGTCCCGCTGTCGACGAATCGGATCTGCCCTGCCGCCGGGAAGGTCGCCGCGCCACTCGGCGCCACGGTCCAGACGATCAGGGAGTCGGGAATGACGATGCCCCTGACCCGGACGGTATCGACCACGGTGCTGCTCCGCTCCAGCCGCCCGCCCAAGTCGATACGCGTGGACTGAGGCGCCGACGGCCCCGAGGAGTCGCTGCAGGCGCCGATGAAGATCATTGCTGCCACTATCCAGCGCCTCACGCGCGCACTCCGGCGCCAAGGTTGCCGGGATGCCAGGCGCTCTGCGGGAACTGATCCACCCACCGGTCTTTCTTCTGCGCCTTGACGCAGCGCAGGCAGGGAAAGGGATCGGTCGGGCTGGGTCGAGCTGGGTCGGGGGCCTGCGCCGCACGCAACGCCGCCAGCTTTTTCCGATAGAGCGGCCATCCCTCCGCGAACGGCGTCACGTGCAGATCGGCGACGACCTCGGCCTCATTGAATCCATGATTCGACAACTGGCAGCAGAGACAGAGCCGCCCCCGGGTGTCGACATACACCCGCTCCTCGGCAAAGGTCTGACAGGGAGACTCCGGGCCCTCGAATGGTGCGCCATAGTCGAGCACCACTCGCGACTTCCGGGCGGGGTCGGCGCCGAGTGCCCGCGCCTCCGCCGCCACCTCGAACCACTCCGCCGGGCTCAGGTCGCTGTTGCGGGCGGCGGCCCCCGGGGTCGGCTGGGGAAGGATGACAGAGAGTCCGAACGCTCCCATCGACTCGGCGAGGTCGGCGGCGGCACGGAGTTCACCACGTACCCGACGATCCACCACCATAGAGAACCAGAAGGGGATCTGGCGAGAGGTGAGAAGTGCGGCGCCGATCAAGACGCGCTTGAAGGAGCCGGTGCCCCGGTCGTGGTCGTGCCCCGCCTCGGTGCCACCGGAGAGGGAGAGGCGCATCGCCTGCGGCGGGTACTTGTCGAGGAGGGGCATCTCCCGCCGGATGTGCCAGGCGTTCGTCACCATCCGCCAGGGGATCTTCCGGTCGGCGTAGATGGCGAGCAGCCGTTCGAGTTCGGGATGGAGGAGGGGTTCGCCGCCCGTCATCGAGACCGTGATGTCGCCAAAAATGGCGAGCGCGTCATCTACCGTCCGCTCGATGAGCGCGGGCTCAAGGGAACGGACGGTGGTGACGTCGTCCCGGATGCAGTGGGGGCACCGGAGGTTGCAGTGCTCAGTGATCGCGAAGCCGAGGAGCATCCTCAAATATCACTCCCCGGCGGGGAAGTGGCTATGCCGAGCTAGCGCTGGCCGCGGAAGAGCCCGTTCCCGACGATGGCCCAGAGCCCGTTGTTGGAGGTCCCTTTGATGGACCGCACGGGGCCCTGGGCGGAGGGGAGCGCCTGTGCGGTGAAGCTCCCGCCGAGGTAGATCACCAAGATCTGACCATTGTTGAGCCCGACGTAGGCGGTGGAATCGGTGGAGGCCCATAGCCCGGTGACGGGGCTCAGGGCGATGTCGCCGAGCGAGGCCCAAGTGGACCCATCCCAGTGACCCACGAACCCGTTGGCGCCGCCGACCCAGAGATCGGAGTTGCCGGTCCCGCTCACCGAGACGAGGTTTTCGGTGATGCCGGGGGGAAAGAAAGTGGTGTAGGTGGAACCATCATAATGGAGCACCACGCCGCTATCGCCGACCACCCAGAAGTCCAATATGCTGGTACCCCAGATGGCGTTGAGGCGCGAGGTCACACCCGCCGGATCCAAGTCATGGACGGGTGCTGAGAGGTCACCGCGACTGACGTAGGACACCCCTGCTCCGAGGTTGTTCCAAGTCAAGGCCACCATATTGTGGGGGTCTGTCCCCCAGAGGGCCTGAGGTCCGTCGACATTGGAGAAATGGCTCCAAGTCGAGCCATCGAATTGCAGGACGTTGCCGTACACGTCGGTCGCGAGGGCCGACGAGGCGCTGAATCCCTGGATTGCCTTGATCGGAAAACCCGACCCGAACGGGGTGCTGGTCCAGCCGCCGCCCGAGTATCGCCAGACATTACCGCTCTGGGTCCCGACGAAGGCGGTCGTGGCGTTCCCCCAGACCGCGGTCAGGCTGTCCGCCGCGGGGGCGACCACCTCATCCACAACGGCACTCCCGTTCCAGCGGCGGATGCCGCCGGCGGAGAGGGCGTAAAGCCCGCCGGCGCTGTCATCCACCAGCGCCAGGACCTGGGCCGGAATAGAGTCACGGTCGGTCCAGCTTCCGCTCCAACTCGAAAGCGTGGTCGAATCGGTGGTATGGCTGCGGGTCGCGCGCCAAAAGGAGGCCCCGACCCCGCCAGCGCTGTAGACGATGGCGTCAATCGAGGAGTCGGGGGCGCCAGACACGTAGGCGGTCCCATTGTAGAGGTCGAACATCGAGCCGTGGCTGCTGGTGTATCTGGCCAGCAACGGCTGCAGGTGCAGGCCGGTGGACCCCGCGAAGGCCGTGATCGGCTCAGCCAACGCGCCGCAATTGCTGACCGCCTGGACCAGCCAGGCGATCTGGCATATGGTGCCGTCCGTTGAACCGACGACGGTGGTCCCAGGCAAGGTGTCCTTCACCAGGAAGTTGTAGGAGCCCGACGCGCCGCCACCGGCCAGGTCAACGGAATCGCCGTTCTCATTCCACCAGATGAGGCGATTGACCCCGCCGAGCATGATCCGCTTGGCCGATTCGGCGTAGAGCCCGTACGGCTGCATCGTTACCCGGTGCAGCACGCGCCAGGTCCCGGCGCTGTAGAGTGCCACGGTCCCCTGCGAGGTAGCGCCGATGTACTGCCCGTTGCCGATCGCCTCGACCCCGATCCAGTCCTCGTTGATCTGCCGTGACAGGTCGTTCCACTGGGTCCCGACCTTGTGGAGCACTCGACCGTACAGCCCCACCGCCATCGCATCGGTGCTTGAGTTGACGGCGATGCCGGTCAGGCTGTCGCTGGTGAACTGGGGTACTGCTGACCAGGTGAGGACTCCCCCGACCTCGGGGACTATCACGTCGACGAGCACGGTGAACGCGAAGGTACTGACCGTGGCTGGGACCCCGAACTGCCAGGTCACGGGACCGGAGATAGAATCGGCCTGCAGGCTGTCGGGGTAGAAGTAGTACTGCTGGCCCACTCCGGTGAAGCTGCCGAGGGAAGCGTTGTCCACGGTAATGCTGCCGGTCCCCGAGGTGGCGGCGGGCGGATTCTGGAAGAAGACCTGGACCCCGGTCAGGTGCGTCCCGTCGGTGCCGAGCGTCTGGATCGAGAGGTTCTGCACCGTCACGTTGAAGGTGAACTTGTTGGTTCCAGGGTTGTAGGCGACGTTGGTGGACCGGAGTGCCACCCGAGTCCCCTGCCCTCCGAGGATCTCTTCTCCGGGTGCCAAGGCGGGTCCGGCACAGGTCACCGCCAGGGTGGCCACCGTGGCGCGGCAGCTGATCGTCTGGACGGCAGTCGTCGAAGCCAGCGCCCCGACGCTCGGCCGGACGATATCATCGCTACAGGCGCCAACGCCGAAGAGGAGCCCCACCGCGAGGAGCAGCCCGAAGACCGTGCTCCCCCCGATCCCACCACCTCCGCCGATCGGCGAAAGGAGGGTCAGGTCGGTGAGCTTCGGAAGTTCCGAGACTCGCGGCGTCAGCCAGGGGCGGCGGGGTGCCGACACAGATTGGTCCTGGGGCGTCGTCGGGGGAACGGCGTCGGACATGGAGCGCTCTATTTGTGGGAGGGGAAGACCCACCTAATCTCGCCGGCGGGGACCGAAGCGCAAGGGTCCGGACGCAGTTCGGCCCCGGAGAGTTCTCCCCGGGGCCGCGCCGCCTTAGTGGAATCGTTATCGGGTGCCGCGCAGGATCCTGGTGCCAGCGATCAGCACCTGACCACCAGCCCTGCCCGAGATCGCATTGAAGGACGACCCGGTGTTCGCTGACTGGAAGGCCACCGGACTCCAGGAGACTCCGTTGTACATCAGGAGCGTCTTGTTGGCCCCGACGGCGTACACCTCGCTCGGCGATGCGGCCCAGACGCCGAGCAAGTTCTGGCCCGTCCCGGACGTGTCAGTGCTCCAGGAGCTCCCGTCGTAGTGGACGATCACCCCGAAATCCCCCACCGCCCAGACATCGCTCGGCCCGCTCCCCCAGACCGACCGGAGCGCGGCGCTGGTGGGGGAGGTCTCCAGCGCCCAGCTCGACCCCAGCCATTTGAGGATTGTCCCGTTCTCTCCCACAGCCACGGCGAAGTTGGCGTTCGCGGCCCAGACGGCGTGCAGGTCATTGGGAGTCAGGGTGTTCGGGTTGACGGACGCAGACCAGTTCGTCCCGTCATTGTGGTACACCTCGCCACTACCCCCCACTGTCCAGACGTCGTGCGATCCGCTGCCACCGACGCCGTAATAAGGGCCAGCACCGCCAGGTCCGACGACAGTCCAGCTGGAAGCGTCCTTGTGTATCAGATCATTGTCGGACCGGGCGACCCAGATGTCGTTCGGCCCGCTCTCCCAGATCGAGGTGTAATTGCCGGCGGTGCTCACAGCGAAGTTCCAGGTGCTGCCGTCGTAGTGGAGGATCTCGGCGGTGTTGGTCGCCATATAGGCGCTGGTGCTGCTCTCTGCCCAGACGGCGGTGGTGGATGGCGTATTGTCGAGGACGGTGGTCCAGACCCCCGCACTGTCGTGCTCCACCCTCCCGCCATTCTCGGCGAGATAGAAATCGTCGGTGCCGCGGGCCCAGATCCCGGAATAGTTGTAGCTGGCGGTGCGCACGTCGGTCCAGTTGGCGCCGTCCCAATGCCAGACGTGGCCGTGCCCGTTGTTGTCGGTGCGCACGATGTAGGCATCACTCGATGAGAACGCGACCCCGCCTTCAGGATGCCCGGTGTTGTTGTCCTGCCCGCTCGGAACGGCCTGGTCGGTCCACGAGCTCCCGTCCCAGTACGCAATCACCGGGTCGCCACCCCCGTTGAAATTGCTCAACGCCCAGAGGTTGTTGTTGCCGGTCCCGAAGACGGCGTTCGGCCCATTGGTCTGCCCCGAGCCTCCCGTCCCGATCTCGGTCCAGATCCCGGTGCCGAAGTCCTGGCGCCAGACGTGCCCCTGGTTCGACAAGATGACAATATCGGTCCCGAACGTTGTGGAGGCCTGCACGCTGCTCACCGAGGTCGGTAGCGTGTCCGTGATCCACGCCCTCCCGTCGAAGCGGCCGATGCGGAAGCCGAGGGAAAAGGCTCCGCCGGCCCCGCCGGTGCCGCCGACCTCGTTCACCAGAAACGACAGACTCTGGCTCGGGCTGTTGGCGAGTCCCTCAATGGCCCGCCAGCTGATCCCATCCCAGTGGCGGACGGAGGAAGTGCCGTTGATGAAGGTCGTGATGTCGTTCGGCCCCGCCGCGACGACCGGCCCACTCTCGCCACTCCCGTTCGGGTCATTCCGCGCCCGCCAGACCCCGCTGTCACGGACGTACACCTCGCCGAACTGCCCGAAGACCGCGAGGCCATCGGTGCCCCACCCACTGATCCCCTCCCAGTTGACCGGATTCATCCCCGGTTCCTCGGCCCACCGCAGGATGGCTCCGGCGTTGGGGAGCTCCGCCGAGACCAGGACCTGGAAGGTGAACGAGGTCGTGGCGGGATCGAGCTGGAACTGCCAGGTCTGGGAGTTCGACACCTGCTGCGAGGTGAGGAGGGTGTCATACTTGAAGTACGGCTGGCCCGTCGTCGTGAAGGTGCCGGTGTTCGTCGGGTTGAGGACGGATACCGTGCCGACATCGCCGCCGGGCTGCGACAGGAAGAAGACCTTGATCCCGCCGCTGTCCTTGGTGGTGCCGTTGGCGGTGCCCATTGCGAGCGCCGCCTCGTTCTGGATGCTCACGTCGGTGCTGAAGACGTGGGATGTGCCGTTCCAGGAATTGTTGCTGGAGCGGAGTCCGACCTTGACCCCCTGTTCGCCGAACGTCTCAACGCCCGGCGAGCGGGAGGCTCCGCCGGCGGCGGCACACTCGAGGGTCCCCGCGCTGACGTCCGCTCGGCAGGTGAGCTGCTGGGCCGCCGGGATGAAGTTTCCCCCGAGGGACGGACGGCTCAAGTTCTCGTCTCCACAGGCACTCATTCCGAAGAGGAGCCCTGCCGCGAGGAGGAGCCCGAAGACCGTGCTTCCGCCGATCCCGCCACCTCCGCCGATCGGCGAAATAAGGGTCAACTCGGTGAGCTTGGGCAGCGGCGTCACTGCCGGCGCGGTCCACACTCGGCGGCCTTCAGTCGAAGAGGCCAGCACGGGCGACACAACACGATCATCGGACGGATGGACGTCCATCGAAGCTCCACGGAAACAGAATGAGTTGATCTCCGCACGCGCGGACGACTGAACGACGAACGAGATCGAACTGGTGGGTCAACGGGCGAGAGGCGAACGCCCCGCCGCCTATCGCTGACCCTCGAAGACGCTGTTGCCCACCAACGCCCAAAGCTGGTTCGAGGATGAACCTTGCAGCGCGCGGACCGTTCCGCCGCCATTGGGGATAGTTGGCACCCGCACACCGCAGACGAGATTCTGGAGTGTGTCCGCGGCGAAGGGAGTCCCGGCGTACACCGTCCCGTCGGCGGAGATCCAGAGCGAGGTGACCGTCTCCGTCGTGGGCAGGGAGCAGTCGGTCCAGCCGCTCCCGTTCCAGTGGGCGATATAGCCGTTGGTCCCGCCGACCCAGACGTTGCTGGAGCTCGTTCCGGCCACGGCATCGAGGTTGTTGCTCGGGCCGGGGCTTTCATTGACGTAGCCGGTGCCGTTGTACCAGACCACCTGGCCGCTGTTGCCGACGAGCCAGAAGTCGTCGATGCTGGAGCCCCACGCGGCGGTGAGCTGCACCGGTGTTCCGCCTCCGGGATCGCTGGTGTTGTGGGTATAATCGTTGAGTGAGGTCATCCGATACACGGAACTCGTACCACTCAGGAACACCACCAGCTGACTGCCATTGGCGGCCCAGAACCCAGCGATGGGGATGCTGCCGACGTCCACCGCCATGCTCCAGCTCGCCCCATCATACAGGTCGACCTTCTTCCCCTCGGCCGCAAGGATGGTGTCGCCACCAGCCATCTGAATGCCGACGATCGAGTCGGTCGCCGCGCCGTCAGGATCGCTGGTGACCCAGCTTCCACTCACGTACCGCCGGACATTCCCCTCCACCGTTCCCACGGCAGCGCGCGAGCCAGCCGCGGCCAGCGCGGTGGGGTAGTCGGCCGCCGAGGTCACCAGCTCATCGACGATGGAGCTGCCGTTCCAGCGCCGGATCCCGTCGCTCGAAAGCAGATACAGTCCACCCGAGGAGTCCTGCTTTATCCGGGTCACCTGCGCCGGAAGCGTTGCACGGTCACTCCAGGTCCCGCCAGTCCAACTCATCAGCACCGATGAATCCGTCGTGATACTGCGGACCGCCGCCCACCAGTTGGGGCCCCCACTTCCGAAGTCGATCGCGTCAACGGTGGTGTCGAACCCCCCACTGTAGATCTGGGCGGAGGTGCCAAAATCTAGGATGCCGCCGCCGCCGGAAAAGACGGCATAGCCAAAGTCGTTCGTCGATACGGCACCATACATCGCGGTGATAGGGCTGCCGCTCGATCCGCTGGGCGTGGGAGAGTTGAAGTTGAAGCGATAGACGGACCCCCCTGCGTTGGCCGCGACTCCTTGGTCAGTGCCGTCGCTGGTCAGGAATGAGAATGGCGTGCTCCCACCGACCGAAATCGAGAACCAGCCGTTGTCGCCCAGCCAGCTGATGTGCGGGGAGCCGCCGCTGTCCCCGCCGATCGCGATCCGATTGGCGGCGTAGGCGGTGACCCCGGCGATGGTGAACCCCGCGTTCCGGACCAGCTTCCAGACCTGCCCATCGAAGAGCAGCACGTTGCCGGTCGTGGTGGCGCCGACATACTTCCCTCCGCCGATCGCCGCGATGCCGGCCCACTCGCCGGAATGCTGCACTGGAGGCTCACTCCAGGCGCTGCCGACCTTGTGCAGCACCTCCCCGAACAGCCCGACCGCCATCGCATCGGTGCTCGAGTTGACCGCGATGTCGATGAGGCTGTCGCTGTGGAACTGCGGAACCTCCGACCAGAAGAGGACCCCCTGCGCGTCCTGGACCTGGGCGTAGACCAGCACGGTGAAGTCGAAGCTGGTGACCGTCGCCGGGACGCTCCATTGCCAGTTGAGTGGAGGGGAGACCTGATCGAAGCGGATGCTGTCGGCGTACTGGAAGTAGGGCTGGCTCGGGTGGTCGAATGTGTTCACCCCCGTCGGGTTGGCGACGGTGACGAGACCGGTCCCAGCGGTCACGGTCGGGCCGCTCTCGAAAAAGACGTCGGTGGCACCGATGAGCGTCTGCGCCAGCAGGTTCTCCAGCGTGACGTCGGCGGAGAAGATGTGGGTGACACTGTCGTACGCAACGTTGCTGGAGCGAAGGAGGACGCGGGTGCCCTGGCCGCCGAGAGTGACCGGCCCCAAGGTGGACTCAGGACCGGCGCAGGAGATGGATCCGGCTCTCACATCCGCGCGGCAGGTGATCGTCTGGACGGCCGCTGCCGGCCGGCTCGGCGTGCTCGGCCGCACGATGTCATCGCTGCATGCCCCGACGCCGAAGAGGAGTCCGGCTGCGAGCAGGAGCCCGAAGACGGTGCTCCCCCCGATCCCGCCACCCCCGCCGATCGGCGAGAGGAGGGTCAGCTCGGTGAGTTTGGGGAGCGCCTCGACCGACGGAACGATCCAAGGCCGGCGGGACGCTGGAAGGGCCGGTGCGACGGCGCGCTCAGTAGGGAGATCGACGGACGGACGGTCAGACATGAAGGCCTCGGGACCCGGAATTCGGAGCCGCGCGGCCGGTGGTTCGTCGGCCGAGGCTCGGTTGGTGAGGACGCCCTACAACGTACGAAGCCGAATTAGCGCGTACCACGATAGACGTGCTGCCCCACCGCAACCGCGATCGAGCCCGTCGCATCGCCGCCGACCCGGAAGAGCGCTCCATCCCCGGATCCGACTCCCTCAAGCGGCAACGCGACCCAGCTCGTTCCATCATAGAAACAGAGCTGACCGCCGTCAGTCGCGGCATAGACCTCGGTTGGAGACCGCCCCCAGACTGAGTGCACGTCATTCCCCCCGTCGCAGGAAGATCCGCCGCTCCCCCAGCTGCTGCCGTTCCAGTGGATGATCGTCCCTCCCCTCCCCACCGCCCAGATGTCTGTCGAGGAGGTACCCCAGACGCTGAGGAGTTCCGCCGTGGTCGGGGAAGTTGCCTGGGTCCAGTTGGAGCCGTCCCATCGGAGGATGCGGCCACTGCTGCCGACCGCCACGGCGAGGGTGTCGGCCCCGGCCCAGACGGCGTCAAGCGTCACGTTATCGGCCGGCGACGCCGAGGCACTCCAGCTGCTACCGTTGAAATGCGCGATGTTGCTCCCCAGGCTCCCGTCCACGCCGACTGTCCAGATGTCTCCCGCCCCCGATCCGCCGATACCGATCGTCTCCAGGCCGTTCACATACCCCGGCGTCGCGGTCCAACTGGTGCCATCATAATGTTCCACGGCGAAGCTGTACCCCGCCAGGTACACGTTGGTACCGCTGGTCCCCCAGATGGACTCACCATTGGAGACATCGGGCGTGGACTGCGCTACCCACTGGGTTCCGTCCCAATGGCGCATTGCGCCTCCGGTGCCGCTGACAAAGATGTCGTCGGGCCCGTTGACCCAGAGTCCCTGCCACGGGCTTCCCGTACCACCGCCGAAGTCGCCGGCCAGCGTGCTCCAGGTACCCGAGGTCCGTTTCATCAGGAGGCTGCGCTGCCCCGTGGCGTATACGGTGTCGGCATTGCGTGCGAAGAACGCGATGGGGCTCAGGGTCCCATTGTACTCCTCGGTCCAGTTGGCCCCGTCGAAGTGCCAGATGACCCCGTGCACGAAGGTGAACTCACTACCACCGAGGTAGAGTTCGTGGGTGGCGGTGATCGTACCCCCGTTAAACAGATAATCGGAGAGGGGGCCCGGCGTCCCCGACGCGGCAGCCCAGCTTCCGCCGGTGTAGTGGGTCAGCGCACCCCCGCCGCCGAGCGAGTAGGCCCAGATGTCGCTGGTGTCGTCGGCAAATACCAGGTTGGCCAGGTTGACGCCGGTATTCCCTTCGGAGGTCCAGGAGGAGCCGTCCCAGGAGCGCATGACGTTGTCGCCAAAGGCACAAACGAGCATCCCGTGCGTCACCGTCCCGCCGGTGCAGACCGTCAGCCCTCCACCGGGAGACGGGATGGTGGACCAGGTCCCTCCTCCGGCAACCGTGGGGTTCACGGTGAACATCCGCACGCTGTCGGTCAGGGAGTAGAGGATGGATGCGCCATCGTTGGCGATCGGGCCGTGGTTGATGTTGGGGCCCCCGCTCAGGTCGCTGATTGTCCGCCAGCTGATCCCGTCCCAATAGCGGATGGTGTGACCGTCGCTCAGCAGGGCGAAGAGATTGGAGGGCCCGGTGGCCGCGGCGGCGGGAGTCGGAGTCGTGCTGATGTCATTGCCCGGGATGTCAGCGCGCGACCGCCACTGCGTGCCATCGAAGATCTCCCGGACGCCGTGCTTGCCAAAGAGTGCCAGTCCCTTGTTCCCCCAGCCGCCGATGGCGCCCCAGTCCGCCCGCCCCACCACCGGGTCCTCTGTCCAGGTCAGGAACGCCTGCGACGAGGGCACCGTGGTCGACACCAGCACCGAGAAGGTGAAGCTCGCCACTCCAATCAGGTGGAACTGCCACAACTTGCCTGACGAGATGGCCTGCGGTGCGAGGATCTGACCGTATCGGAAGTAGGGCTGGTCGGCGGCGGTGTAGGTCCCGGTGCCGTCTTCATTTGGAAGGTCGACCACCTGTCCCAGCGGCCC
Source organism: Gemmatimonadales bacterium (assembly GCA_049680185.1). Taxonomy (GTDB): domain Bacteria; phylum Gemmatimonadota; class Gemmatimonadetes; order Gemmatimonadales; family GWC2-71-9; genus CAMLHU01. The sequence goes on along the minus strand of JBAUHI010000077.1, from coordinate 11,947 downwards.
ACTCGGCCCGGACACAAAGAAGACGTCGAGTCCCCCACCCAGCGTCGTGCCATCAGGCGTGTTGAGGGGGAGAATCGAAAGGTTCTGCACTGTGACGGTGGCTTGAAGGATGTCGGTGGCGGTGTCATAGCTGACGTTCGACGAGCGGAGCGCGACGATCACCCCCTGGCTCCCGATGGTGACCGTGCCCGACGCCGCCTCCGGGCCGGTGCAGGTCAGCGTCAGGTCGGCGCGGCGCGCGGTGCAGGTCATCAGCCGCGACAGGTGGGGTGGAAGCGATCCTGGCGCGTTGAGCGCGAGCGGGTCGCTGCACGCCCCGACCCCAAAGAGAAGTCCGACCGCGAGGAGCAATCCGAATACGGTGCTCCCCCCGATCCCGCCACCTCCGCCGATCGGCGAGAGGAGGGTCAGCTCGGTGAGTTTGGGGAGCGGCTCGATCACCGGCGCCACCCAAGGACCGCGGCCGGACGAGACCGGGTCCAGAGGCACGGCAAAGCGTGCCGCCATCGAGGGGAGAGGAACATTGTCGGACATCGGGCTCTCGAGAGGTGTGCCACCGGACTGCACCGTCACAGTGGCCTGACGTACCGTGGGGGTGTGGGACTCTTCACAATCTGGCTTTCGCCGCCGTGGAACGCAATCGCCGGGGTGCCTAGAAATGCGACGCCCGGCCTTTTGGGGGGCCGGGCATCGGGGTGCGTCATATCGGACTTCGCTTGTTCACGGGGTGCCCACGGGGCACCCCCTACATTAATCGTCTTCACCCACCAAGACCGCGGCGGCCACCGTCTCGGCCGGTGCGTCCGCGCCCGGTTCCGGCGGCGGCGGTGCCTCGTACCCTTCCGGCGGCGCGATGTCGATCTCCGCGTACCGATAGAGCCCCGTGCCGGCCGGGATCAGGTGACCGATGATGATGTTCTCCTTCAAGCCGAGGAGATCGTCCTTGGCCCCGCGGATCGCCGCGTCGGTAAGGACGCGGGTGGTCTCCTGGAACGACGCGGCCGAGATGAACGACTGCGTCGTGAGTGACGCCTTGGTGATGCCGAGGAGCACCGGCTCGGAGTCGGCGGGCTTGTCCTTCTTCTTCTCGACCCGCGCATTCTCCTCGCGGAAGATGAGCTTGTCGACCGACTCGCCTTCGAGGAAGTCGGTATCGCCCGGATCGGTGACGCGCACCTTCTGCAGCATCTGGCGCACGATGACGCCGATGTGCTTGTCGCTGATCCTGACGCCCTGCAGGCGGTAGACCTCCTGCACCTCGTTGAGCAGGTATTCCTGCACCGCGCGCGGGCCCTTGATCCGCAGGATGTCGTGCGGATTGACCGGCCCCTCGGTCAGTCGGTCACCGGCGCGGACGCGATCGCCCTCGTGCACCCGGAGGTGCTTGCCGGCGGCGACCTCGTACAGCTGGGCCTCGCCCTCCTCGGGGTAGACGTAGATCTCGCGCTTGCCGCGCTTGATCTCGCCGAACTTGACCACGCCATCCACCTCGGCGATGGTGGCCGGGTCCTTCGGACGGCGCGCCTCGAAGAGCTCCGCCACCCGCGGCAGGCCGCCGGTGATATCGCGCGTCTTGTACGCCTGACGCGGGATCTTGGTGACCGTGACGCCCTTGACCACCTTGACCGGCGGCGAGAGCCAGACGGTCTTGTCGCGCGCTTCCTTCTTGGTCTTCCCCGGCCACGCGACGTTGATCGGCACTTCGTCGACCCGGAACTTCGACGACCACGGGTTGGCCTCGTCCGGCACGGTCATGGCCCGGCTCACGAGGTCGGTCGGCGAGCCGAGGATGATCCGCGAGCCTTCGGCCAGCGTGTATTCCTGCGGGTCCTTCCGGTTCGGCGCATAGACCAGCACCGACGGATGGAGCTCGCGGTCCGGATCGGTCTGCACCACCAGCGAGCGGAGTCCGGTCGACTCGTCCAGCTCCTCGCGGAGCGTGACGCCCGGCACCAGGTCCTTCCAGCGCAGGTCGCCATCGATCTTGAGGATGCTCGGATCGCTGTACGGGTCCCAGGTGTAGAGGATGGTCTGCCGCCCCTGGGCCGCGTCGCTCTCCTTGACCTGCAGGAGCGCGCCTTCCGGCACCGGGTAGCGGTTGATCACCTTCTTGTGGTCCTTCGGATCGGTGACGAGGATGCCTTCCTTGGTCTCCTCGGTGGCCGACTCGTCCTCACGGGTCAGCACGATCCGGATGTTGCCCTTGAGCCCGTCCTCGTACTCGACGGGCACGTCGGTCCACTCCAGGCCCTTGGTGTAGTGCACGGTGCCGTCGGCCCGTGCCCGCCGCTCGGCGTCCTCGGCGATGCGCGAGGACGTACCGCCGATGTGGAAGGTCCGGAGCGTCAGCTGGGTGCCCGGTTCGCCGATCGACTGCGCGGCCAGGATGCCCACCGCCTCGCCCATGTCCACCATGTCCATCGTGGCAAGGTTCCGGCCGTAGCACATCCGGCAGACCCCGCGCCGCGATTCACAGGTGAGCACCGAGCGGATCTTGATCTTCTCGATCCCGGCGTCCTCGATGGCCACCGACGCGTCCTCGTCGATGAGCTGGCCGGCCTGCACCAGCAGCTTCGGGTCGCCGAACTCGTCGAGTTCGTGCGGATCGTAGACCTCTTCCGCCGCCACGCTGCCCATCACGCGCTCGCGGAGACCCTCGATGATGTCCTCGCCCTCCTTGAGCGCGGTCATCTCCAGGCCCAGGGTGGTGCCGCAATCTTCCTCGGTGATCGTGACGTCCTGCGCCACGTCCACCAGCCGGCGGGTCAGGTAACCGGCGTCCGCGGTCTTGAGCGCGGTGTCGGCCAGGCCCTTCCGGGCGCCGTGGGTCGAGATGAAGTACTCGAGCACCGTGAGCCCCTCACGGAAGTTCGACTTGATCGGGCTCTCGATGATCTCGCCGATGCCGCCGGTGAGCTTCTTCTGCGGCTTGGCCATCAGGCCGCGCATCCCGGCCAACTGCCGGATCTGGTCGCGGCTGCCGCGGGACCCGGAATCGAACATCATGAACACCGGGTTGAACCCGCCGCGGGAATCGCGCATCCCGTTGACCATCGCCTCGGCCACGTCGTTGTTGGCGTGGGTCCAGGCGTCGATGACCTTGTTGTATCGCTCACCGAACGTGATCTGACCGGTGTTGTACGCCCGCTGGAAGCGCTGGACCCGCTGGTCCGCCTCCGCCAGCAGCTTGACCTTCTCGGCCGGGATGTGCAGGTCCTCGATCCCGATCGACACCCCGCCCAGCGTGGCGAACCGGAACCCGAACTCCTTCAGCCGATCGAGGAAGAGCACCGTCTCGGACAGTCCGGCGCGACGGTAGCTCTGGAGCACCAGCTCGGAGAGCGCCTTCTTCTTCATCACCTCGTCGCGGAAGCCGAGCTCCGCCACCAACTGGCGCGGCAGGATGCTGTTGAAGAGCACCCGACCGGCGGTGGTCGAGATCCAGCGCGGTACCGCGTCCTCCGCCTCGCGGGGCGGGGTGTACCAGAAGTGGATCGCGTCGTGGTGGGTGACGGCCCCGTGTGCCAGTGCCATCTCCAGCTCGGCCAGCGTGCCGTACCACTTGGCGTCCTTCCAGAGCGCCTTGATCGGCTCCTGGTTCTTGCCGGCCTTCCGGATCTGCTCCTCGAACCCGGGCGGCAGCTTGGTGAGCCAGTAGCTCCCCAGCACCATGTCCTGGGACGGCTCCGCCACCGGCCGGCCGTCGGACGGCTTGAGGATGTTGTTCGACGAGATCATCAGCAGGCGCGCCTCGATCTGCGCCTCGAACGAGAGCGGCACGTGCACCGCCATCTGGTCGCCGTCGAAGTCGGCGTTGAACGCCGCGCAGACGAGCGGATGGATCCGGATGGCCTTGCCCTCGACCAGCACCGGCTCGAACGCCTGGATGCCCAGGCGGTGGAGCGTCGGCGCCCGGTTCAAGAGCACCGGATGGTCCTGGATGATCTCCTCGAGGATCTCGTACACCTCGGGGCTCTCGCGCTCGACGATCTTCTTGGCGCGCTTGACCGTCTCGGCGATCCCCTTCTCCACCAGCTTGTGGATGATGAACGGCTTGAAGAGCTCCACCGCCATCGTCTTGGGGAGGCCGCACTGGTGGAGCCGGAGCTCCGGGCCCACCACGATGACCGACCGGCCCGAGTAGTCCACCCGCTTGCCGAGGAGGTTCTGCCGGAAGCGGCCCTGCTTGCCCTTGAGCATGTCGCTCAGCGACTTGAGCGGACGCTTGCCCCGGCCGCGGATGGCCTTGGAGCGGCGGCCGTTGTCGAACAGCGCGTCGACGGCCTCCTGCAGCATCCGCTTCTCGTTGCGGAGGATGACCTCCGGGGCGCGGTGCTGGATGAGCTTCTGGAGCCGGTTGTTGCGGTTGATCACCCGGCGGTACAGGTCGTTCAGGTCGGACGTGGCAAAGCGCCCGCCGTCGAGCGGCACCAGCGGCCTGAGGTCGGGCGGGATCACCGGCACCACGTCGAGGATCATCCACGCCGGGTCGTTGGGCAGGTCGCCGTTGTCGCCGGAGCTCAGGAACGCGTCGACGATCTTGAGGCGCTTGAGCATCTGCTTCTTGCGGTGCTGGCTGGTCTCGCCGGCCACCGACGTCCGCAGTTCCCCGGCCAGCTTCTTCACGTCGATGCGCATGAGCAGCTCGCGCACCGCCGGCGCGCCGATGTCGGCGCGGAAGGCGTGGTCGCCGTCCTGCTTGGCCTTCTGCCGGAGGGTGAGGAACTCTTCCTCGTCCAGCAGCTGGTTGGCCTCGACGTCCTGCTCGCCCGGATCGATGACGATGTAGCTCGAGTAGTAGATGACCCGCTCGAGGTCACGCAGGGTCACGTTGAGCAGGTTCCCCATCGGGCTCGGCAGCGTCTTGAAGAACCAGATGTGCGCCACCGGCACGCTGAGCTCGATGTGGCCCATCCGCTCGCGCCGGACCTTCGACAGCGTCACTTCGACGCCGCACCGGTCGCAGATGACGCCGCGATAGCGGATGCGCTTGTACTTGCCGCAATGGCACTCCCAGTCCTTGACCGGACCGAAGATGCGCTCGCAGAAGAGACCGTCCCGCTCCGGCTTGAACGAGCGGTAGTTGATGGTCTCGGGCTTGGTCACCTCGCCCCAGGACCACCACTGCCGCTGTCCCTGGAGCTCCAGCCGCTCGCGTTCCTTGGAATCACGCGGGCCGCGGATCTCCTCCGGGGAGGCGATGCGAATGCTGATGAAATCGAATGACGAGCTCTTGGGCTCGCGTCCGCTGCGAAAATCGATCATTGGTCCCTCTTACTCTTCGCCTTCGGCGGTGGTGCCGAGGGTGACCTTGAGGCCGAGTGCCTGGAGTTCCTTGACCAGCACGTTGAACGACTCCGGGATCCCCGGCTCAGGCAGGTTCTGGCCCTTCACGATGGCCTCGTACACCTTGCTCCGGCCGTTCACGTCGTCGGACTTCACAGTGAGCATCTCCTGCAGGACGTGCGAGGCACCGTACGCCTCGAGCGCCCACACTTCCATTTCACCGAACCGTTGGCCGCCGAACTGCGCCTTGCCTGCCAGCGGCTGCTGCGTCACCAGCGAGTACGGCCCGATCGACCGGGCGTGGATCTTGTCGTCCACCAGGTGGCTCAGCTTGAGCATGTAGATGGCCCCCACCGTGACGTCGCCGGCGAACTCCTGCCCGCTCCGCCCATCCCGCAGGCGCATCTTGCCGGCCGGCGTGAGTCCGGCGGTCCGGAGCAACTCGACGGTGGCGGCATCGACCTGATCGGCCTCGCCCTTTCCGCCCAGCAGCGTGGCCAGGGCCGGAAGCCCCACCGCTTCGAGACGCTCCGCCGCCGACTGCTCGGCCAGCTTCTCGATCTCCTTGACCACCTTCGCCGCGGCCTTGCCGTGCTTCTTGTCCGCCGCCTGCGCCTGGTGATACGCCAGCTCCAGCGTCCGCTGGTCGGCCAGCCGCGCCGCGAGCTCCTTGGCCGCCTCGACCAGGAACGTCTTGACGCCCTGGTACACCTCGCGGGTCTCGGGTGAGGCGCCCTTCCCGGCCAGGGCCGCCACGCTCGACCGATCCAGCAGCAGCTGCTCCTCGCCGTGCACCGTCTTCAAGTCGCCCACGATCTTCTCGACCTGGAGCGGCGTCGGTTCCGGCGCCGCGTGCTTCAAGCCCAGGGTCCCGCCGGCCGTCACCAGCCCGGCCACCCGGAGCAGCACGCCGATCTCCAGCTCATCGGCCCCGCGGAAGACCGGGGTCTTCGCCTTGAAGCCGAGGATCCGGGCGCACCATCCCAGGTGCGTTTCCAGGATCTGGCCCACGTTCATCCGGCTCGGCACGCCGAGGGGATTGAGCACGATGTCCACCGGAGTGCCATCGGGCATGAACGGCAGGTCTTCCTCCGGCACGATCCGGGCGACGATGCCCTTGTTGCCGTGGCGGCCGGCCATCTTGTCGCCGACGGAGATCTTCCGCTTCTCGGCGATATACACCTTGACCAGCTGGATGACGCCCGGAGGCAGCTCATCGGGCTGGAGGATCTTGTCGATCTGGTCCTCGGACTTCTCCTCGACCTTGGCCCGCTCGCGTGCGGCCGCGTCGACCGCGGCGCGGATCCGCTCCTGGGCGCCCTTGCCGGCCACGCGGAGCGTCTTCAGGTCCACCTCGCCCAGGTCGACGCCGTCGACCACGGCCTTGGTGAGCTTGGTGCCCGGGGTGAGGTATTCCTCCACCGTGCCCGAACGGAGCATCAGCGCCACTTCCTGGCCCTGCAGCAGCTGGGTCAGCTCCTCGAAGAGCACGAAGTTGATCCGCGCCTTCTCGTCGGTCTCGATGCGTCGCACCTCGCCGATCCGCTCGCCGCGATCCTTCTCGACGACCTGATCCTCGACCCGGCTGAAGATCTTGACGTCGATGACGACGCCCTTCATCCCCGGCGGGACCTTGAGCGAGGAGTCCTTCACGTCCTTCGCCTTCTCGCCGAAGATGGCCGTCAGCAGCTTCTCTTCGGGGGAAAGCTCGGTCTCGCCCTTCGGCGTGATCTTGCCGACGAGGATATCGCCCGGCTTGACGTGTGCGCCGATGCGGACGATGCCGCGCTCATCGAGGTCCACCAGCGACTCGTCGGAGACGTTGGGGATCTCTCGGGTGATCTCCTCCTGGCCGCGCTTGGTGTCGCGGACGTGGAGCTCGAGCTCCTGGATGTGGATCGACGAATAGACGTCGTCCTTGACCAGGCGCTCCGAGAGGATGATCGCGTCCTCGAAGTTGTGCCCGTACCAGGGCATGAACGCGACCAGCACGTTGCTGCCGAGGGCGAGCTCGCCCTGCTCGGTGCCGGCGCCATCGGCGACGACCTGTCCCTGGGCCACTTCCTGGCCCACCTGGACCAGGGGGCGCTGGTTGAGCGCCGTGTCCTGGTTGGTGCGCCAGTACTTCTTGACCCGGTAGCGGTCGAACTGCCCCAATCGGGCCAGCGGCCGATCGCCGGTGAGGCCGGCGCGACCGGCGTCGATGATGATCTCGTCCGCGGTGACGCGGGTGACCGTGCCGGCCCGCCGGGCGGTGATGACGGCGCCGGAATCGGTGGCCACCTTGGCCTCGAGCCCGGTGCCCACCAGCGGCGCACTGGGGAAGAGGAGCGGCACGCTCTGGCGCTGCATGTTGGAGCCCATCAGCGCGCGGTTGGCGTCGTCGTGCTCCAGGAACGGGATCAGCGCGGCCGCGATGGAGACGAGCTGCTCCGGTGCGACGTCCATGTACTCGATCCGCTCCGGGGCGAGCAGCGGGTAGTCATCGCCCCGGCGGCAGAGGACCAGCGCATCCTCGAACGATCCGTCGGGCTTGAGCATCGCGTTGGCCTGCGCCACCGCGAAGTCCTCCTCCTCGCTGGCGGAGAGCCAGTGGATTTCGTCGGTGACCTTGCCGTGCTTCACGACCCGGTACGGCGTCTCGATGAAGCCGAGCTCGTTGATGCGCGCGTACGTCGAGAGGCTCGTGATGAGCCCGATGTTCGGGCCTTCCGGCGTCTCGATGGGGCACATCCGGCCGTACTGCGAGTAGTGCACGTCGCGGACCTCGAAGCCGGCGCGCTCCCGCGTCAGGCCGCCCGGCCCGAGGGCCGAGAGCCGCCGCTTGTTGGTCAGCTCTGCCAGCGGGTTGGTCTGGTCCATGAACTGCGACAGCTGGCTCGATCCGAAGAACGCCTGGATGACCGCCGACACCGTCCGGGCGTTGACCAGGTCATCGAGCGAGATCTTGTCGGGATCGCTGTTGATGCTCATCCGCTCCTTGACCAACCGCGCCATCCGCGAGAGGCCCACGGAGAACTGGTTGGCGATGAGCTCGCCCACCGACCGGATCCGGCGGTTGCCGAGGTGGTCGATGTCGTCCGTGTGCCCGCGACCGTCGTGCAGGTCGATCAGGTACCGGATGATGGCAATGAAGTCCTCCTGCGTCAGGACCGTGTGATCGGGATCGGTCTTGAGCTTGAGGCGCTGGTTGATCTTGTAGCGGCCCACCCGGCCCAAGTCGTAGCGCTTCGGGTTGAAGAACAGCCGATCGAGCGCCTGGCGTGCCGTCTCGAGGTCGGGCGCCTCGCCCGGCCGGAGCAGCGAGTAGATCTGCGCCAGCGCCTCGCCCTCGGAGTGGGTCGGGTCCTTGGCGAGCGTGTTCTTGATCAGCGGCGACTCGCCGCGGCCCCCGGGGAGGAGGACGTCCAGCTGGTGGACCTCGGCCTTGAGGAGCTTCTTGCGGAGCGCGTCGGTGAGCTCGTCGCCGGCGTCGGCGATGACCTCGCCGCCGTCGGGATCGGCCACCGGGAAGGCCAGCACGTACCGGGCCCGCTCGCGGGTGGTGGTCGGCTGCTCGTCCTCGCGGAGATCGAGCGTGGTGTAGCCGGCAAAGACGTGGACCTTCTTCACGCCCTTGTGTCGCATCACGTTCAGGCGCTCGGTGGTGAGCTCATCGCCCACGAGGCCGAGCGGCTCGCCCGCTTTGTCCTCGGGATCGGCGACATCGGCGGCCAGGAGCGCACCGACGACCTCGCGGCGTTCCTGCCGGCCCTCGAGCTTGCCGGTGATGTCGAGCTGCTTGCTGGCAAAGAAGAGCCGCAGCACGTCGGCGTTCCCGCCGTAGCCGAAGGCCCGCAGGAGGGCCGTGGCGGGGAACTTCTTCTTCTTGTCGATATGGACGTAGATCACGTCGTGGATGTCGATGGTGAACTCGACCCACGAGCCGCGGAACGGGATGATGCGCGCGCTGAACAGGCGCTGGCCGTTGGGGTGGGTGTCCTCCTCGAACACCACGCCGGGCGAGCGGTGCAGCTGGCTCACCACGACGCGTTCCGCCCCGTTGATGACGAAGGTGCCGAGGGGGGTCATCATCGGGAGCTCGCCGAGATAGACCTCCTTCTCGATCGCGTCCTTCATCCGGCGCACGCCCTCGACCTCCTCGGTGATGATCAGGCGGAGCTTCGCCTTGAGGGGGGCGGCGTACGTCATGTCACGTTCGATGCACTCTTCCACGGTGTACTTGGCCTCGCCGAGCGCGTAGCTCACGTACTCGAGGCTGTACTTGTTGTTGACGTCCGAGATCGGGAACAGGTCGCGGAAGACCCGTTCGAGCGACACGTCCTGCCGGTGCCCGTCGACATCGTCGGGGACCAGCAATGACTTGAACGCCTCCGTCTGGATATCCAGGAGGTGGGGCATCGGCATGGCCCCGTCGCGCTTCGAAAACGTGATGACCGGCAGCATCTCAGTCATGATCGACTCTCAAGCAATACAAATGGCCCCGACGCGAAGGCCCCCGCCTGATGCGGGGACCTTCCCGGGGCGTACATCCTGCACGTTCAGAGAACTGGATTCCGCATGACGCCTCGTCGAACTGGAGTAGGGAAAGCCGCCGGACCCGGAGCCGGGACGCCGCAGTGCGCCCCCGGCCGAGACCGCGTCTTGCGCTACTTCAATTCGACGGTGGCGCCCTGGTCTTCCAGCCGCTTCTTCATTTCCTCGGCCTCGGCCTTGGTGGCGCTTTCCTTGACGGTGCCGCCGGCGTCGACCAGGTCCTTGGCCTCCTTGAGGCCCAGGCTGGTGAGTTCGCGCACCACCTTGATGACCTGGATCTTCTTCGCGCCGCCATCCTTGATCACCACGGCGAACTCCGACTTCTCTTCGACCGCCGCGGCGGCCGCGCCCGCGGCGGCCGGGGCCGCGGCGGCCATGACCGTCACGTTGAACTTGGTCTTGAACGCCTCGATCAGGTCGGCCAGCTCCACGACGGTCTTGCCGCCGATCGCCTCGAGGATCTCTTCATTGCTCATCGTCTTGGTGGTCATCGTCTGTGTTCTCCGTGCGGTTCAGGAAGCGGTCGTGGTCGACCGCTGTTCGCGGAGCGCCTCGAGGGCGCCGACCATTTGGTACAGGATGCCGTTGAGCGAGCCGGCGAACATCGCCAGCAGCGTCTCGCGGGGCGGGATCTCACCGAGCCGCTTGACGTACGCGGCGGCCACGGCCTTGCCATCGATGAGGCCGGCCTTGACGGTCGGCTTCTCGAACTCCTTCGCGAAATCACCCACGACCTTGGCGGCCGCGAGCGCGTCCTGCCCCGCCAGCACCAGGCCCACCGGGCCGTGGAAGTGCTCGGGCATGGCCGGCAGCTGGTTGGCCGCGAGGGCGCGCTGGGCCAGCGAGTTCTTGACCACGACGTACCGGGCGCCGGCCACGCGCAACCGGCGGCGCAGTTCGGTCATCCTGAGCACGGTCAACCCGCTGAAATCCGTGAGGTACACGTTGGGCGATGCGTGAAGCGCCTTGGTGAGCGCGTCCACCGACACCTGTCGCTCGCTCTTGCTCATCGGTACCCCGCCAGGTCGAGCTTGACGCCGGGTCCCATCGTGCTGGAGACCGTGGCGGACTGGAGATACACGCCCTTGGCCGAAGAGGGCCGGACGCGACTGATCGCTTCGAGGAACGCCGCCAGGTTCTCGGCCAGCTGCTCGGCCGTGAACTTCACCTTGCCGACCGGCGCGTGGACGTTGCCCGTCTTGTCCACCCGGTACTCGATCTTGCCGGCCTTGATCTCCTTCACCGCCTTGGCGACGTCGAAGGTCACCGTCCCCGCCTTCGGGTTCGGCATCAGGCCACGCGGACCGAGGATCCGGCCCAGCTGCCCCAGCTGGCCCATCACGTCCGGCGTCGCCACGATGACATCAGTGTCGAGCCAGCCGTCCTTGAGCTTCTGGATGTATTCGATCCCCACCGCATCAGCGCCGGCCGCCTCCGCCTCCTTGGCCTTCTCGCCCTGCGCCACGACCAGCACCCGGACCGTCTTGCCGGTGCCGTTGGGGAGCACCACGGTCCCGCGGATCGCCTGATCGGCCTGCCGGGGATCGACCCCGAGCCGCACCGCGATGTCCACGGTCTCGTTGAACTTCACGTATGCCGCGGACTTGACCACCTGGGCCGCCTCGAGGAGTGGATACTCCCGGACGCGATCCACCTTGGCCGCCGCCGCCTTGTACCGCTTGCCCTGGACCGTCATCAGTCGATGACCTCCAGGCCCATGGACCGCGCCGTGCCGGCGATCATCTTCGCCGCACCGACCAGGTCCGCCGCGTTCAGATCGGCCATCTTGAGTTCCGCGATCTTCTTCACCTGGGCGCGGGTGACCTTGCCGACCTTGTTCCGGTTCGGGGTCCCGCTCCCCTTTTCGATCCCCGCCTCTTTCATCAAGAGGTTCGCCGCCGGCGGGGTCTTGGTGATGAACGTGAACGTGCGGTCCTGGTAGATCGTCACCACGACCGGGATGACCATCCCGGCCTGCGACTGGGTCCGCGCGTTGAACTGCTTGCAGAACTCCATGATGTTGACGCCGTGCGGCCCGAGCGCCGTACCCACCGGCGGCGCGGGATTCGCGGCACCGGCCGGACACTGCAACTTGACGACCGCCGTGACCTTCTTTGCCATATCC
>JBAUHI010000076.1:0-72555 GCA_049680185.1 Gemmatimonadales bacterium | reverse complement strand
ACCGGGGCCGGTCGCCACCAGCGTGCGCGCCATCTCGCCGGCGCGGCGGAGCACACCGCGGGCGTTCTCGTAGCTCAAGGTCCGGAGCGCGTCATCAAGGGGGTGCCACCGCGCGTCCGTGATCCCTTCGGCCACCTGAGGTGCCGGTTCGGCTGCTGGCGATTCCAGCAGGAAGAAGTGACAGAACTTGTGGATGGCCCGGCCCTTGAACCGGAAATGCCAGTCGATGATCCGGATCGGGCCGTGGAGGACCAGGTCGCTCAAGCCGGTCTCCTCGCGGGTCTCCCGAAAAGCGGCGTCGGCCGGCGTCTCGCCCTCCTCCAGGTGACCCTTGGGAAAGCCCCAGTTGTGATAGATGTCGTTGATGAGGAGGAACCGGAATCCGTCGCTCGCGCGTCGGAATACGATCCCGCCAGCAGACACTTCCCGATCAGGATGGCGTTTAGCCACAGAGAAGACCGAGTGAACGGTGAACAGTGAACGGTGAATGGGCCGGGTCACGATCACGGTCATGCCGCTGGGCCCATCGCGGCCTTGATGGGTCGTTCCCGGTGACGTTCGACCGTTGCCCGTTCACGACTAGAACACCGAGAACTTGAAGTACTTGCGCGGATTGGCCTGGATATCCGCGATGAGTTCCCGCAATTGCTTGACGGTCTCGGTGGTCTCGTGGTAGAGGGTCGAGTCCGTGGTCAGTTTGCCGAGCGTCCCCTGCCCCTTTTGCAGCCGGCTCATCAGGGAATCCGTCGCCACCAGGATCGTCACGAGGTTGGCCTCGTGGGCCCGGAGCGCCGCGGTGACCTGACGCAGGTCCTGCGAGGCGGAGTCGATCTGCGTCGTGGCCGAGCTGCCGTGGTCGAGGATCGACTGGAGCTGACCATTGCCGGTGGCGCTGTCCATCCGGCCCATCACCGAGCGGAAGTCACCCGCGGCAGCGTTGACGGCGTTCGAGGCCTGCTGGACGTTGCTGGTGACGGCGTCGATCCGGTTGGTCTGGGCGCGTGTGAAGGTGTTGAGCTGCCCCACGACGCGGGAAAAGTCCTGGATGCTCTGGCGCAGGTCGCCCACGGTGGTGGAGTCGAACGCCTGCTGGATGCGCCCGGTGAGCGAGGCGATGTCGCCGGCGATCCGACTTGCCTGCGCGGTCAGCTGCCCGACATCCGGCAGCGTGGCGCCGGGCCACGCCCGCTGCTTGACCGCCGCCTTCGCCTCGGCCAGCATCGCACGGACATTGGGATCATCCTGCTGATCGTCGTACGACACGATGGTCGCGGCCCACTCGCCGAACAAGCTCGCCGAAGCGGCGATCACCGCCGGGTTCTTCGGCAGCTCGACCCCGTCATAGATCCTGAGGTCGGTCTCGACCCAGTTGTCCCCGGCCAGGCGGATCTGCTCGACCCGCCCCACCCGGACACCACGCAGCGTCACCGGGTCGCCCACCTTGAGCCCGCCGACGGTCCGGAACCGGGCGGCCTGCAGAGCCTGCACCTGCCCCAGATGCGTCTCCGAGAGCCAGAGCGCGCCCGCCACCACGGCCACCACGGCGATGATGACGACCAGGCCGACGAGGAACTCGTTGGTCCGCTTCACGGGGTCGCGACCTCGGCGTTGGGACGCCCTTCGATGAACTGGCGCACGATCGGGTCCGTCGTCTCCTGGATCTCGGCCACTGTGCCGACCTGGCGCAGCGCACCCTCATAGAGGAGCGCGATGCGATCGCCCACGGCGTAAGCGCTCCGCATATCGTGGGTCACCACGACGCTGGTGACGCCGAGTTCCCGCGAGGTCCTGATCATCAATTGGTCGATGACCGCCGAGGTCACCGGATCGAGCCCGGTGGTCGGCTCATCGTACAGAATGTAGTGCGGCTTGAGCGCGATGGCGCGGGCGATGCCGACCCGCTTGCGCATCCCGCCGGAGAGTTCCGCCGGGAACCGCGCCTCGGTGCCCGCCATCTCGACCAGGGCCAGGCTCTCGGTCACGCGTGCTCGCATCTCGTCCTCGTCGAGCCCCTGGCGCTTGAGGCCGAGCCGGATGTTGTCCTCGACGCTCATCGAATCGAAAAGTGCCGCAAATTGGAACACGTACCCGATCCGGGCCCGCACCGCCTGCAGGCCTGCCGCATCGAGGGCGCTGAGGGCCTGCCCGTCGACCTCCACCAGACCGGCATCGGGCATGAAGAGCCCGGCGATGAGCTTGAGGGTGACGCTCTTGCCGGTGCCCGAATATCCCAGCAGCACGGTGGCCTTGCCATCGGGAATGTCGAGCGAGAACCCGGTGAGGATCCGCTTGTTCCCGAACGCCTTGTAGACATCGACGAGGCGGATCATGGGCGCGTGGGCGCGTAGACGCGTAGGCGCGTACGCACCGATCCGGTGAGCGCATCGGGCCTCACAGGCCTGTGCGCCCGTCCGCCCGTGCGCCTCACAACAGCACCACCGCCCAGAAGGCGTCGAGGACCAGGATGGCGCACGCCCCCTGGACCACGGCGCGGGTGGTGGCGCGACCGACCCCTTCAGCACCCCCCTCGCTCTTGAGGCCGTTGATGGCGCCGAGGAGGGTGATGGCGCCGCCGAAGCTCGCGGCCTTCACCAACCCGAACCAGATGTCCTTGAACACGTAGAACTGCTTGAGGCCCTTCACGAACTCGACGGTGGAGAGGTCGAGGAGGTTGATCGACGTGATCCACCCCGACAGGACGCCGATCGCCATCGCGAGTGCGGTGATCATCGGGAACATCACGATCCCGGCGATGACGCGGGGGACGATCAGGTACGAGTTGGGATCGTAGGCCAGGGTCTCGAGGGCATCGACCTGTTCGGTCACTCGCATGGTGCCGAGTTCGGCGGCGATGTTGGCGCCGACCCGGCCGGCCAGGGCCAGGCCGGTGAGCACGGGACCCAGTTCCATCATCACCGTCTTGCCGACCAGCGCGCCCACGAAGTAGAGCGGCACCGCACCGGTGAAGATGTAGGAGGAGAGGAGCGCCAGCACGATGCCGGTGAAGACGGCGATGAACGCGGCGATGCCGACGGAATCGACCCCCAGCCGGCGCATCTGGCCGATCAGGAGGGGACCCCAGGTGGCGACATCCCGCAGGGCACGGACGGCGGCGACGACCGCGTGCCCGACGCTGGTGATGCGGCGCCTGCCGCCGATCTCGGCGGCTTGGGCAAGTGTATTCACGAATTGAACTTACGGGTGGATCGGAGGGGTGTAAAGAGTAGCGGGTGGCGGGTGGCGAGCAGCGCTGGCGGGTGGGGTGGAACTCCATGCGCGTTCCGGGAGCCCGAGATCGAAGTCCTAGGCGGGCGACCTGCGACCTGCGATGTGCGACCCGCGACCCATTACGCCGCGAAGCTGGCGAGCGCTCGGCCCACGTCCCCGGCCCGCAGCCGCTTGAGGGCCCGGTCGCGGAGTTGGCGGACCCGTTCCCGGGTCACTCCGAGCATCCCGCCGATCTCTTCCAGGGTATGCTCGTGGCCGTCGTCGAGGCCGAAGTAGAGCCGCAATACCTTGGCATCACGAGGGGGAAGGGTGCGGAGCGCCGATGCGACCTGTTCGGTCAGGAAGCGGCCCATCGCATCCTCTTCTGCGTTGCCATAGTCGACCGAGACGATCCGTTCGATCATCGACCGGTCGCCGTCGGGATCGAGCGGCGCGTCCAGCCGCACCACCCCGGAGTTGAGGGCCGCGAGCGACTGGACCACACCCAGGGAGAGACCGACGGCATCGGCGATCTCCTCCGGGGTCGGCTCCCGCCGCAATTCCTGGCGCAGCGCTTCGGCGGTGCGGATGATGCGCGAAAGATCGGCGGTGCGATTGAGCGGCACCCGCACCGTCCGGCCTTGTCTCGCGAGGGAGGCGAGGATGGCCTGCCGGATCCACCAGACTGCATACGAGATGAACTTGACCCCTTGATCCGGATCGAACTTTCGGGCCGCGGTGAGAAGCCCGAGGTTCCCTTCGCCGATCAGGTCGGTGAGCGGGAGGCCGCGGTTCTGGTACTTCTTGGCGACCGAGATGACGAAGCGGAGGTTGCGCGTGACCAGTTCCTGCATCGCGTCGAGATCGCCTTGACGCACCAGCCGTGCGACCGCGATCTCCTGGGCCTGGGTCAGGAGCGCTGTCCGGCTCACATCGCGAAGGTATTGGTCGAGGATATCGCGGTCGGGATCGTAGACGCCGAGGGACTTGGCGGAGAGTTTCGGCTTGCGGGGACGGCTGGTGCGGACCGACGGAGACACGGGACTCGACGCCGGGTCGAGGCGGGGTCCGGAGCGGGGGCGGCCGAGGCTCCGATCCAGAGTGGGCTCGATGGTCCCCGAAGGTCGGGCACCCTGGTTGGTGGCGGGGTTCTTCTTCTGTCGCATCACCGGTTTCTGCTCGTGGTGTACATCGCCTGGGGGCCGTGGTTCGCTTGACTCTCCTGGAGTGCCCGGGTAGCTTTTCGCGCTCCCAAGAGGGGTCTTGGGGAAGAAAGATAGCGGGGGCGTAGCTCAGTTGGGAGAGCGCGTGAATGGCATTCACGAGGTCAGGGGTTCGATCCCCCTCGCCTCCATCTGCGGGTGGTGATGGTCACGCGGATGGTCCCACCGCCCGTTGCGCGCGTCCCGACGCCGCGCTAGAATTGCAGCCCAGACGGTCGCGGGAATAGCTCAGTTGGTAGAGCACAACCTTGCCAAGGTTGGGGTCGCGGGTTCGAGTCCCGTTTCCCGCTTGGAAGCCGGGCTGAAGCCGCCGGGTGAATGGGATCGACAGCAGGAAACACGTCGCGGGGTGGAGCAGTCTGGTAGCTCGCCGGGCTCATAACCCGGAGGTCGTGGGTTCAAATCCCACCCCCGCTATGCAGGTGGACAAGCGGTCAGGCGGAGAGGCGGTCGGGTACGCCGGAGCGCGGCGCCGAACGTTCGACCGACTGGCCGCTTGAGTGTCTGGCACCGGGCGGTTAGCTCAGTTGGTTAGAGCGCCACGTTGACATCGTGGAGGTCACAAGTTCGAATCTTGTACCGCCCATGAGCCCAGAGTCGTAAGCTTGGAGCTTGAAGGTCGTGTTCCGAGATCCGTCGGTCACCGAAGCAGACCGCAAGCTCTAGACTCTGAGCTCTAGACTCTGAGCTCTAGACTCTGAGCTTTCGACTCTCAGCTCTGAGCTCTAGACTCTTACGCTCTGTACGCGCTCATAGCTCAATTGGATAGAGCATCTGACTACGGATCAGAAGGTTGGGGGTTCAAGTCCCTCTGAGCGCATGAACGAAGGCACGAGGTACGTAGCACCTAACACACGGGGCGTAGCGCAGCCCGGTTAGCGCGCCTGCTTCGGGAGCAGGAGGTCCCCGGTTCAAATCCGGGCGCCCCGATGGACGCAGATCCCGCATCGGTCAGTATCCGCAGGACGCGGGCTCGTAGCTCAGCTGGATAGAGCGCTTGCCTCCGGAGCAAGAGGTCGGCGGTTCGAGTCCGCCCGAGCCCATGTACGGCATCCCATCGCCCCACCGTCACTCGCTGACCGGTGGGGCGCTGCGTTCCCCCTGCACCCCAGTCCCACCTTGATGAATCCTTGATGCCGGGCCCGCCGTTCCGAACCCCGCCTTGATGCCCCGCTCCCTAGCTTGGGAGCATCCCTTTCCCGGGCCGCCGATGCCGGACCTGATCGCGTTATTGATGCTCTGCCTCCTCGTCGGCGCCACCGCCGGGCTCCTGTGGGTCTGCCAGAGGCTCGAGGAGACCCCGTGACATTCCTCCATGCCGCGGCACTCATCGTCGCGATCCTCCTGCTCGGGTACCTCGTCGCAGCACTCCTCAAGCCGGAGTGGTTCGCGTGACGATGCTGGCCTGGGGCCAACTGGCCCTGTTCCTCACCCTCCTGCTCGTCCTCGCCTGGCCGGTCGGCGGGTGGATCGTGCGGGTGTACGGCGAGGAGCGCCTCTGGTCGGACCGGATCTTCGGCGCCATCGAGCGTGCGCTCTACCGCGCCGCGGGGGTGGACCCGTCGCGCGAGATGCCCTGGCACGAGTACGGACTCGCGCTCCTCGCCTTCAGCGCCGCGGGCATCGTCACGGTGTACCTGCTGCAGCGGGTCCAGGGTGTCCTGCCCTTCAACCCCGCCCACCTGGGAGGCGTGTCACCACCGCTCGCATTCAACACGGCGGTGTCATTCGTGACCAACACGAACTGGCAGGCCTACGGGGGCGAGACGACGCTGACCCACCTCACCCAGGCCGGCGCGCTCACGGTGCAGAACTTCGTCTCCGCGGCGAGCGGGCTCGCGGTCCTGATGGCGCTGATCCGCGGCCTGTCGCGAAAGAGCGCCGCCACGATCGGCAATTTCTGGCGCGACCTGGTCCGGGGCACCCTCCACCTCCTGCTGCCGCTCGCCACCCTCCTCGCCCTCCTCCTGGTGTCGCAGGGGGTGGTGCAGAGCTGGTCGGGGCCGCGGATCGTTCCGCGCGTCGCGGCCACGCCCGACGCACCGACCCAGACGATCGCGCTCGGCCCGGTCGCGTCACAAGAGGCCATCAAGGAGCTCGGGACCAACGGCGGCGGGTTCTTCAACGCCAATTCGGCCCACCCGTTCGAGAACCCCACTCCGCTGAGCGACCTGTTCGAGACCCTCGCCATCCTCCTCCTCCCGACAGCGCTCTGCCTGGCGTTCGGCCGGATGGTGGGCGATCGACGCCAAGGATGGGCGCTCCTGGCCACGATGCTCGTGCTCATCGTGCCGCTCATGGTGGGGGAGACGTTCGCCGAGTCGGGATCGACCCCTGCCCTGGTCGCGGCGGGCGCCGCGCCGGACGCAGGGAACCTCGAGGGCAAGGAGCTCCGCTTCGGGATCCCCGCCAGCGCGCGCTTCACCGTCATCACCACAGCGACCTCCTGCGGCGCCGTCAACACGATGCACGACTCCCTCACCCCCCTCGGCGGCCTGATCCCGCTCTGGCTCATCCAGCTCGGCGAGGTGGTCTTCGGCGGTGTGGGTTCGGGCCTCTACGGCATGCTGCTCTTCGTCCTGCTCGCCGTATTCATAGCCGGACTGATGGTGGGGCGCACCCCGGAGTACCTCGGCAAGAAGATCGGGGCGTTCGAGATCAAGATGGCCACCGTGGCGATCCTCGTCCCCGCGGCCGCGGTGCTCGTCGGGACCGCCGTGGCGGTCGTGACCGACGCGGGAAGGGCCGGCGTGCTCAATCCCGGCCCGCACGGGTTCTCGGAGGTGCTCTACGCGTTCTCCTCGGCCGCGAACAACAACGGCAGCGCATTCGCGGGGCTGTCTGCAGACTCCTGGTTCTACGACCTCCTGCTGGCCGCGGCGATGTTCGTCGGCCGCTTCTGGGTGGCCATCCCGGTGCTCGCGATCGCTGGATCGCTGGCGCGGAAGACGCCGGTGGCGCCCAGCGCCGGCACCCTGCCGACCCACGGTCCACTCTTTGTCTCCCTGCTTGCCGCCACGATCCTCCTGATCGGGGCGCTCACCTTCCTGCCCGCGCTCGCCCTCGGACCGATCGTCGAGCACCTCCTGCTCCTCGGGGCCCGGTGATGAACACCACCGACCGCGCCCCGCTCTTCGACGGCCCGATGCTCCGACGCGCGCTCGCCGAATCGGTGCGCAAGCTCCATCCCCGGCGAATGGTGCGGAACCCCGTGATGTTCGTAGTCGAGGTCGGCAGCGTCCTCACGACCCTCCTCGGCATCGCTGCCCTGCGCGGCGCCGGCGACGGGCCCGCGGGGTTCACCTGGGCCATCGCCGTCTGGCTCTGGCTCACCGTGCTCTTTGCGAATTTCGCCGAGGCGGTGGCGGAGGGACGGGGCCAGGCGCAGGCCGCCGCATTGCGCAGCGCGCGGGAGGGACTCCGGGCCAAGCGGATGAAGCGCGCCGGTGATCATCTCGACTTCCTGTCGGTGCCGGCGGAAGCGCTCCGTCGCGACGACCTCATCTTCGTGAAGGCGGGAGATACCATCCCGGCCGATGGCGATGTGGTCGAAGGTGTCGCATCGGTGGACGAGAGCGCGGTGACGGGAGAGAGCGCGCCCGTCATCCGCGAGAGCGGCGGCGACCGGAGTGCGGTGACCGGGGGGACCCGCGTGCTCTCGGACTGGATCGTCGTGCGGGTCGCGGCCGAGCCGGGACATTCGTTCCTCGACCGGATGATCGGATTGATCGAGGCCGCTCGGCGACAGAAGACGCCGAACGAGATCGCGCTCGACATCCTGCTCGCCGGGCTCACGATCGTGTTCCTCCTCGCCACGGCGACACTGCTTCCCTTCTCCACCTTTGCCGTCCGCACGGCCGGTGCAGGGGCGCCGGTCTCGGTCACCGTGCTGGTGGCGCTCCTGGTGTGCCTCATTCCCACGACCATCGGCGGTCTGCTCCCTGCGATCGGCATCGCCGGGATGGACCGCATGCTGCAGCGCAACGTGATCGCCACCAGTGGACGGGCGGTCGAAGCGGCCGGAGACGTGGACGTGCTCCTCCTCGACAAGACCGGGACCATCACGCTCGGCAACCGTCGCGCGACGCGCTTCCTCACCGCACCCGGGGTCGCGCCGGAACGCCTGGCCGACGCGGCCCAGCTCGCCTCGCTCGCCGACGAGACGCCGGAGGGCCGGAGCGTCGTGATCCTGGCCAAGGAGATGTTCGGCCTCCGCGAGCGCGATGTGCACGACCTCGGCGCGGTGTTCGTGCCGTTCACCGCCCAGACCCGGATGAGCGGCGTGGACTTGGGTCCACGGCGGGTCCGCAAGGGCGCCGCCGATGCGGTGATCGGCTGGGTCCGCAAGGCCGGCGGCACCGTCCCCGCCGCGGTCACGGCGCTCGTCGAGGACGTGGCCCGCGGCGGCGGCACCCCGCTCCTGGTCGCCGATGGTGCCGAGGTGCTGGGAGTGATCCAGCTCAAGGACGTGGTGAAGGGAGGGATCCGCGAGCGATTTGCCGACCTCCGCCGGATGGGGATCCGTACCGTGATGGTGACCGGGGACAATCCGATCACTGCGGCGGCCATCGCGGCGGAGGCCGGGGTGGACGACTTCGTGGCGCAGGCCACGCCGGAAGCGAAACTGGCGCTCATTCGCCAGTATCAGGCGGGCGGCCGGTTGGTCGCGATGACGGGCGATGGCACTAACGACGCTCCCGCGCTGGCGCAGGCCGACGTGGCGGTGGCGATGCACTCCGGCACCCAGGCCGCCAGGGAGGCCGGGAACATGGTGGACCTCGACTCCGACCCGACCAAGCTCATCGCCGTGGTGGAGACCGGGAAGCAACTCCTGATGACCCGCGGCGCGCTCACGACCTTCAGCATCGCCAACGACGTGGCCAAGTATTTCGCGATCATACCCGCGGCGTTCGCGGTGACCTACCCTGCCCTGGGCGCACTCAACGTGATGCATCTCGCCTCGCCCGCGAGCGCGATCCTCTCCGCTGTGATCTTCAACGCCCTCGTCATCGTCGGGCTGATCCCGCTCGCCCTCCGTGGCGTCAAGTATCGGCCCCTCGGCGCAGCCGCCGTCCTGCGCCAGAACCTCCTGCTCTACGGCGTCGGTGGTCTCCTGATCCCCTTCATCGGGATCAAGCTCATCGACCTGGTGCTCTCAACGCTCGGACTGGCCTGAGGAGGCCCGGTGCTCCGTCAACTCCGCCCCGCGCTGGTGATCCTCGCCGGCCTGACCCTGCTGACCGGTGTGGTCTATCCGGCAGTGGTCACCCTCGGCGCCCACGCCTTCTTCCCCGGACGCGCCGCCGGGAGCTGGGTGTCCCGGGGCGACACGATCGTCGGCTCGAAGCTGATCGGCCAGTGGTTCGACGATCCCGGCCACTTCTGGGGCCGCCCCTCCGCCACGGCGCCGGTGCCCTACGACGCAGACGCATCGGGCGGGAGCAACTTGGCGCCGTCGAATCCCGCGCTGAGCGACTCGATACTGACACGCGCCCAGCGGCTGCGCGCCGCCGACCCCGCCAACGTCGCACCGATCCCCGCCGACCTCCTGACCGCATCGGCCAGCGGGCTCGATCCGGACATCTCGCCCGCCGCGGCCGAATTTCAGGTGGAGCGCGTCGCGCGGGTGCGCGGGATGGCGGCGAACGAGCTGCGGACGCTGGTGGTGCACGCCACCACCGGACGGACCTTCGGCCTCTTCGGCGATCCCCGCGTCAATGTGCTGTTCCTCAACCTTGCCCTGGACAGCGCCGCCGCCGAGCGGCGCTGACCTGGAGGACCCGATGCGTCGTCTTGTCCTTGCGGCACTGCTCGGCGGGATCGTTCCTACCCCGGCCATTGCCCAGTCCGACACCGCGGCGGCACTGCCCCGGAGCGCCCCATTCGCCTTTGGCGACTTCACGTGGCTCAACGGCAACGGACGGCAGACGGGTTCCCTGCTCGATTCCAAGTACTTCACCGGCGAGTTCCGGGTGGATGTGTCGTACATCTATGACTTCAACCAGCCTGGCGACCACACCCTGGTGGGCACCTCCGAGAGCGGACGCACCAGCGAGGTCCAGGTCCAGCAACTCGGCATCGGCGGCGATTTCCACTACCAGCACGCCCGCGGGCGGCTGATGACACAGTTCGGGATGTACTCGACGATGACGCCGCGCAACGACGCCAGCACCGGCCGCGGCCAATGGCAGCTCGCGGACGCCTACCGCTATCTGTCGGAGGCGTACGGCGGCTATCACTGGGACGCGATGCACGGGATCAACCTCGACGCCGGGATCTTCATGTCCTATGTCGGGCTCTTCAGCTACTACAACTTCGACAACTGGACCTACCAGCCGTCGTACGTCTCGTCCAACACCCCATGGTTCTTCAACGGGATCCGCCTCCAGTTCTTCCCGAGCGACAAGCTCAAGATCGGGCCGTGGATCGTGAACGGATGGCAGTCGTACGGGATGTACAACGAAGCGCCGGGGATCGGCGCACAAGTGCTCTGGCGCCCCGATGCGCGGGTCTCGATCCTCTCGAACAGCTACTGGGGCCACGACTGGCTCGGACTGCCGGGCCGGGCGCGCATCCACTCGGACAACAGTCTGCAGGTGAAATACTACGACCACCCTGGGCGCGCCCTCCATCGCGCCGCCTTCTCCCTCACGGTGGATGCCGGGTGCGAGTCGGGTGCCGGAGTCTCCTGCAGCGGAGGGACCGGTGGCCCTGCCCAGTACTTCCTCGGCGCCATGCTCTACAACAGGCTGTGGTTCGCGGACGACCGCTACGGGCTCACGCTCGGTGGTGGTGCGGTGACCAATCCCGGTCGGTACCTCGTGCTCCTCCCCCCGATCAACGGCGCCACGGCGCTCTCGGGCACGCCCTACTTCACGGAGAACCCCGGAGATCAGTTCTCTGCCTGGGACGCCTCGGCCACCATCGATTACATGCCCGATCAGATCACGACCTTCCGCCTCGAGCTCGACCACCGGGCCGCCAATGTCCCATACTTTGCCGGCCCCGGCGGTGTGACCCCACCGAACGGGAACTCGGGGGCTCCCGGATCGGTGGTGGCAGGGTTCACCCCTGACCTCCGGAAGACCGAGACTCGGATCAACGCCGCCCTGCTGGTCCGGTTCTAGCCGCTCCCGCCGGCTCGCCTGCCAGACGATACCTTTCCTTTCATATCATATGCCCGCACCCGACCACCGCCCCGACCCCGACGTTCTCCTCGCGCAGCTGCGCGAGGGGGAACGACGGGCCGCGCGCGGCAACCTGAAGGTCTTCCTCGGCGCCGCGCCCGGCGTCGGCAAGACCTATGCCATGCTCGAGGCGGCGCGCGCCGCGAAGGAGACGGGGGTGGATGTGGTCGTCGGGGCGGTGGAGACGCACGGGCGCGTCGAGACCGCGCAACTCCTTGAGGGACTGGAGGTCCTACCCCGCCGTGACGTGGAGTACCGCGACGCCCACCTGTCGGAGTTCGACCTCGATGGTGCGCTGGCCCGCCACCCTGCCTTGATCCTGGTGGACGAACTCGCCCATACCAACGCGCCGGGATCACGGCACGCCAAGCGCTGGCAGGATATCGAAGAGCTCCTGGGCGCTGGGATCGACGTCCTCACCGCCATCAACGTCCAGCATCTCGAGAGCCTCAACGACGTGGTGGCGCAGATCACCGGGGTCACCGTCCGCGAACGCGTCCCCGATGCCGTCCTTGAGCGGGCCGACGAAGTGGCACTTGTCGATGTCACACCTGACGTCCTGCGGGAGCGCTTGCGGCAAGGGAAAGTGTATCTGGGCGACGCCGCCGGGCGGGCACTCGAGCGGTTCTTCCGCGAGGGGAATCTCATCGCGCTCCGCGAGCTGGCCCTCCGCCGCACGGCAGAGCGGGTGGACGCGGAGATGCGGGGATATCGCCACGCGCAGGGGATCGACGCGATCTGGCCGGCCGGCGAGCGGCTGCTCGTCTGCGTCGGCGCCAACCCGGCCGCCGCGCGACTCGTACGCTCCGCGCGCCAGATGGCCACCGGCTTCGGCGCCACCTGGATCGCGGTCCACGTCGAGACGCCGGGGGACGACCGACTTCCGATCGGGGACCGTGAGGCGCTCTCTGCCAATCTGGCCCTCGCCGCGGAGCTGGGCGCCGAGACCGCGGTCCTCAGCGGAGCGGACCCGAGCGAGGAGGTCCTGGCGTATGCCCGCCGTCAGAACGTGACCCGTATCATCGTCGGAAAGCCGACGCACTCCCGCTGGCGGGATCGATTCCGCGGTTCCCTCCTCGACGATCTGGTCCGCGGGAGCGGCGACATCGACGTCTACGTGATCACCGGCGATGCCGACGCGCCGCGCCCTCGCCCACATCTGGCACCCCGGGGCGTGGTCCCTGTGCGCGAATACCTCGCGGCACTTGGCTGGATCGCCGGCGCCACGGCAGCGGGCCTCCTCCTCCGTAGCTCCCTCAAGACGATCGACGTCGCGATGCTCTACCTCCTGGCCGTCGTCATCGTGTCGGCACGGTACGCCCGGGGCCCGGCGGTGGCAGCGTCCCTGGTCAGCATCGCGCTCTTCGACTTCTGCTTTGTCCCTCCGTTCTACAACTTCTCGGTCTCGGACGGGGGCTACGTCCTCACCTTCGTCGTGATGCTCCTGATCGCGCTGGCGATGAGCCGCCTCACCAGCCGGATCCGATCACAGGTGGTCGCGGCCCGCGCCCGGGAGGAGCGCACGTCGGCCCTCTATACACTGAGCCGCGCGCTGGCCGGGGCGGCCGATCTCCCCGCCGTGGTCACCACGATCGCCGCGCGTGCGGGCGAGGTCTTCGGCGGCCCCGCGTCGGTCCTCGTGGCCGATGCCGCGTCGGAATTGCGGTGGACCGACGCTCTCGAAGGCGAGGCCTCGAAGGAGCTTGGCGTGGCCCACTGGGTGCTGACCCACGGACAGACCGCCGGCGCCGGGACCGACACGCTCCCGGCGGCCCGGCATCTCTTTGTGCCGCTTGCAGGTACCAGCGGACCGGTGGCGGTCCTGGCGATCGCCGCCGATCCCGGTTGGTGGCGGGACCCCGACCGACGCCGCCTGCTGGAGGCATTCGCAGGGCAGGCCGGCCTCGCGATCGCACGCGCCCAGCTGGCCGAGGACTCGCGTCGGTCCCAGGTCGAGGTGGAGGCGGAACGCTTGCGCACGTCGCTGCTCAGCTCGCTCTCCCATGATCTCCGCACTCCCCTCGGCGCCATCGAGGGCGCGGCCTCCACGCTCCTAGACGGTGAGCACACCCTCACAGCCGACTCGCGTCGCGACCTGGCGCAGACCGTGGTTGAAGAGTCGCGCCGCATGACGCGGCTCGTCGGCAACCTGCTCAACATGGTCCGGGTCGAGACCGGGTCCTTGCAGGCAGAGAAGGAGTGGCAGCCGCTTGAAGAGGTGGTGGGCGTGGCGCTCATCCGGCTTACCGAGAAGCTCGGGGCGCACCCGGTCACCACCGACCTCCCCGACGACCTCCCGCTCGTGCCGATCGACGGACTCCTGATCGAGCAGGTGCTGGTGAATCTCCTCGAGAACGCGGCCAAATACACGCCCGCCGGCACGCCGATCGAGATCCGGGCCCGGTCCGACCAGGACGGCGTGGTCCTCGACGTGGCCGACCGGGGCCCCGGGATCCCCGCCGGCGAAGAAGAGCGGATCTTCGAGAAGTTCCACCGGGCCCACGGCACGGCACCGGGCGGTGGAGTCGGACTCGGCCTGGCCATCTGCCGCGGCATCGTCGCGGCCCACGGTGGGAGGATCTGGGCGGAGGCCCGGTCGGGCGGAGGCGCCATATTCCGGGTCCGGATCCCCGTCACTGGAACGCCCCCGGCCCCACCCCCGGAGATCGACGCGTGAGCGGCCCGAGTCCTGTCGTCCTCCTGGCGGAAGACGAACCCCAGATGCGGCGTTTCCTCCGCAACGCGCTCGGCGCTTCGGAGTATGAACTCGTCGAGGTCGGGACCGCGCGGGAAGCCCTGGCGCAGGCCGCGGCGCGTCGCCCCGATCTCGTCCTCCTCGACCTCGGCCTTCCCGATGGCGATGGGATCGACGTGACCCGCCAGATCCGCGAGTGGAGCCGGATGCCGATCATCGTCCTTTCCGCACGCGGCCGGGAGGACGACAAGGTCGCGGCGCTCGACGCTGGCGCCGACGACTATCTCACCAAACCCTTCGGCGTCGGCGAACTGCTGGCCCGGATGCGGGTGGCCCTGCGGCATGCGGCCGAGCCGGCCGCTGGCGAGCCCATCGTGCGCGCGGGGCGGCTCGAAGTGGACCTGGCGGGGCGGATCGTACGGGTGGACGGGAAGGAAGTGCACCTCACCCGCACCGAGTACAAGCTGCTGGCCGAGTTGGCCCGGCATTCCGGGAAGGTGCTGACGCATCGCCAGCTGCTGCGTGAGGTCTGGGGACCCAACGCCGCGACCCAGACCCACTACCTCCGCGTGTACATGACCCAGCTCCGGCACAAGATCGAACGGGACCCCACCCAACCAGAGCTATTCCTTACAGAGCCCGGGGTCGGCTATCGGCTGTTCGTGGAACGCTGATCGCCTCGCTGAGACGAAGCTCCCCCCAGGTTCAGAAAATCTTCATCGTCAAATGGGTACACTAGGCGCGTGCCGACCGCGACGTGGCCCAGCCCCGCCGGCGACCCATCCATAGGAAGGTCCCATGCGCCGGATCCTGGTCCCACTCGATGGTGGTCCTTTCGCCGAACAGGCACTCGAGCTCGCGGCGGCCATTGCCCGCGCGGATGGTGCTCACCTCGACATTATTGCTGTGAACGCGCCCCTGCCCACGATGGCGCCGGACGAGCCGCTCCTGCAGGCCGAGACGATCCACACCGCGATCCGGACGAATTTGGTGACGTATGCCGGCGATGTCGCTGAGGAGACCGCCAAGGCCTTCGGCATCACCGCCATGGCCACGGTCGTCGATGGCGATCCGGCAACCGAAGTGGAGCGATTCGCGCGCGAGCAGAACGTGGATTTGGTGGTGATGTGCACCCACGGCCGAGGACCTGTGGTGCGCGCGTGGCTGGGCAGCGTGGCCGACCGCCTGCTTCGTACCCTCGATGGGCAGGTGCTCCTGCTCCGGCCTGACGGTGGGCGGAAGATCGGGCCGCGCTTCCACGTGGCCCTGGTGGCGGTCGATGGGAGCCCTCTCTCGGAGACCGCGATCCCGGCGGCCCGGGCGCTCCTGGCCCCCCAGGGGACGCTCGTCTTGGCCCGATGCGTGGCACCCGCGGTCATCACACCGCTCGCCTTCGAGATGCCGATCGTTCCACCGATGACCACCACCCAGGAGCTCCGCACCGCCGCCGAGCACTACCTGACGGCCAGCGCGAAACGCCTGACCAGCGCCGGTGTGCCGGTGCGCACCGCCCTCGGCGAGTCGACCAACGCTGCGGCGTGGCTGGTCGATCGGGCACGGACCGAGGGGGCCGACCTCATCGCGATCAGCACCCATGGACGCACCGGGCTCGGACGTCTGGTGCTGGGCAGCGTGGCCGACAAGGTCATCCGGTCGGCCGAGGTGCCGGTGCTGGTCTGCCATCCAGCGGCCACGAAGCCCTGATCGCGGCAGCTCAGGCCGTGCATCAATGACAGCAGTCCGGCCCGCAACAGCTCTTGGCCGTTGCGGGCTTCGTCGCGCGCACGAAGGCGCCCATCACCCGCCCGCCGACCTCGCGTGCGAGCACCTCGGAGTCGAACCCAGCCGGCGTGAGGAACGCCTTGGCGTCCTCGAACTCGTAGACCCGGGTAGGCTCGACCGACCCGCCGGTGAACCCCACGTCGGAGAGAAGGCTGAGGAATTCCTGTTCCTCCAGGGCGCCTGCCACGCACCCCACCCAGAGTTCCATGCTCTTCCGGACCGGTGTGGGAATGGTGCCCCGCACCACCACGTCGGAAACGGCCAGGCGCCCGCCGGGCTTGAGCACCCGGAACGCCTCCCCGAGCACGGTACGCTTGTCGCCGGAGAGATTGATGACGCAATTGGAGATGATCACGTCGACGGACGCGTCGGGGAGCGGGATGCGTTCGATCTCGCCCTTCAGGAACTCGACGTTGGTGGCACCCGCCGAGGCCTGGTTGGCGCGAGCCAGTGCGAGCATCTCGTCGGTCATGTCGAGGCCGTACGCCTTGCCGGTCGGGCCCACCCGTCGAGCGGAGAGGAGCACATCGAGCCCGCCTCCCGACCCCAGGTCCAGCACCACCTCACCCGCCTTGAGTTCGGCCAGCGCGGTCGGGTTGCCACATCCGAGACTTGCAAGGACCGCATCGGAGGGAAGGCCCTCGGTATCGAGCTTGGAGTAGAGATCGCTGGTGATGGGATCCGGACCGCAACTGGCGCTCCCGCCGCAACAGCTGTTCGCCTGCCCTTCCACCACCCGGAGCGCCGCCTGCCCGTACTTCTCCCGCACCGTTTCCTTGAGTTCGCTGTGATCCACCGTACACCAACTTTCGTTGATATGTTGAACACGCCGCGTGGTCGCGGCACCCCGATCAGGACCCTAGCAGCACTTCTTCCCCACTTGCGGCCATTCTCCGAGTGCCACGCCCGCCTCGGCAAGGACATCCGGCTGGAGGGTGTAGTACATCCAGCGTCCCTCCCGCCGATCGCTGACGAGCCCCGCCTCCTTGAGCACCCTGAGGTGGAAAGAGAGGCGGGACTGGGCGGCATCGAGCTCGTCGGTAAGTTCGCAGACGCATCGCTCGCCGTGGGTCAGACGCGCCAGGATGCCAAGCCGGGTCTCGTCCGAAAGCGCGTGGAAGACGCGGGCGAGTGCCGAGATCGAAGGCGCAGCAGCAGTGGCCATGGCCCATATATACCAATATTTCTTGATGCGTCAAGTAGGGGCCTCGAGCACATCACGGATCGTCGGGCGCGCGGTGCTTCCATCCGGCGTGCATGCCGGCGATGTTCCCGGTGGAAGGCGTTGCCACATCCACCAATCATCACATGATGAACACGCACTGATGCTGCTGATGGACCGGGAGAATCTGCTGGCGCGGGGATGGTCTCACGTCGTGAGCGACACCGACGACCTGACCGAACTCGAGGAGCTCCGCGTGCGGGTCGGTGCCCCGCCGCGGGCGCTGCAGTTCGGGGACGGCCACCGCGTGCACCTCGACCTCAAGCTCGAGCCGCGAGAACGCGCCTTGGTGGATCCTGAGGTGACCGTGTTCGAGCGGACCCGCGACCTTATCCAGCACCTGCAGGCGCAGAGGAAGTGAACGGTAAAGGGTGAACGGTGAACGGGTCCCCAGGCAGAATCTCGACCGAGGGCCCGTTCACCGTTGACCGTTCACCCCCCTACAACATCCCTCTCCGCTTGAGCTGCCGGTACCGCTCCACCACCGCACGGGCGGCACCTTCGGGCAGAACGTCAAGCACCAGCACCCCTCGCCTCCGAACCACCGCCAGCGCCTCGGCCCGCGACACCAGAAGCTCCTCCGCCGCGGCACGTTCGTACGCCTCCTCGACGCTCTCCGGTGGACGAAGCGCCAGCGCCTCGAGCTCGGGGTTCCGGAATGTCACGGCCAGCGGCAGGTGACGCGGACGGAGTGTTCCCGCTTGTGCCAGCAGCGCATCACTGGCAGTACGGTCGATCACGTCGGTGAAGAGCACGGTCAGCGCGCGCTTCCGGTTCCGGAGCGCCAAATGTGTGAACGCACCCGGATAGTCGGGTTCGACCAGCTTCCCTTCGACGGTGGCGAGCGCTTCGAGGATCCCCTGCAACGCCCGCTTCCCGCGGCGCGGCGGGAGCCAATGCTGGATGGTGTCAGCAAAGACCAGCAGTCCGACGTTGTCGTCGCCCTCGATGGCGGTCCAGGCGAGCTGGAGCGCCGCATCGATCGCCGACTCGAGCCGAGGGCGTCCGCGCACCTCCGCGGTGAGCATCCGGCCGGCATCGATCACGATGAGCACCTGCTGCCGACGCTCATCCTCGTACTGGCGCGCCATCGTCTTGCCGCGACGCGCGGTGGCCTTCCAGTCGATGCTGCGGACGTCATCGCCGGGGACCCAGTCGCGCAGGGTCTCGAAGACGCGCCCCTCGCCCAGCCGTCGGACGTTGCGGAGCCCCGCCTCTCGCCGCCGCGCTGATTGGGTGGGCAGCGCGTGCAGCGCCACTGCACTCAGGTCGGGAAAGACCGTCGCGGTCCAGGGAAGCTCGATCGTTCCCTGTGACCACGCGAGACCGAGCGGACCGCCGAGCCGAAGGGAGAATGCACCGGCGCTTCCGCGACCCCGTCGAATCGGATGGATGGTGATGATCTCGATGGCGCCTTCCGGAGGGACTCGGAGGCGCCGCACTGGGCTCGGGCCCTCGACGAGTGGCGCCGGACATTCCTCGCGCACCAACGCGAAGAACGGGGCCGCGCTGTTGCGAGACCATCGATATCGCACCGGGAAGGAGCGCCCGACGCTGAATGCCGTCGGTGCCTCGCGAATGACCGAGATATCCTCCGCATCGGGCGAGAGCGACCAATCAAGCCAGAAGGCGCCGACCCAGAGGAGATCCACCACGAGCACTGCCGCCGCGGCCCCCGGCCAGACCAGCGCCAGGGGTGCGACGATGGCGAGCCCGGCGGCGATCCGGAGCCACCGACGGGTCGGGAGCGGGATCACTTCGCCGGCGGCACCGGGGTGCGGGGCCAGCTGTTGTCACCTGGATCGCGGTCCGGGAAGCGCATCCCCGGATCGAGGGTGATGCGTTCGATCTTGCGGCCCCCGAAGTCGAGTGACGCCGTGAAGTCGCGCGCGCCGCCGAACCAGACATCCACCGGCCAGGTCACGGTCGCGGCATTCCCCGAGATCACCGCGTTCTTCATCGGCCGGATGGCGGGACCATCCACGGAAAACTCGACCCGCAGCACCACCGGCGAAGGCATCTCTCCCGCCTGGTGCACGGTGACGAGCGTCCGCCCGTTCTTGACGGCCACCTTGCTGATCGACCCGTCCACCGATTCAGTGGTGAAGAGCCAGTAATACCAGAACCACCCCAGGTCGCGATGCAGCTGATGGTCCATCGCGAACATGAAGTCCCACGGCGAGGGATGCTTGAAGCGCCAGGCGTGGGCGTACACACTCATCGCATGCCAGACGGCGGTGTCTCCCACGATGCCACCGAGCGCGGAGAGCATGAGCGGCGCCTTGCCGTAGGTGGTGAAGCTGTACATCGGACCGGCGTAGTTCCCATCCCACATCATGATCGGCTCGGTCTCACGACCCGACACTCGGCCGTACGCCTGCCCCAGCGAATCGTTGTTGGCGGGTTGGCGGTGGAAGTCGAAATCCGAGAGCCGATTCATGTACTGGTTGAATCCTTCATCCATCCAGCCGTACCAGGTCTCGTTGACGCCCACCATCATCGGCCACCACTCGTGCCCCGTCTCATGGTCAGTCACCCCGCGTCCGGCGCCGCTCATGATGAACATCGGATACTCCATCCCGCCCTCGGGACCATCCACCTGGGTCAGCTGCGGGAATGCGTATGGCATCCAGAGCTTCGAGTAGAACTCGAGCGCGTGCCGGGCGTAGACGCCCGTCTTCTTGTATTCCGTGTGCTCCGGCCAGTAGAAGAGGTTGATCGGGATGACGCCCTTCCCGGGGATCGTGGCACGGGTGGCGTCCCAGACGTACTCGTTGGAGGTGGCCCACGCGAAATCGGCGACGCTGTCGGCCTTGAAGTGCCACATCAACCGATCGCCGGCCAGGGTGGCCTTCCCCGCCCCGCGTTCATCGGCCGTCACGATGCTGATCTGGCTGTCGCTGTCAGTGGCGTGGGACAGCCGCTGCCGCACCATCGGCGTGAGGACCGAATCAGGGTCCTGGAGCACACCGGTGGCGCCGACGAGCCATCCGGCGGGCAGGTCGAGGTGCACGTCGAACGAACCGAAGTTGTTGAAGAACTCCGCTGTGCCGAGATGCGGATCAGTGTTCCAGCCGCGGAGGTCGTCGTACATCGCCAGTTGCGGATACCACTGCGCCACCTGGTACAAACGGTGGCCCCAGTCGCCCATCCGCTCCCCCCGCTCATCGAGCGGCACATTGGGAACAGTGAACGACCAATCGGCCTCAAGGGTCCCGTTCCCGTGCGCAGGGATCGGCTGCTTGAGCCGCACCCGGACGATGGTCGTGTGACTCCATTGTGCCGCCACGCTGTCGACATTCACCGCAGTGCCGTTGGCGACGAGCCGGGTGACTTTGATCCCATCGGTAAGTTCGGGGACGGTCTCGGCTCGCTCGACATCGGGGGCAAAGAGGTTCTGGAGCAGCCGGATGTACACCACGCCGAGCGTCGAGTCGCTCGGATTGGTGATGGTCACGGTCTCGTGGCCGGTGAGGAGCCCGGTGGTGACATCGAGCTTAGCATCGATCACGTAGTCGGTGCTCAGCTGCCAGTACTTGGCCCCTGGCGTGCCGAGGGAATCCCGGGCGCCCGAGGCGAGCCCGGCGGCGAAGGCGCGGGTGATCGGAATGGTGCGGCGCACCGCACGCGGCGGCTGCTGCGCCACGATCGGCACCGGCATGAGGCCGATCAGGACGAAGAGGACGGACGAGCGGACGCGCATATGGACTCCAGGCAATGGTGAATGATCGTTATTCGTCGCGTCTCAGCGCGGTACCTCAACGGACCGCAGGATCCCCTCCAGCGCGCTATCGGGCGAAAGCCCCTCGAGGTCGAGCTCCGGTGCCACCACCACTCG
This sequence comes from Gemmatimonadales bacterium, assembly GCA_049680185.1. Taxonomy (GTDB): domain Bacteria; phylum Gemmatimonadota; class Gemmatimonadetes; order Gemmatimonadales; family GWC2-71-9; genus CAMLHU01. The sequence continues at coordinate 51,401 of JBAUHI010000076.1, read as the reverse complement.
ATGCCGGAGCACCGCCGGGGCCATCGCCTTCACGTCATCGGGCGTCACGTATTCGCGTCCCTCGAGGAGTGCGGCGGCCTGGCTCGCCTTGAGGAGTGATACCGTGGCCCGGGGTGAGGCGCCCATCGAGAGCGAGGGCGCCCCGCGAGTGGCACGCACGAGTGCGGTCACATACTGCGTCACAGCCGGTTCGGCCCGGACCGCACGGGTCGCGGCCCGCAATTCGGCCAGCCCTTTGGCATCGAGCACCGCCTTGGTGCCGAAGCTGGACGGATCGTCGGACTCGAATCCGCCGAGCACCCGGGCCAGGATCCCCTGTTCGGCGGTGGCATCGGGATAACCCACCAGCACCTTGACCAGGAACCGATCGAGCTCCGCTTCGGGCAGCGGATAGGTCCCCTCGAATTCCACCGGGTTCTGCGTCGCGAACACCGTGAATGGCACCGGCAGCGGATGGGACTCGCCGTCGATGGTGACACTGCGTTCCTGCATCGCCTCCAGCAGTGCCGCCTGCGTCTTCGCAGGCGCGCGGTTGATCTCGTCGGCAAGGACAAAGTCGGAGAAGATCGGGCCGGCCCGGAAGGTGAACTGCCCCTGCCCGGTGAGGAGACTGACGCCCGTGATGTCCGACGGCATCAGGTCCGGAGTGAACTGGATCCGGCGGAAGCCGACCCCGACCGCGCGGGCCAGCGCCCGGACCAGGAGGGTCTTGGCGGTGCCTGGCACGCCTTCGAGCAACACGTGCCCGCGAGCCATCAGCGTCACCACGATGTCGCGCCCGGCCTCCGGCTGTCCGAGGACGACCGTCGCCACCTCTCGCTCGATCCGGCGCGCCACCTCCGACAGGCCGCGGGCAGCGTCCGGCGTCAGCGCTTCAATTCCTGCCACACATCCTCCACGGCGTAGGCCGCACGCAGCACGGCATCGGCTGGCTGGGGCGGGTCGATGAGCGACTGCAATTCCTTGACGGCGGCGCGGGCCCGAGGCGAGCGCACTCGCTCCGCCAACTGCGCCAGCCATCCCTCGACCGATCGCCGCTGGGGCTGGTGCTCACCCGACAGCCGTCGCTGCAGGCCCTGCACCATCAGCCTCGCGGCGACATCGTGTCCGCGCGCTGAGCCGAGTGCCGTGGCCAGTGCGTGGACGTGCTCCATCGGCGAGCGGCGTTCCTGGTCACTGTCTTGCAGCACCGGGCCAAATCGCACTGCCGCGACCAGGAGCGCCAGGAGCCCGACGACCACCAGTTGCCAGGCCGCCCATCCCCACGGCGACTCCGCGCTCCAAGCCAGCACCGCTCCGGTGAGCGTTCCCCCGCTGCTGTACCCTTGATGGTACTCATCCACCAATACCGTACGATACCTCGGCACCACCAGCGCCAGCGAGAATTCCCCGGCGTCGGACCGTCGCATGGCGTCATTCGCGAAGAGCAGTCCATCGGCCACCAAGGTGATCCGCGTCGCGGGATCGACCCGCACTCGGACCGCCACCGGCTCGCCGCTCGGCGTCCTCAGCAACGTATCGACCCCGAGCGGCTTCGGCGACCGGCAGCGCAGCACGCCAAGGTCGGCCGCACTGGACGGACGATCAGCGGTGTCGGTGCGGGTAGGAGTAAGCACCGCGTGGACCTGGGTGAGGGACACCGCCACTTGGCCCACCCGACCTGCGGCCTTGAGGTCGGCGGCGGTCCCTCGAAGCTCGACCGGTGTCACCTCCCACCCGAAGCAGCGCATCGCCGCGTCGGTCCCCGCGCCGGCCAGCAGCAGGTCGCCGGTCCGCTGGCTCCATCGTTCCAGTTGCAGCGCCTCGAAGAATGAGAGCGGCACCGCCGGTTCGAGCACGGCGTAGAGCGGGATCTGGTGCGGAGGGTAACGGGTCGGCAGCACCTCCACGGGTCGGCGCCAGCGCTCGGTGGTCACGCCAAGACGGTCGAGGGCATCGACCCACGCCCGGGCCCCCGTGGGTCCGGTCAGGTAGGTGCTGCGCCGGCGATCGAGTGCACGGGCACCGGGGGTAGTGAACGCGTGGACGGCGAGCCCCGCCGCCGCGACCGCGCCGAGCGCCAGGGCCAGGCCCAGCTCAGCGCGCGGGCGCATCGCGCAGCTGGTCGAGGGTTATCAGCCAGGCAGTGTACTGGGCCGGATCGATCGGCAGGCCACCGAAGGCGCCAGCATACAGCTGTCCCACCAGGACCGCCAATGTGCGGCCGTCGGACGCGCCGACCTTGGCGTCGCAGGCCAGCTCGCGCGGCGTGCGGCTCGGGTGGTGGGCCACCATTCCGCGCTGGTCCAGCCGCCACATCATGCCGTGAAAGGCCGCCACCATCGCCTCGGCAAAGCGACCCTCCGCGGCGAGCGCATCGGCACGCTGCCGGAACCACGAGTCATCGTGGCGCGTACCGGGCAGGGCGCCATGGGCGAGCGCCGCTTCGTGCGCCACCCGCGCCGACGATGCGATCCGGAATAGTCCGTGCACCAGCAGGAGGATGCCGATGCCCATCAACACCCACGGGATCGCCGACGACCCGACGCCGCCGTGTCCCGTCAGGCGTTGCCACAGCCCTGCCACCCACTTGATCACGTCGCGAAGCCATCGGATCCAGACGGGTTCGACGCTGGCGGGCACGGCGTGCCACGCGTACGCCGCGTTGGCAAAGACCGAATCAAGCACCGTGCGGAGCGAGTCCGCGGTGACGGGGTGCGGTCCCAATCAGTCGTGCCCCAGTGCGCCAGCCATCAGTTCCAGATCCAGGCCCTCCTTCCGGACGCGCAGGTCGTAGTACATCACCGTTTGGATGACGTAGCCGAGGACGGCCAGCACGATCTGGAAGAGTGCCGTGAAGCCGAAGCTCAAGAGTGCCATCGGGCCCAGCACCTGGGGACCCGCACCGATGGTGCTCCCGAATGTGCCCAATCCAAGGGCCACCGCAAGCTGGACGAGCAGCGCGAGGACCGCGAGCAGGGAGATGATCGAGAGAATGGCGCCGCGGCGGCCAAGGCTGAGCGCCCACGAGTGCGAGAGCGCGTGCATCACACCGGTGGGTCGGTCCAGGACCAGCGCCGGCGCCGCGACATAGAGCCCGGCGTAGACCCACGCGGCCAGAACGATCCCGCCGAGCACGACGACGGTGACCAGCGCGACCGCGGCCAGCGGCGTGCCGTGGAACACCGTGGAGACGACCAGCAAGGTCGGCAGTGCGAGCCCGAGGTAGATGCCGAAGAAGATCGCACCCTCGAGGAAGCTGAGGCCGGCCATCGGCAGCGCCGTGGACAGCCCGCGGCGGAGCGCGACCCCCGCGCCGGCGTCGCGTCCCAGAATGGTCTCGGATACGAGATGGACCCACGCCCCACGGGCAACGATGAATCCAAAGAACGCCACCAACGCGACCCAGAAGAGTCTCCCGAGCATCCCGAGTGCGAGGTCCATCTGCGCCGGTTGCGCGACGGTCGCCTGCTGGGAGAGCTGGGAAAAGTCCGCCAGGCTGCCGACGGCGAGGAAGATCGGGATCACGAAACACGCGAGCCCCACCAGGAAGAGCGCACCGAACCTGGCACGGAGCAACGCGAATGACCGATCCAGGATCTCACCTACCGACAATGGACGCATCGCAAGGTCGGCCATCGGCATCTCCAGTAGTGGTTCGGGGGCATGGTCCAAGGACGGGCGCACCACTGGGGGACGTTGCTGCCACCAGCGCCCACCCGCAAGCCCCGCGAACGCTATCATTCCCCGATGGCGCGCGCCCCCATCTCCCGCGTGGACTTAGGCTCCCGGCATCAGGTCGAAACGCCGGAATCGGTGACCCTCGGGTACGAGGCGGCCCGGATCGGCTCCCGCAGCCTGGCATCCGCGATCGACCACGGCATCCTCATCGCGGCGTTGATCGGCCTCTCGGCGCTGCGCGTGTTCCCGCTCGGGTCCCTGGCCAGCGCCGGAGTCATCGCGCTGTCGGCGGTGGTGGCCCTCGGCTATTTCATCGGGTTCGAATCGTGGTGGCAGGGGCAGACTCCCGGCAAGCGACTGGTGGGGATCCGGGTCGTGCGCATCACCGGACATCCCGCCGGATTTGGCCCCGTCGTGGTCCGGAACATCGTGCGGCTGGCGGATTTCTTCCCACCACCCTACGTGACCGGATTCCTTTTCCTCTTCTTCCATCCGCGCGCCCGGCGCCTCGGCGACCTGGCCGCCGGCACGCTGGTGGTCCGTGACCGCCCCTTCGATGCACGCCATCGTCCCCACGTTCCCGCCACGACCACCACCGCGCTGGCCCGGCTCGAACCCGCCGAGTACGCGTGGCTCGAGTCATTTCAAGAACGCGTCAAGGATCTCGATCCGGCGGCAGGCGCACGGATACGTGTGGCGCTCGCCGCCCGGTTCGCGGCGCGCTGGCCCGAGCGTCCCTCCGATGACGCCACGTTCCTGAGCGGACTGTATGATGCGGAGCGGGCCGCCCGGGCGAGCGGCGGCGGCGATGCCGAGGAGCGGACGGCATTCCAGCTCGCCGAGCGACAAGGGGACCGCTGGGATGCGTTCGAGGTGCTGGCGCGGGCGGCGAACTCCCGCGGACTGGACACGTTCAGCGCACCCGACCTCATCGACTTTGCCGCCCGCTATCGCGAGGTCTCCTCCGACCTGGCCCGCGCGCGGACCTACAATGCGCCGGAAGCGACTCTTGACCGACTGGAACGGCTGGTCGCGGCCGGCCACAATGCGCTCTACCGCGAGCCACCCCGCTCGCTCACCCGACTCACGGAACTCGCGTGGCGGCGCTGTCCGGCGGCGGTGGTGAACGCCTGGCGCACCGTGCTCCTGGCGCTGGTGTTCCTCTTCGTGCCGGCGGCCGTTGGGTGGACCATCGTCCGGGAGCGCCCCGGGCTGGCGTACGAACTGCTCCCTGACCTGATGCTTGAACGCGCAGCGAGCGCCAAGACGCGGATCGATCGCGGGCTCACGTACTACGAGGCCGCCCCGGAGGACCGCCCCGCGACCGCCGCGGCCATCATCGGCAACAACGTCCGGGTCGCGTTCGCCTGTTTTGCCGGCGGCATCTTCCTGGGAGTGGGGTCGCTCTTTCTGCTTGCCACCAACGGCGCCACGCTGGGGATCTCGGCGGCCCATTTCGCGAACCTTGGTGTGCTCGGCTACCTGATGGCGTTCATCATCGGCCACGGCATACTGGAACTCTTCGCCATCGCGGTCGCGGGCGCAGCGGGCTTCCAGCTCGGGTTCGCACTCGTGGCGCCGGGCGATCACTCGCGCGGCGAGGCGGTGAGGCTGGCCGGCCGGGGTGCGATCCCGATGGTCGGTGCGACCGTGGTCCTGTTGGTGGTAGCGGGAACGATCGAGGGATTGGCGTCGGCGAGTGATGCGGGGATGACCGAGCGACTCCTGATCAGCGGGCTCAGTGCCGTCTTCCTGGTGCTCTACCTCACGAACGGTTGGCGCCACCGCCGGGACGTCCCTGACGCCTGAGGGTCCGGCGGCCCGGCCAGATCCATCCCGGTGTTCGGGGCCGGCCGCGGATACCGGGAGCGGGCCAGCGCACTGGATCCCTCCGCGCCGGACTCGGGCGGCTCAACGCTCAGATATCCCGAAGCAATGCGCGCATCCGCAGGGCAAGCTTCTCGATCTCCCGCACGCTTCCCGCCACTTCAGGATCGAGCTTGCTGTCGTTGAGCAAGAGCAGTTGCGCTTCGGCGAGGAGTGCGGACAGGGGGTTGGCGATGTCGTGGCGGAGAGTGTGGAGGCGTTCGGCGTCGGTCATTCCGGTTCCGCCCGGCTAAAGAAGGGAGCGGTAGAGGTCGCGCACGTGGTGGGGGCCGAGTCCGCGGACCGAATCCCAGAACTCGTTCTCCGTCGCCGCGCAAAAGATCTCGGCGGTCTGCCGTTCGGCGTCGGGCCCATCCACGCCACCCAGGAAGTGGAGCCGACCGCGCCACACGCCATCCTCGCCCCGCAGGACGGTGGCGCGGACATCGATGGTCAGGCCATCAAACCGGAACGGCGGGAGTTCGTGGACGGACGGTGCGCGGGGTTCGCGGAGGGGTTGTCGGGCTGGTTGCGCGGGCATCGACCGTCCTTGACCTGGGGCAGGACCGGACACCGGCCGGACATGGGGTACAGCCCTAAGCTAGGGAGACCCTTGGACTTAGGCAATAGGGTGGGACACCGGACCAACCGCCGGTCGCTTGACGGAGGCGGGGCGGCATCCTACCTTAGGGCCGCATCCAGTGACTCACCATCCTTCCCAATCCCATAGAGCCTGATCCCGGCGCCGCGCCCGTTGCGGACCGACACTGTTTCCGACCTGCCGTTCCCCCACACCTGAAGCCAGTGGCACCGGTGCCCCCGCGCCGGCCCCCGCCCAGCGGAGCATCCGCCCAGTGGATATCGCAGAACTCAAGCAAAAGTCCGTCGCCGAGCTGCACGCGTTGGCCGAGCAGCTCAACATCCTCAATTACTCGGGGCTCAGGAAGCAGGACCTGATCTTCCGCATCGAGCAGACCCTGCTCGACTCGGACACGGTCATTCGCGGCGAGGGGGTGCTCGAGATCCTCCCCGAGGGCTACGGCTTCCTTCGCAGCCAGGACTGGAACTACCTCTACGGGCCCGACGACATCTACGTCAGCCCGAGCCAGATCAAGCGCTTCGACCTTCGCACCGGCGATACCGTCATGGGACAGGTCCGGCCGCCGAAGGAAGGCGAGCGGTACCTGGCACTCCTCAAGGTCGAGAGCGTCAACTACGAGGAGCCCGAGAAGACCAAGCATCGGATCGCGTTCGACAACCTGAAGCCGCGCTATCCGGATGAACGGATCAGCCTGGAGCGGAAGACCCAGGACCTGTCGATGCGGGTGGTGGATCTTCTCTCGCCCATCGGCAAGGGGCAGCGCGGCCTGATCGTAGCGCCGCCGAAGGCCGGCAAGACGATCCTGATGCAGAAGCTCGCCAATGCCATCAGCGAGAATCACCCCGAGATCACGCTCATCGTCCTGCTCATCGACGAGCGGCCCGAGGAAGTGACCGACATGCAGGAGAATGTGAAGGCCGAGGTCATCTCCTCGACCTTCGACGAGCCCGCCGACCGCCACGTGCAGGTGGCCGACATGGTCATCGAGAAGTCGAAGCGGCTGGTCGAGCACGGTCGGGACGTCGTCATCCTCCTCGACTCGATCACCCGGCTGGCACGGGCGCACAATGTGGTGGTACCGCATTCCGGCAAGATCCTCTCGGGCGGCGTGGACGCCAACGCGTTGCAGAAGCCCAAGCGATTCTTCGGCGCCGCGCGCAACATCGACAAGGGCGGCTCGCTCACGATCATCGCGACGGCGCTCATCGACACCGGCAGCCGGATGGACGAGGTGATCTTCGAGGAGTTCAAGGGCACCGGCAACATGGAACTGGTCCTCGACCGGCGCCTGGCCGACCGCCGCATCTACCCCGCCATCGACATCCAGCGCACCAGCACCCGCAAGGAAGAGCTCCTGATGGACAAGGACGAGCTCAACCGGGTGTACCTGCTGCGGAACTTCCTGGCCGACATGCCGCCGGTCGAGGCCCTGGAGTTCCTCCTCGAGCGGATGAAGCGGACGAAGAACAACAAGGAGTTCTTCGCCACGATGGCGCAATGAAAGGTGAACGGTGAAGGGTCAACGGTGAACTGGGACTCGCCACCCGTGGAGCCCAGTTCCCTTTCACCGTTCACTGTTGACCGTTCACCATCGACCCCTCGATGAACTCCGACCTCCCCCGCCCCGGTCGCCTCATCGCCATCGACTGGGGCGAAGTGCGCCTGGGACTCGCCCTCTCCGACGAGACCCAGATCCTGGCCTCGCCGCTGGAGACCCTCGTCCGCCGGGTCGGCAAGCGCTTCCCGATGCCGCGTTTCCTCGAACTCGTGGCCCTTCACGCGCCGGTCGGCATCGTGATCGGCCTCCCCCTCACCCCCAACGGCGACGAAGGGCCCAGTGCTGCGGCCGCCCGCGAGATGGGCGCGACGGTGGCCCGACGCACCGGGCTTCCGGTGGCGTGGTGGGATGAGCGGATGAGCACGGCGCGCGCCCTCGGTGCCATCCGGGAACAGGGCGGTTCCACCCGCGGACGCAAGGAAGATGTCGACGCGCTCGCCGCTGCCATCCTCCTCCAACACTTCCTCGAAAGCCGCCGGAGCACGCGATGAAGGCCCAGGGGTGGATCGCCACCGCCCTCCTCGTGGCGGCCTGTGGCGGCGGCCCCGCCCAGGCGCCGCGCGAACGCGTGACGATCCCCGCCGGCATCGCGTTCGCCCGCGTCACGGACTCGCTCGCCGCACATGGCGTCGTCACCCACCCGACCTGGTTCCGCATCCTCGGCCGCCTCCGCGGCGTTGACCATCACGTCCAGGCCGGGACCTACGACCTCCCCCGCGGACGGTCCGCATGGACGGTGCTCGACCTCCTGAGCCAGGGCCGCATCGCCGCGGATCGCCTCACGGTGCCGGAAGGACTCACGCTCGGGGAAGTGGCTGCCCTTGCCGCCGACCAGCTCCACATCGCCGCCGACTCGTTCCTCGCCGCCGCCCGCGACACCACCGAACTGCGCGCCCTCGACCTCGATGGACCGACCTTCGAAGGCTATCTCCTCCCCGAGACCTACTCCGTTCCGGTGGGCACCACGGCGCGCGGCCTGGTGCGGATGATGGGCCGTCAATTCCTCGCCGAGTGGCAGCCTGGATGGGACCAGGTCCTGGCCCGCCGGGGGATGACCCGGCGCCAAGCGGTGACGCTCGCCAGCATCGTGGAAGGGGAAGCACGCAAGCCCGAGGAGCGCGCCATCATCGCGGGAGTGTACACCAACCGCCTGCTGCAGGGGATGAACTTGCAGGCCGACCCGACGGTGCAATACGCCATCGAACTCAAGCGTGGCACCCGGAAGAAACGGCTGTTCAACAAGGACTACGGATTCCCCTCGCCGTACAACACCTATCTCCACCCGGGCCTGCCGCCGGGACCGATCTCCTCCCCCGGCATCCAGAGTCTCTGGGCCGCCGTCCACCCCGCCACCGTGCCGTATCTCTATTTCGTGGCCGATTCGACCGGCGGGCACCAGTTCAGCACGACCTACGCGGAACACGTCCGCACCATCCGCCGCATCCGCGGCCGTCACCGCTAGACGATCCCGCGCTCCGCTTCCCGATACGCCGCTGCCGCTCGGCGGACATCCGGCTGACCCAGGATCCCTGCACCGACCGCCGCACCGACCCCACCTGCGGCGACGATGCCCGGAACATCCTCCGGACGAACGCCGCCGATCACGAGGGCCGGGACCGGTCGGATCCGCGCGATCAGCCGTGCGGCCGCAGTGGCGCCCAGCGCCGCACCGGCATCGAGCTTGGTCCGGGTCGTCCGCCATGGCCCGACACCCGCGTACGAGGCACCGTTCGCGCCATCGGCCTCGGTGTCGCTCCCCACGCTCACCCCGAGCACGAACCCCGATGGTGCGATCCGGCGCGCGAGGGTGAGCGGCAGGTCGTCCGCGCCAAGGTGGACTCCGGCACACCCCGCCGCGAGCGCCACGTCGGGCCGGTCGTTGACGAAGACCGGTACCACCAGCCCCGCCACCAGCCGGCGCGCCAGCTCCACCTGTTCCCGCGGTGTCCCGCCCTTCCAGCGAAGTTGTACCGCCGTGACCCCGCCCTCGACCGCCTCGCGGCAGAGCAGCAACGGATCACGCCCTCGGAACAATTCGTGGTCGGCAATGAGGAGGAGCCGAAGCGGCCGGGCTAGATTGCTGTCCATGCTGAAAGCTATGCAATGACCGTCCGGCGGAGTGACCGACCGGCCGCGGTGGTGAGCGCCAAGGGGGCGGCCCGCTGGGCCGGCGGCCATCCGTGGATCTATCGCAGCGATGTGCTGGGCGAGCCAAGTGCCGGGGCCGGGGTCGTCTCGGTCCGCGACCGGCGCGGCAAGTTCCTGGGGCAGGCGCTCTATTCGCCCCGTTCCGAGATCCGCCTTCGATTGATCGAAGCGACCGAACGGCCGCTCGACCGCGCTTGGTGGGCGGCCCGGATCGGAGCCGCGTTCGTGCGGCGCGCCGGCATCGACTCCACCGCATACCGGGTGGTCCACGGCGAGGGCGACGGCCTGCCGAGCCTCATCGTCGACCGCTACGACCGCTGGGTGGTGGCCCAGCTCCTCTCGGCCGGGCTGGAGACGATGCGGGACGACGTGATCGCGGCGATCGTCGAGGTGACCGGCGCGGAAGGGGTCCTCCTTCGTAACGACGCCGGGGTGCGCCGGCACGAGGGTCTCAAGGAACAGGTCGAGCTGGTGCACGGTGCAGTGCCGGATCCGATCGAAGTCGTGGAGGCGGGGGTCCGCTTCCTGGCGGCGCCGTGGACCGGCCAGAAGACCGGCGCCTTCCTCGACCAGCGCGCCAATCGCGTCATTGCGAAGGAGCTCCTCCGGACCGGTGGCGAAGCGCTGGACTGCTTCAGCTATCACGGGTCGTTCGCCTTGCACCTGGCCCGCCGGGCCGCGCGGGTCACGGCGATCGACTCGAGCGGCGAGGCCCTCGCGCGGGGCGCGGAGAACGCCACACTCAACGGGTACCAGAACATCGAGTGGACCGAGGGGGACGCCTTCGAGCTGCTGCGTGGCTACGAACGGACCCGGCGCCGTTTCGACCTCGTGGTGGTCGATCCTCCCGCCTTTGCCAAGTCGAAGGCCGCGCTCCCCGGAGCCCTCCGCGGGTACCACGAGATCAACCTCCGGGCTATGCGGATACTGGCCCCCGGCGGAGTGCTGGTGACGGCATCGTGTTCGTTCCACCTCCGCCGAGCCGACTTCGTCGAGATGATCGGCGCGGCAGCGGCGGATAGCGGACGCCGGCTCACGCTGCTGCGGCACCTGGGCCAGGATATCGACCACCCCGAGGTCGTGACCATCCCGGAAACGGGGTACCTCAAGGGGGTGGCGCTGCGCGCCGATTGACCCGCCTCTATTGACCGTGCCCACCATTCGTAACGAGCTTACAGGATGCCCCCGAACAGCCCGGCCGTGGACCGCGACCGGCAGGTGCGCCAGGTCCTTGGCGCCCTGCTCTGGGCCAACCTGCTGGTCGTCGCCATCAAGATCGGGGTCGGGATCGCCACCGGGTCCCTCGCCGTCTTCGGGGATGTGCTCCACTCGTCGGTCGATGTGATGAACAACGTCTTCGGACTTGCCATCACACACTTTGCGTCCCGCGGGCCCGACGCCGACCATCCCTACGGCCACGCCAAGTTCGAGACGCTCGGGGCCTTGAGCATCGTGGTGTTCCTCTCCGTGACCATCTTCGAGCTGCTCCGAGGGGCCGCGGTCCATCTGGCACAGGGTGGTCACCCGATCGCATTCGGCCCCCTGGAGGGTGGTCTCCTGACGATGACGCTGGGCGTGAACATCTGGGTCGCATGGTACGAGCGGCGTGCGGCCGTGCGGCTCGGCAGCGAGATCCTCCTGGCGGATGCGGAGCACACCCGTTCTGACGTCTGGATCACCCTGGCGGTCATCGGCGGCCTGCTGCTCGCGCGCGCCGGATACATGTGGGCCGACCCGCTCCTGGCCGTGGTCGTGGCCGGACTGGTCGCGCACGTCGGCTACGAGATCGTGAAGCGTTCGATGCCCACCCTCCTCGATCAGGCGGCGTTCCCCGAGGGCGACCTCCGCCGTGTCGCCGAGGCCGTGCCCGGTGTTCAGCGCGCCTACGGGATCCGCTCGCGCACGGCGTCCGAGCTGCACTTTGCCGAGGTGACCATCGCCGTCGAAGGCGCCGCGTCGGTCGACGCCGGCCACCGCATCGCCGACGCGGTCGAGGCGGCGCTCGGCGCGGAATTCCCCTTGCAGCACGTCCTCGTGCACGTCGAACCATGCTGACCGAGGCCCAGTTGGTGCGCCGACGGGGACGGCGCCGGGCCACGGCGTCCCCACAGCAGCGCTACCAGGAATTCCTGGTGCACCGGATCGAGGCATACAAGAACTCCCGCTCCCGCCAGGACCTGATGCGGCTCGCGGAGGAGGCGCTCGCGGTCCAGGGTGCCAGCACCGAGGGCCAGCTCTTCCTCACCGAAGTGATGATGCTCGACTGTGTCGACCGGCTCATCAGTAAGCGTCTGAAGCTGCCGACCTTCAAGACGTGGAAGCAACGCTACGGGAAACGCGCGGCCGCGCAGCGTGAGCCGGCGTACTGGGGCGTCGCGGATACCCACCCGGTGGCGACGCTCCTTTCCCGCTGCGAGCCGGCGGACCACGCGCTCCTGATCGGGTCCGGCACCGAGGCGCTGGCGCCCCTGCTCGCCGCCCACGACGTCGAGGTCACCTTTCTCGCCGGCTCGCTGCCAGTGGTGGAACGGGTGGAGCGCCTGGCCGTCGACGAGTCGCTCGCGGGAGCACTCGAGGCGTTCGTGGTCCAGGTGGGGCGGCCGTGGCTCCCGCCGGCGGAACGTCCCACCCAGATCGTGGTGCTCGATGCCGGCGAAGTGGGTGCGCTGGGCGAGACCGACCTGCGGTCATTCGTCGTGGCGCTGCAGGATCGCATCGCCGAGATCGGGGCGCACGTGCTCCTCGGTCCGAGCGGACGGATCTCGGAACTCCGGTCCTGGTACCCGGGGTGGCGGCATTCTCCAAGTGTGGAAGGAAGCGCCATCCTCCTCCCTCCTCTGTGTCAGAACGACTCTGATGTGTCTGAGTCACTCCAACACACCATGCTCGATGCGCGCGATTAAGTGCAATAGCTGCAATAGCTTAGCACGGTATCCTTAATGGCATGGGCCCTGCAGTAGGAAGGGCGAGGTCCATCATCCATCGAGGGTATCATCGTGAACGCCGCTGCCATCGCCGCCGAGCAGGAACCGATCGGGATCATCATCCACGACGGTGGAGAGCGCCGCAAGCCGGCCGCGATCTGGGCCTACATGTGGGCTGCCGACGAAGATGAGACGACCGAACACTGGCACGAGCAGATGCCGGTCGATCACGCCGCCTGATCTGACGACCTGACGTATCGCGACCCCCGAGCAGTCCGCTCGGGGGTCTTTCGTTCTATATTCCCGCCGGTCCACTTCACTGGAATCGCGATGCGAGCGCTCGTCAAGGAGTCCGCCGGGCCCGGGATGGTCGTGAAGGACGTGCCGGTCCCCCGGATCGGTACCGCGGACGTCCTGATCAAGGTCGCGCATGCCGGTGTGTGCGGCACCGACCTGCATATATGGGAATGGGATTCGTGGGCATCGCGTCGGCTCAAGCCCCCGGTGGTGATCGGCCACGAGTTCGCCGGCACGGTGACGGAGATGGGCAGCGAGGCCCGCGCGGCCGGCCTCCTGGCGGTGGGTGACCTGGTCACTGCCGAGGGCCACATCGTGTGCGGACATTGCCGGCCCTGCCGCTTCAACCAGTATCACGTCTGCGAGCGCACCCAGATCATCGGCGTCGATCGGGACGGCGCGTTCGCCGAGTACATCGCGATGCCGGCGTCGAACGTGATGAAGCTCGACGGGATCCCCACCGAGATCGGCGCCATCATGGACCCCATCGGCAACGCCGTCCACACCGCACTCGAGGGGATGGTCGCGGGAAGCTCGGTCTTCGTGCTCGGCTGCGGACCGATCGGCTGCTTCGCGGTCGGGGTCGCCAGGGCCGCCGGCGCGTCGGTCGTCATTGCGAGCGACTTCAATCCGGTGCGGCGCGCGCTGGCCAAGACCATGGGAGCGGACGTGACCCTTGACCCTGCCACGGACGACGTCCCGGCACGGGTGCGCGAGCTCTCCGGCACTGGTGGCGCCGACCTCGTCTGCGAGATGAGCGGGCACCCGGCCGGCCACCAACAGGCGTTCGCATCGATCCGTCCCGGCGGCCGGATCAACTTCCTGGGCACGCCAGCGAAGACCACCGAAGTCGACTTTGCCCGCGACATCATCTTCAAGGGACTGACGCTCTATGGCGTCACCGGACGGAAGATGTACCAGACGTGGCAGCAGATGTTCACGCTGCTCCAGAGCGGCAAGTTCGACCCTCGACCCGTTGTGACCCACCGCTTCCCGATGGAGGGTATCGCCGAGGCCATCGGGCTCATCAAGAACGGACAAGCGGGCAAGGTCATCCTGGAGATCGCGCGATGAACAGCACCCTCGACGACCGCATCAACTCCGACCTCGAGGGGTTCAAGCGGGATGGGGTGTACAAGCGGCTCAACTACCTCGAGGGCCGCCAGGGACCGGTGGTCCGGATGGAAGGGCATGGCGAGGTGGTGGTGCTGTCGTCCAACAACTATCTCGGGCTCTCCGATCATCCCGAGGTGATCCGGGCGGGCCACGAGGCACTGGACCGATTCGGGGCCGGCACTGCCTCCGTGCGATTCATCTGCGGGACATTCACCGTCCACCGTGATCTCGAGCGCGCCTGCGCCCGGTTGGTCGACACGCCGGCATCGCTCAGCTTCGTCAGCTGCTGGAATGCGAATGAAGCAGTGCCCGGCACGCTGCTCACGGAGCAGGACCTGGTGCTCTCCGACCAGCTCAACCACGCGTCGATCATCGACGGCATCCGGCTGGCCAAGGCGATCACCAAGTGCCAGACCGGCGTCTACGCCCACGGAGACCTCTCCGACCTCGATCAGAAGCTCGCCGCCGCCACGGACCGCCGGGTCAAGCTGGTGATCAGCGACGGCGTCTTTTCGATGGAAGGGGCCATCTGCAAGCTTCCCGACCTCCTGGAGGTGTGCCGCAAGCGGGGTGCGGTACTGATGCTCGACGACTCGCACGCGACCGGCGTCCTCGGGCGGACCGGCCGCGGGACCGCCGAGCATTTCGGACTGTTGGGCGAGGTGCCGATCATCACGTCCACGCTCGGCAAGGCACTGGGCGGGGCCGCCGGCGGGTTCGTCGCCGCGAGCGAGGCCGCCTGCGACTTTCTCACCCAACGGGCCCGGCCGCAGCTCTTCTCCAACGCGCTGCCGCCGACGGTCGCGGCGAGTGCGCTCAGGAGCATCGAGGTCCTGGAGCGCGAACCGGCCCGGGTCGAGACGCTCCGCGCCAACGCGACCTACTTCCGCGATCAACTCCTGGCCCTCGGGTTCAAGCCGCTCGCCGGCGAGACGCCGATCATCCCCGTGATCCTCGGTGAAACGGCCAAGGCGATCCAGATGAGCGAGGCCCTGCTCGATGCCGGCGTGTTCGTGACCGGATTCGGATTCCCGGTCGTGCCGCAAGGACAGGCCCGGGTGCGTTGCCAAGTCTCGGCAGCGCACACCCGAGAGCATCTTGACCGCGCCCTGGAGGCCTTCCGGAAGGCAGGCCGCAAACTGGGGCTGATCTGAGGCACCTCAAGTAGTTTGGTAGTTCAGCCGGATAACTGCTTATCCCCGAACGGCCTAGGGTACCTCTCCCCTGGCGCTTTGGGGCTAGCTTTTTTCCAGGTATCTTCCTATTGTAGGGGGTATCCCCCCGGGGTCGCCGAAGGGGATTCGGCCACGGAAATGCCACTCCCATAACTACTTACGCACCGTCAGGTGGCGCCGAGACCGGACCATCACGGAGGAAGACCGATGAGGATGCTGAGCCGTTCGATCGTGCTTGGGGTTCTGGCCATCGCCGTGGTGGGGACACCCGCGTGGGCCCAGGGGTCTCAAGAGTACACCCTGTACTTTGGCGCTCAGGGCGGCCTGATCAGCGTCAAGGACGGTACCGCTGCCGGCAAGCGTGACCTGATGGCAACCGCTGGCGCGCACTTCCTTGTCACCGGCGCGCGCAGCGGATTCCTGATCTCGGTGGACCAGAGCTTCGGGACCAACAAGAACGGGACCGTCGGGTCGGTGGTGGTCGACACGGCCAACAACGCGACATCGTCCACGACCAACGTGGTCTACACCGGGGTCCGGCGCTACACGTTCGCGGTGCTGCTCTTCCCCGTTCGCCATTCGATCCTCCAGCCGTACGTCGGGCTGGGCGGCGGCATCCTGCACAGCACGGGCAATACCCCTGGAGGCCACGTCATCGCGAGCCTTGGGACGCAGGGATTCCTGACCGCCATCGGCGGCCTCGAGTTCCGGGTCGCCGGCATATCGGCATTCGGGCAGGCGCAGGTGACCTCCGCGCCGTCCGCGCATACCATCACCACCAATCTGACCAACAAGAGCACCGAGTACGACACCGGTTCGCTGTTCCAGGATCCGTCGTACAGCGTGATGGCCGGGATCCGGCTGAGCCTCGGGTCGGCCCGCAGCAGTGGTGGACCTGCCAGCTACTGACCCAGCCGCTCCATCGATTTCATCCACCGCCCGCCGGTCTTCACGACCGGCGGGCGGTCGGCCGTGAGGCCCAGACGGTCCCTGCGGCCACGAATCGCAGCGGCCAGTCGACGGCCTTGGTGATACCGATCCGCGGGGTGACCACGACCTCGTCCGCTCCTGCCCCGCCGATGACCCGTGCCCACGACCGTCCCATCGGCACACCGTCGAGCCGCCGATCGATCGCCAACGCCTGGCAGAGCTTGCCGGGGCCGTTCGCGAGGACGCGGTCCGGCACGCCGCTCCCGCGCCGCCGCCGCATCAGGCCGAGTCCATCCAATGGCTCGAGGGCGCGGAGCAGCACTGCCGCGGCGATCGGTCGACCGCCAGCGATCAGATTGGCGCACCAGTGGATGCCATACGACCGGTAGACATACCAGGTTCCCGGCGCGGCATAGAGCGACAGGTTGCCGGCGTTGCGGCGATGGGCGTACGCGTGCGACGCCGGATCGTCGACGCCCAGATAGGCCTCGGTCTCGACGATCCGCCCGCGGACGATGGTCCGGCCGGTGCACACCTCGAGGATCGCGCCGATGAGTTCCCGGGCAACGATGTCCGAGGGGCGCTGAAAGAACGGAACGGGCAGGGGTCTCCCCGCCCGTTCCGTCGATCGGATGCTGCCCCGGGCCACCGCCGAACCTATGACCCGGTCTTTTTGGCGCGCCCGCCGCGGCGGCGAGCGCCGGACGGCGCAGGCGTGGCCGGTGCACTGGACCCTGCGGCGGCATCTGGTGCGGGCTCAGCGACCTTGGGCGCCGCACGTCCACGCCGACTGTGCGACTTCGGCGCTGGCGCCTCATCGGCCTCCATCGCGACTACTCCGACCAGCGGCACGTCCGCCGAACGCACTCCCGACTTGGACCCGCGACGGAAGCGCAGCGGCCCGCGAGTGGCGGCCGGAGCCTCCACGACGGGTGGGGGCTCGTGCGCCACTGGCGCCACGACACGGGACTGCTGATGGGGCGGCTGCTCCAGACGCGCCGGCGGCCCGCCGACCGACCCGAACGGGGCCACGTCGAAGGCGTCCTCGCCCACCTTCCGTACCTCGGCGACCTCCGCATCGTGGGCCTGCCGCAGGAATCGCACGAAGCGGGGAAGCTCGAATAGCGGATCCTCCTTGCCGGCCAGCGCGAGCATCCGCTGGCGCACGGTCTCGTGGGCCGAGGGTGTCGGAAGCCCGGACAGGGCGTCTTTCAGGAGATCGAACCCGCGGGCCAACGTCAGGTGGGTCACGACCGGTGCCGCCGCGGGTGCGGGCGAGCTGCCCGCGGGGACCTCCGGGCCTTCCGCAACGCGCGGGCCACGCCCTCGTCCTCGCCCGCCCCGGCGCCGACCATCACGCTTCTCGGCCGCAGGCTCGGTCGCCACGGCGCCGGCGGCCGGGGTCGCTGGCGCGACTTCCAGCTGGCCACTTTCGAGCTTGGTGATGCGCAGGACGCCGCGGGTACCTGCCTCGGTGACGAACTTGCTGAACCGATTGAAGCCGGCATCCCGCTCGTCGAATTTGGGATCGAGCTGCTGCATGACCTGCTTCAGGCGGTCGGCCCGCAGCACATCGCGGTCCTTGACCATCTGCGCCACCGCGACCGCCGCCAGCTGCCACGGATCGGTCGGCACACCGGGGGCCGCCACGACGTCCTGCTGATTCTTCAGGCCACCGAGGTCGGAATAGGAGTAGTACTCGTCACAGTTCTGGATCAGGAGGTCGCTGGAGCTCTCCCGCATCCCGACGCCGACGACGTACTTGCCCCACTCCTTGAGTTTGATGACGAGCGAAGAAAAATCGCTGTCGCCCGAGAGGAGGATGAACGTGCCGATCTCGGGACGGGTGAAGGCGAGCTCCATCGCGTCCACGGCCAACCGGATGTCGGTCGCGTTCTTTTTGGCCGTACCGACGGCAGGGGCCCAGACCAGCTCGACCGACGATTCGGTCAGGGGGACGATGTACTGCGGATAGCGGCGCCAGTCGGCATAGGCGCGCTGGATCGAGACCTTACCCTTGATGATGTCGCTGTTGAGAAGGGTCCGAAGTTCCTTGGCGAGGTCCGAGCGGATGCCGAGGGTGACGTTGTCGAAATCGATGAGGAGGGCCGCATTGGGCGCGTGGACCGGAGTGTCGGTCCCGCGCGCCGGGCGGCGCGAGGCTGCGTTCACGTTGCGTTGGGCTCCGAGGCCTCGACCTTCGTCCGCTCGCACCGCTTTGCCATCCCCGACGGGTCGGGACGAAAGTGGTGACGGAGCGGACCAGGTAGGGCACGTTGTGGTCTGCCAGATGTTCGCGGGCGGACCCATGCGGTCCGTCGCCGGTCATCGTGCTGTCCTCGGGCGGGATCGCGGGATCGCAGGTCGGCCCGCCAGGCGATCTGCCCGACATCCCGACGGCACCCCGTGATCCACACCGGTGGATCCTTCTCATTCGGCATCTCTCGGCGAGCAACGGGCCCGTTGCGGCCGTTCCCGTCGTTCACGGCGTGGTCCACCCGCCGAGAGTTGCCAACGCTTCGGGACCGTGACTGCGCCGGCGCACGCCGGGGCCCAAACGGTACGAAGCGCGGTAAATGTATGTGGATGTTGGGGATACGGAAAGGCCAACGACTGGACCGCGATCATGGGACCGAACCATCGTGGCCATGGGTCCGATGGTGTTCCACCCCCTATGGCAGCAAGCTTCCGTGTCATTCGGACTCGCTTATCCTGACGCCCACCGGTACATTCCGAAGTCCTTGAGCCACGGTCACTTGGAGCGCGGCATGACCCTCACGTTCCGGCAGCGGATCTTCGCAGTTCTGCTGGTGCTCGGCGCCGTTCCGACGACGCTGGTATTGGTGGGCTGGGGGCTCACGCTGCGGAGCAACGACGCGGGCCAACTCAACCGGGCGGCGGTGGCCGAGATCGGGCGCACCGGGCGCACGCTCGTGGAGACCATCGATTCGACCAAGCTCAACCGGCCGGAACGAGCCGCGCTGGCCGCGCACGCGCGCGCGCTCAACACGGCGTTGAGTCGGGTGCAGCAATACCAGTCCTACCGCGCGCTGATGAGTGGCGCGTTGACGGTGGTCATCCTGGTGACGGGCGGACTCATCCTGTATGGTGGCGCCCGCCTGGCGGGCCACCTGTCCCGGCAACTGAGTCGACCCATCGATGAGTTGGTCGGCTGGACCGGGCACATCCTGCGACGCGAGTCACTTCCCCCGGACCAGGCCCGGAAGGGGGCGCCGGAGTTCACGGCCCTGCGCACGGCCCTGCGCGAGCTGTCCGACCAGATCGGTGATGCGCGGGTGCGCGAGTTGGAGGCGGAGCGCTTGCGCAGCTTCCGCGAAGTGGCCCGACGGGTGGCGCACGAGATGAAGAACCCCCTGATGCCGATGCGGTTCGCCGTGGCGCAGTTGCAGGGGTCAGCGACCGACGGACAGCGCGAGGCGCTCGAGGTCCTGCACGCGGAATCGGCGCGCCTGGAACAGCTCGCGAAGGAGTTCTCGGAGTTCGGCCGTCTGCCGGAGGGACCACCCGCCGACGTTGACCTCAACGAGCTGCTGGCGGAACTGGTGCGCACCAGCGTGCCTCCGGGCGCCGATGCCCGGATCAAGGCCGATCCTGCGACCCCGCACGTCACCGGCCACTACGACCCGCTCCGCCGGGCATTCAGCAACATCCTGCGGAATTCGGTCGAGGCCACCGGTGGGCGGGGTCCGGTCCGGGTGTCAGTCGCGCCGATCAGCGACGGCGCGGCGGTGCGGATCTCCGATCGCGGACCTGGTGTCCGGCCTTCCGACCGCCTGCGGGTGTTCCAACCCTACGTCACCACCAAGGCCGAGGGCACCGGGCTCGGACTCGCGATGGTGCGCCAGACCGTGGAGGCGCATGGGGGCCGCGTGTGGGTGGAGGACACTCCCGGTGGCGGCGCCACGTTCGTGGTCGAACTGCCAAGGAAGCCGCACGACGTGATGCGTGGTCCGGACCTGTCATCCTGACGACCGAGCACAGATGCCAACGATACTTCTGATCGACGATGAGGCGAACATCCGTCGGATGCTCGGGGCCCTGCTCCGCTCCGAGGGGTTCGACGTGACCGAGGCCGCCAACGGCAATGCCGCGCTGCTGGCCGTCGACGCGGTAGACCCCGATGCGGTGTTCCTAGACCTGATGATGCCGCCGGGACCCGACGGCCTCACCACCCTGGCAACACTCCGCGAACGGGGCGTGGATGCGCCCGTCATCATGATGAGCGGCAAGGCCCAGCTCTCGGATGCGGTGCGCGCCACCCAGCTGGGGGCCTTCCAGTTCCTGGAGAAGCCGCTCTCCCCCGAGTCCGCGCTGGTGACCCTGCGCGCGGCGCTCGAGCTGCGACGCACCCAAATAGAGAACCGCACCCTGCGGGCGGCGCTCACGGTCGATGGCGAGCTGGTCGGATCCAGCCAGGCGCTCGGCGCCGTCCGGTCGTTGGTGGCGCAGGTGGCACCGACCGATGCACGGGTGCTCATCACCGGTGAATCCGGCACCGGCAAGGAACTGGTGGCGCTCGCCATCCATCGCGCCAGTCGACGGTCCCGCCGCGCCTTCATCCCGGTCAACTGCGCGGCCATCCCGCGTGACCTCGTGGAATCGGAACTCTTCGGGCACGAGAAAGGGGCGTTCACCGGGGCGACCGACCGCCGACTGGGCCGCTTCTCCCTGGCCGACCGGGGCACGATCTTCCTCGACGAAGTGGGCGACCTCCACCCCGAAGCACAGGCCAAATTGTTACGCGTCTTGGAGACCGGCGAGTTGCAACGACTCGGCGCGGAGCGGAGCGAACGGGTCGATGTGCGGATGCTGGCCGCCACGAACAAACGCCTGGACCAGGCGGTCGCAGGCGGCGGATTCCGCGAAGATCTCTTCTTCCGGCTGAATGTGTTCCCCATCGAGCTGCCACCGCTGCGGGCCCGCGCGGGGGATGTCGCGGAACTGGTGGTCCACTTCACCCGGAAGCTTCGTCCGCGGCAACCACCCCGGTTCAGTGCCGAGGCGCTCGAGGCGCTGCGGCAGTACGCGTGGCCCGGCAACGTGCGGGAACTCGCCAACGTGGTCGAGCGGCTGCTCATCCTGGGTGGTGGCGGCACCGAGATCGGCCTCGAGGCGGTCATGCAGGTCATCCCGGCGGGTCGGGTACCCGGTGATCCGGCACCGTCCTCGGACGGCGCCCAGGGCCTGCCGTTGGTCGAATCGCTCGATGCCTACGAGCGGGAGCTGATCGGGAACGCGATCGCGCGTGCCGACGGGAACGTTGCCGAAGCGGCGCGGCAGCTGCGCACCGACCGCGCCAACCTGTACCGACGGATGCGACGGCTGGGATTGTAGCGATCGTGCGGGGAACCGGGCGGCAGATGGTGGAGCGGACACTCGACTGCAGGGTGTGGGATCGTCACCAGTGGGGAGGCGCATGCGAAGATACCTGATGATCGGATGGCTGGTCCTCGGTGCGTCGATCCCGGCAACACGGGTCACGGCCCAGGACAGCGTCATCGTGATCAACCCGGACGCGCCAGTGGACCAGGCCTCCGAACGCCCGGGCCTTCCTCCGGGACTCGTGCAGCGTCTGCTGGCCTTCTACAATGACGGCGCGACCACCCGCCTGGAGGGTGAAGTAGTGCTGCCCCGTGGTGCCCGGATGACCGGACCGGTGGCAGTGCTCCGCGGACCGGTCTCGATCGCGGGTGAAGTGGAGGGGCCGCTGGTGGTCATCAACGGAGACCTCCGGCTCCGGTCGACCGCGGTGGTCCGCGGAGACATCCTGGTGGTCGGCGGATCGTTCCTTGCCGACTCCGGAAGTGTGCGGGACGGGTCGACCGACCAGGTGGCGCAAGCGGCCCCGGTCATCCGCAACAGCGAAGGCTCGCTCGAGTACCACGCCCGCCGCCAGGGGATCCTGGATTTCGGCGGAGCTCAACGCTCCTTCCAGACCGGACAGGTCCGGACCACGCTCTTCCTGAGCTCCGGTGGGACCTACAACCGGGTCGAAGGGCTGCCGGTGACGCTGGGACCCCGTTTCGACTGGCAGGCGGGCCCGCATACCACGGCGCGGCTCGATCTCCAGGCGATCATCCGGACCGCCGGGGATCCGACCGACCTGCGCGAGGACGTGGGCTACCTCGCGAGCACGGAGTGGAATCTCGGCGCCCGAAAGCGCCACGCGATCGGGTTCGGGCTTCGCGCATCGCAGACCGTGGCGTCGATCGAGGACCAGCCGCTCTCCCGTGCCGAGGATGGCTGGGCCGCCTTGCTCCTGCGCCGGGACTATCGGGACTACTACATCAACGAGGGCATCGGTGGATACTTCTTCAGCCACTTCGGGCCCGACTTTCGGCTCGAGCTCGGCGCGCGATCGGAGCGGCAACGATCCGTGCATTCGGCGACCGCATGGTCGTTGTTCCGCAGCGATCAACCCTGGCGGCCCAACCCGCTGATCGATGACGGACGGTACACCACGGTCGGGCTGGGATTCGAATTCGATGACCGCAACCAGGATCAACGGCCCAGCGCGGGGTGGTGGGTGCGCGGGCGGGTGGAACACAGCAGCAGCCGCAACGTGGCGCCACTGTTGCTGCCGACCGCGATCCGCGGCGCGATCCCGACCGATGGCTCTTACGCCTTCAGCCGCCTCTGGTTCGACGCCCGGATGTACGACCGGCTCACCCCCGACATGCGGCTCAATGTCCGGGTCCTGGGGGACGGCTGGCTTGGCGGAGACCCCTTGCCGGTCCAAGAGCGTGTGGCTCTCGGCGGCCCCGACGTGCTGCCGGGATATGACTTTCGAGCGGTGAATTGCGCCGCCGGGGGCTACACCGACCCGGCGACGCCGGCACTCTGTGACCGGATGCTGGCCGCGCAGATCGAGCTCCGCAGCCGCATCCGTCTCGGACTGCTCTGGCATTATCGGGACAAGGACCACCCCGACCTCGACCGCGCCTTCGGTCTGAGCGAGGCGGATCTGGTCGTCTTCACCGACGCCGGGGATGCGTGGCTCTCCGGCACGGGGCCGGGGCGGGTCCCCAACGACCGGATCCCGGCATTCCGCGAGTGGAAGGCCGACGTCGGTGTCGGCATCGATGCCGGGTCGATCGGCGCATACCTGGCCAAGGGATTCACCAGCGGTCAGCCAGTGCAGTTCATCGTGCGCCTGCAGCAGCGGTTCTAGATGCGGCGGATCGCGTGGATGGTCGGCCTGTTCGCTGCGCTGCTGGCGCCCGGCGCGTGGGCGCAGGACGCCCGCGTCGCACTGGACGTCGCGCTCACACCCGACACGGCGTCGAACGGCGCTCGTCAGGCGGTCCTGCACACCGACGACCTGCTGGACGATCCCCGGGTCGAGACGATGCTGAGCTCGGCATTCCCGATCCGGCTGCACTACCGCCTGGAACTTTGGCGGTCCCGCGCATGGTTCGACGCTTTCGAGCGGTCGGTCGAATGGGACGTGGTGATCCGACACGAGCCGCTCCTCGACCAGTACACCGTGGCCACGGTCGACGTGCGTCACACCCGCATCGACCATTACGTCGACCGCGCCGCGCTGGCCGCCGGGCTCGGGCGACTCACGCGGATCGCGATCCAGCCGACCGCATCCGGCCAGTACTACTACGCTGTCGCGCTCGACATCTCGACGCTCTCCGACACCGACATCAAGGAACTGGAGCAGTTCCTGCAGGGGGATGTAGGCCCCGCGGCGACCGGGACCGAAGATGTCGGCAGCGCACTGGGTCGGGGGGTACGACGGATCCTCCTGCAGGTCGCCGGACTGCCAAGTCTCCGGCTGGAGAAGCAATCGGCCAAGTTCAGGATCCGCTGACGAGCCTCTCCCAGGCGCGCCGGACGTCCTCCACGGCGATCTCGGCCACCCGACCATCGGGGGAGCTCAACAGGACCTCCTGACGCGGACTCAAGGGGCGGAACCGGTCGCGGTCGGGGAGGTGGTCCCGATACAATGCCACGATCGGGCGCCCGAACACCGCTGCGATGTGCACGATCGACGTGTCCACCGTCAGTACCGCATCCACCCGTTCCACCATCGCGGCCACGTCGAGCAACGACCCGGGCGGGAGGCGGTGGATATCGACACCGTCCCGCCGCACCGCATCGACGATCCCCTCCGCCATCGCGTGGTCTTCCGGTGCGGCACTCAACCAGAACCGCGCAGGCCGCGAACGCATCGCTGCCGGCAGCAGTGCGATCCACTTCGATCCCTCCCAATACCGCTCGGGCCTTCCGGCCGACACGTTGACAAGCACCTCGAATGGCGTGCGGGGGCCGAGCAACGCGTCCGCCCACTGGGCCGAGGCCGGTGGGATGCCGAGGCTGAGATGCGGCTTGGGCTCGTGCGGGAAGTCTGCCAAGGTGAGCGGCGACAACATCATCTCCGCAAAGTGACGCGTGGGGTCGGCTGGCGGCCCCACCTGTCGGTCGAACGGCCCGCCGGATGGCCGATTGAATCCGACCTTGAGGCGGGCGCGGGCCATTCTTGCCACCAGGGTCTGGTTGCGGCTGAAATGTTCCTTGGGGTCGAGCCAGACCTCGAACTCCCGGACCCGAAGCCGGACCAGGAACGGCACGAGGCGGACAGGATTCCGGTCGAACGTGAGCACGCGATCGATCGCGGGGTGATGGCGGGCCAGGTCCGCCGTGCGCGGGCCGGCGATCACCGTGAGCTCGATTCCTGGATCGGCGGCCTTGATCGCGTTGAACAGGCCGGTGGTGAGGATGAAATCACCGGCACGCGCATATGGGATGACCGCGATCCGGCGCCCGCTCATCGACCCGCCAGCAGTCGCTCGTAGGCGGACACCACATCTGCTACCGGGATGTCGGCGATGCGATCACCGCGCACCACGACCCGGGCCGGGCTCAGGGGCCCGAACCACTGGAAATTGGCCTCATAGTTGGAGAAGAGGGCGACGATGGGGCGTTCGAAGACGCTCGCCAGGTGGACGATGGACGTGTCCATCGTCACGACGGCGTCCATCCGGGCCACGACCGCCGCCACGTCCAGCAACGAACCCGGCGGTAACCGCCGCAGCGCTCCGCCCCGCCGTCGCACGGCCTCCACGATCCGTTCGGCGAGGTCGCCATCGTCCGGCGAGGACGTGAGCCAGAACCGAGCCGGGTCCATCCGGGAGGCGGCCACCGCCCATTCGACCCACTTCGACTCCTCCCAGTAACGGTCCGCCCGGCCGGCCGAGATGTTCATCAGCACCTGACGACCCCGGCCATCGGCCAGCAGCGCCTCGGCGCGCGCCACCGACGCCGGCGGAAGGCCGAGGGAGAGCGTCGGAGGCAGATCGGGTCGAACACCGAGCAGGGCCAGGGGAGCCAGCAACATCTCGCTCATGTGTCGAGGCGGATCTGCGGGCGGCGGAAGTTGCCGATGGAATGGCCCACCGGCAGGTCGGTTGAACCCGACCTTGACCTGCGCGCGTGCTGCCCGGGCCACGAACGACTGGTTCCGGCTGAAGTGGTCCTTGGGATCGAGCCACGCGTCGAACCGACGGCGGCGGAGTTCGCGGAGGAACGGGAACACGCAGAGCGGACCCCAATCGAACACCAGCACCCGGTCGATCGCAGGATGCCAGCGGGCGAGCTCCGCGGCGCGACGGCCGACCACGACGGTGAGTTCCGCCGTCGGAGACCATTGCTTGATGGCGTTGAAGAGGCCGGTGGCAAGGATGAAATCGCCGGCGCGACTTGACGGCATGACACCGACGGCGGGCCCGGTGGGCGGCACGGGCCGTGCCGCCACCCTCAGCGTCCGCCGAGCGCCCGGAGCGCCTCCGGCCCGTAGAAGAGCCGGATGTACTTGGATTGGATCGGCGTGAGGCTCCGGACCGCCCAGGCGAGGTGCACGAAGTGAGGCTCGTGCGGCACGGAATGCGGATGCATGCCGCACTCGTCCGGCAATTGATTCCCCTTGCGCGTGTTGCAGCTGCTGCAGGCGGTCACGACATTGGTCCATTCGTTGCCGCCGCCCCGGGAGATCGGCACGAGGTGATCACGCGTCAGGCACTCGCGCGGGCGCAACTGCGCCTGGTTCCGCTGGCAGTACTGGCAACTGTAGTTGTCGCGCGCGAAGAGGAACGTGTTGGTGACCTGGCGGCGGAATCGGCGGGGCACGTGCACGAACTTGACCAATCGGATGATCGACGGCCTCGGCAACGTGAGGCGCTCGCTCCGAATGACCTCGTTCCGGTCCGCCTCGACGACCTCGGCCTTGCCCTCAATGACAAGCCGAAGCGCCCGGCGGACCGGCACCATCGTCAACGGTTCGAACGACGCGTTCAATGCGAGGCAACGCACCCCGGTCCTCCTGTTCGACCCAACTGCAAGGGCGGTAATCACTTGCCTTGTAGCGTAACGGCGATACTTCTGGCGGGCAAGGGGATTCGCCTGTGGTGCACCGGAAAACGTGACAGCTAGCCGATGATCGCCTTGATGCGATCGGCCACGAGGATGCGGGCGCGTTCACTCCTGGTGATCATCAGGATCGTGTCATCGCCCGCGATGGTCCCGATGACATCCTCCCACCCGGCCTGATCCAGCGCGGCAGTCACCGCTCCGGCCGCCCCTTCGGCGGTCTTGAGCACGATCATCGGACCCACCCCATCCACCGACAGCAGGAGCGCGGGCAGCAGCTTCTCGAGCGCAGGACGGAGGGACGCCTCTTCGGGACGGGCGTAGAACCCCCCGCCAGCAGGATCCGATAGTTTGACGAGCCCGAGCTCCCGCAGGTCCCTCGACAACGTGGCTTGGGTGACCTCGACGCCGTGGCGGGCCAGCGCCGCGCGGAGGCGGTCCTGGTTCTCGATGCGTTCCTCGCTGATCGCGCGGAGGATGAGCGCGTGGCGACGGGATTTCATTCGAAGTTCACGATTCCCTTCCTGCGATGGCATCCCACGACCCGTACACCACCCGCCCGGACACCCAGGTGCAGATCACGTCCGACGGCGAGCTCGCGAGGATGGCCTCGTGGAGCCGGTCGGCGGTGGTCCCGCCGGGAAGCCGGATCGCGACGGCATCACCCCACTTGCCGGACTCGAGCGTGCCGACGTCCCGGTCGAGCCCGATCGCTCGGGCGGCACCGATGGTCGCCCACTCCAGCGCCCGTTCGGCCGAGCACCCGGCGAGCGCCCGGGCCGCACGGACCTCGGCCAGGAGGTCGAGGGGTGCCACACTGGCGACGGAATCTGTGCCCACGCCCACTCGGTCGATCCTGCTGAGGAGGAGCGGAAGCGGGGCGTCACCGTGACGATGGCGCCGATTGGACCGGGGGCAATGTGCCACCCCACACCCCCGGCGCGCGAGGGTCTCGACGTCGGCTCCGTCGACGTGGATGGTGTGGATCGCAATGGTGTCGGGACCGAACACGCCGTGGCGATCGAGCCACTGGACCGGCGAGCATCCCGCCTTGGGGAGCGGAACGCCCCGACGCCGCCACCCCTCGGCGAACCCGCCGCTCCCGTCACGCAGCAGCGCCACTTCGTCCGGCGCCTCCGCGACATGGACCGCGATCGGCATGCCCTGCCCACGGGCCCACTGTGCGGCGAGCCGGTACAGCTCGCCGCTCACCGTGTACGGGGCGTGCGGCGAGGCGCCGAGGGTCACCCGGGCCGACGCGAACCGCCGCAGCTCGAGCATCCGTGCCGTCCACTTCGAGAACTGGACTTGGGCGTCGGCGGGATCGGGGCCGAACACCTCATGGTAGGCGATGCCGCTGGCGCCGAGTTCGTGGAGCGCCTCGATCACTGCGCCGGAATCACCGCAGTCGGCGACGGAGGTGACGCCTATCGCCCAGCAATCGCGGACCCCCTGGCGGGCCGCAGCGAGGAACTGGTCGGCCGTGCGGGCCGCCTTGAGCCGGATGATGTGCGGGATCCACGCAGAGAAGTCGGCGTCATCGACCAGACCGTCGAATCCGGTGAGCTCGAGATGGGTGTGGGCGTTGACGAGCCCCGGAAGGAGCGCCGTGGGGCCGGAGTGTCGGGAGGGCTGGAGCTCGGGGGATCGGACCGCGGCAATGCGTCCGTCATCGGCGAGGACAAGCTCCCCCTGTGCCACTGGCGGCCCCGCCATCGGGACCACCCAGTCGGCACCGATGACGGGGTGGCTCACGCGTTCAGTGCTGTCCGGGATATTGCGGGGCGGTACCACCGACTGGATTGAATGCGTGCAGGTGGCAGTACGTCTTCGGTTCGGTCCCGGGGATGTAGGACTCGATGAACCGATTCTCGGTGGGGCAGAACGGCAACGCCCGTTCGCCCGATTGGCGATCGATCTCGGCGAAGGTGAGATCCGCCGGACGCGGCCAGGGGTCCTTGGGGACCGCCCGCCGCTGGTAGATGTCCTTCATCATCGCCATCCAGGCCGGTGCGGCGAGCACGCCGCCCACCGCGCCGTTCTTGATCCGCTCCGGCTTGTCGAGACCCATCCAGATGCCTGCCACGAGATCCGGGGTGTAGCCGATGAACCAGACGTCGGCGCCGTCATCCGTGGTGCCGGTCTTGCCGGCAGCCGGGAGGTCCAAGTTGGCATTGACCCACGCCTGATGGGCGCTCCCCATTGGACTCCGAAGGACGTCGCGCATCACGTCGACCAGGAGCCAGGCCTGGTCCGAATCCATCACCGGCTTGAGCTGTACCTGGGGGCGCCAGACGATGTTGCCGTCCTTGTCCTCGACCCAGAGGATCGGGTTCGGCACGCTCCGCGGGCCGAGATTGGCGAACGCGGTGTATGCCGAGATCATCTCCAACGGCTGCACGTCTGCGGAACCGATGTGGATCGATGGCACGCTCGGGATCTTGGTGGTGATCCCGAACTTGGTGGCCTCGGCGATCACCGCCTGTTCCCCCAGTTCCTCCATCCCCAGACGGATCGTCACGATGTTGTCGGACATCGTGAGCGCCTGGCGGAGGGACATCGGACCCCGGAACGTCTGGTCGTAGTTCTGCGGCTCCCACGGCGGCTCGGTCGGGCCCATCGGCACGCTGATGGGCTCATCGACCAGGATCTCGGAGAGCGGATGTCCGGCGCGGAGCGCGGCCGAGTACACGAACGGCTTGAAGGTCGAGCCCGGCTGGCGGCGGGCGTTGACCGTGCGATTGAACTTGCTGTCATCGAAGTCACGGCCACCCACCATCGCCAGGATGTTCCCCGTCTTGGCCTCGAGCACCACAGAGATCCCCTGGAGATAGGGCGAATAGGTCGGCCCCTCCTGCGACGCGTCCCCCTTGTCGGCCTTCTCCTGGATGTACTGGGCGTAGGTCTCGTGGTGATACGGACCGTATTGGCCGTTCTCGATGTCCTCGAGCTGTGCTTCGAGGGAACGCTCCGCCGTGAGCTGGATGTCCAGGTCCAGGGTCGTGTGGATCCGGTACCCCGAGGTGTAGAGGTCGGAACCGAAGCGCGCCTCCATCAGCTGACGCACATACTCGGTGAAATACGGCGCCACCTCGCTGAAGTCGGAGCGATTGGACAGGATCAGCGGATAGGCCTTCCACCGCTCTGCCTCCGCGGCGGTCAGGTACCCGTTATCACGCAGGAGGTTGATGATGGTGTTGCGGCGCTCGATGGAGTGCAGCCGGTGGCGGCGAGGGTTGTAGTAGGCCGGGCTCTTCGGCAGCGCCGCAAGCGTCGCTGCCTCGGCCACATTCAAGTCCCGGGCCGACTTGCCGAAGTAGCGCTGCGCCGCAGCCTCGACCCCGAATGCGCGGTTGCCGAGGTCGATCTGGTTGAGGTAGAGCTCGAGGATCTTGTCCTTCGGGTAGGTGCGCTCGAGCTCGAGCGCCACCTGGGCCTCGCGCAGCTTGCGCCGGAAGGATCGGTCGTTGCGGTCGATCTCCTCGGGCCAGAGGTTGCCCGCCAACTGCATCGTGATCGTCGATGCCCCGCCGGCGATCCGCCGTTCGATCACCATGTCCTTCATCGCACCCAGGACACGGATCCAGTCGATCCCGTGGTGGCGGTAGAAGCGCTTGTCCTCGGTGGCAAGGAAGGCGGCGATCACGGCGGGGGACATCTGGTTGAGCGAGATCACCGTCCGGCGCTGCAGCCCGAAATCGGTGACCAGGCGCCCGTCGGCGGCGTAGACCTTGGAGGCCTGGTCGGCGTCGTAGCCGCCGACGCTCGCGACGGAGGGACAGGCATTATTGAGGCAGGCCCGGGCCCACGACCCCCACAGCAGCGCCGTGCCGAACCCCAGGGCCGAGAACGCCACGGTGAGGGTCCAGCGGCGGATAACGGGAGTGTGCCACCAGCGGCCCAGCTGGCGGATGACGCGGGAAGGCATGGTCGAATACTAGCGGAGCGCGCAGGGCGGGAAAAGAGAAAGCGCGCCTCCCTTCCCCCTGCTCCGGGGAGGCTCGTACATTTCCGGCATGGACTCGCTGCTCACCACCCTCACCGCCCGCGGCTTCGTCGCCGACCTGACGCCCGGTCTTGAGGAACGCCTCGCACGCGGAGCGATCGTCGGCTATGCCGGCTTCGACCCGACGGCCGATTCGCTCCACGTCGGGAATCTGGTGCCGGTGATGGGGCTCGCGTGGCTGCAGCGGACCGGCGGGACCCCGATCATCCTCATCGGTGGCGGGACCGGCCTCATCGGCGACCCGAGCGGGAAGCGCTCGGAGCGTCCGATGCTCGATGCGACCCAGGTGCTGGCGAACGCCCGAGGGATCGAGGCGCAGCTCCGGCGATTCGTGACCTTCGAGGGCAAGCAGGCGGCGCGGATGCGGAACAATGCCGACTGGCTCGGAGAGCTTCGCCTGGTCGATTTCCTGCGGGACGTGGGCAAGCACTTCACGGTCAGCTACATGCTGCAAAAGGAATCGGTCAAGAGCCGGATGGAGACCGGGATCTCCTTCGCCGAGTTCGCGTACATGCTGGCGCAGGCACACGACTTCTGGCACCTGTATCACCACGACGGCTGCGAGCTGCAGGTGGGTGGCACCGACCAGTGGGGCAACATCACCGCCGGGTGCGAACTGGTGTCCCGCCGCGATGGACAGCAGGTCCACGGTCTGGTGTTCCCGCTCCTGACGACGGGATCGGGGGCCAAGTTCGGCAAGAGCGAGGACGGGAACGTCTGGCTCGATCCCCAACGGACCAGTCCGTACAAGTTCTACCAGTTCTGGCTCAACCAGGAGGATGCCGACGTCGAGCGGTTCCTCAAGCTCTTCACCTTCCTGCCACTCGACGAGGTCACCGCGATCACCCAGGCGCACCGCGTTGAGCCCGGAAAGCGGGAGGGCCAGCGGCGGTTGGCGGCGGAGGTGACGGCGATCGTCCACGGACGGGAGACCGCTGACCGCGTCATCGCCGCGAGCCGGCTCCTCTTCGGCGGTGGCGACCTGCGCTCATCGTCGACGGACGTGTTCTCTGTGCTGGCGGACGAGGTGCCGACCCACCACATCGTACGGAGCGCGCTGGCCGGGGGCGTAGCACTGGCGGACCTGCTGGTGAGTTCCGGACTGGCCACGTCCAAGGCCGAAGCTCGGCGGGGACTCGAACAGGGCGGGTTCTCCGTGAACGGGGACAAGGCCGATGGCGCGCGCACGATCGCCCCGGCAGACCTCCTCGTCGGCCGGTACATCATCCTGCAGAAGGGCAAGAAGAACTACGCGTTGCTGATCGCCGACTGACCGCGGGCCGCCGCGTTCCCCGCGCACTTCCTGTTCACTCTTCGCTCGTCACGTTTCACCCCCCTCACTTTCCCCCGCTCCCACTTTCCAGCACCGCCGCCACCCGCTCCATCTCCTCGGGTGTCGTGTAGAAGTGCGGCGAAAGCCGGATGGCACCCTCACGGAGCGACGCATGGACGCCCGCCGCCTTGAGTCGTGCGAAGCTCCCGGCCAGGTCCTGGGGCGCCACACAGAGGATCCCCGAGCCGCGTGCGCCACGTGGTGAAGTGATCCGCGCCCCCGACCTCTCCGCCGCCGAGATGACCGGCGCGTGGACCGCTGCCAGGTGCGCTGCGACCCGGTCGATCCCCACCGACAGCAGCATCTCGACCGACGTGTTGAATCCGGCCAGGTCGTGGAACGGCAGCGTGATCATCTCGAACCGTCGCGCGTCGGGACGGAGCGTCGGGTCGTACGCCGTGAGCCGGGAGAAGTCATCGGTCCCTTCGAACGCCATCCATCCGGTCATCGCCGGTCGAAGCTGGCCGATCAGTTCTCGCCGCACATACGTGAATCCCGATCCCCACCCCGAGAGCAGCCACTTCTGGCCGCCGCACGAGAGGATGTCCACCGGCGTTCTCGTCAGGTCGACCAGCACCTGACCGACGGCCTGGATGCCGTCCACCACCAGGAACTTCCCCAGCCGGCGGGTGGCAGCGGAGAACGCCGCCAGGTCCACCTGATAGCCGTTGCTGAACTGTACCAGCGACACGGCGACGGCCTTCACCTCCGGCCGCTCCAGCCGTCCCAGCATCGCCGCCTCGTCGGGCCATCCCTCGGGCGTGGTCGGCACCAGGTCGAGCCGCACGCCACGCTCCTTGAGGAGGAGCCACGGATAGACATTGGCCGGGAACTCCTTGTCGCTCACGACCACGACATCGCCGGCTCCGAGCGGGAGCGCCGCCGCCGCCAGCGCCAACCCCCACGTGGTGTTGGTGGCGAGGGCGATCTCGTCGGGATGGGCGTTCACCAGCCGGGCCGCGAGCCCCCGCGCGGTGGTGAACACCGAGAAGAGCTCCGGGTCGGGCAAGGTGAACGGCATGGTGCGGCGCCGGTTCCAGCTCTCGAGCACGAGCCGCGTCCGCTCCGGTAGTGGCCCGGTGCTCGCGTGATTCAGGTAAGTGGTCTGGTCCGCCCAGGGGAACTCGACCCGTCTGAGGTCCCGCAGATCCTTGTCCATGGTCATCCTCGTCCGGGCCGTTCACCGAACACCTCGCGCAGCCCGTCACCCACGAGGTTGAAGGCAAGCACCGCAATGCCGATCGCGGCGCCGGGCGCCACCGACACCCACGGCGCCACGCGGAGCAGGTCGCGTCCGTCCGCCACCATCGCGCCCCAGCTCGGCGTTGGTGGCTGGGCGCCAAGTCCGAGAAAGGACAGCGCCGCTTCCGCCATCATCGCACCAGCGATGCCGAGCGTCGCAGCGACGATGACCGGCGCCTGCACGTTGGGGAGCAGGTGGCGCCAGAGCACCCGGCGGTCGCTGGCGCCGAGGGCGCGCGCGGCCAGCACATACTCGGCACTCCGCAGCACCAGCACCTGTCCGCGGACCAGCCGCGCCAGACCGGCCCAGCCGACCGCGCCGATGACCACGAAGATGAGCCCGAGCGACGGTCGCACTGCGGCCGCCACCGCGATGAGCAGCAGGAGCGTGGGGAATGCGAGCGTGATGTCGGCCAGACGCATCACCACCGCGTCGACCCAGCGCCCGTAGTAGCCGGACACGAGGCCAAGCGTGACGCCGATGGCCAGCGACACCGATTGTGCAATGAGGCCGACCGCGAGGGAGATCCGAGCACCGTAGAGGACCCGGCTCAGCACATCGCGTCCTTGACTGTCGGTGCCGAACAGGTGGTGGAGCGATGGCGAGAGCAGGTACGCCGCCCGGAGATCGCCGGTGATCGGATCCGCCGGCGCCAGCAGCGGAGCGGCGAGGCCCGCGATGATGACCACGAGTGCCAACGTGACCCCGATGGCGAAGAGCGGATCGCGTGCGAGCTGCTGGCGGATACGGTACATGGTGCGGTACGTTACTCCCGACCTCTCCCCTGGGACAAGCGGTGCGGATCGACGGCCATTTCTCGTTGGTACTCGGCGGCGGTGGCCTGAAGGGGATGGCCCACATCGGCGTCTTCCAGGCGCTGGAAGAGGTCGGGATGGTCCCGGACCTCGTCGTGGGCTGTTCGATGGGCTCCCTCATCGCGGGCGCCTGGGCCGCTGGGCTCCCGGTGGCGGAGATGCGCAGCATAGCACTGACCGTCCACCGCCGGGACATTTTCCAGGTCGCTCACGCCGACATGGCGTTCAAGCGGATGCGCTCCCCTGCCGTGTACCGCCACGAACCACTCGACGCACTGATCGGCCGTTTGGTGAAGGACGTGACGTTCCGCCAGCTGGAACGGCGCCTGGTGGTGGCGACGGTCGACTTGAGGAGCGGGTCGCAGGTGCTGTGGGGCCTTCCGGGGCTTGATCACGTCAAGGTCCGGGAGGCGATCTTCGGCTCGTGTGCCCTGCCGGGGCTCTTTCCGCCCCGCGAGGTGGATGGCAGGCTCTGTGTCGATGGCGCAGTGGCGGAGAGCCTTCCGGTCCGCATCGCGGCGAGCGAGTGTCCTGGGCCGGTGCTGGCCGTGCACGTTGGCGCCACCAGCGGACTCACGGAGGCGGCCGACCCGGGCGGGTTCGCCGCGACCTACGCCCGCGCCCTGGAGCTGGTGATGCAGACGATCCTGGCCGAGCGTCTGCGCGGCTGGGAGTTGCCGCCCCTCCTGCTGGTGCATCCGCGGGTCGAGCATGTGGGGATGTTCACGTTCAACCACACCCGGGAGCTGATCGACGAAGGGTACCGGGCCACGATGGAAGCGCTGGAGCAGTTGCCGGAGGGATTCCCGGCGCACGCATCGGGGATCTACCCGCGGCACACGGTCGAGGTCTCGGTCGACGCGCCCCGCTGTGTGGGCTGCGGGATCTGTGCGATGGCGGCGCCGTCGGTCTTTGCCCTGGGACCGGACCGAAAGGCCAAGGTGCTGGTGCCGCGGCAGGAATGGTCGCCGGTCGATGGCGGGTATGTACGCGCCTGCCCGACGTTCGCGATCAGGGCCCAACTCCCGGAGCCGCCGGCGGAGCAAGCTGCGCCCGCTCCAGCGCCCACAACTCGGCGTACTTCATGAACCCTCCCCACGCGTCGAGCCCCGCGCCGACGATCCCGGCGCGCCCGTCCCGCCACTGCCCCCACACGACCACGTCACGCAGGAAGCGAAATGCAGGCCGCAGCGTCAGGTCGCTCCACGACGCTCGGCGACCCCGGTCGTGCATGTCGAGCGCCGACCAGCGGGCGTACTTGCGCAGTTTCTCGACCTGGTGGCCCAGGTCGCGGTAGGGCGTGTGCAGGAGGCGACCCGTGAGGTCGCCAATGTCGGCCATCGGTTCGAGCCCTTCATGGACCCGGCGCTCTTCGTAGCGCCGTTCACGGGGGAAGAGCCGGACCACCCGATCGCGACCCCACGCGCCGTGGGCGCGTTCCACGCCGAGATAGAAGTTGCGACGCCAGACGCGATAGGCCTGGTGCCGGGGCGACAGGACCTCGCGGGCGATCGACGCGATCAGCGGGTCGGTGCAGCGTTCATCGGCGTCGAGGGCAAAGACCCACGCATTCCGGGCCACGGCGATCGCCGCGTTGCGCTGGGCCGCGATGGTCGGCCCGGTGCCCTCGAGCACCGTGGCCCCGGCGGCGCGCGCCAGCGACACCGTCGCGTCGGTCGAGCCACCATCGGCAACGATCACCTCATCGGCCCAGGCGCACGACCGCACGCATTCGGCGATCTGCGCGGCCTCCTCGAGGGTCGGGATGACGATCGTGACGGGAACGGCGCTCATACCAGGGTGTAGTTCCGGAATTCGAGGGGACGGGCGCCGGTCATCCGCTCGACGAGGTCGAGCGCGGCGTGCCGCAATTCCCTGGCGCCGCGGAGCGGTCGTCGCGGCCCGATCCGTCCGTCGGCGGCCGCCCGCCGTTCCGCGATCCACACGGCGGCGCCCGCAGGGTGCGCCCCGGTGAATGGACGAAGCCCCCGCTTCCACGGCAGGAGCTCACCGCGCGACTCCCAGGATCGCTTCTCCGCCTCGCTCCAGGCGTAGATCTGCTCGTCCTCGCGCTTCTTCCGGTCCAGTGCGGAGGAGGGGCGGGCCCATCCGTAGTGGAACATCTCCGCATCCACCAGTCGGGCACGGACCCGCCGATCATCGGGGCCGGCGCGGAATCCCTGCGCATCGCCGTAGGAATGGATCCCGATGGCCGGATCCCGGCGGACGACTCGCACCTCACGGCGGTACGCGCTCCGCGCCACGAGCTCGGTCTCGAAACCACCATAGAAGTGGCGGTATCGCACCACCAGCGCCTCGACGCGGGGATCGGCATCGTGCTCGTCGATGGCCTGACGCACCCGGCCAGCACCTGCCTCGTGCAGGACCTCATCGGCCTGGATGTACACTGCCCATGGATGCCGGCAGGCGTTGAGTGCGATATCCGTCTGTTCGGCGAGCACGCGCCGACCGCGCGAAAGATCCCAGGTGCTCTCGATGATGCGGAGCTTCGGATGGGCCAGGGAACGCACCAGGCCGAGCGTAGCATCCTCCGACCGCCCGACGTTGACGACCACCTCATCGCAGACCGGCAGGAGCGAGCGGATGCTCGCTTCCAGCGGAAAGTCGAGCAGCACCGCGTTCCGCACGAACGTGAACCCCGACACCGGGACGGTCACGCCGCGTCCTCGGCCTCATCAAGCAGGCGCCGCAGCCGGTGGACGTAGGTGTGCTCGCTCAACGCACGCTGTCGGCCCGCCGCCGCGAGCCGATCGGCCGTCGGGCGGTCGTGGAGCAGGTCGCGCACCAGCGGCTTGAGTTCCGCGGGATCGCGGAAGACCGCCAGCTCCTCGCCGTCCACGAACTGCGACGGCAGGTCGATACGATCGTCCACCACCTGGGGCACCCCCATTGCCGCGAGCTCGAAGGTGCGCGCGTTGCACCCCGCGGCCGACGGTACCCGGCCATCGGGGCCTTCGCGATGGAGGTTGAGGGCGATCGACGCACCGGCCGAGGCGCGGACGTAATCCTCGACGGCGAGCGCATCGCCGCGACAATAGTCCCGGAGCCGGGTCCTCCGCCACCCGGGACCCCAGACCGCCAGTCCGAATTCCACCACCTCGCTCAGGAGGCGCTCCCGGTCGGGCGTAGCTTCACCGACGAACACGACATTGGCGCGGAATTCATCCCGTGAACTCATGGGACGGTGGATCGACGGGTCGCAGCCGTGGGGCAGGAAGCGCGCCCCGGGGACGCGGGCGGCGAGGTCGGAATCGGCCACCCAGACCTGGGTGTAGGCGTCCCAGACGGCCGCGTCTGGTTCAGCACCGTCATCCCCACCCCACCAGAGCACCCACGGCACCGGATCGTCCGCCCGGAGACGCCGGACCACGTCGGCATCGGGCAGCACCGGTCCCAGCGCGAGCACGAGCTCGGGCCGGTGTTCGGCCACCGCCTTGGCGATCCGTGTCGCGGTGTCACCGCCGGTCAGGCGCGAAAGCCAGCCTCCCGGCTGGAGGTCCACCACCACGACCCCGCACCCCAGCCGCTCCAGGGCCCGGCGCCGGAGCGACGCGTGCGCGTGCCGTTCGCCTTCGAAGCGGGAGATGAGCAGGACGTTCCGCCCGCCGAAGACCGGGTGGGTTCCGGTCATGCGGTGGCGGGATCAGGATCCGCGCTCGGCTCCTCGCGGAACTGCATGTCGTAGAGTCGGCGGTACATCCCGCCGCTCCGGTACAGGTCGTCGTGCGTTCCCTGCTCCACGACGCGCCCGTTCTCGATCACGAGGATCCGATCCGCATTGCGCACCGTCGCCAGCCGATGGGCGATGACCAGCACCGTGCGGTCCTGCATCAGGCGCTCGATCGCTTCCTGCACCAGGCGCTCGGACTCGGTGTCGAGGGCGCTCGTTGCCTCGTCGAGGAGGAGGATCGGCGGGTCGCGCAGGAGGGCCCGCGCGATCGCGATGCGCTGGCGCTGACCGCCGGAGAGCCGGGTGCCGCGCTCGCCGAGGACCGTCTCGTAGCCAAGGGGAAGGTCGGCGATGAAGGCGTGTGCGTTGGCGGCACGCGCGGCGGCCACGACCTCGGCGTCGGTCGCATCGCGGCGGCCGAAGGCGATGTTGTTCCGGACCGAGTCGTTGAGCAGTACCGTCTCCTGGCTCACCATCCCGATCAGGCCACGGAGGGATGCGCGGGTGAAGCGATCGAGCGGGATCCCGTCGAAACGCACCACACCCTCGGTCGGGTCATGGAGGCGGGGAATGAGTTCCACCAGCGTGGTCTTCCCCGCCCCGGACGGTCCCACGAGCGCCACCGCCTGGCCACGCGCGACGTTGAACGACACGTCGTGGAGCACCTGGCGTTCGCCATCATAGGAAAAGGAGACGTGATCGAAAGTGATGTCGCGGGAAAAGTGTGCCGGCCCCGCGTTGGCGGCGTCGACCTCCCCGCCCGGCTGGTCGAGGAGCTGGAAGACCCGGTCGGCGCTGGCCAGCGCCATGGCCAGGTCCGCCGGGAACTGCGAGATCTGCTTGATCGGCGACATCATCCGGAGCGCCAGCACCAGGAACGTGATCAGCGTGGCCGGCGAGAGCGGCGCCACACCGCCGGTGACCCACGACCTCGTGCCGCCCACCAGCAGGACGATGAGCACCAGGCCGCCGAACATCTCGCTGATGGGGCTCGTGAGCGAGGAGTAGCGGTTGGTGCGAATGACCTTCCGCCGGTAGTCCGCGGCCTGGGCATCGAACCGGACCGCTTCCTGCTCCGCCACCCCGTAGCCTCGGATGAGCTTGATGGCGCCGAGGCGCTCGGTGATGTAACTGGTGATCTCGCCCCACTCCTCGGCACGGTCGCGGGAATGGCGCCGCAGCCGCTGCAGCACGCCCCTGAGGCCGAAGACCAGCACCGGTGCCGAGGCGACCGCCATGAGCGTCAGGCGCCACGAGGTGGCCGTGAGGGCCGCGAGCGTCACGAGGATGACGCTGAAGTTCTGGAAGAAGCGCGCCAGCGAGGTATTGATGACGCTCTTGATCTGGTCGACGTCGGTGATGATCCGCTGGATCAGCTGGCCGGCACGGGTGCGCTGGAAGACCCCGAGATCGAGGGTCAGCATGTGCCGGAACATCCGGGTGCGGAGATCGCGGACGACGCCCTCCTGCACTGCGACGCCGATCTGGTTGGCGCCGTACCCGGCGACGTTCTTCAGCAGGAGGATGAGGACCATCAGTGCCACGATCCGGGCGATCGCCTGATCCTGGGTGGTGCCGACCAGGACCGGCGCGAGCGCCGCATCGGAGAACCGCTCCAACCAGCTGCTCCCGGCGCTCAGGGCGCCAGCGCTCCCGAACAGGTGCTTGAGCAGCGGGATGAGCATCACAACGGTGGCGCCGTCGAGCACCGACGACACCAGCATGCAGCCCGCCGCCGCGATGAATCCCCAGCGATACGCGCCCAGCTCGTTGAACAGCCGCCGCGCCGTGCTCACGGACGCGCGCGGCGGGGTGTGAGGAGTGCGATGGGCAGGATCACCTCTTCCGGGGCCACACCGCCATGGAGGAACGCCCCCCGATAGCGCGCCTGGTACTCCCGCAGCTTCGTGGGATAGACGAAGAAGCGGTCGCCGGTGGCCAGCAGCAGGCGCTCGTGCGGCCCCCGCGATGGGAGTCCCCACGCGGCCAGGTCGGTCACGGTGACGGCGGCCTCGGGATCTTCGGCCTTCAAGTCATCGCCGAACTTGTACCGCAAGTTGGACGTCACGTCCCGCTTGGCGAACACGGTGGCCGGCGTGTGGCAATGGATGGACCCGTGGTCGCTCGTCAGGAGCACCGGTACGTTGCGGCGTTCGGCCTCCTTGAGTGCCTCCAGCAGTGCCGAGCGCTCGAACCAGCTGCGGGTAAGGCTCCGCATCGCCGCCGCATCGCGTGCCACCTCGAAGAGCATCGTGTGCTCGGTGCGCCCGTGGGTGAGCTGGTCGATGAAGTTGAAGACCAGGGCGGTGACCCCGTCCTGCGCCAGGTGCGACGGCAGACGCCGAAGGAGCGAATCGCCGTCCTGGGCGGTGAAGAGCTTCTCGTACCGGACCGGGACCGCGCGGCCGGTGAGTTCCTGCAGCTGCTCGGCGAGGAGCTGCGCCTCGTGCGCGTTCAGGCTCGAATCGTCATCGGGCGACCGGACCCACTCGGGATGGCGTGTCGCGAGATCCTTCGGCAGGAGCCCGCTGAAGATGGCGTTCCGGGCGAACGGCGTGGCCGTCGGCACGATGGAGAAGTAGTGCGCGGTCTCGATGTCGAACCAGCGCGCCATCAGCGGGTGGAGGACCTCCCACTGATCCAACCGCAGGCAATCGAGCACGATGAACAAGGCCTTCCCGTGCGCCTCCAGCACCGGCTGGAGGAACTCCGCCCCGATGTCCACCGACAAGGGCGGTCGATCGGAATCCTCCCGCAGCCAGCTCGGATAGTTTCCGGCCACGAAGCGGGCGAAATCGGGGCGCAGGCTCTCCTGCAAGGTGCGGAGCGCATCCTGCAGGCCACGCTCCTCGGCCTCGCCCAACCGCACCTCCCATTGCGCCAGCTCCGCGGTCAACTCCATCCATTCGCGCCAACCGAGGTGGTCACCCCGACGCGCTTCCAGCTCGCGGAAACGGGTGGCGAAGTCCCGCGCCAAGCGCTGTTGCCGGATGCGATCGCCTTCCAGCAGTCGGGTCACCACCGAGAGCACCTGGCGCGGGTTGACCGGCTTGATCAGGTAGTCGGAGACCTCCGCCCCGATGGCATCACGCAGGGTGTCGGGCTCTTCGCTCTTGGTGACCATGACCACCGGCATCGCCTGGTCGATGGCGCGGATGTCGCGGAAGAGCTCGAGCCCGCGCCGACCCGGCATCTGTTCGTCCAGGAGCACCACGCCATACGGCTGACGCTGCAGCAGCACCAGCGCATCGTCGCCGTGGGCGGCGCGCTCCACCGCAAACCCCTGCTGTTCGAGGAACAGCACGTGCGACGTGAGGCTGTCGATCTCATCGTCGACCCACAGAATGCTCTTGGGACGGGACATGATGGAAAGCTACCGTGAACAGGGAACGGAGAACAGTGAAAGGTGAACGGTGAACGGGTCGACCCGGTGACCCCGTTCACCGTGGCCCGTTTACCGTTCACCGGATCCCGACGTACATTCTCCCGGTGCCCCTCGCCACCGCCCCGCGCATCCTCGCCGTCCGCCTGAGCTCGATCGGCGATGTCATCCTCGTCACCCCGCTGCTTCGCGCCATCCGGGCCCGTCACCCCGACGCCCATCTCGCGGTGTTGACCAAGCGCGCTTTGGTCCCCCTGCTTCAGGACGATCCGCGCGTCAACGAGGTCCTGGCGCTCGAGCCGGGGGAGTCGCTCGGGTCGATCGCCCGCCGCCTGCGCCGCGAACGGTTCACCCATTGCCTCGACCTGCACGGCTCGCTCCGGAGCCGGGCACTCCGGCTGCTGGTGCCGGGGCGGTGGCGCGGCTACGGGAAGCGCGCCGTGGCGCGCTGGGCCCTGATCCACCTCCATCGTGACTGGTACCGGGACCAGGTGCCCACCCCGGAACGATATTTCGAGGCCGCGCGCGACCTTGACGTGCATCCGGATGGCGGCCCACCCGAGGTCTTCGTGCCTGCCACCGCGGCCCGCACCGCCGATGCATGGCTCGCGGAGCGGCAGATCCCGCGCCGATTCGTGGCCCTCGCCCCTGGCGCGGCGCACGCGACCAAGCGCTGGCCGGCCGAGTCGTGGGTGGCGCTCGCCACCTCCCTGGCCAAGCGCGGGATCGGCATCGTCACCGTGGGCGGGCCGGAAGACCGCGTGGTCGCGGCCGAAGTGGCCGCGGCCGCGGGAGCGGCGGGCGCCAACGCCGCCGGTGCCATATCGTTGATCGAGACGGCGGCACTGCTCCAGCGCGCGGCCGCAACGGTCGCGGGCGACACCGGCGTGATGCACCTCGCGACCGCGGTGGCCACACCGGTCGTGGCGCTCTTCGGCCCGACCGTACCCCAGTTCGGGTTCGCACCATACACTGCGGCCGCAACGATCGTCCAACGCGACCTCGACTGCCGTCCCTGTTCTGCGCACGGGAGCGCCCGCTGCCCGCTGGGCCACCACGATTGCTTGCGACTGATGGAGGTCGCGAGGGTGGAAGCTGCACTGCTGACGTGGGTCCGGTGAGCGGCTGGACCAGCGCGACCGCCACGCTCGCCTCGCTCCTCGGCGCCGCGGTGCGCGGGCCGAAGCGTGAGGGGATCTACGCGGTGTGGCTCGTGGTCCGCATCGCCCACGACCTGACGCTCACGCCGCCCCTCGGCGACCGCGCCCGCCATCGCCGGCTCGACGCACTGGCACACCGACTGTCGAGTCTCACCGTCACCCCACCGCTTCGCCGGGCGCTGGCGGGCGCACTGGCGACTCTCGAGGACGGGACCGGGACCGCGGCCGCAGTGGCACTGAGTCACCTCGTGGCGCCGGTGCGCGAAGGGATCGGGATCGACGCCGCTGAGGCGGTGGCCCAGGCCGCACGCGCTGCCCGCGCCACCGCCCGCGCCTGACCACCGGGCGCCACGCGCAGTATCTTCTCGACAT
Source organism: Gemmatimonadales bacterium (assembly GCA_049680185.1). Taxonomy (GTDB): domain Bacteria; phylum Gemmatimonadota; class Gemmatimonadetes; order Gemmatimonadales; family GWC2-71-9; genus CAMLHU01. Next base: position 8,729 of record JBAUHI010000076.1, on the reverse strand, counting down.
GCCCGCCCCGTCCCGCAAACGCCCGCCCCGCGCATCTGCCGAATCGCTCGTCGCCAGAAGCGACGCCGTGGCCGATGGAGCCCCGCCCCAGGACACCGTGGCGACCGGATTTGCCAGCGTCGACCGGCTCTTGGGCGGTGGACTTCGACGCCGCGACCTGGTGGTGCTGGGCGGCGACATCGGGAGCGGGAAGTCGGCGCTGGCGCTCGGGATGGCGCTGCGCGCGGCGGCGTCCGGCGCGCCGGTAGTGTTCCTCACCGGCGAGATGTCGGATGACCGGGTGCTGGAACGAGCGCTCGCCATCGAGGGCCGGGCCACCATCGATGAACTGAGGGGTGGCAAGCTCGATGACCTACGTCGTGCACAAGTGGGGGCCGCCGCGCTCCGGTTGCGCGACCTGCCACTCATCATCCAGCCCCTGGCCGGGAGGACCTTTTCCGAGATCGGAGAGGCCTTGCGCGTGGTGCCTCGCCCGGCGCTCCTGGTGGTGGACTACCTCCAGCTCGTGGCACCACCGGTGGCGGCCGGGTCGGCGGAGGACGCCGCGGCGTTGGCAGTGCGAGGACTCAAGGCGTTGGCGTTGGAGTTCGACACTGCCGTGCTCGCAGTGGCCCAACTGCCCGACCACGTCCCGACCCGGGATGACCCGCGGCCCACCCTGGACGATCTGGGCGGGAAGGGACAGGTGAAGCAACACGCCGACGTGGTGCTGGCGCTCTATCGGGAGGAGATGTACCGGCCGGGCGGGGGGATGGAAGGTGCGACGGAACTACTCGTGGCCAAGAACCGGAACGGACCCACCGGGTTCATCGACCTGTACTTTTATCAACGGTGGCTCCGGTTCGAGGACATGCTCGACCCGGCGCGCTGAATCACTTCTTGGCGGACGGTGCGGTCGAATCGTGCGGAGTCACCACCGCCCCGGTGAGCTCCACCACCGAGCCGCCCGACCCCGCATCCGGACGGATCCGTACCCAGAGCGGCCGCGTGGCCTTTTCCACATAGTACGCGTGCTCACCCGAGTCGCCCTGGGTGTCGCCGAACATGTGGTAGCTCGTGTCGGCGTGGAACAGGCGACGATAGTAGGCCGTGGCGGAGTCGGCGACGAGCGGCGTCCGGAAGGTGAGCATCAGTGCATCGGCGCTGCCGGTGCGCGCGATGAACTCCGCGTCCGGCGGCAACGGCAACGTGTTGAACGCGGCCGGGAGGTCGGGAAGCTTCGGACGGTCAGGGCGACAGGATGGGAGCACCACCACCAGCGCCGCCAATGCCAAGAATGATCGCTTCATAGGCGGTGGAGACTAAGAGCGACGCTCGATCCGGTCAACCCGCCACATTGCATCGACCCTCGCCGCGGCCTAATTTTCGACATTCTGGACGGCACCTGTCGGTGGGACTCCCGGAGCGGACGATGGCCGGTCACAGCAAGTGGAAACAGATCAAGCGCAAGAAGGCCGTCACCGATTCGCGGCGGGCCTCGTCGTGGACCAAGGTGATCCGCGAGATCACGATCGCGGCCAAGGCCGGCGGCGGCGACCCCGGTGGCAATCCGCGCCTGCGGACCGCGATCGACGCGGCCCAGGCCGTCAACATGCCCAAGGAGAACATCGAGCGCGCCGTCAAGAAGGGGACCGGTGAACTCGAAGGCGAGACGATCCAGGAGTTGAGCTACGAGGGATACGGCCCGGGCGGCGTCGCCATCTTCATCGAGGCCACCAGCGACAACCCGACCCGCACCGTGGCCGACATCCGGCACGCCTTCAGCCGCAATGGCGGCAATCTGGGCGCCGCCAACTCGGTCTCCTGGATGTTCGACCGTCGGGGGCAGGTCACGCTCGATGCGACCAGGTATGCGGATGAGGACGCAGCGCTCACCATCGCGCTCGAGTGCGGTGCAGAGGACTTTGCCCGCGATGGCGATCAGTACGTCATCTCCACCACTCCGGCTGAGTTCCACGCGGTCGACGCAATGCTCCGCTCTCGCAAGTTGGTCCCCGACTCTGCCGAGATCGCCATGGTGCCGAAGAACACGGTCAAGGTCGAGGGCAAGGACGCCGACACACTGCTCAAGCTCCTCGATGCACTGGAAGAGCTCGATGATGTGGCCAAGGTCTTCTCCAACTTCGACATCGACGCCTCCACGATGGCCGAGGCCGACGCCTGAGGGTCCTGGGCATCGATCCGGGTACGGCGATCGCCGGATTCGGGGTGGTGGATGGAGGGGCGGGCCGGGGCGTCCGCCCCTCACTCATCGAATGCGGTGTCATTCGCACCACCGCACGCGAGACCCTGCCCGAACGCCTTCGGGTGGTGCACGACGGCGTCGCCGAGCTGATCCAGCGCCACCGCCCCGATATCCTCTCGGTCGAAGGGATCTTTTACGCCCGCAACGTCCGAACGACCATCGTGCTCGGCCACGCCCGCGGCGTCATCCTCCTCGCCGCGGCCGAGGCGGGCCTCCCGGTCGTGGAATACTCGCCTGCAGTGGTGAAGCAGACGGTGGTCGGTCGCGGCGGCGCGGCCAAGCCACAGGTCGCCTACATGGTGGCCCAGCTGCTCCGGCTCACCCGCGCGCCGAGTCCGGCGGACGCAGCTGACGCGGTGGCCATCGCGCTGACCCACCTGCTCAAGCGCGGCCCGGCGGCGGCACGGCTGGTCACCCGGTGATCGCATCGGTCGCGGGGCTCATCGCAGCGATCGACGGCGGCACCGTCATCATCCAGACCCAGGGTGGCGTGGGCTACGCGGTGTCGGTGCCGCTCGGCGTCCACGAACGCCTGCCAGCGGTGGGCGAGCGTGTGAGCCTCCACACCGAGCTGGTGGTGCGCGAGGACGGTTGGTCGCTCTACGGATTCGACGACCCGTTCGAGCGCACGGTGTTCCAGCGACTCCTCAGCGCCAGTGGCGTCGGCCCCAAGCTCGCGCTGGCCGTCCTTTCGGCACTCGGCCCTGCACGCGCGGCACGCAGCATCCGGGATCGCGACCTCGCAGCACTTGCCAGCGTCACTGGGATCGGCAAGAAGAAGGCGGAGCGGATCGTGTTGGAACTTCAGGATCGATTCAAGGAACTGGCCGATGCGGCGCCGCTCCCCGGATCGCCCGCGGCGGGGTCCGCCGCCGTGGCGGCGCTCACCGCCCTCGGCTACTCCGCCTCGCACTCCGAAATTGCGGTCCGCGCCGAGCTCGATTCAGGGACACCCGAGGAGACCAGCCAGTTGGTGCGGCGGGCACTCCAACGGCTGGCGGGGAAGTGAATGACGCACCGCGATCCTCCACCGCGCGCTGATAGCTGATAGCCGATAGCCGATAGCCGAAAGCTGATAACCTGCACCTCATAGTTCACGCACCCGGAGCCCCCATGCCCATCGTCGCCGTCACGGCCGAGTGGATCTGCACGCGGTGCGGGACCACCAATCGGCGTCTCATTGCGGAGGACGCCGAAGAGACCACTGATCGCTGTGTCACCTGTCGCGCCCGCCATGTCGTGACCATCGGCGAGCGCCCGGTGCGGTGGGATGCGAAGTTGGCGTGACGACCGGTGAACGGCAAACAGTCAACGGGCACACGCTGATGCCCACCCGCTTACTGTTCACCCTTCACCCTTCACACGTTCCGCGACCATGACCCGTCTCCAGATCACTACTCCCGAAGCCCTCCCCGAGGAGGCCGTCGTCGATCACGCGCTGCGCCCGTCGCGGCTGACGGAGTTCGTGGGCCAGGAGGCAGTGCGCCAGTCGTTGCAGATCGCCATCGAGGCGGCGCAGAAAAGGAACGAGCCGCTCGACCACCTGCTCTTCTTCGGCCCTCCCGGACTCGGCAAAACGACGCTCGCGATGTTGCTGGCCCGGGAGATGGGCGTGCAGCTCCGCACCACGTCCGGACCGGTGCTCGAAAAACCGGGTGACCTCGTGGGACTGCTCACCACGCTCGGCCGCGGCGACATCCTGTTCATCGACGAGATCCACCGGCTCCGCCCGCAGCTGGAGGAGTTCCTCTACCCGGCGATGGAGGACTGGCGGGTGGACGTCCGGATCGCCGACGGCCCCAACGCCCAGACCATCCCGATGACCGTGGAGCGCTTCACGCTGATCGGCGCCACTACCCGGTTCGGCCTGCTGACCCCTCCGATGCGCGCCCGGTTCGGCATCGTCGAACGGCTGAGCTTCTATCCCGAGGCCGACCTCCACGTCATCGTGACCCGCTCCGCTGCCACGCTCAAGGTGCCGATCGAACCCGCGGGAGCGCTCGAGATCGCCCGCCGGAGCCGGGGCACGCCGCGCGTCGCCAACCGCTTGCTGCGTCGGGTGCGCGATTTTGCCGAGGTGCGGGCCAGCGGCAAGATCACCGCTGCCGTCGCGATCGATGCACTGGCGCGGCTCAATGTGGATGAGTTCGGCCTGGACGACATGGACGCGCAGATCCTCAGCACCATCATCGAGAAGTTCGGCGGCGGCCCGGTGGGGCTCGGGACGGTGGCGGTCGCGGTGGGCGAGGACGCCGGCACCCTCGAAGAGGTCTACGAGCCATACCTCATCCAGCAGGGCTTCCTCGACCGGACCCCCCGAGGACGAGTGGCCACGCCCCAGGCCTATCGCCGCTTCGGGCTCACGCCGCCGCCGGGGAACCAGGCGTCGATCTTCGAGAAGTGAGGGGTGCGATGCGCACCTCGGACTTCGAATACGCGCTTCCTCCCGAATTGATCGCCCAGCACCCCGCCGCCGACCGGGGATCCTCTCGACTCCTGGTGGTGCGGCGGGGCGCGACCACCACACCGCTGACCGACGGGCACTTCCGCGACCTCCTTGACCTGATCCCACCCGGCGATCTCCTCGTCGTCAATACCACCAAGGTGCGTCACGCACGGTTCCTGGGTACCCGCCCCTCCGGTGCACCGGCCGAGGTGCTGCTCATCCACCCAGACGCCGCCGGTTCGTGGCTCGCCATGGGGAAACCGGGATCAGCCCTCCGCCCCGGCAAGAGGATCCGGATCGGACCCGACGCGGAGGTCGAGACCGTGCAGGTCGATGACGATGGCACCCGACACGTGCGGTTCGTCGGGCTCACCGCCGAAGACGCGATCGCGCGCTACGGCAGGTTGCCGCTGCCGCCTTACATCGATCGGGCCCCTGATCAGGACGACGAGTCCCGCTACCAGACCGTCTATGCGGAGCGGGAAGGAAGCGTCGCCGCGCCGACCGCCGGCCTCCACTTCACGCCGACGCTCCTCGGTGCGCTCCGTGCCCGCGGTGTCCACGTCACCGGCCTCGACCTCGAGGTGGGGCCTGGCACCTTCAAGCCGGTGGAGACCGACACCATCACCGAGCACCCGATGCACCCCGAGCGTTTCGACATCCCCACCCAGGCGGTCGCCGAGATCAGCGACACCCGCGCCCGTGGTGGCGCCGTCTGGGCTGTTGGCACCACGGTCGTCCGGGCGCTCGAGAGCGCTGCCGCGGCGGACCGCACGGTCCGAGCAGGTGTGGCCGAGACGCGGTTGATGATCGCGCCGGGGCACGAATTCAAGGTGGTCGATCACCTCGTCACCAACTTCCACCTTCCCCGCTCCACCCTGCTGATGCTGGTCGCCGCGTTCGCCGGGTATGAGCTCACGATGCAGGCTTACCGGCACGCCGTCGCGGCGCGCTACCGCTTCTATTCCTACGGGGACGCGATGGTGCTGCTCTGATGTTCGAGTTCACGTTGGAAGGCACGGAAGGGATCGCGCGCGCCGGCACGCTCACGCTGCCGCGCGGCACCGTCGAGACGCCGGCATTCATGCCCGTCGGCACCCATGGCGCGGTGCGTGGGCTTTCAGCCGACGAAGTGCGCGGCGCCGGCGCCCGGATCATCCTCGGAAACACCTATCATCTCCACCTCCGCCCCGGCGAGGAGGTGGTGCAGGCCCTCGGCGGCTTGGCCCGCTTCGGTCGCTGGGACGGCCCGATGCTCACCGATTCCGGCGGCTTCCAGGTCTTCTCGCTGGCGGAATTGCGGCAGATCACCGAGGACGGGGTGACGTTCAAGAGCCCGATCGACGGATCGCTTCGGACCATCACGCCCGAAAAGTCGATGGAGATCCAGTGGGCCCTCGGCGCCGACATCGCGATGGCGTTCGACCACGTGGTGCCGGGCCAGGCCAGCTGGGACCTGGCCCAGGAGGGGATGGAGCGGACCCTCCGCTGGCTCGATCGCTGCAAGGCGCGGCACAGCGAACTGGCGGACGGGCGCACGGACGCACCGGCGGGCGAGAACGTCGACCGGACCTCCGACCCTCCGACCCTCCGACCCTCCGTCCAGACTCTCTGGCCCATCATCCAGGGCGGCACCCACGAGGACCTGCGGGTGCGGTCGCTGGAAGGGATCCTCGAGCGCGAGCCGTGGACCGGGATCGCCATCGGCGGCCTCTCCGTGGGCGAGCCGAAACCGGTGATGCACCGCGTCCTCGAGCTGCTCGGGCCGCGGCTTCCGGCCGACCGACCCCGTTATCTTATGGGGGTCGGATTTCCCGAGGATCTCCTCGAGGCGATCGCGCGTGGCGTCGACCTCTTCGATTGCGTGGCCGCCACCCGGAACGGGCGCCACGGGAGCGCCTGGACCGCGCGGGGGAAGGTGAACATCCGCCGCGCTGACCTGCGCCTCTCGGACGATCCGCTCGATGCCGACTGTGACTGCGTCACCTGTCGGACCTACCCGCGGGCCTATCTCCGCCACCTGTTCATGGTCGAAGAGATGTTGGGCCTCCGGTTGCTGTCGCTGCACAATGTCCGGTTCCTCGTGCGCCTGGGTGAACAGGCGCGGCAGCACATCCTGCGGGGGACTTTCCACGACTGGAGCCGGGATTGGCTCCAGCGCTACCACGGCAAGGAACGCTCGTGACCCTCTCGCTGCTGGTCCTGCTCGCCCCCGCACCCGGCAGCTCGTCGGGCGGGATGACCATCCTGATCGGCCAGATCGCGGTCATCATCGGGATCTTCTACCTCTTCATCATCCGGCCGCAGGGGCAGGCGCGGAAGCGCCACGCCCAACTGCTCTCGGGCCTGAAGAAGGGCGATGACGTCCTCACCGCCGGCGGCGTCGTCGGCAAGGTGAAGGACATCAAGGAAGCGACCGACAAGAAGGAGATCCGCGTGACGATCGAATCGGGCACCTCGACGCTGGTGGTCGAGCGCTCGCGCATCATCCGCGTCGGCGACACCTCCGCGCCACAGGCTTGATGCCGCTCCTTCCGCTCCACCTGCTCGGGTCGCCGGTGCTCCGGGAACGGAGCGCCGACGTCCGTGCGTTCGATGACGACCTGCGCGGCTTCGTCGACGCCCTCTTCGAGACCATGGAGGCCAACAAGGGCGTCGGGCTCGCGGCCAACCAGGTGGGGGTGGCGCGGCGGGTGGCGGTCGTGGACGCCGACGAGCACCGGATCGTGATGATCAACCCGGTCATCGCCGCGGCGGAGGGCACCTCGCGCGAGGAAGAAGGGTGCCTGTCGATCCCCGACGTCTTCGGCGAGGTGACCCGTCCGGAACGGATCGTGCTCGAGGCCCTCGATCGGGCCGGCACGCCCTACCGGCTCGAGGCGGACGGCCTCCTCGCCCGGGCCATCCAGCACGAGCTCGACCATCTCGACGGCATCCTCTTCCTCGATCACCTGAGCCCGCTCAAGCGCCAGGTGCTGGTCTCGCGCTACAAGCGTGAGCACAAGGGCCGACCCGTCATCCAGGAGACGCTGCCCGCGACGGCACGGCCGGAGTGATGCGGATCGTCTTTTTCGGCACGCCAGAGTTCGCGGTCCCGTCCCTCCGCGCGCTGCTCCGGGAATCCGACGCCTTCACCGTCGTCGGGGTCGTCACCCAGCCCGACCGTCCACGTGGCCGCTCCCGTTCGACGCTGGTCCCCCCGCCCATCAAGGTCGCAGCCCTCGAAGCCGGCATACCCGTCTTCCAGCCGGAGCGGCCGGTGGGCGATGTCTTCCACAAACAGCTCGAACACTTCCGTCCCGACATCGGCGTCGTCGCGGCATACGGTCACATCCTGCGACCCGAAGTGCTCTCGCTCCCGCCCCGGGGGATGATCAACGTCCATGCCTCGCTGCTGCCGCGCCACCGCGGGGCGGCACCGATCAACTGGGCCATCCTGAGCGGCGACCAGGTCACCGGCATCAGCATCATGCAGATGGAGGCGGGGCTCGATTCAGGCCCGGTGTACCATCAAGTGGAGACGCCGATCGACGCGACCGACACCGCCGGATCCCTGACCGACCGCCTGGCGGTCCTCGGGGCGGCGTCATTGATCGAGGGGCTGACCCTCATCGAGAGCGGCATCGCCCGGGCGGCCCCCCAGGACCCGGCGTCGGTCACCCTGGCCCCGAAGACGACCCGCGACCTCACTCGCATCGACTGGACCGAGGACGCGGTCCAGGTGGCGCGGCGCATCCGTGCGTTCGATCCGGCCCCCGGTGCCTGGACCACCCACGAGGGGCATGACATCAAGCTCTTCAGCCCGATGCCGACCCTCGGGCAGGGCGCCGCCGGGACCGCGGTCCCCCTCGACGATGCGCTCATGATCATTACCGGGGCCGGTGCGGTGCGGATCGAGGAGATCCAGCCCGCCGGCCGCTCCCGGATGCCGGTGTCGGCGTGGCTCCGCGGACGCCGCGGCGAGCCGGTGGGCACGTTCGGATGAGGCCGCTGCCCCGGGTCCACGCGATCACGGATGGGTCGGTGCTCGCCCTCGCC
>JBAUHI010000075.1:0-22456 GCA_049680185.1 Gemmatimonadales bacterium | reverse complement strand
GTCGGCCTCGCCGGTCGCGGCGGGCGGCGGCGGCCGACGACGCCGCCCATCCTCATACCACCGTCGGGTGATCTCGCCGGCGAGGTCCCGGTTGCCCAACCCGAAGGCGAGTGCGACCGCGAGCGCGATGGCCCCGACGATCAGGATGAACGCCGCATTGACGATGTCGCCAGCCACTCCCAGTTGGCTCACGGCCATGAACACCGCCACCAGCACCACCACCGCTTTGGCAAGCTTGGCGAAGGTCGGGACGCCGTCGACCTTGCCGGCCGAGGCCACGATGACGCCGCGGACGAATTCGCCGACGATGATGCCGAGGATGATGATGACGATCGACGTGACGAGCGTGGGAATGAACCCGAGCAGGATCCCGAACATCTGGCTGATGCTCTCAAGCCCGAGTGCCGCGCTCGCGAGGAGGATGGCCACCAGCATCACCAGCCAGAAGACGAGCTTCCCGACCGCGTGGACCGGGTCGAGACCTTTTTGCACCCGACCCACCGCCTCGGTGATCCCGCCCGCATCGGCCATCCGGTTGAAGTTGATCCGCGCGAGGAGTCCGTCGATCCAGCGTTCGAGCTGGCGGGCAAAGATGAGTCCGGCCAGGATGATGACGAGGAACGCGACGATGGCCGGCCCATAGCCCGCCAACGCGTCGAGCCCGTCGCGCAGTCGCATGATCAGGTCACTCATGGGATACCTCGATGACGAGTTTGCCGGTCTGCTGCCCGGCGTCGAGCCGTTGGTAGGCCTGCACCGCATCCTCGAGCGGGACCACCTGATCGACCACCGGCCAGAGCTTCCCGGCGGCGGCGAGTGCGGTGACGGCCCGATATTCCGCGTGGCTCCCCATGGTCGAGCCGAGGATGCTCCACTGCCGCCAGAAGAGCCGTCGCACGTCCAGCACGAGCTCAGGGCCGCTGGTGCCGCCGCAGGTGACGATCCGTCCGCCACGCGCGGCCGAGCGAAGGGTACGCTCCCAGGTGTCGCGCCCGACGCTGTCGACCACCACATCGGCGCCGCGGCCACCGGTGGCGGCCTTCACCGCCGCGACGACATCCTCGCGGGCGTGGTCGATGGCGACGCCAGCACCGAGTTCGCGGGCGCGTTCCAGCCCTGCCGCTCGCGAGCTGGTGGCGATGACCCGGGCACCGAGGTGAACGGCGACCTGGATCGCGGCCTGGGCCACGCCGCCTCCGGCGCCCCAGACAAGCACCGATTCCTCGGGGGCGAGCTGCGCGCGGGTGACGAGCATCCGCCACGCGGTCAGCGAGGCGAGAGAGAAGGCCGCCGCCTGCGTCCACGGCATGGCGGGGGGCTTGGGAGCGAGGTTGACGGCCGGCACTGCCACGAACTCCGCCATCGTGCCGGGAAGATGTTCGCCGAGGATGCCGAAGCGCTCGCAGAGCGGTTCGTTTCCTGCGCGGCACGCCACGCAGGCGCCACAGGACACGCCAGGATCGATGAGCACAGGATCACCAGGGCGCACATTGCTGACGCCGGATCCGATCGTGGCCACGGTACCGGCCCCATCGGCCCCGACCGGGAACGGGAAGGGCGGTCGAGGCCCCGGGAGTCCATCGGCCACGAAGAGGTCGAGATGGTTGAGTGCAGCGGCGCGGATATGTACCACCACCCACCCCGGTGCCGGGGCGGGTGGCGGCGGAACGTCCTGCAACTTCAGGAACTCGATGCCGCCGGCGGCAGTGAGCGTCAGCGCGCGCATCGACGAGGGGACCGGTGGCCCGCTAGAACGCGGGTGAGCCGACGGTCTCCGTGGCCGGAAGGGCCACGGCCTGTGGTGCGCTTCCCGGAGCGGTGCCGACGATGAAGAGGACGGTCTTGGTCTTCTGCTGCTTGTTCCCCGGGTTCGGCTCCTCGGTGACATATGCCATGGTGGCGCCGTCACGGGAGACGGCGAAATCGAGGATCGGGTACGCGGACGTCGCGACGATGGAGTGTTGGGTGGAACCGAGCGCCATCCGAAGCACCTCGTATCCCTTGCTCCCGTCAGTGGCCTCGGAGACCCACGCCAGATCGCCATTGGGGAACCAGCCGACGGCGGTCTCCTTCTGCTTGGTGTCGGTGACCTGGACGGTGGTGTCCTTGGTCATCGACCGCAGGAACACATCGGGTTTACGGCGGTCCTTGCCGCCCACGTATGCGACCCACTTGCCATCGGGGGAGACCGACGGCACGCTGGCCGAGGTCTTCTCCACCGTGAGCGGGCGCCGATCGCGGCCATCGGTCTCCCAGAGCTGGTCGCGATCCTTGCCGACGACCGAGTACACCAGCGACTTGCCATCCGGGAGCCACGACGGATGGACCTCGGCGGCGCTGTCGCTGGTCAGCTGGCGCGGGCCCTTGCCGTCAGCGTCCATGACCCAGATGTCGAAGCCAGTCCCGCCGGCGCGGGCCGCATAGGCGATGTGCATCCGGTCCGGGGACAGGGCCGGGTCGGTCGCCGGGAAGCTGGCGGAGAGCACCGGCACGAGATTGCCCGGTGCATGCAACATCGCCTCGAAGATCCCGGAGATCCCCGGTGTCGAGCGGTCCGACGTAAGGAGCAGATCGGCCGTCGAGTAGATCTTGGCGGTATCGGCCTTGCCCCACGGGACCGACGCGATGATGAGGGCACTGCCTGGCCCCACCGCAGACACCTTGCCATCGACGACCTTGGCCACCTCGGGATGATCGCTGACCCAGACGACCTCCGGCGCGGGCCCGAAATCGTGCCCGTCGACATCGCGCAGGGTGGCGGCGAACGTGGCGCCGGTCCCGATCACCATGCCCAGTGCGTGCTGGTCAAGCCCGATCCCGCCGGGGACCACGCGCAGGCCCCACACCTTCGGCACATAGCCCCGCACCGACAGGGTGAGCGTGGTCGAACCTTCCTTGTGTCCGATGATCCGGCCCAGCGTCGTATCGTACCGGGCGATGGATGTGTCGGCCACCTTCCACACCAGCGGCGCGTCCACGATCACTGATGAGTCGGCGGCCTGCGCCTTGGCCGTGATGTGCCGGAAGCCGTTGAGCGGCACGCTGACCTGGCCGCCGGAGGGCGGATCGGTGAGGAAGAACGCGATCGGCCGATGCACCACCACTGTGACGTGCTTGGTCTGGAAGTATCCGTTGACCGTGATCTCGCTCTGACCGGGACTCTTGGCCTGGAGGATCCCGGTGGGGCCGACGAGCACCACGCCCGGGTTGGCCGAGGCGTAGGTGAGCGATGTTTCGATGGTCCGGGTGTTCTGGCTCGGCACCACCATCTCGAGGGTGTCGATCTGGTCGGGCGACAGCACCATCCGCGGAGACCGCGGCTCGAAGTCGGTGCTCGTGACCACGACCTGCACCGGCCCGGTCGCGACCAGCCCGCCGGGTCCTGCAGCCTGGATCGTGCCGACGCCCGGTGCGGACCCGACCACGTCGCCGTTCAGGGAATCGATGACTGTGACGATGCCGGGAGTGAGCGATCGCCAGATGACCCGGACCTGGCCGAGGGCAGAACCATCAGCCGCGAGTGCCCGGGCGACGAGATGGTCGCTCTCGGTCTGCAGCAGGTAGATGGTGGCGGGATCGATGACGATCTGCTGGGTGCCGGCCGGGGCAGCCGGGAGCGAGATGGCCTGGACGGGGGGGGCTGCACGAGGGGTGGAGGCCGGCTCCGGTGGGGGCGGATTGTCCCCCGGGCTCACCAGCACCGAGACCGGCGCAGACTTGCGCCCGGCACGGACGGTGATCTGGGTGCTCCCGACCCCCATACCCGTGACGCGGCCATCGCCGTCCACGCGGGCGACATTCGACTTCTGGCTCGCATAGGTGAATCGGGCCACGACGATGTTCCCGTTGGCGTCGTAGGCCTGCGGAAAGAGCGACTTGGTCTCACCGACCTTGAGCGTCAGCGCCTCAGGTGTGACCTGGAGGTCGGCGACGTTCTGCGCGATGAGCGGGCGGGTGATCGCCACGACCGCGAGACCCGCGAGCGCACGCACGAGGAGGCGACGAGCAAGAGGCATGTCGGCAACGGGGCTGGAGAGATCGAACGACGGGCGTTGGCCTAATATGAGCCCATTAGCCCGAGGCTGCAACATTTTGTCCACAAAGAGGTTGACGCAGCTTGTCGAGGCCGGAAGGGACCTCGATGGAATGGTCGTCCGTACCAGGGAGGCGATCAGCAGGGCCCGACATGATATATAAGGAAGGCGCCAGGTCCAGTCACCCGCATACATTTATGTAAGTCATTGTGCATCAACGCTTTATGCAATAGTGGAGTGGGGTAGGCTGGATCCGTCCGCGCTCAGGGCGTGCCGGGGGGCATCGGGGTAGTGGCCGCTTGCACATCGGGCCGGGGCGTGCAAGTTACATCCGGTCGAGATGGCGGCGCGATCGCGTCGAACACCTGGCGGTGGGTCACGCCGCCGAGCATCGGGGGGTGGAACGATGGCCGAGCTGAACGAGATGGAGATGGGGTGGTCGGGGTCTGGATGGATGGATCCGGCGCCGATCCCCAGCATGCCAGAACCGATGCCGATGGCGCCGTTCGCACCGATGACCTCGGCCGCGCCGGTGGTGAAGAAGCCGGCCAAGAAGACCGCGGCGAAGAAGCCCGCCAAGAAGAAGTCGGCGAAGAAGGCGAAGAAGAAGGTCGCGCGGAAGCGGCCGGCCAAGCGAAAGGTCGCCAAGAAGGCGAAGAAAAAGGTCACCCCGAAGCGCCCGGCCAAGAAGAAAGCGGCCAAGAGGGGCAAGAAGCGCCGCTAGATCGAAACACCCCGTCGGATATCCGGCGGGGTGTTCTGTGTCAGATCTTGTCAGGCTCGATCGCGCGGGCGAGTGCCGTGGCGGCGTTGACGAGCGCGATATGACTGAGTCCCTGCGGGAAGTTGCCGCGGAACTCACCGGTGGCAGGGTCGATCTCCTCGGAGAAGAGGCCGAGGGCGCTGGCGTGGCCGAGAGTGGCGCGGAAGACCCGCTCCGCGGCGGCGGTGTCGCCGATGCCTGCGAGCGCTTCGGCCAGCCAGAACGAGCAGGTGACGAAGGCGCCTTCCTGGCCGTCGAGCCCGTCACTGACGCGATAGCGGAACACCAACGCGCCGTCCGGTGCGGTCAAGTCCCGGGCGATGGCGCGCACCGTGGCGACGATGCGTGGATCGGACCAGGGCAGGAATCCGACCATCGGGATGACGAGCAACGCCGCATCGAGCACCGGCTCGTCGTAGGCCTGGGCGAAGGTGGAGCCGTCGGCGGACAGGCCGTGTGCCAGGATGTCCGCGTGGACGGCATCGCGGGCCGCTTCCCACGCCGCGATATCCCCTGGGAGCGCGAGCTCCCGTGCGATCCGCACCCCGCGGTCGAGCGCGGCCCAGCTCATCACCTTGCTGAACACATATTGCCGCGGCGTCCCCCGGACCTCCCAGATGCTGGAATCGGGAAGGTGCCAGTTGTGGCTCACCCACTCCACCAGGCCTCCCATCACCCGCCAAGCGCCGTCGGTCATCTCGTGCCTGCGGCGCCAGATCTCGGCGGTCTCCAGCACTTCGCCATACACATCGAGCTGCCGCTGACCGGCGGCACCGTTCCCCACGCGCACGGGACCGGCGTCCCGATAGCCGCGCAAATGATCGAGTGTCCGCTCCTCGATGTCCCGGCGACCGTCGACGCCATACATGATCTGCAGGTGGCCGGCGCCTTCGTGGCGGCAGACCCGCTTGAGGAAGCGAAGGAACTGGTCGGCCTCCTCGTGGTGTCCGATGGCGTCGAGTGCGGCAAGCGTGAAGGCCGCATCGCGCAGCCACACGAAGCGGTAATCCCAGTTGCGCCCGCCGGGGATGGCCTCGGGCAATGATGTGGTGGGCGCGGCGATGATGGCGCCGGACTCGGCGTGGTGCAGCAGCTTCAACGCGAGGGCAGAGCGTTCGACCTCGGCGCGGAAGGGGCCGGCGTAGGTGATCATCCCCGTCCACCGGACCCAGAACGCCTCGGTGGCGGCGAGCTTGGCGGCGCTGTCGTAGCGATCCACCGGATGGACGTCGTCGTCGTCGTAGCGGAGGACGAGCCAGCGGTCCTCGCCGGTCGCGAGATCAAAGGTGGTCCGCGCCGCACCCTCGGTCACCGTCCAGTCGAAGGGTCGGGCGCTCGCCACGGTGGCCACCTGATCGCTCCGGTCGCTGGCGTAGAGACCGGCCCCGAGCACCTCGATACGGGTGGCGCGGGCGCCGTACTCGAACCGCGGCTGGAAGACGATGTCCATCGCCACCGGCCCCTCAAGTCCGCGGAGGCGGCGATGGATCTCGGGATGGGGGCCGTCGGGTCGGCCATCGGTGGTGACCGGCATGAAGTCGGTGAGTTCGACGCGCCCGCCGCCGGGGGTCTCGAAGATGGTCTCGAGGATGTTGGTCCCCGGTCGATACGCCTGACGCGTCGTGTACGCACCCGCGGGACAGATGCGCCAGCGCCCCCCACGGTCCGGATCGAGCAGTGCGGCGAAGATGCTGCCGCTGTCGAACCGGGGGACGCAACACCAATCGATGCCGCCGTCACGCCCGATCAGGGCCGCGGTGCGGAGGTCACCGATGATGCCGTAGTCGGAGATCGGATGCCAGGGACCGGTCATGCCACGACCTCCGCGAGACAGTTGAGCCACCGGGCAAATGGGACCGGACCGGCCGATCGATACCGCGAGCCGGTCACGTGGTACCCGACCGCGATGGTGAAGGCACGGGGGCCCAGGGCGCGGAACGCATCGCGGTCGGTGGTGTCATCACCCGCATAGACCACGGCGTCGAGCGAGGTCCCGGCGCCGTGCCGGGAGAGCCACCGGAGCACAGCGCGTCCCTTGTCGATGCCGGGCGGCCGCACGTCGACCACCCGCCGGCCGGCGCGCACCACGACGTTGAGCCCGCGCAGCAGACGCACCGCCTCGGCACGCACCTCCGCCGCACCGGCCGGCCCGACGGTGTGGACCGCAAGGCTCCACGTCTTGCCCTCGACCCGGATCCCGGCGCGACCGGCGAAGCGCGCACTGAGCACGCGGCGCGCGGTGGCGATACGGGTCCGATCGGCGCGACGTCCGAGCCACGGCACGACCCGGCGCCCGTCCAGGCACTCGGCACCATGACTGCCGATGACGCCGTCCACCGCGACCCCGACCACACGCGCAGCATCCACCGCCCGGCGCCCGGAGACCAGCACCACGCGGTGCCCCGATCGGCGCAGCCGCCGGATGGCGAGACCGGCACCGGGGGCGATGCGCGCCCGGGCGGGATCGCGCACGAACGGCGCGAGCGTGCCGTCGACGTCGAGGAACAGCGTGAGGGGGCCGGCCGCCTTGAGCGCCCGGAGCGACGCGCGCGCCAGCGGCCTCACGTCGCCCGCCGCAGGCGCGCCACCTCACGCAAGATGGTGGCGGTCCAGTCGTGGATCGTGTGAGTCTTCACTTGGCGGCGCATCGCGGCCATCCGCACCCTCCGCTCTCCGATCCCCATCGCGAGGGCGGCCATGATCGACTCGGCGGTACTGCCGATGTCATACGGATTGATGAGCATCGCGCCATCGAGGTCCTCGGCCGCGCCGGTGAACTCGCTCAGGACGAGCACTCCCGCATGGCCGTGCTGGCAGGCGATGAACTCCTTGGCCACGAGGTTCATCCCGTCCTGCAACGAGGAGACCAGGCAGACATCGGCGGCGAGGTAGCAGGCCGCGAGGGCCCCCGGATCGAACTGCTCCATCCGAAGCTCCAACGGCCGCCATGATGGCGTGGCAAAGCGCAAATTGACCTTGTCAGCCTCGGCCCGGAGTTCGCCCTGGAGCGCCCGGTATGCCGCGATCCCTGATCGGGACGGGGGCGCCACCTGCAGGAAGGTGACCTTGCCGCGGAGCTCAGGATGCAGTTCGAGCAGCCGGGTGAAGGCGTCGAACCGCCGTCGGATCCCCTTGGTGTAGTCCACCCGATCGACGCCGAGGATGAGCTGGCCGCGGCGGCCGAGGAGCCGGCGCCGGATCCGGCGGGCCTCCGCGATGACGTCCGGGCGTGAGGCGCGGCGTTCGAGGGCCGCGACATCCACCGAGATCGGCACGGCGCGCACTGTGGTGGTCCGACGGGCATACCGCACCGTGCCCCGATCAAGATCGACCTTGGCACGCGGAAGCTCGTCCGCGACGCTGGCGAGGAAGTTGAGGCGATGGCGCGGGGTCTGGAACACCAGCAGGTCGTTGCCCAGTAGGTCCTCGACCAGTGCCCGAGCCACGGGCAGTGCGCGCAGCACGTCGGGAGCGGGCCACGGGATGTGCCAGAACTGGTGCACGAATGGGCGGGGTCCCGCCAGGTGCCGGATGTGGCCCGCCACGCACGCCAGGTGGTAGTCGTGGACCCAGATGGCCGCGTCGGGGGTGCGCCGTGCGGCGAGCGCCGCCTGGGCAAAGCGGGCGTTCACCCGACGATAGGTGCGCCACGCCGACTGGTCGAAGCCGAAGTGCTGGAACTGGTAGTGGCAGAGCGGCCACAGCGCGCGGTTGGCGGTCTCGGTGTAGTAGCCGTGGATCTCGGCTGGCGTCAGGCGAAGGCGGTGCAGGTCGAAGGCCGGGTGGGCGGGCGGCAACGCGACGACGCCGTGCGGATCGGTGACCACAAAATCGGCCTCGCCGCTCCCCCAGGCCACCCATGCGCCGCCGCTCTGCTCCAGTACCGGCAACAGCGCCGAGACCAGGCCGCCCGCGGGCCGCGAGGTCGTGATGGACCCATCGAGCCCGAATTGGTGCTCGAAAGGTTCGCGATTGCTGACGAGGACGATCGGCGACCGGCGGGCCGGGCGCCGGGCTCGGGAGGCAGGCGGCATCGTTCCAGTATAAACCGCGGGCCGGTGGGGCGGGACCGAAGAGATGCCGCGTAGTTGCCATCGAACCCCGGAACGTGTTATAACCCGGTATGCGATCCCCGCTCTTCCGGCCCCTGGGACCGGTCTTGAGCGGCCCGTTGTCCCCCTGATGGCCCGCCGCTGGGCGGGATGGAAACACTGGCATGCCCAATCGATGCGCGACCGCGCTCGCGCTGGCCATCGGATCCGCCCTGGCCATCATGGGGTGCGGCACGCCGGTGAAGGACCGGATCGCGCTGGTCGGCGTCACCGTCATCGACGGCACCGATGCGCCGGCCCGCGAGGACCAGGTCGTGATCATCCGGGGCTCCAAGATCGACACCATCGCACCAGCGGCGGGATTCACCATCCCCAAGACGGCGACGGTGGTGGATCTCAAGGGGAAGTGGGTCATTCCCGGCCTCATCGACGTGGATGGCGCCGTGGAGCGCTGGGCCATCCCGCGGTATCTCGCGTTCGGCGTCACAGCGGTGCGCGATGTCGGGAACGACCAGGATTCGATCCTGGCACTGGCCGAAGCGGCCTCGCTGCACAGCCTGGTGAGCCCGCGGCTGTATGTGACCGGTGCCGCACTCGATGGTGTTCCACCTTTCGATCCGAGCGCATCGGCACTCGCGACGGAGGCCGCAGCCCGACGGGCGGTGGACGACCGGATCCAGGGAGGCGCCACGTTCGTGTCGGTCGGACCGGGACTTTCCCCCGCCGCGCTGCGCGCCGTGGTCGATGAGGCGACCAGCCTCAACACGCCCGTGACGGCGCGCCTGGGTCTCACCGATGCGCGCACCGCGGCAAAGCTGGGCATCAAGTCACTGCTCGAGCTCTCCGGCGTGCCGCAGTCGGTGGTGGACCCCGCACCATTCTACGCCGCGTTCCACCGCGCGCCGTGGGCCGGGTGGACTGCCGCGGAGCGCGCCTGGGCCGGGCTCGACTCGGCACCCCTCGGCGCCGTGGCCGCTGACCTGGCCAGCGCTGGCGTGACGTTGGTGCCGGCGTTGGTGTTGCACGACACCTGGAGCCGGCTCGACGATTCGAGCGTGACGGCATCGCCCGGCCTGGCGTATGTGCCCGCGTCGGCCCGGGGCGATTGGGATCTCACGCAGTTCGAGGCGCAGGCCGGATGGAATGCGTCGACCTTTCCGGCGTTCCGGGCGGGGCGGAGCAAGGAAGATCTCTTCCTCCGGGAGTTCAAGGTGGCCGGCGGACGGGTGGCAGTGGGTACCGGCGCGTCGCGGCTGTTGATCATCCCCGGGTCGAGCGTGCACCGGGAACTGGAGCTGCTGGTGAACGCCGGCCTCCCGCCCGACGACGCGATCCGGGCCGCGACCTCGGTGGCAGCCGCGCTCATCGGCGCCGATTCTCTGGGTACGCTCGAGCCGGGCAAGGTGGCGGACCTGCTGGTGCTCGACGCTGACCCCCGTGCCGACATCCGCAACACGCGGAAGATCAGGAAGGTCATCCTGGGCGGGGCCGTGCTCGATGCAGACAGCCTGGTGCGCCGGATCCAGCAGTGACCCTCACCCGCTTCCTGCTGGCGTGGGTCGTGGTCGGGGTGTGGTACTCAGGGGTGGACTGGGGGCTGGGGCGATATCGGCCGGCGGCCGGAACGACGTTCCGCCCGTGGATCATCCTGCCGGAGACCTTGTTGCTGACGCTGTTCGCCGCACTCTGGTTCGGCAGTCTGGGTCACGGCGGCTGGTGGCTCCTGTTCCTCGTCCTGGGCATCTTCGTCGAAGGACCGGTGCGCACGCGACACCGTTCCGGATCTGTTCCCGGCACTGCCCGCCCCTGGCACGACGCGATCTTCGGCGTCGCGCGTCTCGTCATTGCAGGAGGCCTGCTCTCATGGATACTCTCGTGACCCCGAACGCCGCCATCATCGACGGCGCGTTGAAGGCACTGGCGCGCTGGTCCGGCGACCGCCACACCCGGCCCGGCATCCTCGTGCGCCGCGCGCTGGGCATCGCGCTGCCGGACGACGACGCCTCGGCGCGCCAGCTCGCGAACAACCTCCGGGCCGAGACCCGGATGGACGGGAGCGTGCGGGGGGAATTCCTGACGACCGCGTGGCGTGCCATCGAGCTGATGGACCTCGACCACGCCGCCGACCAGGCTGGCACCGTGCGGGTCATCGGGTACCTGCTGGCTCGGCAGGACGAGCCTGGCGCCTACGGGGGCGTCAATACACGCCCGGAGCACCACGGTCGGACCTTTCCGGGGTTCTTTTCTCCCGGTGATCCGGCCCGCCCGGTGGCACCGCTCACGCTTCCCAACGGCGCCACTGTCGGGGACGACGCCGATGCGCGCTTTGCGGCCAGTTGCATCGCACTGCGAGGGGTGCTCAAGGCGCGGCAGGAAAAGCGCCCGCAGGTGCTGCGACACACCGAGAGCCTGTCCCAGCTGGCCACGGATTGGGGCGGACCCATCCCGCTGGTGCTGGCGTGCTCCACCCTGCACGGATTGGCACTGTCGGAGGCGCCGATGCGAGACGCCATTCCGGGGTTGATCGCCCGCATCGCGGCCGATGAGAAGAACGGCACCTGGCCGCACACCGACTTGTTCCATGTGCTGCAGGCGCTGCTCGCGGTACCCGATGCGGAAGCGACGACTCTGATCCAGCGCGCCATTCCGGGGCTGGTCGCACGGCAGCGCGCCGACGGCGGCTTCGATGGCGACGAGGCCATCGGTGAAGAGCGGACGTGGATCGGGACGCGCGCGTTGGTGCGGGCCCGTGGCGCATAGACGGCGGGGAACCGACCGATGACCGACCCATCGGCGACGCCGATCCGCCTCACCGCGTTCTCCCACGGTGCGGGGTGCGCCTGCAAGCTCGGCTCCACCGAACTCACCGACGTGCTCCGCCACCTGCCGCCGATCGTCGATCCGCGCATCCTGGTCGACGCATCTACTCGGGATGATGCCGCCGTCTACCGGCTCGACGCCGAGCGCGCACTCATCGCCACCACGGACTTCTTCACACCCATCGTCGACGACCCGTTCGACTGGGGACGCATCGCCGCCGCCAACGCGCTCTCGGACGTGTACGCGATGGGCGGACTGCCGCTCTTCGCGCTCAACCTCGTCGGCTGGCCGCGGACTGCACTGCCATTCGCGCTCCTGGGTGAGGTGCTGAAGGGCGCGGCTGAAGTGGCGGCCGAAGCCGGGTGCCCGCTCGTCGGCGGACATTCGGTGGACGACCCGGAGCCCAAATTCGGGCTGGCGGTGGTGGGCGAGGTGCATCCCGACCGGATCCTCACCAACGCCGCCGGCCGCACGGGTGATCTCCTCGTCCTGACGAAGCCGCTGGGCACCGGGATCCTCACGACCGCACTCAAGCGCGACCGGATCGACGCCGCTGGAGTGGCACCCGCGGTCGAGTCGATGGCGACGCTCAATGCCGGGGCGATGCGCGCGGCGCTGGCCAACGGCGTCACTTGCGCCACCGACGTCACCGGATTCGGACTCCTGGGTCACCTCGCCAATATCCTCGCGAGCAGTGCCGTGGGTGCCGAGCTCTGGGTCGATGCG
Organism: Gemmatimonadales bacterium; assembly: GCA_049680185.1. Taxonomy (GTDB): domain Bacteria; phylum Gemmatimonadota; class Gemmatimonadetes; order Gemmatimonadales; family GWC2-71-9; genus CAMLHU01. The sequence goes on along the minus strand of JBAUHI010000075.1, from coordinate 10,061 downwards.
TTGCCGCTGTTGCCAGGGGCGCGGGTACTGGCGGAATCCGGCGTGGTACCGGGAGGGACAGAGCGGAACTTCAAGGCCGCCAGCGGGGCTGATTGGGCGGCGGACATCTCGCCCGCGGAGCGTTACCTCTGTTGCGACGCACAGACGTCGGGTGGATTGCTGCTCGCGGTCGCGCCGGAACGCGCCGATGCACTGGTGGCGGCGCTCAAGAAGGAGAAGACCCCTGCCGCTGCGATCATTGGGCGGTTGGTCGCCGGACCGGCGGGGAGCGTGTCGGTCCGGCGTGGGCGCGCAGCCTAGGAAACAGCCTCACCACACTTCGCTACGCTCAGGGCAGGCTCCGGCACGGAGAACACGGAGGGGCACGGCGAACAACTTCATGGTGTGGCGGGACCTGCAGATCTCCGTTTCTCGGGGCGGAGCTCATCCGGCAACCCTATTCAATCAGGGCACGGCTTCACCACGGAGGCACGGAGGTTCACGGAGAACAGCCTCTCAATGTGGCGGGACCTGAGGAGTCCTGGCCTTGGGAGCCGAACCGAACCGGCCATCCACGTCGACTCCAGCGCTCCGTATCCTCCGTTGTGAAGCAGCTCGCGACGCTTTGCGCCACAAATTGATCGCTTACCCGCCGGGAGCCTTGATCGGGAGACCACACCACCAAGCTGTTCTCCGTGAACCTCCGTGTCCCTCCGTGCCTCCGTGGTGAGGTGGTGCCCTGGTCGATCTGGCTGGCCGGATCGTCTCCGCTCCCAAGAGCGGGGCTGGGCAGGTCCCGCCACACCATGGGGTTGTTCTCCGTGCTCCTCCGTGTTCTCCGTGCCTCCGTGGTGAGGTGGTTGAGGTTGTACCATTCAGGTCGTGATCGCTGGGGCCACAGAAGGGACCGAAATGCGATGGACGGCGGAGCGGATGGATCAGCTGGAACGAGCGGTCCGGGACGGGCTCCGGGTGGCGCTGTCGCGGCGTGGCTCGGAGTTCATCGTCGTGGCCAGGCGGATCACCTCCGTGGCCCAGCGCGATGCGCTGGTGGGGCGGCTGCCGATGACCAATGAGGACAGGACGTTCATTCTGGACGAGCTGGACGGCTTCTCGATCCTCAGCGCTTGACGCCAGCGGTCCGCACCCGCACCCTCAAGACATGTTCACCAGGCTTCTGGTAGGCCTCGACGGATCGGAACCCTCGCGGGTGGCGCTGGCGCAGGCCATCGAGCTCGGGAAGCGCTTCCGATCCCGGCTCCTGCTGGCGCACGTCAGCCGGCGGCCGGACGTCGCCTTGGAAGAGGGCCTGGGCGGCGATACCGGGGCCTTTACCCTGTCGATCCTGGACGAAGCGGCGGCCCGGGCGGCAGAGGCGGGGCTCCAAGGCGAGATGATCCAGCGGCGCGGCGGCATCGTGGACCAACTGGTATCGCTGGCCCACGAGGCCGACGCGGTGTTCGTCGGGCGGGCCGGTCTCGACGCCAAGGATCCCCTGGGGCCCGAGACGCGCACGTTGATCCAGCGCTGTCCGGTGCCGGTGTTCGTGGCGGCCACGGCGGTGGCCCAGTTCGATCGCTGTGCGGTGGCCTACGACGGCGGGCCCACCAGCCAGCGAGCCCTCGCCTTCGCGGCCCGGCTGGTGGGGATCCGCGGTGGCCGGGTCGAAGTCATCACCGCGGGACGCGACGAGCGAAAGGCCCAGGAGGTCCTGGCGCGCGCCGCGGCGGCGTTGTCGGAGAGCCCGCTGCGATTCGGCACCCACTTCGCCCCCGGGACCATAGGCACGGCGGTCGACCAGGCCATCCGCGCCCTCGGCTGCGACGCGCTCTTCACCGGCGCCCACCACGTCGAAGGCCACGCCGAGATGCCCTCACATACCGAGGAGCTGCTGCGCGCCACCGATATCGCGGTGGTGGTGCAGCCGTAAGCGGGCGGGGAAGGAGGAGACGGGGAAAAGAGAAGAGGAGGTGAGGGGGGGGAAAGAAGGGAGGATGTGAAGGGGAGAGTGGGAGGTGAGGCGGTGCCGGAAGCGAGTCCCCTTCACCTCCTCGATATCGACGTCGTCGCGTGCGCCCCCTTCCCATCTTTCTCCTCACGTCTTTGCCTCTTCTCCTCCTCGCGCACCCCGCTACGTTTGGCCGATGCCCACCCCGATCGCGGTCGCCCATCTCGATGAATCCTGCCTCGGCAATGGTCGCGAGGGAGACAACCCCGGCGGCTCCGGCGCCCTGATCGAGATACGCCACCAGGGTGCCATCGTCCGGCGCGACGTTTACATCCACGCCCCCGCCACGACCAACAACCGGATGGCGCTCTCCGGTGCCATCGCGGTGCTGCAACTGCTGGCCCAGAAAGAAAAGCGGGTGCGGCTGGTCCTGATCTCCGACTCGGAATACCTGGTGAAGGGTGTGCGGGAATGGGCACCGGGATGGATGGCGCGCGGATGGAAGCGGAAGGGCGGCGCCATCGAGAACCTGGAGCTTTGGCAAGCGCTGATGAAGTCGGTGCCGCTCCACGATGCACAGTGGACCTGGGTGCGGGGCCACTCCGGCCACCCCAAGAACGAGTACGTCAACGACCTTGCCGTCGGCGCCGCCACCCGGCAGGAGACCTCGGCCGGGATCGTCGAGTCGGGATTCGACGCCTGGCTCGAGAAGGAGCGGGGCCGGAAGCGGTACCTCACGTATGATCCGGACGCCACGTTCGAGTCGTTCGAGCGCCGGCTGGAGGCGGGCGAGCGGATCGCTCTGGCGGAGTGAGCGGAAGCTGGGTCTCCACTCCTACCTCCCGGTCAGGTCCCTCCGTACCGGATCCCCACCCGTCCCGTCAGCATGTCCCCCGGAACGGCGTAGACCTCCCCGCTCACTCCGAAGTTCGGACCCGCCATCCAGGTGAGGCCGCCGAACAGCGAGGGACGGGTATAGTTCCCTTCGACCCGCTGGTTGACGAGCGTGTTGTTGGGATCGACCCGGAAGCGGGGAAGCTCGATCGTGTAGCCGGCGCCGACGTAGGGGCGAAGTCCGCCACCGCGCATGCGCCAGTCGATCGCCGCGTCAACGCCAACGTTATTGGGCTGGAAGCGATCGTCCGATGGGGCTGGGAGCCCGGCGCACTGCGGCGGGCCCGAGGGCTGGATCTGGGCCTCGGTACAGGTGATGCTGGCGTCGATCTGACCGATGGTGCCGTGCAGCCGGGCGGTGAGGTGGCGGGTGCCTGCCAGCGCCCAGCGGCGGGCGAGGGCAATGCCGAAGATGTCGGCCTTGACGCCATTCAAGCGGATGGGCGGGATCCAGCTGAGCTCGAGCACCAGGACCGCCGAGAGTCCGATGGCCACCCGCGGGCGTGGGATCGCGGCGAGCAGATCCACGTTCTCCGGCGGCTTGCCGGGCCGGCAGTAGGTCGGGGTGGCGGTGGCCGAGTCGATGTGCGGGAGGTAGGTGATGTCGAGGCCGACCTGTACCTGGCCCCGCCCGAGGTCGGGTGCCGCGCTCCCGGGCTCGAAGATGAGCGGGGCCTCGAACCGCCGCAGCAGCCGAGCCTCGTTGGAGTTGTAGGGCAGGTGGCCCACCGTGCAGTCGGTCTGGGCCGCGAGCGGCGCGCCCCAGACCGCTGCGACCAAGGCCAGCCAGCTCACTCGCATGGGTCCTCCTTGCTTGACATGGTACTGCCCTATCCATAGCCTCAGACGTTCCTTCACCCATCCCGAGCACGCCGTGAACGACCTCGAACCCCTGTACCGATTGCTGGTGGACAGCCTGATCGCGGTCGATCCGGCGCGGCTGCATCGTCCCCTCCAGCTGGCGGAGCTCTATCAGACGGTGCTGCCGTATCGGGCGGCCCGCCGCACGCTGGCGCTCGATTCCAGCGAAGATTACGACGCCCTCCTGCTCCGGCTCTGCGCCGGCGAAGGAGGATACGTGACCATCGAGCCGGAAGCGACCCAGATCCAGTTCCAAGCGGAGCTGGCAAGTCCCAGCCCCGACCTCGGCATCCTGCGCGAACATGCGGCGGCAGAGTTGACGCTCTCGACCGAACGGCTGGCGTACGCGCTCGGGCCGGGCCCGGAGGCGGCATATGCGCCTCCCGATCCGGACGACGACGCAGAGCCGGAGACGCCACCGCACCATCCACTCCCCACCGGACAGGTGCCCTGGACCGTCGACGCCCCGGAACCGCCCAGCATCATCCCGCTCCGCGAAGGCGCACCCTCCCGCGAACGCGATGGGCTGCATCGCTGCAGCTATTGCGGCGGCGCGCTGCCGTCCGGGCGGCAAGTCAACTTCTGCCCCCATTGCGGCCAGAGCCAGTCGTTCACGCGCTGCCCCGAGTGCAGCGCGGAGGTCGAGCTGGGCTGGCACCACTGCATCAACTGCGGCCATCCGGTGGGCGACGAAGCGTAAGACCCCGGCTCATCCTTCTCTCGGATCTCGAGATGCGTGCGATCCTCATTGCGTCCCTCCTGGCCTCTGGTCCGCTGGCGGCCCAGACCGCCGCGGCCCCCGCGCCTGACACCGGACGCCAGGACGTGCTGGTCCTCGACCACCTCTTCGAGACGGGGCTCGACGATCGGCCGAAGGTCTTCCTGCAGAAGGATGCCGTGTACCGGGCCGAGTTCGATTATCCCGGCGTCCAGCTGGAGCTTTACACCGCCCCCGGATCACAACCGCCGTACGCGCTTGTGGTCGATCGCGAGCTCGACCCTTCAAACCGCATCACCTACGAGATCTATCCGTCCGCGGACGAGGACGTCGAGATCCGCGTCATCGACGGCCCCGCCGGCGGCGCCACGCACCTGAAGCTGTTCCGCGACGCCCGGGCGACCCGCCACCGCAGCGCCGTGATCCACTCGCCGGGTTGGGCCATCGGACTGGAGCTCCAGGCCGGCCTGCACACGGGGTATGCCGGGGACACCACCCTGGGCACCGGGGGAAGCTCGGTGGAGGCGTGCTTCAGCTTCCGTGCGGGACCGGCGTTGAACAACGACGTGAGCGGGTGCGCGTTCGGCATCGAGTTCCAGAGCAACGTCACCCCATTCCGACTGACCTATTTCTTCATCGAGCCACGGTTCCGCCTGTTCGGTGCCCCACCAGTGGACGGAAAGGCCACGACGGAGGGAGGGCTGCTCATCCGAGGAGCGCTCGGCAACTACGCACAGACGACCGGGGCCGCCATCGCACCTCCCGATCCGAGGCTTCTGGGGATCGGGATGTACATCTCCAGGGACGTCGACAACAACGAAAAGGGGAACGGCTGGGCGGTCCGGGCCAGCGTGACCGAGAGCATCGCGATCGGGGCAGCCGGCAGCAACGTGCTCGGCTACAAGCACCCGACGTTCATGTCGATCAAGTTGGGCGTGGATCACTACTTCTAGCCGCACCACCGCTGCTTGAGTGGGGCGTACCACCGGGCCATATTTCAGGCCTATGCAGAACACCGCTTCGGTCGTCTTCCTCTCCGGTGTGCGCACCGGTATCGGTGCCTTCGGCGGCACCCTCAAGGACCTCTCCGCCATCGACCTGGGCGTCATCGCCGCCAAGGGCGCCATCGCGCGCGCCGGCCTCCCGGTCGACGCCTACGATCACGCCATCTTCGGCAACGCACTGCAGACCTCGAAGGACGCGATCTACCTGGCGCGGCACATCGCCCTCCGCGCCGGGCTCCCGATCCCGGTCCCCGCACTTACGGTCAACCGCCTCTGCGGCTCAGGTTTCGAATCGATCATCGACGGCGCGCGGCAGATACTCCTGGGCGAGAGCCGAGTGGTGCTGGCCGGCGGCACCGAGTCGATGAGCCAGGCGCCGCACGTCCTGCGCGGTGCGCGCTGGGGCTACCGGCTGGGGCCGACGCCGCCGCTCGAGGATTCGCTCTGGGAAGCGCTCCGCGACACCGAGTGCGACCGCTCGATGGCGGAGACCGCCGAGGCGTTGGCCGACAAATACGGGATCTCGCGCGCCGATGTCGACGCCTACGCCTACCGGAGCCAGCAGGCGGCGGACGCCGCCTGGCGGGCTGGCGCCTTCGCCGATGAAGTGATCCCGGTCGACATCAAGGATCGGAAGACCAAGGCGATGATCGCCTGGGCGCAGGATGAGCACCGCCGTCCCGATACGACCCTGGAAGTGCTGGCCAAGCTGCCGCCCTACTTCCGGAAGGACGGCGTGGTGACCGCGGGGAACGCGTCGGGGATCGTGGATGGCGCCGCCGCTGTGGTCGTGGCGCATGAATCGGTGGCCGCCGAGCGCAAGCTCAAGCCGCTGGGCCGGCTGGTGTCCTGGGGGATCGCGGGTGTCGATCCGGGGATCATGGGGATCGGTCCGGCGCCGGCCTCACGCCAGGCGCTGGAGCGGGCCGGCATGACACTGGACCAGATGGACCTGATCGAGGTGAACGAGGCATTCGCCGCCCAGTACCTTGCCGTCGAAAAGGAACTCGGCCTCGACCGCGCCCGCACCAACGTCGAAGGAGGTGCCATCGCGTTGGGGCATCCGCTGGGTGCGACCGGGACGAGGATCACGTTGCACCTGCTTCACGCGCTCCGCCGGACCGGCAAGCGGTTCGGCCTGGGGAGCGCGTGCATCGGCGGTGGCCAGGGTGCCGCCGTCGTGGTCGAAGCTTTCCCCCGTTAAGGAGTCGTCATGGCCCTTCTCCCGATCGCCCTCATCGCCGCGGTGCTCTACGTCTTCGGGAGCCTGCGCGTGCTCAACGAATATGAGCGCGGGGTCGTGTTCACCCTGGGCCGATTCACCGGAGTGAAGGGCCCGGGGCTCTGTGTGGTGCCGGTGCTCTTTGCCACGATGCGGAAGATCTCGCTGCGCACGATGGCGCTCGACATCCCGCCGCAGGACGTCATCACCCGGGACAACGTGTCCATCAAGGTCAACGCCGTGATGTACGTGACCGTGTCCGACCCGGAAAAGGCGATCATCAGCATCGAGAACTATCTCTACGCCACCAGCCAGCTGGCGCAGACCACGCTCCGGTCGGTCCTGGGCGAGGTGGAGCTCGACGAGCTGCTCTCCGACCGGGAGAAGATCAACGGCATCCTCAAGAACATCATCGACCAGCGCACCGAGGAATGGGGGATCAAGGTCTCCGCCGTCGAAGTGAAGGACGTCGACCTCCCGCCGGAGATGAAGCGCGCGATGGCCCGCCAGGCGGAGGCCGAGCGGGAGCGGCGCGCCAAGGTGATCGCCGCACAGGGTGAGCTGCAGGCGAGCCAGACGCTGGCCGAGGCGGCGCACACGATGGCACAGGAGCCGCTCACCATGCAACTGCGCTACCTGCAGACCGTGACCGAGATCGCGAGCGAGAACAACTCGACCACCATCTTCCCGCTGCCGATGGAGCTGCTCCGCCCGTTCATGAGCCCGCCGGCCGCTGCCAACTGGCCGGCCATGCCGGCGCTGCCGGCATCGACGCCGACGACGGACCCGACCTTTCCCCGGGTCGAGCTGGCCAAGGCGCCGGCCGCGAAGCAGCCGTGACCGAGCCGGAGTCGGCGCGGTTCGACCGCGGCCAGCTGGAACGGATCATCCGCAGGGCGGCGTTGCTACAGACCGGCGAGCACGAGGTCGGGGACGACCTTTCCCGCGACGACGTCCTCAAGCTGGGACGCGAGGTGGGGATCCCGACCCGGTACCTCGACCAGGCGATGATCGAGGAGCAGGTGCGGACCGTCGACGGGACGATGGCCGGGATCTGGGACAAGAGCGTCGGACCAGCCACCGTGCGGGCGATGCGGGTGGTGCGCGGCACTCCTGAAAAGGTGCAGCGCTCCTTGATCAGCTGGCTCGACGAGCATGAGCTGCTGGCGGTGGCGCGGGAGCAGCCCGGGCGCGTTCTCTGGGAGCCGGTGGGGGGCTTTCACGCGGCGATGCGTCGAGCCGGTGCGGTGATGGGCGGAGTGGCGCGCCCCTTCATGCTGGCGCGGTGCCGGCGGGTGACGGCCACTATCACCCCGCTCGAGGACGGCTACTGCCACGTGACCCTCGAGGCCGACATCCGCAAGACCCGCGACGCGATGATCGGCGGTGCGTCGGCCCTCGTCGTGGTCGGCGGATTGGCGGCATCCATCCTCACGATGTTGCACGCGTTCCTGCCGCTCGCGCTCGTCCCGCTGCCGTTCGGATTCGTGGGCGGATGGGCGGTGTTGCGAGGGTACCCACCGGTGGTGGCGCGGACCCAGCTGGGGCTGGACCGGGCACTCGATGCGCTGGAAGCGGATGCCTCGGCACCGGCGGCGTTGCCGAGCGGACGGCCGGGACTGCTGGACGCGGTGCTGGGTGAGGTGAGAAAGGCGATCAAGTAGGCGGATCAGGCGCGTTGGACGCGTAAGGCGCATGAGGCGCATAGGACGCATTGGACGCATGGGACACGGACGTGGCGGGTGGCGGGTGGCGGGTGGACGCTTACACTTCCACGCATGACGACACTCCCCTTTCCGCACGTCTCAGTGATCGGCGCCGGCCTGATGGGCGCCGGCATCGCCCAGGTGTGCGCCACGGCGGGATGCCACGTGACGCTCCGTGACATCGACGCTGCGCAGGGTGCCAAGGCGAAGCGTGCCATCGAGGCCTCGACGGCCAAGCTGGTCGAGAAGGGGAAGCTGACCACCCAAGTCCGCGAGGCGGCCCTCGCGCACATCATCTTCACCGACGCCCTGGGTGCTGCCGCCCAGGCGGATCTCGTGATCGAAGCGATCATCGAGGACCTGGCAACCAAGCAGGCGCTCTGGCGGGAGCTCGAAGAGCTGGCCCCGCCCGGCACCGTCTTTGCCACCAACACCTCGAGCCTCCGGGTGGCCGACCAGGCCGAGGTGACCGACCGCCCTGACCGCTTCCTCGGACTCCACTTCTTCAACCCGGTGCCGCTGATGCCACTGGTCGAAGTGGTGCGCACCGACGAGGCCGACCCGGCGATCATCGCCCGCGCGGTGGACTTCGTCCGGCGGCTCGGCAAGGAGCCGGTCCTGGCGCACGATACCAACGGGTTCATCGTCAACGCCCTGCTCATCCCCTATCTGCTCGACGCCATCCGACTCCTCGAACGCAAGGGCGGCACCATCGCCGATATCGACACCGCAATGAAGCTTGGTGCCGGATACCCGATGGGCCCCTTCACCCTGCTCGACACCGTGGGACTCGACACGGTGCTCCATACCACGCTCGCGATGCACGAGGAGTACCGGGAGGCACGGTTCGAGGCGCCCCCGACCCTCGAACGCCTCGTGGCGGCAGGGAGACTGGGACGGAAGAGCGGCACGGGGTTCTACGACTGGTCGGTGGAACCGGCGGTGCCGATCGAAGGTGAACAATGAAGAGGGCCAAGATCGGAGCGGCGCTGCTGGCCGCCGCCTCGGTGGTGGCCTGCAACCCCAACACCACTCGACCGGCGATCACGCCATCGCCGGCCTCACTCACCGTCATCGTCTCCGAGGATCCGGGCGAGGCGATCGCGATGCTGGCCCAACGGCTGAAGGACGACAGCGTTCCGGTCGCACGGCTGGAGGCGCGGGACACCTGGCTCGAGTCGCCATGGATGGATTCATTGGGACACCCGACGGCCGCCCGACCGGTCGGCCCCAATGTGATCCGGCTCCGCGCCTGGGCCGATCCTGCCAAGGTCGGGTCGTCCACACTCACCGTCGAGCTCAGCTGGCGTCCCACCGCCGACCCCTCGGTCCCCCAGCGGGAACTCGATCGCGACGTGTCCACGACTCTCCCGATCGCCCAACGGGTGGCAGCGGTGATCGCGGGGATCAAGAAGGACTACGGGGGAGGGTGAGTTCGTCATTCCCTGCCGCCTCTCCACGATAGACAGACATCCTCAAGTGATGGTGGGGCCCCAGACCACCCGCTTCTCCTCACCCCCTGCCCCCTCTCCACGTTCGTGGAGAGGGGGAGCATCGGTGCGCAGGATCTCGTGAACCAGCCCACGCCCGCAGGCGCTCTTCCTCACCCCCTACCCCGTCTCCACGGTATGCCAAGCCAGCCGCCGCTACCACGCGCTTCTCCTCACCCCCTACCCCCTCTAGTCGTCCAGCGCTCCTCGCCCGGGCGCTCTTCCTCACCCCCCAACCC
>JBAUHI010000074.1:0-25278 GCA_049680185.1 Gemmatimonadales bacterium | reverse complement strand
GGCCTCGGCGGGTCCGGGATGTCCCCGAGCGTGGGCGCTGCGTGGCGCGACCTCGAAGCGGCGGGCGGGACCCGCCCGGAGCTGGACCTCGACCACGAATTGCTGCAGCACCAGGCCGACCGGGCCGCGCGGGACCAGGCGGCCGATCTCCAATTGCAGGCCCTCAAGAAAAAGCTGGGCAAGGACCCCCGGTAAACGGTCAACGCTGAAGGGGTGAACGGGTGGCCCCGTTCCCGCTCTGTTCACTGTTCACCGTTCACCGTTCTCCAACCAACGGAGCACCGCGTGGCCTCCACTTCGTCCGACACTGCCTTCTTCGGCCACCCGCGCGGGCTCGCCACGCTCTTCTTCACCGAGATGTGGGAGCGGTTCTCGTTCTACGGCCTGCGCGCGGTCGTGATCCTGTACATGACTGCGGCGCTCACCGCCGGCGGCCTGGGATGGGGGATCGGCAAGGCTGGCGCGATCTACGGCACCTACGCCGCGCTAGTCTACATGCTCTCGCTCCCCGGTGGCTGGGTGGCGGACAAGCTCATCGGCCTGCGGCGCGCAGTGCTCCTCGGCGGCACACTCATCATGCTGGGACAGCTGACGCTCGCCATGCCGGGATCGGCGTTCTTCTTTCCGGGTCTCGGGCTCATCATCCTGGGCACAGGACTCCTCAAGCCGAACGTGAGCGTCATCGTCGGTGAGCTGTATCCGACGGCCGACCTGCGTCGCGACGCCGGGTTCTCGATCTTCTACATGGGGATCAATCTCGGCGCCACCATCGCGCCGCTGATCGTGGGCGGGCTGGCCCAGGCCCCCGGGTTCCGCACGCTTCTCGTATCTTGGGGCCTCAACCCGCTCAACGCCTGGCATTGGGGTTTCGGCGTGGGAGCGGCGGGAATGCTCTTCGGGGTGATCCAGTTCCGGCTCGGGTGGAAGCACCTGGGCACCGCCGGCATCCATCCGAGCGTGGCGCCCGATTCACCCGAAGGGGCCTCGGCACGCCGGATGGCGTGGGTCGGCGGGATCGGCACACTGCTGGTGGTCGGGGTGGTCACCGCGCTCGTGCGCGGCGGCACTTGGACCGCGGAGGGTGTGGCGGCGGCGTTCCCCTATCTGTTCGCCGTCATTGTGGTGGCCTTCTTCGTGTGGCTTTTCTCGGCGGGGCAGTGGACCCGGGAGGAGCGGAAGCGGCTGGTCGTGGTGCTGGTCCTGTTCGTGGCAGCGGCGATGTTCTGGGCCGCATTCGAACAGGCCCCGTCCACGCTCAACATCTTTGCACGCGACAGCACCCGTAACAGCGTGCTCGGCTGGACCTTCCCGTCCAGCTGGCTGCAGTCGGTCAACTCGCTCTTCATCATCATCCTGGCGCCGGTGTTCGCGTGGATCTGGATCCGGCTGGGGACCCGCGATCCATCGAGCCCCACCAAGTTCGGGTTCGGGTTGCTCTTTGCCGGTCTCGGATTCCTGGTGATGGTCTTCGCGGCGCGGGCCGCCGGACACGGGATGCTGGTGAGCCCGATGTGGCTGGTCGTGACCTACCTGCTGCATACCATCGGCGAGCTGTGCCTGAGCCCGGTGGGACTGAGCTCGATGACCAAGCTCGCGCCTGATCGGGTGAAGGGGATGATCATGGGGGTGTGGTTCCTCGCGGCATCGATGGGGAACCTCATCGCCGGGAACGTCACCAAGCTGTACGGCTCGCTCACGGTGCCGCAGCTCTTCGGTGCGGTGGCGGTGTTCTGCTTCATCCCGGCGATCGTGATGTTCCTGCTGGTGGGCCCGATCAGACGGATGCTCGCGCGCGCCTGATCACGCAGGATGCCGGTCAACGAGGGGGCGGCGCCAGTGCGTCGCCCCTTCGTCACGTTCCGGGGCGTTCAGGCGGAGGTGGTGGTGCCGGACGGGCTCGGGCGAGGAGTGCGTCGACCACACCGGCGGCGTCGTAGAGCGGAGTTCGGGTCACATCGAACAGTATCGGACCGGGCGCGCCCCCGGGCCAACGCTCCTGGTCCTCGCGTGCCTCCTCGGTGTGGAACACCCGCCGAGACTCGTCCGCGGCCAGGAGCGCCACATCGGGAGGGAACAGGTCGAACAAGGACCGCCCCTCGACTGCGGAACGGTCCGGGTGTCCCAGCGCGCGGGCGAAGGCGGCATTGCAACGCGACACCGAGAGCGAATCGCGGGTCAGGACATACACCGGCTCCGGGAGCGCCGCGAGCACGGCGTCGAGTGCGGCCGCGTGGGCCGGCGGTGCGAGTGGCGCGCGTGTGACCGACTGGTCGGGTTCGACGACGGTGGCGTCCGGTGCGTGCCGGAATGCGGAGAGCTCCACCACGGGCCGTGGAGCGGCCGCGACCGGGTCGGTGGTCGACGCCAGGCCAGTGCGAGGGCGACGTCGAACGACGGCACACGACAGGGTGAGCCCGAGCGTGGTGCCGACGGCGAGGAACACCTGCAAGGCGAGCAGTGAACCGGGATATTCGGTGGCATGCAGGGGCCCCCGGCCGGATGCCGTCGCAACACTCGCCACAATGGCCAGGGCCAGCGCGGTGCTGGCGGTGATGCGACGCCCGAACCGGACGGCGACGTAACAGAGGAAGAGCAGCGGGACCGTGAGGAGGTAGGGAGCGGTCGTGCTCGGTACGACCGTGCCGAACACCGCGAAGCAGGTCACCGCGAAGGCGAGGGCGGCCACGAGGGTCTCGGTCTCCTGGCCAGGTCGGAAGCGGAGCACGCCGTGCTGCGCCCAGAGGATCGCCATCGGGGCCACGAGGGTCACGCCGGTCGCGTCGCCGAGCCACCACGTGCGCCACACGATGGGCGCGGGGAGCGGGAGAAGTTGGCCGATCGACAGCATACCGGTGCCGAACGACGCGCTGATGGTGGCGGCGAGGAAGCCGGCGACGATGATCCAGAGGAGGGCATCGCGGGGCGAGTCGGCCGTCGGCTCGCGTCCTTGGACGACCTGGACGATGTAGCGCCCCGCGATGGCCATCACCGTCCCGCCGGAGGCGATCCCCACCGCGATGCCCATGGCCGACGACGGATCGACCGTCACACCGCGTTGGAAGAATGCGAAGTTGTAGGCGAACGACCCGAGCCAGATCCCGGGCCACACCCGGAGGCCCAGCACGGCAAGTGCCGCGACCGCGATGCCGGCCGGTACCCACACCGCGCTGACGTTCCCGGGCGGAATGGCCGTGAACTGTCCCAGGCGGGCGCCCACGACGTAGGCGAGCCCGACACCGAGCACCTGGAGGAGGTAGGGAACACCACGGGCACGCATACGACGCCAATGTACCGCACGGTCCGGGTGCTGGCGAGCGGCTAGAAGCGCATCTCCACGCCGAGCCGGACGAGCCGCGGCGGGCCGAAGGCAAAGAGTGGACTGGTGTAGTCGCGTGCCGCCTCGAGATACAGCGGCATGAGCTCCGTGGGGCCCGAGATCAGGCCGTTGTGGTCGAGGTCGGCCCACGATCGGTAGCGGGGCGACTCGTACGAGATCGCCTCGGGGTGGGCATTGTACGCGGCCGTCGCCATTTGGGTGATGGCGGCCTCCGACACATATGCGCTCCCGGTGGTGCGATCGACGGCGACGATCACCTGGGTGTTGAAGAGGTTGCGCGCGTCGAAGTACACGCTGCCTTCGCGGCCCAGCAGCGTGAACGCCTTCCGGACCAGGAGGTCCACATTGGTCTGGTCGGGAAGGCGATAGCTATTGGGCGGGCCCACGAGGGTGTCGCCGGTGGCGCTGTAGCGGGAGTACGGCAGGCCCGAGCGGTAGCTGAGGATCGCCGCCGCACTCACCCCGCCGAACAACGAACCCCCGAGGAGCCGTGGCCCGGCCACATCGGGCGAGTGGTACTCCACGATTCCGGTGAAGGTGTGGCGCCGGTCATAGTCGAGCGGGAACTCGTCACTCGCCGGGCGGACCGTGTCACCAGTGACCGGGTCGAGGTACAAGGTACGGAGGCGGAATGCGTCCGAGGCCGACGCCGTCGCCTGTTGCAGGGTGTAGGAGCCCCGGAGCCGGAGCCCGCTCACGACCTCCCGTTCGGCGATGACCTCGAGTCCCCGCACGCTGCCGTAGTCGAGGTTGCCGAAGATGGTCGAGTCGGGATCGAGGCCGAACGGGACCGACGCCACCAGTTTGTCGAGCCGTTTGACGTAGACGCCGACCTTGAGGCTCACCTTGTCCGATGGCCGCGACCGAAGGCTGAACTCGTATTGGGTGGCCTGCTCGAACCCGAGGTCGGGGTTCCCCACCCGGAATCGCCCGGTGCGGGTGGTGTCGTCGAATGCCGCGTCGACCAGATACTGGTAGTCGGGCGCCTGGCTGAACCGGCCCCAGCTGGCCACGAACGTGGCGCCGTGGAGCACCGTGGACACCGCCAGACGCGGATTGAGTGTCCCGTGGGATCCGCGCGCCTGTGTGGCATCGGTGGTCCGCGCGTCGAACAGGTCATATCGGAGACCGGCCGTGAATGCCAGGTCCTGCATCCGCGCCTGCACTTCGGTATATGCGGCCACCGCGATCGGCGAAAAGTCCGCGGCGGTCGGCCTCGGCACGCTGTCGCCGACCGGCAGGTAGCCGAGGGCGCGCTGGAAGGTCTGGACCCGTTGGAACGAGGCCTCGCCACCGAAGTAGTAGTCGACGTTGGCGCCGTCACCGGCGGTGAAGTCGGCCTGGACGCGGGCCTCCCGGTAATGATTCCACGCCAGGTCGCCGCGGGAGCCACCGCCCAGGAAGAAGGCGGGGACCCCGTATGGTGATCGGGCGGTCAGTTGGGGCCCGACCATCCCGGCAATGGGACCCATCGCGTCGAGCGTGTCCTGGCGTCGGGCGAGGTCTTCGCCGATCACGTGGACGGGGCGGCCGGTGAAGCCGCCGAAGGCGTAGTCGGTCGGTGCGGTGGGCGTCCCGCGGAGGAAGTCCCGGTCGAAGTATCCGAAGCGGAGGTCGAGCAGCAGCGGGTCGACCCCGGAGCCGAAACTGCGCTGCATCTGGGCGCTGAACAGGGTCCCCGCGACCCGCTGGGCGGGTGATTCGTTCGGATCATACTTGAACGCCGGGTCGAAGAGCCGGCGCTGTTCCAGCGAGTGCACCAGGAGGATCCGGAGTGGAGCGCCCCCGATCGGCACCGAGAGCTTGACGGCGGCATCGTATTGCTCGCCACTGTTGTCGGGCAGCACCGGACTCTGGGACCGGGCATCTCGCGGATCGGCGGGCGCCGGTGCGTTCACGGGATCGGCGTCGAGCCGACCGGTCAGGTCGAGCACGCCGAGGATGCGGACCCCGCCGCCGAGCGGGCCGTCGGCGCTCACCACCGCGCGATCGACACCGTAGTCCCAGCCGTTCCCGAACGGACGGTCGGTCTCGTACGCGGTGCGGCCTTCCCAGTGATCGCCCCCGTCGCGGGTGACGACGTTCACCAGCCCCGAGATGGCCTGGCCGTACCGGGCCGAGAACCCGTTGGTGACGAGGGACGCCTCGGTCAGGAGGTCGGGCGGAAGGCGGACACCGAATCCGCCGGTCGAGGCATCGAGCTGATTTTTGAAACCGATGCCATCGAGGACGAACGACTGTTCGCCCACGCGCCCGCCCCGGTAGCTCTGGCCCACGGCGCCGGCGGCGACCGCCAGCGCGTCGTCGAGGGAGCTGACCGGGAGGTTGCGAAGGTCGGCGGCCGTGATGCGCTGGGTGGCGGCGGGCGCGAGCGGATCCAGGAGGAGGTCGTGGTCCACCGTGATCCCGATGTCCGCCACCCGGATGGCGATCGACGACATCGCGACCTCCAGATGCAGCACCTCGCCGGGACGGACGCGGAGGCTGTCGCGGGTGACCGGGGTGAACCCGATCTGAGCCACGCTGACCTTCCACCAGCCCGGATGCACCTCACGGACCCGGAAGTTGCCCCCGGTGTCGGTCCGCACCGTGGCGCCGCCTTCCAGCCGCACCACCGCGCCGATCAGCGGTCGCCCGGTGACCGCATCGTGGACCTTGCCGGCGATGGCGCCGGTGCCCTGCGCCGCGAGCGGGGCGGTCAGCAGCGCGGTGGCCAGCGCCGTCAGCGTGGCGCCCCTCATGGAAGGGAGTCCACGTAGACGTCTGACGTGCGCGTGAGCGTGTCATATCGCTCCGCCGCGAACGCCCGACCGTCGGGTCGGAAGGTCGGATGACGCCAGAGGCCGCCGGGATCGGTGACCGCAGTGGCGACCCCGCCGTCGACCACGTAGACGGTGCCCCCGAGCGGGCCTCCGTTTCCCACGATCGCGAGCAGCCGGGTGCCCACCGCCCGCACGTCCAGGGCGATGCCGAGTCCGCCGAAGTCGTAGGCCGTCGTCGCCGTCGTGTCGGGGAGCTGCAGCTTGAAGACGCTGCCGTATCCCGCCCGCGTGAAGTACAGCAGCCCAGGGGTGGGGCCGATCCCGAGGCTCGAGGCACCGCTGGTGCCGCCGACCACCGAGACGGTGGGGCCACCCGCCCCGAGGTGCACGAGCGTCACTTCCTGGCCAACGATGGTGGAATCGTGGGAGATGGAGTTGTAAAGCATCTGCGCCCCGACGTACGCCAGGGTGGAATCGTCCATCCACTGCAGGTCGACGCCGAGATCCTGGAACGCTCCCGATGGTGAGACGAACGGCAGATGCCTGACCGAGACCACGGCCGCGAGGTCATTGAGCGGCGCCACCACGATGTCACCGCCATCGGGGAGCACATCGCCGATGGAGGAGGTGATCCGGACCCAGGCGATCCGATCGCCCCGTACGGCGGGGCTCAGCACGACGTCGAGTGAATCGGCTGCGGCGGGTGGCGTGTCCTGGCACGCGGACACGATCCGGGTCCCGCCGGTGGCGGGGAGCTTGCCCAGGCATTGGTCGCGGTCGGTCCGATCGAGGTCTTCGTACGCGTACCAGATGCCGCGACCGTCGGGGGTCCAGACGGGCCAGTGATCCTGCCCGGGGTTCAGGGTCAGCCGAAGCGGAGGGGTGGGGTCGAATGCGCCGGTGGCGGGAGGGTCGTTCGGGGCGCCGGGGTCGGTATGGGCGCACCCCAGCGCGACGAGGAGCGCCGCGGCGAGCCGCGTGGCGCGGCCGTTCAGCAATGCCATGTGGTCCGGGTCGTGAGGGGGGCGGACGGCGGTGCTTCTGACCGCCACGATACTATATGACGCCCGACGTACTGTCCAATGGACATCGAGTTTCCCGCGTTCCCAACCGGCCCATTCGCGAGTACCTTCCCATCCCCCCCCGAGTGCGATCTGACCCCCAGCACCATGATCGGCCCCCCAACGGGCGAGGTCCGGCCTCCACGTGACGTTCGCCGACTTGGTCGTGCTCCTCCTGCGATCGGCCGCCTTCATCTGGTCGGTGGTCTTGCTGCGCCGGTCGCGCGATCCGCGCATCGGCCTGCTGGGCCTCCTGCTCCTCCTCCTCTTCATCGACCGCCTGGTGGTCCCGAGCGCCGAGCTCGACCCCATCGGGCGGTGGCCGGCGCTGCTGGTGAGCGTGGCGGCGCTCGCGGTGGTGATCTTCCTGGGCCGATGGTTCGACGATCATCGACGTGCCACGGAAGCGCTCCGCATCGAGAAGGTGTACTTCGAGCACCTGTTCGCGAATGCGCCCGATGCGATGCTGCTCACTGATGCCGAGGGTCATATCGAGCGGGTGAACGCCGAATTCACCCGGCTCTTCGGCTACAGCGCGGATGAGGTGCGAGATCAGTCGCTCGACGAGCTCCTCGCCCCGCATGCCCTCGCGGAGGCCCGACGGATGACGTCCGATTCCGCGCAAGGGCGGGCGGTCCGCTTCGAGACCCAGCGTCGCCGGCGCGACGGCTCGCTGCTGCACGTATCGATCATCGGCAGCTCGATCGTGGTGGAAGGCCACCAGCTCGCCGTATACGCCGTGTATCGGGACAACACGCCCCGAATGCGGGCCGAGGAAGCGCTGCGGACGAGCGACCGGTACTTCCGGTCGCTGATGGCCAACACGCTCGACATCATCGTGGTGGTCGACATCAACGGGCGGATCCGCTACACCAGCGGCTCGATCGAGACGGTCCTCGGGTACGAGGCCGAGGAACTGCTCGGCCAGGACGCGTTCGGCCTGCTCCATCCGGACGAGGTCGACGAGGTGCGCCGACTGTTCGTCCGACAGCTCGAACGCCCCGGACCGGCACCACGCTCCGAATTCCGCTGTCGCCATCACGATGGGGCGTGGCGGATCTTCGAGGCGAGCTCCAACAACCTCCTGGCCGACCCGGCGATCGACGGCGTCGTCATCACGATGCGGGACATCACCGCGCGCAAGCGCGCCGAAGAGGCGCTGCGGGTCAGCGAGGAGCGGTATGCGCTGGCCCAGCGCGGCGCCAATGACGGGCTCTGGGATTGGGACCTCCGGGCCGGACAGGTGTACTTCTCTTCCCGCTGGAAAGCGATGGTCGGCGCCGCCGAGCACGAGGTCGGGACCGCACCGGACGAATGGTTCGCGCGGGTCCATCCCGACGAACTCGAGCAGCTGAAGATCGATATCGAACTCCACGTGGCCGGGCATACGTCGCACCTGCAGACCGAACACCGGATGCGCCACCGGGACGGGCTCTACCGCTGGGTGATGACCCGGGGGCTGGCGGTGCGCGATGCCACCGGCAAGGCCTACCGACTGGCCGGATCGCAGACCGACATCACGATGCGGAAGTCGATCGAGGAGCAGCTCCTCCACGACGCCTTCCACGACCCGCTCACGGGGCTCCCCAACCGCGCGCTCTTCATGGACCGGATCGGCCACGCGATCCGGCGCGGTCGGCGGAGCGACAGCCGGTCCGCGGTGCTCTTCCTCGATCTGGATCGGTTCAAGGTCGTCAACGACAGCCTGGGCCACGTCCACGGCGACCAGCTGCTGGTGGCGATCGCGCGGCGCCTGGAGGATTGCATCCGCCCCGGGGACACGGTGGGTCGGCTGGGGGGTGATGAGTTCGTCGTCCTGCTGGACGAGGTGCCCGGGACCGCGGGTGCCGAGGAGGTCGCGGAGCGGATCCAGCTGGCACTCAGCGCCCCGTTCGAGTTGGCGGGACAGGAGGTATACGCCACCGCGAGCATCGGGATCGCGATCAGCGTGACCGGGCACGAGCGCGCCGAGGAGCTGCTCCGTGACGCGGACACCGCGATGTACGATGCCAAGGCGCAGGGCAAGGCGACCCATCGGGTGTTCCAGGCGGGGATGCACAGCCACGCGCTGAAGCAACTGCAGCTCGAGGCCGACCTCCGCCGCGCGCTCGACCGAGGGGAACTGGTGCTCTTCTACCAACCCATCGTCTCACTGGCCCACGGTCGGGTCACCGGATTCGAGGCGTTGGTGCGGTGGCGTCATCCGGAGCGCGGGTTCCTTGGCCCCGAGGAGTTCATCCCGCTGGCGGAAGAGACCGGCTTGATCGACCGGATCGGTCAGTGGGTGATGGGCGAAGCCTGCCGCGCCCTCCGCGGCTGGCTCGACCGGAACCCGACTTACGGCCCGCTGTCGGTGAGCGTCAACCTCTCGGCCCGCCAATTCCAGCGCCCCGAGCTCGTGGCGGAGGTGGCAGCGGTCCTGGCGGAGGTGGCGCTCCCGCCCGGCGCACTCCGGCTGGAGATCACCGAAGGAACGATCATGGGGCAGGCGGAGTCGAGCGTGGCGGTGCTCCGGGGTTTGAAGCAGGCAGGCGTCCAGGTGCAGGTGGACGACTTCGGCACCGGCTACTCCTCGCTCAGCTACCTGCAGCGCTTCCAGCTCGATGCGCTCAAGATCGACCGGTCGTTCGTGGGCGAGCTCGGCAATCCGGGCGAGAACCCCGAGATCGTCCGCACCATCATCACGCTGGCCAAGAACCTCGGCATGGCCGTCATCGCGGAGGGGGTCGAGACGCCGCGGCAGCGGACCATGCTGCAGCAATTCGGCTGCGACTATGTCCAGGGCTGGCTCTTCTCCCATCCACTCGACCAGCAGGCGGCCGAAGCGCTGCTGCAGGGAGAGCAGGGTGCGGCGGCCCGCCGGTCGGGGTGATTCACTTGGCATTACAAAGTACTTGACATGAATCACGGCCTTCCGTAGCTTGGTTGCCCATGCCCCCAGCCGTTGCCCCGACCCGCGAGCCTTCGCCTCTGGATGATCGGGCCCGTGCCGACCTGTCCTTCATCCGCCGCACCATGGCGGGGGCGGCGGAGTTCACGGATGTGCCGGGATGGGGACTCGTGGCCGTGGGGGCCACGGCGCTGGTCGCGACGGCGATCGCGGCCCGACAGGTCGACGCGGGGCGCTGGCTCACGGTCTGGCTGGTCGAGGCGGCAGTCGCCTCCGCGCTCGGTACCGGTGCGACGATCTGGAAGGTCCGGTCGCACGAAGGGCCCGGGTTCTCCCAGCCGGCCCGGAAGTTCGTGCTGAGCTTCGTCCCGGCCATCGTTGCCGGGGCAGCACTCACCGCCGCGGTAGGGACCGATCGGTCGCTGTTGCCGGGGCTCTGGCTCCTCCTCTATGGCTCCGGTGTGGTCACGGCAGGCGCGTTCTCGGTCCGGGTAGTGCCGGTCATGGGACTCGCGTTCATGGCGCTCGGCGGGGTGGCGCTGCTGCCGGGGATGTCAGGGCAGGGGAGCTGGCTCCTGGCCGCTGGCTTCGGCGGATTGCATGTCGCGTTCGGGTGGCACATCGCGCGGAGGCACGGTGGCTAGAAGTGGCGCCGCACCGAAGCCGAGGCCGAGCGTGGTGCGAGCGCTCAAGGCGGTGGCCGGGGATGCCAGCGCACCCCTCGCCCTCGATCGGATCATCCACGAGCGGGTGCGCCTCGCGATCGTGAGTGCCTTGGCCGTGCACCCGACGTTGAGCTTCACGGAACTCAAGGCGCTGCTCAAGACCAGCGATGGCAACTTGAGCGTCCACGCCCGCAAGCTTGAGGACGCGGGGTATGTGGGGTGCAACAAGGCGTTCGCCGGTCGGGTCCCCAGGACCGAGTATCGCCTCACCGCGATCGGGCGGCGGGCGCTGGAGCGGTACCTGGGGCACATGGAGGCGGTGATCGACGCGGCACGTGGGGCGACCGAAGAGTGATCGTGGACGCACAGCAGCACGAGGGATGACGAGACGTCGGGATGGTCGGTCGCGCCGAGGGGCGCCTTTTTCGGGAGCAAAAACTTTATGTTACAAAGTAGTTTACAACAACCTCACCACGTGGCCGTCGTGATGGATGGCAACGGGCGCTGGGCGGAACAGCGGGGGATGCCGCGGGTGGCCGGACACCGGGCCGGTGCCGAAGCGGTCCGGCGTGTGGTGCGGGCCGCGCGCGAACGCGACATCCGAGTGCTTTCGCTCTACGCCTTCTCCGCCGACAATTGGCGGCGTCCGCCAGCCGAAGTGTCCGCACTCCTGGCCCTCTTCGACCGGTTCCTGCAGGCAGAGACCTCCTCCTGCCTCGAGCAGGGGATCGCGCTCACGGTCCTCGGGAGGCGAGATCGCCTGCCCGCCGCACTGCAGCGATCGGTGGACCACGCCGAACGGGCGACGGCTGGCGGCCGATCGATGCGGCTTCGGATCGCGATCGATCACTCCGGGCGCGACGCCATCCTCGGTGCGGCATTGGCGGCCCAAGGGAGTGTGGTGACGCGGGAGCGCTTTGCCGATCTGGTGGCAGACGCCGACCACGATCCGCATTCGGCAGTGCCGGTGGATCTCTATGTCCGCACCGGAGGAGAACGTCGCTTGAGCGACTTTCTCCTGTGGGAGGCGGCGTACGCCGAGTTGTTGTTCCTGGACCTGCTCTGGCCCGACTTTGCTGGTGCCGACCTTGATGCGGCGCTCATGGACTACGCGACACGGGAACGCCGGTTCGGCGCTCTGCCCACCCACCTTCGGAGGGTCCCCGCATGACGACCACGAACGTTCGCGCCCTCCGCTCGGTGGCCGCCGCATGCTTACTGGGTCTCCTGGGAGATCTCCTCCTCAGGAGCGGCCCCTGGTCGCTCAACCTGGTGCTCTGGGTCATCGCGGCTGTGACCGTTCCGGCCGTCATCACACGAGGGGAGGCCCAGTCGGCGGTGCGGCACCCGCGGTACTGGCTGGTGGCGGGAGGATGCGCGCTCGCGGCACTGGGCACCGCAGTGCGGGCGTCGAGCGACGTGTGGGCTTTCAACATGGTGGCGCTCCTGACCGGGCTCGCGGTCCTGCTGTATCAAACGAGCGGAGGAGTGGTCGATCGGATGCGACCGGAGGAGATCGTTGCGGCCTGCTGGCGCGCGGCAGTGTCGACCGCGTTCGGGGCCGCCGGCCTCCTTCTCGGTGATGTGGAGTGGCGCGGCGCTTCGTCCACCGGTCGTCGAGTGGCGGCAGGCGGGATCATCGCCGTGCCGATCGTCGTGGTGCTGGGCGCCTTGCTCGCCGCCGGGGATCCCGCGTTCGCGGCGGTGGTCGGCAAGGTCGATCTGCCGACGCTCATGTCGCACCTGTTCCTCTGGGGCTTCTTTGCCTGGATCACGGCGGGCTATCTCCGGGCGCTGCTGGTCCGCCCCCAGGATCCGACCGCCGGACTCCCGACACCGCCGCAGTTCGGCGCGGTCGAGGTACGGACGGTCCTGGGGGCGGTCGGGCTCCTGTTCCTGCTCTTCGTGGCCATCCAGCTCCGCGCGCTCTTTGGCGGTGCCGCGTTCGTCTCGACCGAGAGCGGACTGACGTTCGCCGAGTATGCTCGACAGGGATTCTTCCAACTCGTAGCGGTGGGGGCGCTGACGCTCGGCCTCCTCCTTGCGATCGATTGGGGCAACGGCCTGGCGGTCGGGGCGCGAGCGATGGCCTGGGGGATCCTCGCACTCCTGGGGCTCATTCTTGCATCGGCCGGCTACCGGATGGCGCTCTATGTGTCGTTCTACGGCTTGAGCCCGACCCGTCTCTATGCCGCGATGGCGATCGGGTGGATCGCAGTGGCGGCGGCGTGGTTCGGGGTCACGGTGCTGCGAGGGCGGCGGGACCGATTTGTGATCGGGGCGTTGCTGGCCGCGTGCGTGTGGCTCGTCGTGCTGGATGTCGGGAATCCGGAGGCGTTCGTGGTCGATGTGAACGTCGGTCGTGCGGTCGCGGGTGCTCCGTTCGATGCTGCGTACCTCACCACGCTCAGCGCCGATGCGACGCCGGCACTGGTGGCGGTGCTGCCGAGGCTTGCGGTGATCGATCGTTGCGCCGTAGTGACTGGCCTGAAGGGAACACGGGCGCGGCAGCGGGCCGATCGCGATTGGCGCACCTGGAACCTTGCCAGGTGGCGCTCGGGGCAGCTGATCGCGGCGTTGGATGCCGGGACCGATCACCCCGAATGCCTGACGAAGCCGGCTTCCTAGAGCTTCATCTCGATGCCGATGCGGATCCGGCGGGGGAGGTCGGTGAGCGCCGCAAGCCCACGAGTGAGGAGGTATTGGGCCTGCGAGGCGCGCTGCTGCTCCTGGACGGTGAAGATCCCGTCGCCATTTCCGTAGCGTTGTTCGGCGCGGATAAGGGCGACGCAGTTGGGGGACGCCGGCGATCCGGCAGCGGTCTGCCACGCCCCGCACCCGGCACGTGGATCGGGTGCACCCCCGAATGTGAGGTCGATGCTGCCCGTCGAGCCATTATATGCTCCATTCCTCTCCGCCTCAGACGCGAATCCTGCGCTATCGCCGGAGAACGCGACCGCCTGGTCCGATGCGCTCTCCGTTGTGGGCGCCGGGCCAAGTGCGGCATTGTAGTTCCGGAAATCGAAGAGATTGTGTGCGTCGACGAAGAACGCAACGTCGTGCCCAGCCAGGTCGAATCCGCGGCTCACCCTCAGGTCGACCGCCTTGAAGGCTGGCAGTCGTCCGGGCGGGGCAGACCAGGGCAGATAGACCAGACCCGGATCGGGACACAGCTCCGCCGGTGCGGTGAAGTTTTGTGCCGGGCAGCCGTAGTCGCGGGCGCCGCTCGCATAGCGCACCAGGGCGGTGACGCTACTGCGCGAAAGGATCGTGCCCGCGGCGGTCCCGGCGTGCCAGTCCCCGGGGAACGCCAGAGTGCCGATCGCCGTGAGCGTATGCGGACGGTCCGATTCGCCATAGATCGATGTGGTGAGATAGGTCGTGTGCTGGTATGCATAGGCGAGCCTGCCGGAGAACACACCGCGCCGCCCGGAAAGCTGCGCCTCGACGCCGTCAATGGTCGCACTGCCGATATCGGAGAAGCTCGCGACCTCTTGCGTTTCCTTGGTGGCGGGGTCGTATGGAGCTCGCAAGCTCGCGACCGGTCGAGTGCGATCACGGCGATCGTAGCCGGTCACGGCACCAGTCACCCCGTCACCGAAGCGACGGGTGAAGCCGAGTTCGAAGATCGTCGCATCCAGGAATCCGAGGTCGCTCCCGAATACTTGCTGCGTGTTCGTCAGTTGCAGGTCGGTGTTGATCCCGGAGAATGATTCGCCGAAGTCGGGGAGCTCGAGCATTCGCGCCCCAGCAGCGTGCAGGTCGGTCCGGTCGTTGAGCCGAATGGCGATGGCGATGTGCGGGCTCAGCCCCTGATGCGACTGGTCGGTCCGATACTGGAGGAGCGGCTGGCCGTTGAAGGTCGCGATGGTGCCGTCGCTGTTGCGTCCGTAGGTGCTTTGGCGTGGGAATGCCCCGTATTGGTCGAAGGTCGGGCTGGTGGCAGCCGTATCCAGCAGCCACGGGCGCTGGGCACCGGTGCTGAATTCCTGATACCGGAGACCGAACTCCACCGTCGCGTCCCGCGACTCGAACCGGTCCGAGATGTACGCAGCGGTCGCCATCGGCTTCTCGATCCAGGCGTTCGAAAAGATGAGGGTCGTGAGCCCGGAACTGTAGTTGGCGATGTTGTAGTGGGTGGCCTCGATGCCTGCGCTGATGGTCCCGATCGATGGCGACCGCCACTCGAGCGCAGCACGGCCCACGACCCGCGTCTCGTCATATAGGCTCAGTCGACCGGTCGGGCCACCGCCCTCGGCATACCCGAGCAGGCCGTACGCGTCATTCCGCCACTGATCGATGATCTGATATTGCGCCGTGTTCTGGAGGTCGTACGGTGTGATGCGGGAGCCGCCGATATTCCTCTGGTAGTTGGTGACGAGCTGCTGATCGACGGGAAAGTTCGACAGGGTCCACCGGAGAGCGAGCGGTGCAATGAGGAACCCGCCGAATGGGTCCCGACTATCGGGCTCGGCGTTGGGATCGAGCGGGCCGTCCTGGGACTGATCGTGCTGAAGCGAGAGCGCTGCTTCCGCGGTGACAGTGGGTGAGAGGATCCGGCGCCCTCCCAACGTCCACGCTCGGCTGTCCTTCACCGTACCAGTCAGCGCCTGCACGTCCTGGTTGAAGAAATAGTCGAACTTGCGGTCCTGGTCCCGGCCGCCGAGTGCGGAGAGCCAGAGCGTCGTTCGGTCGTCCGGTGTGGCGTCGAGGCGGAACTGATAGCGTTCCGAAGTGCTGGCCGAGAGGGGGATCCGGGCGCCTTGGCATGGGGACCCGTAGTTGCTCGCGATCCCCGGATCGGCGCTGCCGGCGAAGGTCGAACAACTGCCGCGGTAGACGGCCCAGTTGGCCACGGCCACATAGGTGGTGTCGGCGAGTGGATCGCCATACTTGCTCGGCACCGCAAGCGTGGTGTCCACTCCTGAAGGAACGAAGATCGGTGCCTCTGCGCCGTCGATGCCCGATGTGGCAGATTGTTGGCCGTGGACGTAGGCACCGGCGAAGAATGTGATATGGTGGCCCAGGGGTCCGCCGATGGTGCCTTCGACGCGGTTGACACCGAAGCTCGCCGCCTTGCCGGAGAGCTCGTCGGTCGAGTACCGGGCGCTTCCGGTCCAGTGATCCCCACCCGATCGAGTGATGAGGCGCAGCAATCCGGTGGCACCGTTCCCGAACGCCGAGCTGTAGGGGCCGGTCGTGAGATCGACGGTACCGAGTCCGGCGGTCCACGGGGTCAGGGGCCCGACGCTGGTGCCCAGACCGCCGCCCCGGACACCGGGTTGGACCGGAACGCCGTCCAAGTAGGTGACCAATCCGTTCGGGGCGCCACCGCGCACGTAGAGATCGCCGCGTGATCCGGGGGAGACGCCCGGCAGGAATCCGAGGGCGGTGCGGAGGCTGTCGACCGGCAGTGAATCGAGGCCGGCGCCGGACCACTGGTACGACGTGGTCAGCGGGAGGAAGGCGGAGTCCGGTCGCTGCGCCTGTGCAGTGGTGGCACACACGAGCGTGGACATCGCGCCCGCGAGGGCGGCAAGGCAAGGAATTCGCATCATGATGTCGTGGTCGAATAAGGGGGCATCCAGCGGCCGAACCGGACGTAACTAATGATGGCACCGGGGACGTCCGGCGCAATCAGGGGCCACACTTCACATGGCGTTCTTTGTGCGTTCTTAGCGGTGGGCCGGGACGCTGGCGTCCGGCCACTCAGGTCAGTGCGGCATCGAACTCCCGCCACCGGAGCACCGCGTCCGGCAGTTCGGGCGACGTGCCATCCATGCCAACGCCGTGCAGGACGTCCGCGCTCGGCACGCTCCCGTCGCGGCCGCGGAAGAGCGCCCGCACGAACGCAACGACGCATACCTTGCCCGCCGACTCGAAGCGCTGTTCGAAGTACATCCATTTCTCGTCCCATCCGAGGAACCGGGTCACCAGCTCATACCGCTGCCAGAGGGCGAGGGGACGCTGGAACCGGATCACGGCCCCGCCCAGGACCGGCATCCAGCGGCGCCGGAAGACCAGGCCCAGGAACCCGATCCGGATGACCAGGTCGATGCGTCCCAGGTCCATCAAGGTCAGGTAGCGGCCGTTGTTGACGTGCCAGTTGGGGTCGAGATCGGTGGGGAGGACGCGGAGGGTCAGGCGTGATGCGTCGAACGGCGCGAGGTCCGACCGGCGCCACACCGCCGCGACCACCACGAGAATGAGGCGGAAGAGTAGGCTCATCGGGCTGGCCGGTCACCCGTCACCCGCCACCCGCCACCTGCTGCGCCCCGGGGCGCGGGAGCAGGATGGCGGCCAGCGGCGTGGGACCCTACTTCACGAGGGCGGCGTCGAGCGTCATCGGGACCGCGCTCAACGCCTTCGAGACGATGCAGCCGGTCTTGGTCTCCAGGGCCAGCTGCTTGAACTCCGCCTCGGAAACGCCGGGCACGACCCCTCGGGTGACGAGATCGATGCCGACGATCGCGAACCCGGCGCCCGACTTGTCGAGATAGACCTTGGCCGTGGTGGTCACCGACGTGGGGATGTGCCCCTTGGTGCTCAACGCCAGCGAGAGCGCCATCGAGAAACACCCGGCGTGCGCGGCGCCGAGGAGTTCCTCGGGGTTGGTGCCCTTGCCGTTCTCGAATCGGGATGCGAAGGAGTAGGGGCCTTCGTAGGCCCCGCTGCCGAGCGTGACGGTGCCCTTGCCGGACTTGAGGTCGCCGCTCCAGCGGGCGTCAGCGGTGCGCTGCATCACGCCCGTCCTTCGAACTTGAACGACACCTTGAGCTTGGCCCGGTAGCTCTCGATCTTGCCGTTCTTCATCGCCATGTCGAGTTCGATCACTTCCGCCACCCGGAGGTCGCGCAGTGACTTCGACGCGCGTGCCACGGCGGCCGCGGCGGCCTTTTCCCACGAGACGCTGCTGGTGCCGACCAGCTCGATGACCTTGTAGACGCTTTCAGCCATGGCAGACTCCTTGTGAGGGACAAATCATTCATCACTTGCAGTGACGGTGTGGTGTGTGATCGCCGGCGGATCAGAACATCCTGCCACCCAGCGGAACTTCCCGCTCCGGGGCCAAAAGCACAACTGCGCCCTCCGGATCAGGGAGACCGAGGACGAGCACCTCGGAAATGACGCCGGCGATGTTTCGGGCCCCGAGGTTCATCGCGGCGATGACCTGCCGGCCGACGAGCTGCTCGGGCCTGTAGTGCACCGTGAGCTGGGCGCTCGAGGTGCGGGTGCCGTGGGGTCCGAAATCGATCCGGAGCACGTAGCTCGGCTTCCGCGCCTTGGGATTGAGGGCGGCCTCGACGATCCGTCCCACCCGGATGTCGAGCGTGTCGAAAGCGTCCAATGGGTTCATCGAAGGATCACGGCGCCGGGCGTGACCTCCACGCCCAGATGCCCAGCACGACGGCGATGACGACGAAGACCAGGCCGGCGATCGCCAGGCCGATGTGCCCATCAGCGAACGCGCCCCCGATGGCCACGACCGCCACCAGCGCGATCAGGCCACGAACGAGATTCGAAACACCGATGGGTCGGTTGAGGGGGGAGCCTGGGTCGGTCATAGGGCCTCAATGTTACGCTGCCGGGCGTTGACTCGATAGACGTGGTGCCGGCACAGCGAGAAACTTCGGAGTCAGTGGCCGGTGGCGGAAGCGGCAGAGTCAAGCTCCTCGGCACGGGCGCGCGCTGCCTCGATGACCTCCTTTGGCGCGCCGGTCGATTCGAGCAGCGCGATCGCGGTCCGGGTGCTGGCAGGCCCGGGTCGACACTGATAGTCGAAACTCAACCCCTCGGGACCGATCGTCTCGCTGAAGTGGACCGGCGCGTAGAGTCCGGCGAGCATCGATACCAGTTCGCCGTCGTGGGTCGCAACGATGACGGCGTGAGAGTTCCCGTCGTCCCCATCGGCCAGCAGCGCCTTCAGGACCGCCTCGCCGGCGGCGAGCCGTTCGATGGTATTGGTGCCGCGGAGCAGCTCATCCAGCAGGAAGAGGGTCGGCCGCGCCTGGCGGGAATCAGCGAGCATCTCGACCACGCCATCGGCCTCGACCTGGTAGTAGCTCTTCCCGGCGGCGAGGTCGTCGGCCCGGCCGATGAGGCTCCGTACCTGGAATGCGCGCCCTTCCCATGACGCCGCTGGGCAGGTGTCGAGCGCCCGCGCTAGTATGGCGGCGATCCCGACGGTCCGCAGGTAGGTGCTCTTGCCCGACATATTGGCACCGGTGATGATGGTGCCGCGCCCCTCGCGGAGCGTGACGTCATTGACGACAGGCTCGTGGACGAGCGGGTGCCAGACCGATGTCCCCTGCGTCGACCTCGCATCCGACCAGGTCGGCCGGCACCACGCGCGCGGCTCAGCGCGGAGCGAGGCCACCGACAACGCCACATCGACATCGCCGACCCAGGCTGCCACCCGCGCCACGACGGGCCCCAGCGTCTTGAGGTAGTTCGCGCTCAGGAGCATCGCGTTGGCGTCGAGCAGGAAGAGCAGGTTGAGGTACTCCCAGATCGATGCCACGATATCCCCGGACACCAGCGGATCTCGGCTCACCCACCATGCGATCCGGCGCAGCGGACGCAATCGCCGGACGTCGTCGGCGATGGCGCCCGCCTCCTCCCCTTTCGGGTCCACCGCACCAAGCAACCGCTCCGCCACCCGGATGAGCGGCCCCATCTGGCGGATCGGGGTCAGCAGTCCCGGCACCTGCCACGCCGTTGCTGTGCGAACACCGACGTTGGCCACTAACAGACCGATGCACGCGATGAGCGCACGTGGTTCAAAGGGTGCCGCGGCGAGGCAGCCGATCATGAGCAGGGGGAGGAGCGGGAAGAGCCGATACCACCACCGCAGTTGGATGGGGTCGGTGCGTGTGATCACCCACAGCCGGTACCCGAGCGATCGTCCGGCGCCGGACAGTTGCATCCCCACACGCTCGCGGAGCGACGGGTCGGCGCCGAACCGTGCGGTCAGCGACTCCATGTCGGGCGAGGCGCGCCAGGCAGCGCCTGAACGCAGTCGCCAGTAGAGGAGTTGGCGGCCGAGGCCGGTGCGGGTGTGATCGAGGGTGGAGAGTACGGCGTCGAGATGGAGGTCCGCCCAAGTCCGGTCGTCGATCGAGGCGCCCGGTGCGAGGGAGTCGTTGCGCTCCCGCCACATCTCCGTGACGCGATCGTCATCGAGTGTCGAGGTCGGGGAGATCGCGCCCCATTCCGCGCGCAGCTTGGTCAGCAGCTTCCGGCGGCGCCAGGCGGCCTGGGCGGCGATCGCCACGGCGGCCAGCACTACTGCCAGCAGGATCTCAGCGAGGATCGTGAGGGTCATTCAGGATCGGGTGATCGGTTCGTCACGAAGGACCGCGTACGCGCCACGCGACCCACGCCCTCACCGCGCAGCCGTGCAGCGTGGCAGGACGGAAGCGGAACCCGGGCATCGTCGATGCCAGGGACATGGAATCCTTCGTTGAGGCGGCACCAATGATCTTCACGCTGTCCGCTACCACGCGGCCGTGCGCGTCGACCAGCACCCACACCTCCGCGCTATCCCGGAATGATCGCGGTGGCAAGATGACCGCATGTGCGGTCGGTCGCCGGAAGCTGGAGATGGTGTCCATGCTGGCGAGCGTGTACACAGTGTCGTTGCCGATACAGGGGGGCGGGCCCGGGGCATCGACTGCGGCGGATGTCGACGCGGGCGCGCAGGCACAGATGAGGGCGGTGAGCAGCGTGGCGACGTTGCGCATCCTCGGTTCCGAAGGCGTCGAGCGCGCGTCAGGCGGCGACCTCATCAACGCCAGTGACATTCGGTCTGTGGTACCGGGTGGAGTCTTGCGGTGCAGGTCAATGTTTCGGAGCGAGGCGGAGCGTCCATGCTATGCCACTCATAGATCTTGGCGCCGGAGTCGCCTTCCATCGCACACAGGTGATAGGAGTACATGATGTCGAATGGGACAAGCAGGAACCACGAGTGATGCCGCCGCACCTCGGGCAGGTCAAAATGGCCCGACGAATCGGAAGTGGCTCGAGCCACGGGCTTCAGGCACCGATCGTCCTGGTTCTCTGCCGATACCGCAAGCAAGACGCCGGAAATGGGCGCACCGCCAGTACTCCGAATGATCCCGCTCAGCGCGGGCGTGACCTGTTCGGTGTTCGGGATCGGCAGGCAGCCGTCAGCAGCCCACGCGGTGCACGCGAGGACTAACGCCGCGACTGCGCGCCAGTGCCTACTGAATCTGCTGGTCCTGCGCGAACTCATTGCAAAGCGCACTGGCTGATGACGCTCGGGTGGGTGGTTGGCCAATTTGCGCAGCGATGGAGCGACCCATTCAATAATTTGGTGTCTCGACGGCGAGCTGTCCACGGTGCCGAGATCCAGAACGCCGACCAGTTGTGCGCGCAGGGCACGCCGTGGCCGTGCAGAAGTGCGCTACACGGGACAGATGGGGTCTCCAAAATCGATCGTATGGCCTTTGACCGCCGTGTCTCGCAACGTGTCGCCAAGATCCGGCCCGAATGCGAGTGTGACGGTCATCGTATCGGCAGCTACTTGGCCAAGCAGCACCGCGCTGTAGGTGGCATCATCGCTGGTGTGGATCCAGCCCGGAGTGGATACAGCGCCCGATCCATCGGGTGGCATCGGGCCGTCGAACTGCCCGTTGTAGCAGGCCATGGTGATTCGGATGGTCGGTGCGCCCACAGAGAGCCTCATCTGCGCGCCTGCCCAGTTTCCGTCGAGTGCGCTGGAAGGCGCCGACGTGCACGCGGCCGCGAGCAAGACCCAGGGCCAGTGTGTCGCGTATCGCAAGACGATTTCTCGCTGTATAAGGCGGTCGGGAGACGCCCGCCACGGACCGGTGATGCACAGGGGCGGCGGAACGGGAACTCGTCACCGGCATTCAGGCAGCGATCCACGACGCTCCGGCGGCAGGCCGGCAAGATCCCTCGCTCCGTCTCGCTTCGCTCACCGTCGCTCGGGATGACAGGCCTTTAGGCCGTCATCGAACTTCAGTCCACCGCGCTCCGATGGCAGGCGGGAAAGATCCCTCGGCCCGTCTCGCTGCGCTCGCCGTCGCTCGGGATGACAACGGAGTACCTAGCACCTAATACCTAGCACCTAACCGATCGCCTGATCCAGGTCCGCGATCAGATCGTCCGGATGCTCCAAACCGATCGAGAGCCGCAGCAAGGTCTCCGGTGTCGTCGAGTAGGGCCCTTCCACCGAACGTCGGTGCTCGATGAGGCTCTCGGTCCCGCCCAGGCTGGTGGCCTGCAGGAAGACCTTGACGCGGGATACCACCTGCTGCGCCCGCGCCGCGTTCCCATCGGTCTCGATGGACAGCATCCCGCCGAAGGCGCTCATCTGCTTCTTGGCCACGGCGTGCCCGGGATGACTCGGCAACCCGGGGAAGTGCACCGCCCTCACACCCTTTCGCGTGGTCAGGAACTCCGCCACCCGCATCGCATTCTCGCAGTGGGTGCGCATCCGGCTCGGAAGGCTCCGGATGCCTCGCGCCACCAGCCAGCAGTCGAACGGCGATGGCACGGCACCGCCCACCTGTTGCACGTTCCTGATCCGCGCAAAGATCCCGTCGGCATTGCGGGCCACGATGGCGCCGCCCAGCACATCACTGTGCCCACCCAAATACTTGGTCGTCGAGTGCATCACCAGGTCGGCGCCGAGTGAAAGAGGCCGCTGCAGCGCCGGGGTGGCCCAGGTGTTGTCCACCGCGAAGAGCGCCTTTTTCCGGTGCGCCAGCTCGCCCAGTGCCTTGAGGTCCGTGATCCGGAGCAGCGGGTTCGAGGGCGATTCGGCCCAGACCAGCTTGGTCTTCGACGTGATCGCTGCGTCGGCCGCCTTCAAATCGGTCAGGTCAACAAAGCTGACGACGAGTCCCCACCGTTCGAAGATGTCCTTGAGCAGGGTGTGCACGCCGTGGTACACATCGAGGGGCGCCACGACGTGATCGCCCGGCGCCAACGCCTGAAAGACCGACATCACGGCGGCCTGTCCGGAACCGAATGCTGCACACGCGGCGCCACCTTCCAGCGTGGCCAATGCCGCTTCGAGCGCGTTGCGGTTCGGGTTGCCAGTCCTTGTGTAGATGTAGCCATGCGGTAGCGAGCCGTCCGGCGCGTGCTCGAAGGTGGTCGAGAGCACGATGGGCGGGACGGCGGCACCGAAACTCGCATCGGGTCCGAGCGCAGCGTGCGCCGCGAGGGTCTCGAAATGCCGGGCGACCTGTTCGTTGCTCACGCGAGCTCTCCCCTGAGGACGGTGACGGCCTGACCACCGAGTCGCACCCGCTCCGGCCCTACGTGCACCCGTACCACACCACCGCGCGCCGAGATCTGGGTGGCGGTCATGGTGTCCTTGCCGAGCCGTGCCGCCCACCAGGGGCCAAGCATGCAGTGGGCCGATCCGGTGACGGGATCCTCGTCGATGCCGGCGCCGGGCGCAAAGAAGCGGGAGACGAAATCGTAACCATCGGTGCTGGCTGCCGCCGTGACACAGATGCCGCGCGTGGTAAGCTCACCCAGGAGCCGGATGTCAGGTGCCAGTTTCCGCACCATAGCCTCCGATTCGACCTCGACCAGGTAATCGAACTTCCCCTGCGCGGTGTGCACGATCGGCGTGTGGAGCGCCTCCACCAACTCCGCCGGTGCCTCGGCCTCTTCAGCTGGATCGGCCGGAAGATCGAGCTCGATCCAGGCACCGGACTTGGTCGCGGTCAGGACCCCGCTCCGGGTGATGAATCGCGCGGGCTCCGTGGGCTTGAGCTTGCCCATCTCCCAGAGCACATGGGCCGAGGCGAGGGTGGCGTGACCGCAGAGATCGACCTCGACCGCCGGTGTGAACCACCGCAGGCGCCACTGGTCCTTCTCGGCCAGGAGGAACGCCGTTTCCGAGAGGTTCATCTCGTTGGCGACGTCGCGCAGCCAGACATCGGGCATCGGCTTCGAGAGAAGGCAGAC
Organism: Gemmatimonadales bacterium; assembly: GCA_049680185.1. GTDB lineage: Bacteria > Gemmatimonadota > Gemmatimonadetes > Gemmatimonadales > GWC2-71-9 > CAMLHU01. The sequence continues at coordinate 1,591 of JBAUHI010000074.1, read as the reverse complement.
CGCGGCAGGGTTGCCGTGGTACGGCTTGTCGGTGAACGCATCGACCTGAATGAGCTGTGTGGGCATCGTTCTTGGATTGGAAGGTTCCGGCGACGAACGCGTCAGCCGGCCGAACCGATGATCGCCTCGACCTCGACCTCGACTAGCATCGCGGGGTCGATGAGAGCGGCGACCTGGACCATCGTGGATGCGGGGCGGACCTGGCCGAACGCCTCACCGTGCGCCCGGCCGAACTCCTGCCACCGGGAGATGTCGGTGACGAAGACGCGGGTCCGCACCACATCTGCCATCGTGGCGCCTGCCTTCTCGAGCGCCGACCTGATGTTGACGAGCGCTTGCGTCATCTGTGCGTACGCATCACCAGCGGCGACCACCGTCCCGTCAGGCCCAGTGGCAGTGGTCCCCGCCACATGCACGACGTTACCGACCCTGACCGCGCGGGAGTATCCGACGATGGGTTCCCACGCTGTGCCGCTCGAGATCAGCTGCCGGGACATGACGCTCCGCTGTGGGTGGGACACCAGAAACTAAGGGCGTGCGGGTCCCACCGTTAGCGGGGTCAGGTGGCGTGGTGGCACGCCACTCGGTCGGTGCCGATGCTGCGCAGGTCGGGGCGTTCGGTGCGGCACCGCTCGTCGACGCCGGGATGCTGGCACCGAGGGTGGAATGGGCATCCTGGAGGCGGCGACGAGGGGCTTGGCGGCTCCCCGGGGACCACGAGTCGGAAGGGACGGACCGATGGATCCGGTATCGGCACCGCCGCGAGGAGCGCCTGGGTGTAGGGATGCTTGGGGCGCTGCAACACCTCGTCCGCAGGGCCCACCTCGACCAGCCGCCCCAGGTACATCACGGCGACCCGCTGAGCGATCTGACGCACCACCGCCAGGTCGTGTGCGATGAACAAATAGGAGAGCCCCCGGCGTCGCTGCAGGTCCATCAGCAGATTCACGACCTGCGCCTGGACCGACACGTCAAGTGCGGAGACCGGCTCATCGAGCACGATGAACCGCGGCTCGACCGCCAGCGCCCGCGCGATCCCCACCCGCTGCCGCTGGCCTCCCGAGCATTCGTGCGGATGCCGGAGCGCGAACGATGGATCGAGGCCGACCTCCTCGAGGAGTGCTGACACCCGCTTCCCGACCTCAGCACCTTCCGCCAACCGATGGATCTCGATCCCTTCGGCGATCGACCGACCGAGGGTCATCCGCGGGTCGAGCGAGCTCTGCGGGTCCTGGAAGACGATCTGGATCTTGCGGCGCATGGCGCGGAGGGCCGCACCATCGAGCGAGAAGAGGTCGGTGCCGTCGAATCGCGCTGCTCCCGCGGTCGGCTCTTCCAGCCGCACAAGCATCCGGCCCACCGTCGACTTGCCCGATCCCGACTCTCCCACCAGCGCCAACGTTTCGCCAGCGGCGACACTGAACGACACGCCATCCACGGCATGGATCGGCGGGCGGCGGTGCAGCAGGCCACCGCCGCCGAAGTGCTTGACCAGTCCGTTGACCTCGAGGAGTGGTGCCGTCATTGCCTGGGCCAGGCGCCGAGCCAGCAGCGCATCGAGTGGTCGGGGCCGACATTGTGCACGGGGGCC
>JBAUHI010000073.1:0-2061 GCA_049680185.1 Gemmatimonadales bacterium | reverse complement strand
GATCCCTCGCTCTGCTCGGGATGACGTCCCGTTTGCACGCACGCCTCATGCGCCTCATGCGTCTTATGCGCCCATCCGCCTCATGTGCCCATGCACCCCTCTTGCTTCGGGTCATGTTCGGTCATATATTACTGATGTGAATAGGTGACTCAAAACACTACACTTTTACACCTGAGGGCCTTATGGCGGCAGATGAAGGCACCAAACTCGAAGCAGAGCGCAAGAAGGCCCTGAACCTGGCCATCACCCACATCGAGAAGACCCTGGGCAAGGGGTCGATCATGCGAATGGGGGCGGATACCCCGCGGGTCAAGGTGGCGGCGATCCCGACCGGCGCCATCAACCTGGACGCGGCCATCGGCATCGGTGGCGTGCCCCGGGGGCGGATCACCGAGATCTACGGCCCCGAGTCCTCCGGCAAGACGACCCTCACCCTCCACCTGGCGGCCAACATCCAGCGCGCCGGCGGGGTCGCGGCCTACGTGGATGCGGAGCACGCCCTCGACGTCGAGTACGCCCGCAAGCTCGGCGTCGACGTCGAGAACCTCCTGGTCTCCCAGCCGGACACCGGGGAGCAGGCGCTCGAGATCGTCGACATCCTGGTCCGCTCGGGCGCCGTCGACCTGGTGGTCATCGACTCGGTGGCGGCGCTGGTCCCCAAGGCGGAGATCGAAGGGGAGATGGGCGACAGCCACATGGGACTCCAGGCCCGGCTGATGAGCCAGGCGCTCCGCAAGCTCGCCGGTGCGATCAACCGCTCCAACTGCGCCGTGGTGTTCATCAACCAGCTGCGCGAGAAGATCGGCGTGATGTTCGGCAACCCCGAGACCACCACCGGCGGCAAGGCGCTCAAGTTCTACGCCTCGCTCCGGCTCGACATCCGGCGCATCGGCCCGGTCAAGGAGCGCGAGGCGGTCATCGGCAACCACGTGCGGGTCAAGGTGGTCAAGAACAAGGTGGCGCCGCCCTTCAAGCAGGCGGAGTTCGACATCATGTTCGATGAAGGCATCAGCCACGCGTCGCTGGTGGTGGACATCGCGAGCGAGGCCAACATCATCCAGAAGTCGGGCGCCTGGTACTCCTACGGCGACCAGCGCATCGGTCAGGGACGGGAGAACGCCAAGCTCTTCCTCAAGGACAACCCGGCAATGATGTCGGAGGTCGAGGGCAAGGTGAAGGACTTCCTCGGCGTCCGGGCCGGCGGGGCCGTGGCCGTCACGGCGCCGAGTGACGACGGTGAAGACGACGAGGAGTAGGAAGATGCGCTGGGGGCCGCGCGCCGGCGCCCAGGTGGCGGAGTCGGTGGTGGTGCCGGGAGAAGGACGCCTGAGCGCCATCGTGCCCGATCCGCGCCGCGCCGGCGCGGTGCGGGTGTCGGTCGACGGACGCCTGCGGTGGACGGTGGCGACGGGTGCCTTGGACGGGATCCTCGTCGGCACCGTCCTCACCGAGCAGCTGCTCGGGCGGCTGGAGGCCGCGGCCGACGCCGAAGGCGCGCTCCGTTCGGCGCTCAAGGCGTTCACCTACCGGAACTACGCTCGGCGCGAACTGGCCCGCCGCCTGGTGCGGAAGGGCCATCCGGTGCCGGCGGTCGAATCAGCGCTCACCGAGTGCGAGCGGATGGGGCTCATCGACGACCTCGCCTTTGCCCGGACGTTCGTCGAGACCCGTGCGGCGCGGGGACGCGGTCCGGTCCGGGTGGCGCGTGATCTCGGTGCCGTCGGCGTCGAACGCTCGGTCATCGACCAGGCGCTGGCCCAGTGGCCGGAGTCGGCGGCGCCCGAAGTGCAGGCGCTGGCGCTCGCCCGCAAGCGCGCCGGCCAGCTGTGCGATGTCGAACGCCAGGTGCGCCGCCGGCGCGTCCTGGCCTACCTCGCGCGCCGAGGGTTCACCGGGAGTACGGCGATCGCCGCGGTGCGGGAGGCGATGGGGGGGTGAGGGGCGGGCGGATGGACGCATGAGGCGCATGGACGCATAAGGCGCATAAGACGCATAAGACGCAAGGGGTTCGCATCAACACGGAGCGTCATCCCGAGGGAGCAGCGCGACCGAGGGATCTTT
>JBAUHI010000072.1:0-15882 GCA_049680185.1 Gemmatimonadales bacterium | reverse complement strand
ATCTTCATCACGTATTCCTGGTCGCACCCCTTGGTGAGATCCGGGGCGCGCTGGAAGACGAGCCACTGACCATCGGCCGAGAAGTACGCCTCGGCGTTGTTGCCGCCGAAGGTCAGCTGCCGGATGTTCTGGAGATGGCTCTCGCCGGGAAGGGGATCGACCCAGGTGTGCGAGGCGGGTGTGGCCCCGGCGCACGCGGACAGGAGTGCGGCAAGAATAACGATGTGGTACCGGATAGGGCCTCCAGGCCGGTTAGAACAGGGCAACGGCCGGGAAGATTAGGCGCAGAAGTGAGCCGCGACAACCGGGCTCCGTAGGGCTACGGATGGGCCCGGAGTGCCTCCAAGACTTGGGCGGAATGGCCTCGGGGGCGGACCTTTTCGAACACTTGCAGGACCTTGCCCGAGGCATCGATCAGAAAGGTGGTCCGCAGGATCCCGAAGTACCGGCGGCCGTACATCGACTTCTCGCCCCACACACCATACGCCTCGGCCACCGCGTGATCGGCGTCGGCGAGCAGGCGGAACGGAAGTTGGTACTTGGCCTTGAACTTCCCGTGCGAGGTCACGCCGTCCGGAGAGACCCCGAGGACCACAGCACCAGCGCGTCGGACCGCCGCCCAGCTGTCGCGGAACTCGCACGCCTCGACGGTGCAGCCCGAGGTGTCGTCCTTGGGGTAGAAGTAGAGCACGACACGCTTCCCCTTCAGGTCCTTGAGCGACACCGTGGTGCCGTCATCGGCGGGCAGCGAGAAGGCGGGGGCTTTGGTCCCGGGTTTGAGCACTTGGTCCCTCGGGCAGAATGTGGATCTGCGATAGCGGACATCGTCCGGAATCCCACACTACATCGTTGATCTCTGTACAATCAGCGATGAATAGGTAACTGCGCACCCCGGAGACACGGAGGGCACGGAGGGTCACGGAGAACAGCGTTATGGTGTGGCGGGACCTGTGAAGTCCCGCGCTGAGGAGCGGGGCTGATCCGGCCACCCACTTCAACCGTAGTGGTCCGTGCCCTCCATGTGTCCGTGGTGAGAAGTTCTCCGAAGTGCGACAGTTGTCGACGCTCCGCGGCAGGACCGGACAACCGCGCACCACCCCTCGCTGCGCTCAGGACTGGCTCCGGCTCGGAGGGACACGGAGGTTCACGGAAGTTCACGGAGAACAGCGTTGGAGTGTGGCGGGACCTGTGAAGTCCCGCGCTGGGGAGCGGGGCTGATCCGGCCACCCACTTCAACCGTAGTGCTCCGTGCCCCCCGTGTCTCCGTGGTGAGAAGTTCTCCGTGCTGAGGTAGCTGCCGATACTCGGCGCCACGCAATTCTTACGGCACCATCAGGCGCGGCGTCGAGAGCGGCGTGCGCACCCGGATGAAGGGATAGTCCTGGCCACGACGGAGGGCCCGATCGAGGAAGTTCCACTCGACAAAGCCATCCTCCGACGCCGGTTCGAGCAGATACGCGGCGAGCAGGCCGAGCGGCTGCCGGGTGCTCACCATGTACCACCCCGGTCCCGCATCGAGCCCCGGGTGTCCACCCCACCGGCCCTGGAGCGACACCGCGCGGTGGCCCTCGAAGACGAAGGGCACCGCCGTCACGCTGTCGATCCTGAAGGTCTCGCCGTCGCCGTGCCACGGCGCCGTGAGCGTCCCGACCAGGATCCCCTGACGGCGCAGGAGCGCCACGATGTCCGAGAACTGCGGCGGCAGGAGATACGCTTCGGGAAGGGCCTCCTTCCGTGCCGGCGCGAACCGGTCGAAGACCGGCATCTTGATGGTCTTGAACACGCCGGTACGGGTGCGGCGGGCGTAAGGACCGCCGCCTTCGCCGGCAGGTTTGGTGAGTTCCGCGATGACGTCCTGCATCGTGGGTGGCGCCATCACCGATCGCACCGTGACCGAATCGGGATGGTACGCCTCCGACCGGGCCACCACTGCCTTGACCCGCACCCGATCTTCCGCGAGGAGCGACAAGATCTCGTGTACGAAGTCATAGGTCGAGATGATCCGGGTCTTGAGGTCGTCGTTGCTGTAGGCCTCGCTCAGGATCGAAAGCCGCCCGCGCATCCCGAAGAGGTTGGTGCCGAATCGGGGCCGGGCATCGTACGTCTCCCACCCCTGGGTGAGGGAGTCGGGATCCTGGTCCCGGAAGTTGCCGTACCAGAACATCTCTTCGTGATGACGCTGGCGCACCCGCTCGCGGATCTTCGGCAGGAACCAGTCGCGCACGTAGTCATTGGCGGGCGGACTGTTGGGATTGAGCCCCGGAGCGTACGTCAGGGCGTAGCCGTGGTAACTGCCGTCGGTCGTGTGGAGATCGATGAAGACATCGGGGTCCCACGCCGTCCACAGCGCGAGCGAGCCGCGGGTCTCGGGGGCCTCGAGCTTGACGTAGTCCCGATTGAGGTCGTACCCCTGACCATTGGCGCGGGTGCCGACGAGCGCGGGACCGTCCTGCCCCGGGCGGTTGACCTCGCCGGGGGCCCAATGATCGTTCCCGTCGCTGTTGTAGATCGGCGTCATCACAATGACGACGCTGTCGAGCAGTGGCCGGAGCGCACCGAGCGTGAGGTCGCGCAGGAGCATCTGGGCGGCCTCCTTGCCTTCGACCTCGCCGGCGTGGATGTTGGCCTGGATGTACACCACCGGTTTGCCGCTCTGGGCCGCCTCGGCGGGCGAGCTGACGAGCGGACGGGAGATGATCACGTACGGGATCGGCTTGCCCTCGGGGCTCTGGCCCATGATCCCTTCGCGGAACTGGGCTCCCCGGAGCCGGAGCGAATCGAGGAACGCCATCACATCGGCGTAGGACGACGTCTCCTTGAAATCGGTGCGTTCGGGCCGGGTGAGCTGGGCGTGCGCGGCGGCCGGCACGGACAGCGCAACGGCCACGATAAGGGCTCGCGTGAGGGATCGGCGCATCGGTGGGTGTTCCGTTCGAGTGTTGGGAGACGCCCGCAAAGCGGGCCGGCCAGAGCAAGGAGATAATATAGGGCGGGTAGCAGGGTATGTTTCCCATGCGTCGCTGATCGAGGCGTCGCCCGAGCCCCGCCCCCGAGGTCCCATGGCACTCAAGCTCAGTTCCCGGCAGCAGGCCCAAATGGCGTTCCTCGAGCCTTATGGCCGCCAGATCGTCTCGATGGGCTCGCTCATCGAGCAGATGGCGTCGCCCAAGGCCGACGAACAGTTGGGACGGAACCTCCTCCGCCAGAGCTCCGCCTCGAAGACCCAGGCCCAGGGACTCGGCTTGACCCGGCTGGCCGATGCGATCGGGGCCATCGAGACGGCCACCCGTCGGACCGGCGGCGGCATGAGCAAGTTCCGCACGCTCCGGGAGCTCTACCAGATGCTCAAGATCAACTACGAGGCGGCGGTCAAAGCCGCGTCGACGGTCGTGGCCCACGCTGAAGAAGAGCCGGCCGCGCCCTGACCAGGAACGAGAACGGCCGGACCATCAGGTCCGGCCGTCGGTCTTCGGGTCAGGCGCTCAGAGCCACTCGGGCTTGTACTTCTTGAGCAGCGGATCGATGAGCGGCGCCGAGGCCAGGGTGACCATCGAGTTGACCAGCACCCCAATGAGCACGGTGACGAACGCCAGCGCGAAGATGATGCCGAAGGCGCCAACGAACGCGAGCGTCACATAAATGGCCTGGAACATCGTGCCCCTCCCGAGTTCGGGTCCCGCGGAACAGCAGTCAGTGTAGTCGAACCTGGAACGACCCGCAACCACGGGCCACGTCCCGCCACCAGAATGAGGTCACCATGCGCACCCTGTCCACCCTGCTCCTCCTGACCCTTGCCGCCGGCCCGTTGGTCGCGCAGCAGCACAAGGACATGAAGGACCCTGACAAGGCCGTTCAGGGCGGCGGCACCCTTCCCACGGGATGGAACGCCCGCACCGACCGGGATGCCCCGCTCACCAACGTAAATTTCCGCACGATGGGGCCTGGCCTGCACGCCACGATGGGACCGGCCGCGATCTTCTGGCAGGCGGGCGACACCGCCACCGGGGACTTCCACACCGTGGCGACGTTCACCCAGGAAAAGGCCCCGATGCACCCGGAGGCCTACGGCCTGTTCATTGGCGGCAGCGACCTGAGCGCCGCTGCTCAGCGCTACACCTACCTGATCATCCGGGGCGACGGAAAGTTCATGATCAAGCGCCGCAACGGGGACTCCGTCACGACCGTCGTCCCATGGACCGAGAACGCGGCAGTCATCAAGGCCGGGGCCGACGGCAAGGCCACCAACGAGGTGTCGATGCTCGTCAAGGGCGGCACTGTGTCGTTCATGGTCAACGGCAAGGAGGTCCACAGCGGGAGCGCCGCCGACCTCGACACCAAGGGCATCGTGGGACTCCGCGTCAACCACAACCTCGACGTGCACATCGCCGGGTTCGGGGTCCATCACATCTGACGGCAGGGTGACGTAGGTCGTGGGCCGGCAGGATGGCCCACGACCCACGTTCCGTGCCCCACGACCGCATCGCACGACGCGGTAGATCCCCACTACCTGATGCACTACGCGATCCCACCGGCCACCGCCCAGGAGTTCTCCGCCGGCGCCCTGCAAGCGCTGGTCACCCTCGCGCTCGCGCTACTCTGCCTGCACCTGGCCCTGCGATACCGACGCGTCTATTTCCATTGGTGGGCCGCCGCCTGGGCGCTCTACCTCACCCGCATCCTCTGCATCCTTTCGTTCCTCGGCACCCAGCGGTGGATCTGGCTCTACTGGCATCAGGTCGCCACCGGATGGACCGCGCTGGTGATCCTCTGGGCCGCGCTGGTCTTTTCCCGCAACGCGACCTGGCGCCCCCGCTACGCGCTGCTCGCACTCTTCCCGCCGGTTTGGTCGTACATCGCCATTTACGCGATGCAGGATTTCTTCTGGGCCGCGCTCCCGATGGTGCTGTTCCTGAGTTTCGCGACGGCCTGGACCGGATGGGTGTTCCTCCAATACCGCCTGCGGGTCGGCCGCTCCGCCGGATCGACGGTGCTGGCGGTGACGTTCTTGCTGTGGTCCATCCACCACCTCGATTACCCGGTGCTCCGTGCCCGCGGGAGCTGGGTACCCTGGGGCTACTACATCGACGTGCTCTTCTTCCTCGGCGCGGGCTGCGGCATCCTGCTGCTGGTCCTCGACGAGCTGCGCCGAGGACTGGCCGCGCTCTCCGCGCTGTCGGGAGACCTGCAGCGCGGCACCGCGGGCGATCGGCTCGACGCCTTGCTTGAACGGCCGCTCGGCCTGCCCGCGGTGCGCGGGAGCGCATTGGTGCAGGCGTCCACCGGCGGCGACCTGCACCTGGTGCGCGGGGCCGGGGGCTGCGTCAGCTGGGCTGGCGTCATCCCCATGGGCGCCGGCGCAACGGCCATCCGCGAGGCGATCGCGAGCGGGCACCCGGTGGTCACCAATGAGTGGTCCGCGGATGGGGCGCTGGGAACTCCGTCCGGGTATGTCGCCGTGCTGCCGGTCTTCAGCGGCGCCCGGGCGAACGGCGCCCTGCTCATCGTCGGCGATGCGCGCGATCCATTTGCCGTGCTCGACGCGAGCTTCCTCGTGGCCCTCGGGCACCAGGTGGGCACGGCGCTCGAGTATGGCGGCCTCACCGCGCGCCTCGAGACCCGCACCGCGGAACTCGAACGCCTGTCCAACCGGATGGTGCGCCTGCACGAGGACGAGCGACGGCGATTGTCCCGCGAGCTTCACGATGAGACATCCCAAGTGCTCTCGGCGGTCAAGATGCAGCTCGGCCTGCTCCGCGAACGGTCCGATGTGACTGCCACCCAGGAGCTCGACACCGCCCTGACGCTCCTCGACTCCGGCATCCGGGGGATCCGGAATGTGACCAACGACCTTCGACCGTCCCTCCTCGACGACCTCGGACTCTTGCCGACGCTGCGCTCGCTGGCCGCGGAGTTCGCCGAGCGCAGCGGCACAGTGGTGGAGTTCCGCGCCCCCGAAGCGTTGCCTGCCCTCTCGGAGGAGGCGGAGTTGGCCATATTCAGGGCACTGCAGGAGGCACTGGCCAACGTGGCCCGACACGCCGTGGCCCGTGTGGTACAGGTGGACGTCGCTGCGACCGGGGATGTCCTGACCCTCGACGTGGTGGACGATGGTCCCGGCTTCGGTGGCATCAACCTCGACCGACTTGAACAGGAAGGGCATATGGGACTCGTGGGGATGCGCGAGCGCATCGCGGCGGTGGGTGGCAAGCTGGTCCTGAGCGGCGGCGACGGCGGGGCGCGGATCCACATCGACGTGCCGCTCCCGGGGCGCGCCGCCATCAGGACCGGAGCGGCCCGATGAGCGCCCCGGCGATCAAGGTGCTCGTGGCCGATGACCACACGGTGGTGCGGGAAGGGATCCGTCACATCCTCGAACGCGCAGCAGGATTCTCGGTCGTGGCCGAGGCGGCGAATGGTGCGGACGCGCTCCGCCTGGCCATCGCGACCCAGCCGGATGTGGCCGTGCTGGACGTTTCGATGCCGGGGATGTCCGGCCTCAAGGTGGCAGCGGAGTTGCGGCGCGAGGTGCCTGAGGCCCGGGTGCTCATCCTCAGCATGTACGACAATTCGGAATACGTGCTGGAGGCGGTCCGTGCCGGCGCCCACGGTTACATCCTGAAGGACAGCGCGGCCACCGACCTCCGCAAGGCGATCGAGGCGGTCCATACCGGCGAATCCTTCTTCAGCCCGATCATCGCCCAGAAACTCTCCGAGGCGGAACGGGGCCAGCTCGACCGTGAATCGAAGACGGGTTCGCTCATGCAATTGACCGGCCGCGAACGGGATGTCCTGGCCGGCATCGTGCGCGGGTTGACCAACAAGGAGAGCGCCGCCGAGCTCGGCATCAGCCATCGCACCGTGGAGACCCATCGCGAGAGCCTGATGCGCAAGCTCAGGATCCACACCGTGGCCGGTCTCACCAAATTCGCATTGGAAGCGGGACTCGCCGCCGATTAACGGCGGCGGACCGACCCTCGGTCGCCGGAGGCCTGATCATGCGTATGCTGGCCCTGTGTGTGCTGCTGGCCATCGCCGCACCCCAACGCCCATTGCTCCAGTTCGGCGGGTTCTATCCTGGCGTGCCATGGAAGGGTATCAAGCCGTATATCGCGCAAAAAGCACTGCGTCCCGCCACCTGCCGTGCCACCGCTGAAGCGGGCTCCGACGCTCGCACCCGGACGTGCACCGCACGTCGACTGCTCCTGACCAACGACATCCGCGCCAACGTCACCTTCACGGTCGATGATTCCTCGGGCGATGTGGTGTCCATCGTTGCCGCATGGCATCCGGCGCACGACCGCGATCGTGCGGCGCTGATCGACTCGCTGACCACCACCTACGGCGCGCCGAACGCAGCCGATAGCGGACGCGCCGCGGCGGAGTGGGCCCAGGGGCCAGTAGGGCTCAAGGTCACCGCGCGCCCGATGCCGGGCACCACCGAATCCGGTGTGGCGGACCCGATCGTGGTGATGCTCATCAACACCCCGCTCCAGCACGCGGTGGACGGCCGGTCGAAGGCCGCTACGACCCCCACACCCTGATCGGTGAGCGTCCCGTATACCGCGGGATCATCCCCCCTGGGCTGGTCCCGCCCCCATCCCCGCTGCCCGCCCCGTCACCCACGCCCACACGAAGTTGTACCCGCCGATCGGACCGAAGCAGTCGAGCGCCTCGCCGCAGATGAACAGACCCGGGTGGAGTCGGCTCTCCATCGTGCGGGGCACGATCTCATCCAGCGCCACTCCCCCACCGGTCACCTCGGCCTTCTTGTAACCCTCATCGCTCGTGACCCGGAGCGGCCAGCGCGTCAACGCCAGAACGACACGCTCGCGCTCCTCCCGCCGGAGTTGGGATAGCGGACGGCCGGCGTCGATGGATGACTCGCCAAGGAGCATCTGCACCAGGCGCTCCGGGAGTTGCCGCTTGAGCACCGTCCCGATGTGCACAGTGCCGCCCGCGAGTTCTTGAGCCCACGCCGATGCATCGAGCGGCGTCCACTGCACCTCGAGCGGCGGCGAGACGTCTCGTGCGAGGCGCGCGCGCACCACGAGGTGTGAGGCATTGAGCACCGCCGGTCCGCTGTATCCGCGATGGGTGAACAGGAAGCCGCCACTGGTGACGAAAGCGCCGCGTCCTGCACCGGAGCGGATCGTCACGTCGAGCGACAGCCCGGCAAGTCCCGCGTACGCCGGCGGATCGAGCGTGAGCGGTGTGAGGGCGGGGTAGGTGTCGTGGATCGTGTGGCCCAACGCACGCAACAGCCGCAGGCCGGTGCCGTCGCTTCCCGTCTGCGGGACCGAGAGTCCGCCGGTCGCGACGATGACCCTGGTGGCATCGATGGCCTCGCCACCGCTGAGTGTCACCTGCCACCCGCCGCCCGGCCGCGGGGCGAGTCCGGTGACGGTGCGGTCGAATTCGACCCTGGCGCCCTGGCGCATTGCCCAGGCCAGGAGCCCATCGCGCACGTGGCGCGCCTTGTCGGAGACGGGAAAGAGCTTGCCGCTCTCCGGTTCCAGTTTGAGGGGGACTCCGACCTCGTGCTCGAAGAACTCACGCTGCGCATCGAGGGGCCACGAACGGAGGATATTGCGGGCGATGTTGGGGGACGAGGTGGTGATGTAGAGCGCGGGCGAGAGATCCGAGGGCAGGACGTTGCACCGACCACCGCCGCTGATGAGGATCTTCCGGCCACCATCCTTGGTGCGTTCGAGGAGGGTCACCGGACCGTGGCGGGCGGCGTGGCCCGCGGCAATGATCCCGGCGGCACCGGCACCGATCACCACCGTCGATCCGGACAGGTCTGTCATCCGTCGACCGGCGTGGGTGGACGGGAGGTCGTGCGGGGGACCACCGATTCAGCGCTCGACAGGAAGCCCTGCCGCCGCCCAGCCCGTGAAGCCGCCGACGAGGTTGGCGACCTTGGGGACGCCACGGGCAAGCAGTACGCTGGCCGCGATCGACGACCTCCCGCCGGACTGGCAGTGCAGGACGATCGGCCGATCCGACGGTAGTTCACCGACCCGGTCGGCAAGCTCCTCCATCGGGATGTGTCGAGCGCCGGGGATGTGTCCCTCGCCCCACTCCACACCGCTCCGCACGTCGACGATCACCGCACCGGTCGGCATCGCCGTGGCCGACACCTGCGCCACCAACTCCGGCCGACCACCGGTCAAGATCCATTGACCCACCGCGTCCGCCGGCCACCATCCGGTGGCCCGATCGAGCCCGATCGACTCGAGCGCCGTGCGCACGCTGTGGAGGTCAGTACCGTCAGCGCTCGCCAGGATCAGGACGAGATCCTGATCATATGGAAGGAACGTGCCGGCCCGACCGGTGAATGAGCGGTTCCACGGGATGTTGACGGCGCCCGGAACGTGGCCCGCCGCGAATGCCGCGGTGGGGCGGAGGTCGACGCGCACGGCGGATCGATCAGCACCGAGCTGGGAGAGGGGGAGCTCGGGAAGGGGGGCGCGGTCGGGAAGGGGCGGCGGGCCTTCGCGATTCAGGCGCTTCATCGTCGCGAAGTAGCGGGGTGGCTCCACCTGACCGGCCAGCACATTGCGGACGAACGTGGCCACGTCCGGGACCTGGAAGGCCCAGTTGACACGCTTCTCGTAACCGACGGTCGACTGGGGGACCGCACTCATCCCCTTGCCGCAGGCCGAGCCGGCACCGTGCCCGGGCCAGAGCTGCAGGTGGTCGGGAAGGGCGCGGAAGCGATCGAGACTCTTCCAGAGCGTCCGTGCCGCCGAATCCGCGGAGCCGGCCACCTTGGCCGCCTTCTCCAGCAGGTCGGGACGTCCGACATCGCCGCAGAACACGAAATCGCCCGAAAGGATACCCATCGGCTCCGGCGAGGCCGCCGTATCGGTGACGATGAAGCTCAGGTGTTCCGGAGTGTGGCCGGGGGTGTGGAGCGCCCGGAAGGCGATGTTCCCGACGTTGAAGGTGTCGCCATCGTGCAGGAGGCGGGCGCCATCCACGGCCGCAAAGCCGTACTTCCAGTCCTTGTCGCCACAGTCGGACAGGAGCAATTCCGCTCCGGCCCGCCTGGCCAGCTCACGGGAACCGGAGAGGAAATCGGCGTGGATGTGGGTCTCGGTGACCGCACTGATCCGGAGGCCTTCGCGTTCGGCGGCGGCAAAGTACTGGTCGAGGTCGCGATTGGGGTCGACGATGATCGCCTCGCCGGTGACGGCGCAGCCGATCAGGTAGCTCGCCTGGGCCAGGAGGTCGTCGTAGATGCGCTGGAAGATCATTATAGGATCAGGTCACGGATCATGGGTCACAAGTTGCAGGTCGCAGGTCACCGGTCGCGGGTCAGGATGGCCGGAGCCATGCCCTAAGCCCTAAGCCCTAAGCCCTAAGCCCTAAGCCCTAAGCCCCACCAAGATACTTCCGATCTCCGCCGCACGGGATAGCTTGAACCATGCCAACCCGCCTCATCCTTATCGGCGCCGGACACGCCCACCTCGCCGTGCTTGACGCGCTCGTGCGCGATCCGATCGCCGAGATCGAGACCACGATCGTCACGACCGATCCCCGCCAGTTCCATCCCTCGCTCCTGCCCGAGGTGATACGCGGCACCGTGCCCTTCGAGGCCATCACCGCGGATGTGGTGGCACTCGCGCGCCGGGCAGGCGCCAAGCTCCGGATCGCGACCGCGACCGGGCTCGACCGCGATCGGCGGGAGGTCCGGCTCAGCGACGGGACAGCGCTCCGCTATGACGTGGTGTCGATCGCCACCGGGGCCGGCCTGATCGGCGCCGACCGCGAAGGCGTCCGCACCTGGGCGTTGATGACCCGACCGGCGGCAGAGGCCGCTGCGATCGGCCCTGCACTCGACGGGCTCGTCCAGCGCAAAGCTGGTGCGCCGATCCACCTGGTGGTCGTCGGTGATGGCGTGGATGCGATCGAGCTCGCACTCGCCGCTCGTGGTCGGCTCAGCTCCGGGACCGGCCAGGTGACGACGACGATCCTGATCGAGGGCGACCGCCTCCTGGCGGACCGGCCGGGCACCGATGGAGCGGCGATGACGAGACTGCTGCGCGGTCGCGGTGTGGCGGTCCGGACCGGGATCGTGGTGGAATCCGTCGCGGCGGGAACACTGGTATTGCACGGGAACGAACGAGTGCCGGCCGATGCCGTGATCTGGGCCCACGGCCCGGCGCCGCTCCCCTTGGCACGAGCGAGCGGGCTTGCGGCCGACCAGGCCGGCGCCATTCGAGCCGACGCGTGGCTTCGGTCGGTGGACGATCCGCTCGTCTTCGCCGCCGGTCACGTGGCCACCGTCGACGGACACCGGGTGGATCCGATCAGGTCAGGGCCGACCCTCGCCCATAACCTCCTCTGCGTGTGTACCGGCGCCGGTCCACTTCGACGGTACGCGCATCAGCGACGGCCACTGCTCCTGACGACCGCCGCTGATCGGGCGCGCTTCGAATGGGGGCCGATCGCGCTCGAGGCCGGCTGGATCAAGAAGATCAGGGATCGATGGGGCGCAGCGTACATCGCGCGGTTCAAATGAAGAACGGGGGCACCGTCACCGGAGCCCCCGTTCGGCCTTCCCGGCGTCTAGTCAGCTGCCGAGAGGGAAATTCAACCCGAAGGTCATTGCAAGGTCGTGCTGGGTCGGCTTGATCGCGCCGGGGCTGAGGGTCGGGGATTCGACCGACTGCTCGTGGATCCGGTCGGTGAGATCGGCGGTGAAGGAGGCATTCCCGGTGAGGTGCGCCTTCACGCCCAGACCGACGACCCCCGTCACTCTGCCGGCGAGCTTGTTGCCACTGTTCTCGGCGTGGGCGGTGTCGAAGAGCCCGTTGCTGAACTGGGTCCACCCGGCCCCGCCGATGATGCCGATGTTGGTCGCGTCCGATCCGGCGACGCGGAACCGGGCGCGAAGGTCGGCAAAGTAGACGCTCGACGCGATCTGGATGGGCGCACTGCCGGCGATCGCCTCGAACTCGCCCCTGCCGATCCCGCCCTCGAGCTGGACCGTGAGGGCGGAGGACATCTGCCTGGAGAGGCGGAGTCCGTAGATCGTGTGCGGGGTGACCCGGAAGTAGGTGCCACCAGCGGTATCGATCACCATCGTCTTGAGGGGGACCATCGTTCCGACGAAGGGCGTGATAGAGAGCTGCTGCGCCGAGAGGGGGATCGCCACGACGAGCGTGACGAGCATCAGGGGGACGAGCTTGCGGAGCATGCGATCCTCGTTCGATGGGTGATCGTTGGCATCGGGTCCGGCGCGGGCGACTAGAACGTAAAGGAATCCTTGTGCGGGGCTGTGAGCCCCGTCACGATTGGACATATGCGGGATGCGCCCCGCAGAACACAAGGCCACCAAGGGACTGGCGGCCCTCGGCGGCTACTGCCTCACGTACAGCTCCGACCCCTTCGCCCGGAACTCCTCGCTCTTCTGCTGCATCCCCGCTTCCGCCTGCTTCTTTGCATCGGCCCGGATGTCCTGGCTGATCCGCATCGAACAGAACTTGGGGCCGCACATCGAGCAGAAGTGCGCCACCTTGGCACCCTCGGCCGGCAGGGTCTCGTCGTGATAGGCGCGTGCGGTGACCGGGTCGAGCGCCAGGTTGAACTGATCCTCCCAGCGGAAATCGAATCGGGCACGGCTGAGCGCATCGTCCCACTCTCGCGCCCGCGGGTGCCCCTTGGCCAGGTCCGCGGCGTGCGCGGCGATCCGGTACGCGATGACGCCGGCCTTCACGTCATCGCGATCGGGAAGCCCCAGGTGCTCCTTCGGGGTGACATAGCAAAGCATCGCGGTGCCATACCAGCCGATCATCGCCGCGCCGATGGCGCTGGTGATGTGGTCGTACCCCGGCGCGATGTCGGTGGTGAGCGGGCCGAGGGTGTAGAACGGTGCTTCCTGGCACCACTCGAGCTGCTTGTCCATGTTCTCCTTGATGAGATGCATCGGGACGTGCCCCGGTCCCTCATTCATGGTCTGGACATCATGCGCCCACGCGACCTGGTTGAGCTCGCCCTGGATCTTGAGCTCGGCGAACTGCGCCTCGTCATTCGCATCGGCGATCGACCCGGGCCGGAGCCCGTCGCCCAACGAGAACGAGACATCGTACGCCGCCATGATCTCGCAGATCTCGCGGAAGTGGGTGTAGAGGAAGCTTTCCTGGTGGTGGGCCAGGCACCACTTGGCCATGATCGACCCGCCACGCGACACGATCCCGGTCACCCGGTCGGCCGTGAGCGGGATGAACCGGAGCAGCACGCCGGCGTGCACCGTGAAGTAGTCCACCCCCTGCTCCGCCTGCTCGATCAGCGTATCCCGGTACGCCTCCCAGGTGAGGTCCTCCGCCACTCCGCCCACCTTTTCCAGCGCCTGATAGATCGGGACAGTGCCGATGGGGACCGCGGAATTGCGGATGATCCAACCGCGGGTCTCGTGGATGTTCTTGCCGGTGGAGAGGTCCATCACCGTGTCGGCGCCCCAGAGCGTCGACCAGCGGAGCTTTTCCACTTCCTCCTCGATGGAGGAGGTGACCGCAGAATTCCCGATGTTGGCATTGATCTTGACCTTGAAGTTCCGGCCGATCGCCATCGGCTCGAGTTCGGCGTGGTTGATGTTGGCGGGGATGATGGCCCGTCCCCGCGCCACTTCGGCCCGCACGAAGTCCGGCGGCAATCCTTCCCGGAGGGCCACGAACTCCATCTCCGGTGTGACCTCGCCAGCGCGGGCATAGTGCATCTGGGTGACCCGACCCGAGCCGCGGAGCACCTTCCGCCGGAGCGTCGGCGGCATCAGCTCTTCCTTGCCGCCGGAGATGACGCCGGTCTCCGTCACACTCCGCGCCCGGATCCAGGGCGCGCGCAGCTCCGGGAGGCCGAGTCGAACATCGTTCCCCTGCGGGCCGCTCGTGTCATAGACCCGCAGCGGTGGCTCTCCGCCGGAGAGTGATATCTCCCGGACGGGCACCCGGATTCCGTGGGGACCATCGACGTGGACCTTTCGCGAACCGGGAAAGGCCTCTTCGAATGTTGAACCGGCGGGACGCCCGTCCTGGGGGTCCGTTTGGGGGCGGTCGGCGGTGGTGGCCATCGATCTCTCCTTGAAGGGCGCAGGTCCTGGAACGCGGAACGCCGCTCCGGCGGGGTCGCAGGAGGCGGCGTGGGGAGTGAGGGCCCTGTCGTCGTGGGCAGCCTTGCGGGACACAGGGCACTCCTCACTCCATGCACCGCGCTCCCTTCGCCGGTATGAGCCGGATCAGGTTCCAAGGGTCTTCTCAATCTCGCGCGGGAGAGGTCGAGCCACTGACCTCGGGACCCACCCGGGATGCCCCTGGCGGCGACTTGATGATAGGACGGTGTCGGACGGACCGCTAGCTGGAGGGCGCGGGCGGGACGGCTGCGGCCGGCGCGGCATCTGGTACCGCGACCGCCGGCTGACCTCCGGAGGTCCGGGCGTGCTGCACCCCGGTGATCCGGACGTCGCTGCGGATCGGCGTCGATTCATCCACGACGACGCTGCGTTGTCCCCATTCCCGCATCATCTGGACGAACGCGTGACCCGCGTCCGCGTCGAACTCCCCTCCGAGACCGGCCTCGATGTACGCCAGCACCTTGTCCGATTCCCACGCACCGCGATAGGGGCGGTTGGTCCTGAGCGCATCATAGAAGTCGCACACATGGACCAGCTTGCTGCCGTGGTGGCAATCGCGCTTGTAGTGGAGCGATGGGTACCCGCCACCCCCATTCAGGACGATGTGGTGTTCGTAGGCCACCGCGGCCGCGAGGTCGAGCCGCTGCTCCCGTGCGAGGATGATGCGGGCACCTTCCGCGGGGTGGGCGCGCATCACATCGCGCTCCGCCACCGTCAACTTGCCCGGCTTGACGAGGATCTCCCTGGGAATGCGGACCTTGCCCAGGTCGTGCAGCAGGCCGGCGACCCCGTAGTTGCGCACGTCCTTGGCGCCGAGCCCCAGGTACTCGGCCAGTGCCATCGTGAGCACCGCCACGTTGGTCGAGTGGGTCGTGGTGTACTGGTCGAATTCCTTGAGTTGCAGGAGCGGGATGATGATCTCGCTGTCGCCGTGCATCGCCACCGAGAGCGAGCGCACCACGGCCTCGGCCTCAAGCAGCGGCAGCGTCGCGCGTTCCTCCACCTCCGTGTTGATCCAGCGGACCGTCTCCGCCTCGTCGGCGAGGGTGTAGTTGATGGTGGCGGTGGTCGGAAGGTCGATCCGCGCGTCGCCGGTGACTCCCTTGACGCCGATGGTGCCGAAGCGGATGCCGGTGAGACGCCCCGGGCGCTGCGTGGCGGTGTCCACCACCGAGAGCGCCAGGCGGGCAAGGACCTCTTCGAGGAACTCCTCGAATTCCGCACGTTCCACCTGGGCCAGGATCTCCAGGCGCTGGATGCCGGCCTGCGACAGGCGGCCGGCCCATTCCCAGTCCTTGAGCTCCCGCAACGCCTCGTTGCGGTAGATCACCTCGCCGGCCAGGAACGAGAAGACCGGCAACGGATCGGACTGGCGCAGGAGTTCCAGCTGTTCGTAGGCGACGTCGAGGGTCCGCTCCCGTGCGGGATGCCCGTCACGGTAGAGCGCCATGGTCGAGAGCCCCTGCGCGATGGCGTGCAGGAACCGGGTCGCGGCCGCCCCGCTCATCGCGCTCCCTTCCGTCGCACCGCCGCCTGCACTTCCGGGTCATCGCTCAGGCCGGCGAGCGCGAGTGCCGTGGCCGCATCGGGGTGGCCGGCCCAGAAAGTGGCGAGCGCGGTGAGCGCCGCAAGCATCTCGGGGCCCTTGCCAGCGAGGCGGTCGCGCCGGAAGAGCGCGTGCCGGGCCATCGAGTGCTCAAGGAGGAATGGCAGGGTGCCCGCCGCGCGAACGGCGCCAAGTACCCGGA